>NZ_CP192049.1:7914640-8629281 GCF_050942265.1 Kribbella sp. CA-253562 | reverse complement strand
GTAGTGCCCGATGGCGTGCAGCAGGTGGGTCTTGCCCAGACCGGAGTCGCCGTAGATCAGCTGCGGGTTGTACGCCTTGCCCGGCGCCTCGGCGACCGCGACGGCCGCGGCGTGCGCGAAGCGGTTCGAGCTGCCGATGACGAACGTCTCGAACGTGTACTTCGGGTTCAGCCGCGCCTCACCCTGGGCGTCGGTCGGCGAGCCGATCGGTGCGGAGCCGTTCGGCGGCGGGGCGACCGAGCCGAGCGGCTGCTGGTGACCGATGCCGTAGCCGGTGCCTTGGGCGTACTGGTCGTGGGGCTGGGTGTTCTGCTGCTGCTCGTGCTGCTGGCCCAGCTGCTGGTTGTGCTGCTGCTGGGTGGGCGCCTGGTGCTGCTGGTTGATCTGGTCCGGCGCGGTGAGCTCTGATTGGAGCGTCGGCTGGTAGGAGCCTTCGGTCTGCAGCGGCTGGCTCTGCTGGTGCTGACCTTGCTGGTGCTGGTTGTGCTGCGGTGCCTGCTGGTGCTGAGGCTGCTGCTGGGAGTGCTGCTCGGCCTGCTGGGACTGGCTCCGCTGGTACTGGTTCTGCCCCAGCGGGCTCGGCTGCATCGGCGGGTGCTGCTGGTGCTGCAGTTGCCCAGGCTGGCTCTGGTCGTACTGCTGCCCCTGTTGGTGACCGGATTGCTGGCCGGGCCGCAGGTGGTTCGGCGGCTGGTACTGCGGCGCCGGCTGCTGGAACGGGTTCTGCTGCCGCACCGGCTCGGGCTGGGGAGCGGGCTCGCGGAGCTCCGGGTCGAGCGAGGGGTCGACGGTGACGGCGATCCGGATGTCGCGGCCGAAGCTCTCGCTCAGGATCCGCTCCAGGTCCGGGCGGAGCCGGGTCTCCAGCTGGCCGCGGGTGAAGTCGTCCGGTACGGCGACGATCGCGGTGCTCTCGTGCAGAGTGACGGGCCGGCTGTTGGTCAGCCAGGCCCGCTGGTTCGGGGGCAGTCCGGCGAGCACCCTGGTCCAGGCCTCGTCCAAGTCCTTCACTTCTGCCCTGCCGTCCGCACTGGCGGACTGGTCCTCGACCACGCGTTGCTCCCCGAATCCGTTGCTGCGGTGGCCGGTCCGTCCGGGCAGTGCTGCCCCGGCTGGTGCGACCTCGTCCCGATCACCGGCCACTGCTGGTGCGCCCGGTGGCCGCACGTCGCAATCGCTGGTCTCCTCAACCGGGTCTTCCTCATTGTCCACACGGTTGTCCACAGTTGTGAACGAAGCGCGGAGCAGGTTGGTTACCGGTTGGGGAAAGTGGGACCTCTGGTGTGAAGGGCTGACGCTAACAAGTCCCGTCCTGCTGCTTCAAGCCGTCATCCACAGGCTATGGACGCCAAATTGGGGGCAACCTGCGGCGTGTCGGGTGGACGCGGAGTCGATGTCGTGGTGCGCCCGTCGCCTTGAGTAGCCGATCCATCACCTGCTCACCAGGTGCCGACTGACCGTTTCATCCACATGTCTGTGGAAAACTCTGGGGACGGCTGGTTTGACCTGTCCACAGGCCGCCACGTACCGTGGATCGGTCGGCGTTGAGCCGGCTGTTTCGTGCTGCGCTCCAGCGGGACCAGGTTGTCTTCAGCTAGTTGACTGGGTTCTGGATCGGTGAGCAGACCGCACCAAGGGACAGATCTACCAGTGGATTTGTCGACAATCGTGATCGAGTAACCGGAGTCATTCCAGTGAGCAAGCGGACGTTCCAGCCGAACAACCGTCGCCGGCACAAGAAGCACGGCTTCCGTCTTCGGATGCGCACCCGTGCGGGCCGCGCGATCCTCGCCTCCCGTCGCAGCAAGGGCCGTCAGCGCCTCGCAGCCTGAGGTCCGCCGACCGACGCGGTGACCACCTCGTGCTGCCCCCGTCGCACCGGCTCCGCCGGTCCGACGACTTCCGCCGCGCCGTCCGATCGGGACGGCGGGCCGGTCGGCGTGCCGTGGTGGTGCACCACCTGTCCGGATCCGGCCTGGCCGGGACTTCGGACGACGCTGCTCGTGTCGGATTCGTGGTGAGCAAGGCGGTGGGCAACGCGGTTGTGCGCAACCGGGTCCACCGCCGGCTGCGTGCCGTCATGGCGTCGCGGCTGCCCGATCTGCCGGCCGGCAGCTTGACCGTCGTCCGGGCACTGCCCGCGTCGGCCACGGCGTCGTACGCCGAGCTCGTGGCGGACGTCGACGGCGCGCTGCGACGCGTCCTGGTGGACTCCCGATGAAGTTCGCGCCGGTGAAGTACGGGCTGATCGGGTTCCTCAAGCTCTACCGGAAGTTCGTGAGCCCGATGTACGGGCAGGTCTGCCGGTTCTATCCCAGTTGTTCGGCGTACGCCCTGGAAGCGGTCGAGCGGCACGGCGCGGTGCGCGGTAGCTGGCTGGCGGCGAGGAGACTCGCCCGCTGCCACCCGTGGAACCCCGGCGGCTACGACCCCGTTCCACCCACAGATGTCGACCAGCGCGGAGAGCCACTCTCCGCCAACCAGCCCGGATCGTCGACCGACGCCGGGCCTGTGCAGCGAGGTGCCTGAGTGATCATTCCCCTGGCCATCCCCGAGCTCGCCTTGTGGGACGGGATCGTCGATCTCTTCAACACGGTCATGACTCCGCTCTACTGGGCTGTCTCGGCACTGCTGGTGGGGTGGCACTGGCTGCTCTCGCAGGTGCTGGACCCGAACGGCGGCTGGGCCTGGGCGCTGTCGATCGCCGGCCTGACGATCGTCATCCGGACGCTGCTGATCCCGCTGTTCGTGCGGCAGATCCGCTCCAGCCGGAACATGCAGCTGCTGCAGCCCAAGATGAAGGAGCTGCAGAAGAAGTACGGCCATGACCGGGAGAAGCTCGGTCAGGAAATGATGAAGCTGTACAAGGAGACGGGCACCAACCCGTTCTCCTCGTGCCTGCCGCTGCTGCTCCAGTCGCCGGTGTTCCTGGCGCTGTTCCGGGTGCTCGACGGCGCCTCGAAGGGTGAGGCGCACAGCAGCATCATCGAGCCGCACGTGAACTCGCTGCGGCACGCGAAGATCTTCGGCGCCGAAATCTCGCAGACCTTCCTGCGGGCCAACGGTGACGGATCGACGAACGTCAAGATCGTCGCCGTCGTGCTGATCATCCTGATGACCGCCACGATGTTCATCACCCAGCTCCAGCTGATGCGCAAGAACATGCCGAAGGAGGCCCTCGAGGGCCAGGCGGCGCAGATGCAGAAGATCATGCTCTACGTCTTCCCGATCTTCTTCCTGATCGGTGGCTTCAACTTCCCGATCGGTGTGCTCATCTACTGGTTCGTCTCGAACGTGTGGACGATGGGCCAGCAGTTCTACGTGATCCGCCGCAACCCGGCCCCGGGCACCCCGGCCTTCGACGCGATGGAAGCCCGCAAGCGCGAGCACAACCGGCGCGCGGGCAAGCCGGAGGACTCCGGTCTGGCGACCGCGGAGGCCGACGGCGAGGCCGGCGCGGACCGTCGTCCGGCGAACCGGCAGCAGCCGAAGCGCCAGTCCCGCAGTACGCGGAAGACCGGCGGCCCGACGGCCGGTGCCGCCGGCGCGCCGGACGAGCCGAAGCCGTCGAGCAACGGGCAGCAGCCCGCGACGCCGGCCAAGAAGGCGCCGGCCGCGAAGAAGGCCGCAGCCGGCGGCAAGCGTCAGCCGGCCGCGAAGTCCCGTGCGCAGCGGACGGCCCAGCAGAAGGCCGCGCAGCAGAAGGCCGGCCCGAAGAAGTCCGGCGGCGGAGCGCCCCGCAAGACCGACAGCTGAGCCACCGGCCGCTGGACATCCCTGCTTTTGTACGCACCGGGTCCCCGTGGGGCGGATCTCGAACTGTGAAGGAGTGGCCGTGAGCGACGGCATGCAGAACGCCGAGTCGGCGGAGAAGTCCGCCGCGAGTGGTGCGGACGAGCGCCTGAAGGCGCTGGAGGCCGAGAGCGACATCGCGGCCGACTACCTGGAGGAACTGCTCGACATCGCCGACCTGGACGGCGACATCGACATGGACATCGACGGCGACCGCGCGGCGGTGTCGATCGTCGGCGCGGACCTCAGCAACCTGGTCGGCGAGAACGGCAAGGTGCTCGAGGCGCTGCAGGAGCTCACCCGGCTGGCGGTCTACCGGGAGACCGGCGAGCGCTCGCGGCTGATGCTCGACGTGTCGAACTACCGCGCGAACCGCAAGGCCGAGCTGGAGAAGGTCGGCAAGAAGGCGGTCGAGGACGCGCAGGCGACCGGCAAGCCGGTGCGGCTCGACCCGATGACGCCGTTCGAGCGCAAGGTCGTGCACGACGTCGTCGCCGCGGCGGGCCTGACCAGCGAGTCCGAGGGCGAGGAGCCGCGCCGCCGGGTCGTCGTCCAGCCGGCCTGACGTCGTGTTCTGCTCGTGACAGGTGACGTTTCACGTGAAACCCCGCCGCTCGTGGAGGAGCTCTTCCCCCGGGCGGCGGGCCGGCTCGCGACCTACGCCGAGCTGTTGGCAACCGAAGGAACTCTGCGTGGCCTGATCGGCCCGCGGGAGGTACCCCGGCTCTGGGACCGGCACCTCCTGAACTGCGCCGTGCTCGAACGGCTCATCCCGGAGGACGCCACGGTCGCCGACATCGGCACCGGGGCCGGCCTGCCCGGAATTGTGCTCGCACTGGTCCGTCCCGATCTCCAGGTGGCGCTCGTCGAGCCGCTGCTCCGGCGCACCACCTTCCTGGAGGAAGCGGTCGACCAGCTCGGCCTCGACAATGCCGAGGTCGTCCGGGGCCGGGCCGAGGATCTGCGCGGTACGACGTACGACGTGGTGACGTCGCGGGCGGTCGCGCCGCTGGGCAAACTCGCCGGCTGGTGCCTTCCGCTGCTCGACGAAGGTGGCCTGATGCTGGCCATGAAGGGGGAGTCCGCGGAGGACGAACTGGCCGGTGCTGAGGGTGAGTTGGAGGCCCTGGGCGCGGAAGTTTGGCACGTTCATCAACTCGGCGTCGAAGAACTGGCACAGCCGACGACTGTCGTGAGTATTGTGGCCGGACGTGCTGCACGGGGATCCCAGCACAGAAGACGCGGGAGGTGAACGGGTTGGTGAGTCACGCCGTCGGATGGCCGGACAGGACTGCCGGGGAACCCCGGACGACCGAAGGAATCGGCTGGCCGACAGATCCCGGCACGCCGGTTGTCCGGATCGAGATCACTCACCTCGCCACACCCAGTACTTCCCCGCCTTCCGATGCGGTGCCGCCGGCGAACGAGGCCATTGCGGAGCCCACCCCGTCGGCCGCTGAGCGCCCTGCCGCGACGCCACCTGCGGCCACCGCGAGCACCGGTCAGACAGAGACGCAGTCGGCTGCGACACGGGCTCCTGTCGCTGTGGATTCTCCTGTGGATACCGCGCTTGCCGCGACCACGTCGCCCACGGAGGCGACGGGACCCGAGACGATGACGCCGACCCACGGCTCCTGGTCCGAACCCATGACACCAGCGGCGCCTTCGCCCGCGAGTGCCGCTTCGGTCGAGGCGCCCACACCGGCTGTCGCGCCGGCCCAGCACTTCACTGCAGCCGAGCCCGCGATCTCGCCCGAGCCCATGTCAGTGGAGCCTGTGTCCGCTGCGCAGTCGGCTTCGACCGAGCCCGCCACCGCGTCGGCTGTGGAGAAGGATCTGACCGACCCGATCGTCCGCCCGTCGATGCTGCAGGCGGCTGCCTCGCTCGACTTCGGTGGCTCCCCGTCGACGTCCGAGACTGCGCCGGTTTCACGTGAAACGGCCCCGGCCAGGACCCCCGACGAAGAGTTCCCCGAGTCTCCACGACCTGTGGATGACTACCCCCTGGAGACCCCCTCCCACGCGGGAATTCATCCACAGGCCCCTGTGGATGAGCCTGGGGAGAAACCGGCTCCCTCCCCGACCGACATCCTTTTCGGGCCACGTCCCGTACCTCTTGGAATGGGCGCCATGACTGCCGCACAGATCGCCGCGCGGGCCACCTCGGACGAGCTTCAGCGACGACTCCTCGAAACTCCGATCGCCGCCGCCACCGAACGGACCCTGCTCGTGAACGAAGGACGCACGATGGGCCGCGAGTTCCCGCTGCCCGCCGAGACCCGGGTATTCGTCGTCGCCAACCAGAAGGGTGGCGTCGGCAAAACGACCACCACCGTCAACGTGGCAGCCGGCCTGGCCCTGTACGGCGCACGCATCCTGGTGATCGACCTGGACCCGCAGGGCAACGCGTCGACGGCGCTGGGCATCGAGCACTCGGAGGGAACGCCCGGCGTCTACGAGGCGATCATCGAGGGCGAGCCCCTGAGCAAACTGCTGCAGCCGTGCGAGGAACACCCCGGCATCGTCGTCGTCCCCGCGACCATCGACCTGGCCGGCGCGGAGATCGAACTCGTCAGCATCGTCGCCCGGGAGAGCCGGCTCAAGCGCGCACTCGACACCCACCTGGCCGAGACCGAGGCCGCTGGCGAGAAGTACGACTACGTCTTCATCGACTGCCCACCGTCGCTGGGTCTTCTGACAGTCAACGCCCTCACCGCAGCCCGCGAGGTCCTGGTCCCCATCCAGAGCGAGTACTACGCCCTCGAGGGCCTGTCGCAACTGCTGCGCCACATCGACATGGTGAAGTCCCACCTGAACCCGACGCTGGACGTCTCGACGATCCTGCTCACCATGTACGACGCCCGCACCAAGCTCGCAGGGGAGGTCGCCGCAGAGGTCCGCGGCCACTTCCAGGACGCCGTACTGCGAACCGCCGTCCCGCGCTCGGTCCGAATCTCGGAGGCCCCCAGCCACGGCCAAACCGTCCTGGCCTACGACCCGGCATCCGCCGGCGCGCTGTCTTACCTCGAGGCATCTCGCGAGATCGCAATGCGCAACAACGCCTGACCTTAGGTGGAGAGCAGAAGGCCCGGACTTCGGTCCGGGCCTTCCGTGTTTCACGTGGAACCCCCCAGAGCGTTCCACGTGAAACGGCGACGCCTCGCCCGAGGCCGATCGCACTGCCGCCAGGATGCAGGCCCGCCTTCGTTCGCTGCTTCACCCTCACGCCGGCAATCTGGGCGGGCAATCCGGAAGTAGGCTCCCCTCGTAGTGCGAGCAAGAGGTGGAGGCCACCACCAGGTCGCGACCGTTGGTGCCCGGCATGGGCGCGGTCCGGGTCCGGCCAATGCAAATCCCCGCTCGCGGCGCGCTCTGCACCTTGCGCATCCCAGCGGAGCACCGGCACCCCGACCTCGCTACGCCGACCCGTGCTGAGCGTCCGACACCGCCACCACTACCCGCACCATGTCGACCCCGGCACGACGCTCCGCTCCACGACGCGCCCCTCGCGCCGTGGCACGCGCACTGAGCCGGCGGCGCCGACCGCTACGTCCCGCGCGACGTGCCCGCGCTACGACGCGCCCGCTCCGGCGACTCCGCCGCGACGATTACCGGCCGCCACGACGTGCCCCGGCGCCGTCGCACCCGAGCTGGGCCGACGGCGCCGACCGCTACATCCCGGGCGACGGACGTCGCGCGACGCGCCCGCCCCACGACATGCGCCGCTATGACGACCCCCGCCGGGCCGATGACCCGCGCCGCGACGCGCCCTCGCGCCGCCGCACCGCGCTGGGCGGACGGCGCCCACCGCTACGGCCCGCGCGACGGACGTCGCACGATGCGCCCGCGCCGCGACACCCCGCGGCGACGACCCCGCCGGGATGATGATCTCCGCTCCGCGACGCCCTCGCGCCGTAGCGCCCGCATTGGGCCGGCGCCGTCCACTGCTATGTCCCGGGCGCCGGAGTCGCGACGCGCTCACGCCATGACATGCCCCGCTACGGCGACCGCCGGCCGAGTCGATGACCCGCGCCGCGACACGCCCCCCGCGCCGACACCCGCGCTGGGCCGACGGCGCCCACCACTACGTCCCGCGCCGAGGACGTCGCACGACGCGCCCACGCCAGACATGCGCCGCCGCGACCTGCGCTGCGACGATCGCCGCGACCCGCCCCTCGCGCCCACGCACCCGTACTCGACGGCGGCGCCGACCACGACGGCCCGCGCGGACGTGGCACGACGCGCCACAACATGCCCCCACCGCGACGACCCCGCGGACGACAGTCCCGCTGCTTCGGCCCCCTTCCCGACGACGGTACTGCGACGGCCCGCGCTACGACGGCTCTGCCGTGGCACGACCACCCGCTGCCGCGGCGACCCACTTCCGAGGGCCACCAAAGTGGTGTGCACACGCTCACCCGCGCCGACCTCGCACAGCACCGGCAAGATCGGTCCGGCGTCGACACCGTGAGGTGGTCCAGCCGGTCGCCGACCCAGCCGCGGAGCGTCCTCGCGCCGACGCACCCCACGCGGGTCCGGCAGCCCTGCACCATGTGTGTGCGCCCGCGGCCACCAGGCGCTGGTCGACCAGTTGGGCGGGACGTGGTTTCTCGGCGATCGCAGCCCACGCCATCCCGCGTGATGACGCGCCAGCAGTCGGCCGGGCCACGACATGGCTCCGCCGCGACGCGACCCCCGCTCCGACGCGGCCCAGCTCGGCAGCCCATGGTGCCCTCACGGCGATAGAGGGCCTTCGCCGGTGCGAGGCTCCAGGACGACGCGCGGCGCGAGGGCTTCCGGCATGCAGGTGAGCCGCCGCCTCGCTCCCTGCGCCCCATGCCTGGGTCGGGACGTTGTCCACGGGCCGAGTCGCCGCGGTGCCGGAAACCGCTGCGCCTGACACGACGAGCCCGAAATCTTCACCCGGCGTTCCACGTGAACGGTCCGCTGCCGGCTCCACCGGCTCCACCGGCTCCACGCGTCGTCCGTTCCACGTGAACGGTAGGCGTCGGAGCGTCGTCCGTTGTTTCACGTGAAACCGGTGGTCTGGCTCGGGGTCGTTCATCACTCTCCGACTGGATGCAGCGTGCTCCTGCCTGTGTGCATCTGACCTCGTCGTCATCCGCGGCCCTCCGCTTGCCGTGCTCGTTCCACGTGAAACATGAGCGCCCGCGAGATTGGTGACACGGCTACGTGGGGTCGAAGATGTTGGCGGCGCAGTCACCGGTTACCGTTGCGGTGGCCGGTCGTGTGGGAGTGGCATCTCCTCCGGCGCTGGTTGGTGGATCCGGTGGCAGCTGACACGAGGAGCGGAATGAACACCAGGCTTGGACGTGGACTCGGTGCGTTGATTCCGAGCAACCCTGCCTCTGGCAGCTCGGCGCTCGGCAGCAAGTCGAACTCGATTCCGGGCGCGCCGCCGATCAAGCCGGAGATGTCCGCGACTCCGATGGGCAGGGGTTCGGAGTTGGCCGCGGTGCCGGGGGCGGAGTTCGCCGAGATCGAGGTCGGCAAGATCAGTCCGAACCCCAAGCAGCCGCGCAGCGTGTTCGACGAGGACGCGATGGCGGAGCTGGTGCACTCGGTCAAGGAGATCGGCTTGCTGCAGCCGATCGTCGTGCGGCGCCTCGGGGACGACAAGTACGAGCTGGTGATGGGCGAACGCCGGTGGCGTGCGACCCAGGAAGCCGGCCTGGAGACGATCCCCGCGATCGTCCGCGACACGTCCGACGACGTGATGTTGCGGGACGCGCTTCTGGAGAACCTTCATCGCAGTCAGCTGAACCCGCTGGAAGAGGCGGCGGCCTACCAGCAGATGCTCGACGACTTCGGCTGCACCCAGGAAGACCTGGCGAGCCGCATCGGCCGCTCTCGTCCGCAGATCTCGAACACGCTGCGGCTGCTGAAGCTGCCGGCTTCCGTCCAGCGCCGCGTCGCCGCCGGCGTCCTTTCCGCTGGGCACGCCCGAGCTCTCCTTGGTCTGCCAAGCGGTGATGCCATCGAGCGGCTGGCCCAGCGGATCGTTGCCGAAGGCCTCTCGGTCCGCACCGTCGAAGAGATCGTCGCGATGGGCGACATGTCGGCCGATGACCCCACCCCGGCCCGCCGCCGCAACAAGCCGGTCGCGCCGCGCTTGATCGACCTCGCCGATCGACTGTCCGACCGCTTCGAGACCAGGGTCAAGGTCGACCTCGGCAAGACCAAGGGCAAGATCACTGTGGAGTTCGCCTCCATTGACGACCTCGAGCGAATCGTCTCGCTGATGGATCCGAACAAGAAGTCGGAGTAGTCGGAGCTTCCGTACGTCGCTGTCATGCCCGCCGTGTTCGGCGGGCGTGGCAGCGCTTGTCTTTGGGGGAAGGCGTCGTGGTGCAGCCGGTTCATCTACGACCGCGGCCGAACGCTCGCCGCGGGCGCATCGGACTGGACCCGGCAGGGCGAGCCGTTGGCTGGTCCCATTGGCTGGTCAGTTGAAGACCAGGACGTTGGGCTTGTGTCGACGGGCTCAGCTGCCGCTCAGTCGACGGGCCTCTGTGTGTGACCCGGGTAGTCACCAGGGAAGTCACTGCACTGCAACGCGGGCGGAGTCGCGGAGTCGCGGAGTCGCGTCTCCGGGTAGACCGTTGCCGTTGCCGTTGCCGTTGCTGGTTGCTGGACGCGACCGAGGTGCTAGGCGCGGTGCGTCGGCCGAGCCGGTGTCCACGAACCGAAGATCTCGCGGCGGCTTGGCGCAGTGTCGAGAGCGCGGGATAGCCGGTTGACGGTACTGCGCGCTGCCGCGGTGCACAGCAACTGGTGTCTGGTCGGGTGGCCGGGGACATGGGCGCTGCCAGAGCGTGCCCACCCGATGCGGTTGACGGCCGGAGTGGTTGCGCAGGGCGGGTTGAACCAGTCCGACGGACCGGGCGGAGCACAGGGAGGAGTCCGAGGCGGCGACAGAGCCGTCGAACGTGCTGTGGAAGACGACCGCCGATGGCCTTGCGGGAAGGGAGGGGGCGATGTGTCGCGAGGAAGGAGCCGCCGCGACCTCGGAGTACGCGCTGCGGCTTTGGAGGTCGGGGACGCTGGCCCGCGCGGAACGGACGGAGTCGACCGCCAATGGCGGGCGGGGTGCCGTTCGGGTGCTGTGGTGATGAAGTGGCTGCGGTAGCAGCTGGGCTCACCGCGTCGGGGGAGACACATTCACAGGTCGATATGTCGACTGCCTTGCGGCTTCACCTGGTCGAGGAACGAGCGGTGGTGGCCGTGGCAGTTTCGCGTGGACCGTGCTTCCAGAGCGGGGAGCATGCGGCCGTTCGTGGGGACCGGCTCTGATGCGTTCAGGTCGGGATGGAGTCCTGTGGTTTCGCTCGGATTGGGGCGTTCGCGGATCGAGTGTCGGCTCGTCCGGGTCGTTGGCTGTCCGCGTGTGCGCTCGCCCGATTGGGGGATCAGGAGGGCGCTTTGGGAGCGGTTTTCCTCGATCGGCGGCGCCGGGGCGTCCGCGCGAATCGGCTTAGGATCGCGCTCACAGAACTATTTCAGGGCTTGAGGAGCCGGACGCCGGCCTTCGCGATATGTCGACAAATGGATATGGCGGTTTGCGGCGGGCGTTTCACGTGAAACGAGGGGCCTAGCGGGTGAGGTCGTGGTGGACCTTGCGCTCGGCGTAGAAGGACAGGAACGGGATCGTGCCGGCGAGGGCGACCAGGACCAGACGGGTCAAGGGCCAGCGGACGCGGCGGGCCAGGTCGAAGGAGAAGAGTAGGTAGACGACGTAGAGGAAGCCGTGCAGTGGGCCGACTACGTTCATCACCGCGGGGTTGTCGCCGAAGTACTTGAGGGGCATGGCGACGAAGACCAGCAGGAGGAGCATCACGCCGACGATGTAGGCGATGATCCGGTAGCGGACGAGGGCGCCTCGGGTCGATGCCGGCAGGGTCGGCGTGGTGGAGGGCGTGGCGGGATCTGCGGGGGAGGTCACGCAGAAACGGTACCGCTTGGGTCCTCGTTGTCCGGGGGCTGGTGGTCGGGATCACCCGAGCGGTGGGCGTCGAGCACCATGCGGCCCCACATCCACAGGGTGAAGGCGGCGAAGATCCACCACTGGAACGCGTAGGCGACGTTGCGTAGGCCGGCGTGGTCGGTGGGCGGCGACGGCGGCTCGACGGGGGTGAGGCCGGCTGCGGAGGTGCCAGCGGCGGGGGTGCTCGGGTCGGTCGCGGTCTGGACGACGAAGGCGTCGTAGATGCGGTAGTCGACCATGTGGACGATCGTGGGGATCCGCAGCGACTTCAGGATGCGGCTCTGGCTGACGTCGCCGGACGAGTCCTGCGCTTCGGAGGCGGCGATGCCGCCGGTCAGCGTGGCGGGACCGGTGGGCGCCTTGGCGGCCGGGTCGTCAACCGAGGGCACCCAACCGCGAACGACCATGACACCGCCGGAGCTCGACGAGCCGGTGTCCTTCAGGAGCAGGGGAGTGACGACCCAGAAACCGTCCCGGCCGTTGTGCGCTCGGTCAGAGATGAAGATCTGGTCGGCGGGGGAGGCCCAAGTGCCGGCAACCGTGACGCGTCGCGCAACCGCCGACGCCGGAAGACCGGAGTCGATCGGGAAGAGCGAATGCAGAGGAACCGGCGGAATCGCCGCGCGTCCCGCGGTGGCCGCCGCGGTCTTGGACTGATAGACGTCGAGCTGCCAAACCCCCAGCACCGACATCACCGCCGCGATCGCCAGAGCCAGCAGGAACAGCGCCGACCAGCGAGGAGTCAGTGCCGTTCGCCAGACAGGGCGATCGGACTGCGGAGGTGAAGCCACTGGTTCGGTGGTCGGTGCTACGGGCATCAGGAACTCAACGGGCAGCGGCCGCGGCCAGCAGATCGCGGCACAGCACACCCAGCTCGATCCCCGCGGCCTCGGCCGCGAGCGGGACCAACGACGTCTCGGTCATCCCAGGCGCCACGTTGACCTCGAGGAACCACGGCACCCCGTCGGCGTCGACGACCAGGTCCGAGCGCGAGAGATCGCGCAGCCCGAGCGCCCGGTGGGCCGTCACCGCGGCATCCGCGCAGGCGGCCGCGACAGCGGCATCGAGCCGAGCCGGTACGACGAATTGCGTCGCCCCGGCCGTGTACCGAGCCTCGTAGTCGTAGAAGCCCGAGTCCGGCTGGATCTCCACAGCGGGCAGCGCCCGCGGCCCGTCGCCCGTGTCGACCACGGTGACGGCGACCTCCGTGCCGTCCACGTAGCGCTCGATCAGCGCGACCGGGCCGTACGCGTAGCAGTTCACCATCGCCGTCGGCAGCTCGTCGATCGTGCGCACGATCGACGCACCCAGCGCCGAGCCACCCCGTGCCGGCTTCACCACGAGCGGCAGGCCGATCTGACCGACAACCGCCTCCATCAGCGCGGCGGCGCCGAGCTCGCGGAACGTGTCGTGGCCGAGCACGACCGACTCCGGCGTGTGCAGTCCGGCCGACTGGACCATCGTGCTGGCGACCGGCTTGTCGAACGCCGTCCGGCACGCGGCCGCGTCGGCGCCGACGTACGGGACGCCGTACAGGTCGAGGACCTGACGCAGGGCGCCGTCCTCGCCGGTCACGCCGTGCAGCACCGGGAAGACCGCGTGGGGCGGATCGTTGCGCAGGCGTTCGACCAGGCTCGCGTCGACGTCGCGCTGCTCGACCTCGACAGCGACACTGCGCAAGGCGTCCGCCACGCGCCGCCCGGAGCGCAGCGAGACGTCCCGCTCGTGCGACAGACCGCCGGCCAATACCAGCACTCGACCCAGATCACTCATAGAACTTTCCCGATCACTCGTGGGCGATTCCGGCTCGGCGCCGGTCCCGAGGCCCATGGGAACGGTACCGCTACCCGCTCGCGGGCCCACGGGCCGCCTGACGATCCCTGCACGAATTTTGCGCTCGACCGGCCGCGCCCGAGGCGACAGTCCGGCCGCGCATCAGCTCAGCTCCGGACCCGGAGCGTCGTAGTTGTGGCCCGCGCCGGGCTGCAGCGGCCCGAAGGTCTGCCGCAGCTCGAGTTCCTCGTTGATCACCGCGGCGAGCCGGGCGACTCCCTCAGTGATCCGCTCCGGCGTTGGATGACAGTACGACAAGCGCATGCACTGCGAGCCGAAACCGTCGGAGAAAAAGGCGGTTCCGGGCACGTAGGCCACCCGGGCCGTCACCGCGCGCGGCAGCATCGCCTTCGCGTCCAGCCCCTCGGGCAGCGTCAGCCAGACGTAGAACCCGCCGCCGGGCTTCGTCCACGTCGTTGCCGCGGGCATCTTCTCGGCCAGGGCCGCGAGCATCGCGTCCCGGCGTTCGCGGTACATCTCCTG
Organism: Kribbella sp. CA-253562; assembly: GCF_050942265.1. Classification (GTDB taxonomy): domain Bacteria; phylum Actinomycetota; class Actinomycetes; order Propionibacteriales; family Kribbellaceae; genus Kribbella. The sequence goes on along the minus strand of NZ_CP192049.1, from coordinate 8,615,168 downwards.
GAACTGCTTCACCTGGCCGAGCCAGTCGTGCCGAGCCAGGTACGACGAGATCGCCAGCTGGCTGAACACCGGCGGGCAGAGCGTGGCCGACTCCTGCGCCAGCACGAGCTTCTCCCGTACGGCGTGCGGCGCGACCGCCCAGCCGACCCGGAACCCCGGCGCGAACGTCTTCGAGAACGAGCCGAGATAGATCACGCCTTCGCGGTCGTCCGCGCGCAGCGCCCGGCGCGGCTCGCCGTCGAAGCCGAGCAGACCGTACGGGTTGTCCTCCAGCACCAGCAGGTCGTAGCGCTGGCAGATCTCCAGCACCCGGCTGCGCCGCTCGTCGGCGAGCGAGACACCGGCGGGGTTGTGGAAGTTCGGGATCGTGTAGAAGAACTTGATCCGCTTGCCGGCCGCCCGGACCGCGGTGATCGCCTGCTCCAGCGCCTCCGGTACGACGCCGTCGTCGTCCATCGCGACGTGAACGACCTCACACTGGTACGCGCGGAACACCCCGAGCGCCCCCACGTACGACGGCGCTTCGCAGATCACCACGTCGCCCGGGTCGCAGAACACCCGGGTGACCAGGTCGACGGCCTGCTGGCTGCCGACGGTGACCACGACGTCGTCGGGATGCGCGTCGATGCCTTCCAGCCGCATCACGTCGCAGATCTGGTCGCGCAGGGTCGGATCGCCCTGGCCGGAGCCGTACTGCATCGCCGTGGCGCCGTGGTCGACGACCAGATCCCGGACGGCGGAGCCGACGACGTCGAGCGGCAGGCCGCCGATGTTCGGCATGCCACCGGCCAGCGAAACCACCTCGGGCCGGCTCGCCACGGAGAACAGAGCACGGATCTCCGATGCCGTCATGCCCTTGGTCCGTGCTGCGTACCGGTCGACGTAGTTGTCGAGACGGGTCTGCCGGACGTCGGGCAGGTCTGCACTCACGGAGCGGCTCCAGGGACTCGAGGGGGAAGTCTCAAGGCTACGCCGAGGTATCCGGGCGCGTGGATACCGATCGGCGCTTCCTCTCACTACCATGCCTTATAGGGGCAGGTTCGACCATGCCGCGGACTGGCAGCTGAGACGGCGGCCGGCCACACCTCACGCGGCGCGACCTGGCGGTACCGCGGAAGGCAGGATCGGAATGAGCGTGGGCAAGGCGTTCGGCTTGGCACTCGGCGGACTGTTTCTCGGCGTGCTCGCCGGGTTCGCCGGCGAGCTGTTCAGACGGCAACCGGCCGACAAGGTGCAGCAGCGGTACGTCGCACCGCAGGCCGCCGAGACCCCCGACGCGCGTACGCCGGCGCCGGCGGCCCGATGACCCCCGAGAGCACCCGGCACCGGAGCAACTGATGTCACGCCGGCTGGAACCGCTGACGCTCGCCAACCTGGACGAGCTCCCGGCGCCCTGCCGGGCCTGTGTGTTCTGGGAGCTCGACCCGGTCGCCGCGCGGACCGCGGCCCGGACCGGCGACACCGAGCTGGAGAAGGAAGCCTGGCTGTCCCAGCTGCTGCTCGACTGGGGGTCGGCCGGGTTCCTGCTGTACGTCGACGACCAGCCGGCCGGCTACGTGATCTACGGCCCGGCCGCCAATTTGCCGCGGATCCAGGCGTTCCCGACCGCGCCGGTCAGCCCGGACGCCGTGGTGATGGCGACCGGGCGGATCCTGCCGCGCTACCTCGGCATGGGCCTCGGCAAGATGCTGGTCCAGGGCGTCGCGAAGGACGTGCTGAAGCGGGGATTCCGCGCCGTCGAGGCGTTCGGCGACTCCCGCTGGGACGGGCCGGGCTGTGTCTGGCCGACGGACTTCCTGCGCGCGGTCGGCTTCGGCGTCGTACGGGAGCATCCGCGGCATCCGCGGTTGCGGCTGGATCTGCGCTCGACGGTGACGTGGCGCAGCGAGATGGAGGCGGCCGTCGAGCGGGTACTGGGAGTCATCCGGCCCGAACACGCGCCGCCCCGGCCGGTCACGGTGCGCGAGGTCCTGCCTCGCGAGCCGCAGCGCCTCCAGCACGGCGCAGCGCCGAGCTGACCTCAGCAGAGAAAGGCCGCCCCTGATGGTCTACCGATGGCTCGCCGACGCGGTGATGATCTTCCACGGCGCGTTCCTGCTGTTCTTCGTGCTCGGCGGCTTCCTGGCCTGGCGCTGGCGCAAGCTGATCTGGGTGCACCTGGCCGTCGGCCTGTACAGCCTGTTCAACGTGATCATGGACTTCGCCTGCCCGCTGACCGAGCCGGAGAAGTACTTCCGCCGCGAGGGCGGCGAGCAGGCCTACGAGGGCGGCTACATCAACCACTACCTGGACGGCAGGCTCTGGCCCGAGGGCGCCACGCCGACCGCCGAGAAGGTCGGATTCGCGCTGCTGATCATCTCGTACGTCGGATTCTTCGTCACCGGCTATCTGCGCAAGCGCCGGACAACCAGGGACGGATCAGTGGTCACCCGGACGTGATCCGGCCTGCCGGTCGCCATACTGGTAGCCGTGTCCATCACCACGCACAGTCCGGTCGACGCCTACATGGCCGACCTGAACCGCGCGCTCAGCGGTCCGCGCCGGCGCCGGGCCGACCTGATGGCCGAGGCGCGGGACAGCCTGGAGGACGCCACCGAGGCGTACGAGGCGGACGGCCTCGATCGGGTCGAGGCCGAGCGGCGCGCGGTGGACGACTTCGGCGACCTGGCCGTGGTGGTTCCCGGCTACCGGGCCGAGCTCGGCATCGCCCAGAGCCGCCGGACCGCGGTGCTGCTGTTCCTGGTGATGATCGCCCAGCCGATCGTCTGGCAGGAGGGCGCATGGGCGTGGACCCAGCAGCCGAACGAGACCACCCCGCTGCTCGAGCTGCTCAACCGGTCCGTGATGGTGACCGGCTCGCTCGCCATCGTGGGCGCCGCTCTGGCCGTCGTGGGGACCGGTCTGGGCCTGCGCTACCCGTGGCTGCGGGATCGCGTGGCACGGGCGACAGCCCTGTTCGCCCTGGTCAGCGCCGGAGCGGTCGCGGTGATCGCGACCTGCATGGGCCTGTTCAGCACCGAGCTCGAAGGCTCCAACCTCGCGGGGCTGAGCGTCGTCGGCGGGTTCGTGCTGCTCCCGCTGCTGCTGGTCTCGTACTCCGCGCGCCGCTGCCTTCGCCTCGTCTGAGCGGCGCGGTCAGCTCGTCCGCGGGCGCAGCACGCCCTCGATGACCGCGCGGAACGTCTCCCACTCCCCGCGCCCGTCCGCCAGCATCTTCTGCCCGGCCGACGTGAGCTGGTACGTACGGCGCTTGCGCCCGCTCACCGTGCTCCACTCGCTCGCCAGGTAGCCGGCGCGCTCCAGCCGTCGCAGTGCCGGGTACAGCGTGCCCGTCGGCAGATCCACCGCGCCACCGCTGCGCGCCTGCAGCGCCTCCATGATCGCGTAGCCGTGCAGGGGCTCGTGCTCGACGACCGCCAGGATCATCGGGTCGAGGTGTCCACGCAGCGCATCCGCCTTCATGTAGCCAGTCTACCCATACAGGTGCTACCGTCGACAGTAAATAAGTAGAACGGCTACATGTAGCAAAGCGAGGCAGAAAACGATGAGCGTTCAGACTCCCGCCAAGGCACAGACGGGCGGCAGCCCTCCCGGCCTGCTGGCGCGGATCGCCGGCTGGGCCCAGCGGCACGCCGGACCGGCGGTCGCCCTGTGGCTGCTGGCGTTGATCGCCGTGACCGCGGCCTCGACGCTGGTCGGCAGTGCGTACAAGAACGACACGTCGCTGCCCGGCACCGACTCGCAGCGGGTGATCGAGGTCCTCGACCAGCATCAGCCGCGCGGCACCGCCGACTCGGTGCAGATCGTGGTCGCCGACGAGCAGGGCCTCAGCCGCCCGGCCGCCAAGGCGCGCGTCGACGCGATGCTGGCGAAGGTGCGCGCCCTGCCGCACGTCGCCCAGGTCGAGAGCCCGTACGCCGGCCAGGGCACGCTGTCGCAGGACGGCCGGACCGCGTACGCGACGGTGACGCTGGATGGGACCGACGTGGACCCGGAGGCGGTCCGCGCGATCATCACCGAGGCGCAGGCAGCCGCCGGCGACGGACTACAGGTCGAGCTCGGCGGCGACGCGGTCCGGGAAGCGGCCGAGAGCGGCGGCGGTGCGGCCGAAGGCGCGGGAATCCTGGCCGCGCTGGTGATTCTCGTCTTCCTCTTCGGATCGTTGCTCGCGGCAACACTTCCGCTGCTGACCGCGCTGTTCGCCGTCGGCAGCACGCTCGGCCTGCTGGTGCTGGCCTCGCACGTGTTCACCGTGCCGAACTACACCGCGCCGGTGATGATGCTGGTCGGGCTCGGCGTCGGCATCGACTACGCCCTGCTGATCTTCTCGCGCTACCGCAGCGAGCTCCGGCACGGCGTCGACCGTCGTCGCGCGGCCGAAATCGCCCTGGACACCGCGGGCCGCTCGGTGATGTTCGCCGGGTGCACGGTGGTCATCGCGCTGCTCGGCCTACTGGCGCTGGGACTCGGCGCCCTGCAAGGCGTCGCGCTCGGCGTCACGCTGACCGTGCTGATGACGATGCTCGCCGCCGTGACGCTGCTGCCCGCGCTGCTCACCTTGTTCGGCAAGCGGATCGAGCGCAGTGTGCTCAAGCACGCCGCCAAGGCCCGACGTGAGCCGGGTGACGGCTGGCGCAAGCTCGCCGGAGTCGTGCAGCGCCGGCCCTGGACACCGCTGCTGCTCGGCGTCGTCGCGCTCGTCGTCCTGTGTCTGCCCGCCCTCGACATGCGGCTCGGCTTCGCGGACGCCGGCACCGACGACCCGGCGAAGACCACCCGCAAGGCCTACGACCTGCTGGCCAAGGGGTTCGGGCCGGGCTTCAACGGTCCGCTGATCGTCGTGACCGAAGGCGATCGCGCGGCGGCCGAGGCGCTGAACCGCAAACTGGCCACCGACAACGGGATCGCCGCGGTCACGCCGCCGCAGCAGAGCGCCGACGGCGCGATCGCCACCATGCTCGTGTTCCCGACGTCGGCGCCGCAGGACGAGGCGACGAGCCAGCTCGTCGAACGCCTGCGCGACGAGACGCTGCCGGCGGTCGCCGCGCAGACGAAGGCGACGTACCTGGTCGGTGGCTCGACGGCGGCGGCGGACGACTTCGCGGCGGCGGTGAGCAGCCGGCTGCCGATCTTCGTGCTGGTTGTCGTCGGCCTGTCAGCCCTGCTCCTGCTGGTGGTCTTCCGGTCCGTACTGATCCCGCTCAAGGCGGCCGTGCTCAACCTGCTCAGCATCGGCGCCTCGCTCGGCGTCATCACGCTGGTCTTCCAGCAGGGCTGGTTCGGCGCGCAGCCGGGACCGATCGAGGCGTTCGTGCCGGTGATGATCTTCGCGATCGTGTTCGGGCTCTCGATGGACTACGAGGTGTTCCTGATCTCCCGCATCCACGAGGAGTGGCGGCGGACCGGTGATCCGATCCAGGCCGTGCGCGAAGGCCTGGCCAACACCGGCAGCGTGATCACCGCCGCGGCCGCGATCATGATCGTCGTGTTCGGCGCGTTCCTGCTCAGCCCCGACCGGATGCTGCAGCAGTTCGGCCTCGGCCTGGCGACCGCCGTACTGATCGACGCGCTGCTGATCCGGTGCGTCATCGTCCCGTCGGTCCTGCGGCTGCTCGGCAACCGGGCCTGGTGGCTGCCGCGAAGCCTCGAGCGAGTCGTCCCCACGGTCGCCCTGGAGCGCGACCACCGATCAGAAAACTGATCGGTCCGGCAGAAAAGAAACCACCCACCCGCCTGAGCAGGCGGGTGGGTGGTGCGCATTCAGGGGGTCAGACGGTCAACTGGCCGAAGCGCAGCATGCCGGTGGCGGCGTCCTGCTCCGGCGGCAGGTACACCCGCTGGATCGCCACCACGATCGCCTCGGCGACCACGTCGCGGAAGTCGGGGTCGGCCAGCCGGGACGCGTCGTGCGGGTTGGTCACGTAGCCGATCTCGAGCCGGACGGCGGGCATCTTGGTCCGGCGCAGCAGGTCCCAGGTCTTCTGGTGGGTGCGGCAGTTCAGCAGGTCGGTCCGGGCGACGATCTCGCGCTGGACCAGCCCGGCGAACTGCTCACCGACGCTGGACGAGGCGCCGTGCAGGTCGGTGCCGTAGTAGTACGTCGCGACGCCCTGCGCCTCGGGGTTCATCGAGCCGTCGGTGTGCAGTGAGACACACAGGTTCGCGTCCGTGTCGTTCGCGAAGGCCGCGCGGGCCAGCTCATCGGGACCCTGGTCCCGCCCCCGCGACAGATAAGCCCGTACGCCGGTCGCGCCCAGCCGGCCCTCGATCCGGGCCGCCAGGTCGTAGGCCACGTCGGACTCGCGCAGGCCGAAGCCTTCCCAGCCGTAGTCGAAGCCGCCGTGACCGGGGTCGATCACCACGGTCTTGCCGGACAGCCGCGGACCCGCCGCCCGGACCGCCTCCGCGGACCGCAGCGCGTCCGGCCGGCCGCCGGTGGCCATCGGGCGGATCCGCTGCAGCGCCTTGAAGGTGGACGGGCCGCACGTGCCGTCGGCGGGCAGGCCCATGTTGCGCTGGAACTCGGTCACCGCGCGCTGGGTGTCGGGTCCGAAGATCCCGTCCACCCGCGCCACGGCGAACCCGAGCTCCTGCAGCTTGGCCTGCAGCGCGACCACGTCGTCCCCGGTCATCGGGTGCGACACGACGAACGTCAGCAGCCGGTCGCCCAGCCGCCAGCGGGCGTCGTCGATCGCCCGGTACGTCTGCGGGCCGACGATGCCGTCGATCATCAGCCCGCGCTGCTGCTGGAAGCCCCGCACGGCGCGGGCGGTCTCCTCGTCGTACACCGAACGCGGGCCTTCGGCCAGCAGGCCGAGGCGCTGCAGCTTGCCGATGATCTCGGCCACGGCCTCGCCGCTGTCACCGATCCGGTAGATCCGGGCGCCGTTGGGGGCTTCCATCAATGCTCCTTGCCGTGCGGCGGTCGGCGCCCCGGTGAGGGGGCGCCCAGGCAGTCGTCTCAGCCGGTGAAGTCGGCCAGTTCCTTCAGCAGCGCCGCCTTCGGCTTCGCGCCGACGATGGACTTGGCCAGCTCACCGTTCACGTAGACGTTGATGGTAGGGATACCGGTGACGCGGTAGTTGCTCGGGGTGACCGGGTTCTCGTCCACGTTCATCTTCAGGAAGGTCAGCTTGTCGCTGTGGTCCTGCGCCAGCTCCTCCAGGATCGGGGATACCTGGCGGCACGGGCCACACCACTCGGCCCAGAAGTCCACCAGCACCGGCTTGTCGCTCTTCAGCACGGTCTGGTCGAACTCGGCATCGGTGACAGCGTTCATCTTCTCGCCCACGGCGAACTCCTTCGGTTGTTTCTCGAGTAGGTGTCAGACGGAGACAGGCTCGGTGGCCGCGGCCGCCGCGGCGGACTGGCTGTCGGCGAAGTCCAGCGTGGCCAGGTAGCGCTCCGCGTCCAGCGCGGCCGAACAGCCGGTGCCGGCCGCGGTGATCGCCTGGCGGTAGGTGTGGTCGACCAGGTCGCCGGCCGCGAAAACGCCCGGCAGGTTGGTGTTCGTGGTGCCCGGCTGGACCAGCACGTAGCCGTCCTCGTCCAGGTGCACCTGGCCCTTGACCAGCTCCGAGCGCGGGTCGTGCCCGATCGCGATGAACAAACCGGTCACCGGCAGCTCACGCGTCGCACCGGTGATCGTGTCGGTCAGCGTCACCCCGGTCAGCTTGTCGTCACCGTGGATCTGCGAGACCGCGGAGTTCCAGGCGAACTCGATCTTGTCGTTGCCGAACGCGCGCTCGGCCATGATCTTCGAGGCCCGCAGCTCGTCACGACGGTGCACGATCGTCACCTTGTCGGCGAACCGGGTCAGGAAGGTCGCCTCCTCGATCGCGGTGTCACCACCACCGACCACAGCGATCTCGTGCTGCTTGAAGAAGAACCCGTCACAGGTCGCACACCACGACACCCCGCGACCGGACAGCTGCTCCTCCCGCGGCAGGCCCAACTTGCGGTACCCCGACCCCATCGCCAAGATCACGGTCTTGGCCCGGTGCTGGGCGCCGGCCGAGTCGGTGACGACCTTGATGTCACCGGTCAGATCCACACTCACGATGTCGTCGGGAACCAGCTCGGCACCGAAGCGCTCGGCCTGGTCACGCATCTCCGACATCAGATTCGGGCCCATGATGCCCTGCGAGAAACCGGGGTAGTTCTCCACCTCGGTGGTCGTCATCAGCGCGCCACCGGCCGTCACCGACCCCTCGAACACGAGCGGCTCCAGCTGCGCGCGCGCGGCATACACCGCGGCGGTGTAGCCCGCCGGGCCGGAGCCGATGATGATCACGTTGCGAACTGCGTCGCTCATGAAGGCGTTCCTCGTTGTCGTCGAGACTGGACGTCGTACTCAACGGATCCTAGAGGCCGACCATTCCCAAGGTACCCACCGCGGCCGCTGGGCAAGCCAGTGGCTCACCGAGCGGCCTCAGCGGTTGCGCAGCGTGACAGTGGTGTCGTAGAACGGCGTCGCGGGACCCCCGGAACCGCTGCAGCCGGTGACCACGAACACCTTGACGTCGCGGGCCGAGCCACCCGGCAGCCCGATCACCGTCGACCGCTTGCCGTCGACCGTCGCGGGCTGGACCAGCCGAAGCTCCGAGTTCGGCTGGGTGGTCGCGAACTGCCGGGCACAGTCGATCTCCGCCGCGTCGCCGTGCAGGATCGGGCCCTTGGCGCCCTCCAGCCAGCGCTGAGCGTCGGGGCCGACCTGGCCGGTGGTGATGCTGGGCACGGACGTCGGGCTGCCGATGCCGGCGGCGCCGTCGGTGCTGTGATCGGCAGTGGCCAGGACGACGCCGACCACTCCGGCTCCGGCGACGAGGACCACCGCAGCCGCCGCGAGCAGCAGCTTCGGCAGATGCCGATGGGGCTCCTCGCGGAGCTGGACCAGCGAGTGCACGCCGACCGTCGAGGCGCGCAGCACGGACTCCGACGCGATCACGGCGTTCAGGTGCTCGGCCACGTCGGCCGGCATCGGGATGTCGGTGCGGCCCTCGTCGGCCAGGTCCTCGGTCAGCTGCAGCAGGGCGTCGTACGTCTGCTGGCAGTCCGGGCAGGCCTTCACGTGCTCGCGGGCGCGGTGCGCCTCCGGAGCGGGCAGCAGGTTCTCGATCAGGTCGGCGATGGTGTCGGTGTCGAGGTGCTCGAGGTGCTCACTGGTCGGCAGACCGGCGTCGGTCATCGGGGATCCGCCCCCTCGCGGGACGTGCCGTTGGAGGCGCACAAAGTGGTCATCGGTGGAGTGCTCCGGTCGGGATGCGCTGACTGGTCGCGGGTGGGCGACTCCGCTTCGACGGGCGACCCGGTCATTCGGTTCCCCCCGTTCCCGAACTCGTCGTGGCGGCCTTCGGCGCCCGCTTCTGCGGCGTCTTCTGCTCCGGTACGGCGTCCGCTGCGCTGCCGCCCCGCGTGGTCTGCCAGTGCCGCAGCAGCGGCAGCAACCGGGCCCGCCCCCGCGCGCAGCGGCTCTTCACCGTGCCCGGAGCGCAGCCCAGGATGGCGGCCGCCTCCTCGATCGAGTACCCCTCCATGTCGACCAGGACCAACGCGCTGCGCTGGTCCTCGTTGATCTGCTTCAGTGCGTTCAGCACGTCCAGCCGGCGCTCGCGCACCTCGGCCGGGTCGTCCTCGGCCGGACCGGCCAGCTCGGCCGCGCGGTCCTCGTCCTCCGGCAGCGGATCGGCGGCCCGGACCTGCCGGCGGCGGATCCGGTCCAGGCAGGCGTTCACCACGATCCGGTGCAGCCAGGTGGTCACCTTCGCGTCACCACGGAACGAGTCGGCCCGGCGGAACGCCGAGATGAACGCCTCCTGCAGCGCGTCAGCGGCCTCCTCGGGCTCGCCCAGGGTCCGGATCGCGACCGCCCACATCCGGTCGCGGTGCCGCTTGACCAGGTAGCCGAACGTGTCGGGATTGCCGGCCACGTGCAGCCGGAGCAGCTCGTGGTCGTCCATCGCCTCGTAGCCCTGCGGCGGCACAGGACCCGCGCCCGGGCTGGGGGGCGGACCGATCCGGGTGATGTCGGAGGTCATTTCTGGATCTTGACCTCCGAGATCTCGCCGCGGTAGCCGCTGCCTTCCTTCGGCAGCTTCGTCAGCCAGACCAGAACGTACCGCGACTCGACCGGCGCGGGCGGCTTCAGCGTCGCCGACTCGCCCGCGTCCTCGGCCTTGGCGACCGACTTCCAGCCACCGACGGTGGCCGGCGACTTGGCCGGGTCGGACTCCGGCACCATCAGCTCCAGGTCGGTGCCCTCACCGACCAGGTCGACCGTCACCTGCGAGACCGGGGTGACGTCGCCGAGGTCGTAGACGATCCCGACACCGGGCTTGGTGCCGCCGAGGTCGGGCCGGTTCTTGTACGACATCGTCGTCCAGGTGGTACTGGCCTTCTTGTCGTAGGTGTTCGGCACATCCTCGGGGTGCTCCTCGCCGTTGCCCTTCGGCTCCGGGTCGAAGTCCTTGGCGCCGGTGATGGTGACGGCCTCGTTGGTCGGCGCGGCCGGACCGGTGGTCTGCGGGACCTCCGGGGTGGCGTCGCTGCTCTGCTCCTTGTTGATCGCGCCCTTCACCAGGAACTGCGCCATCAGGATCACCGACAGCAGAGCCAGAACCGCCAGCAGGATCAGGATGCGGCCGCCCCAACTGCCACCGCGGCGCGGCTCGTCGGCCGGCGGACGGCGCCGGCCGTTGCCGTTCTGCGCGGGCTGGCGGCGCAGCGGCTGGGTCTCCTGGGCCTGCGCGTACGTCGATTGGGCCGCCTGGCCGTTGCTCGCCGCGCGGGCCGGAGTCGGGTCGAGCGCGGGCGGGGGCGCGGCCGGGACGATCTGGGTGGCGTCGTCGATGCTGCCGTTCTGCCGGGCGACCGCGACCGTCTCGTCCATCTGGCTGGGCGGCTCGTGCGAGCTGCCGACGACGCCGGACAGGGCGGCCGAGAGTCCCGCCGCGCTGGCGATCGGTGCGGCGTGGTGCCGGGGCGGGTCGCCGAGCAGCCGGTCGGCGATGTCGTCGAGCGAGCGCGGCACACCGGCGCGCACCTGACGCGGGCTCAGCAGCCGGCCGTGCTCGACCGGAGCGGGCTGCAGTCCCCAGGCCGGACCCGGGCCGGGCCAACGGCCGGTCAGCGAGGCGTAAAGGATTTCACCGAGCGCACGGACGTCCTGCTCCGGCGTACCGGGACCGGTGGAGCGCAGCGCGGCCTCGGTGGCCAGACCGACGACCTTGATCGCTCCGGCGTCGGTGACCACCACGGTGGCGGGGCTGATCGAACCGTGTGAGTGACCGGTGCGGTGCAGGTTCTCCAGCGCTTCGGAGACCTCGCGGGCCAGCCAGCCGGCCTGCTGGCCGGTCAGCGGTCCGGCGCTGAGCATCCGCTCCAGCGGGCGGCCGCCGGCCCACTCGCGCACGCAGTAGGTGACGCCTTCGAAGACGTCGCAGTCGAGCACCCGGAGGAAGCGGGGGTCGTTCGCGGCCGCGGCCCGCCGGGCCGCGTCGAAGAGCACGTTGGTCCGCGGGTCCCCGACCGGGAGCACGTCCACGACGACCGCTCGGCTGAGCACCTCGTCCACTGCCCGCCACACCCGCGCACCATCGATCTCCGCGAGCAGCTCGGCGATCCGGTAGCGGCCGGCGAGCAGGGCACCAGGACTGACGGTCTGGTTCGACACGGTGTCTCTCGCCCTCCTCGATGCACTGGTCGGCCTGCGTCTCCCGCTCCGGTCCGGGCGGCAGCCAGATCCGGCCCTACAGGCGGTCGCGAGCGGATGGCGGTCCGATCGCAGCCCCCATGCTAGTGCCCACCCCCACCCAACTGCCGGTACGAGTGCACAAGCGGGCCGGGGGTCAGGAGCGGCGGGCCCTTCCGGGCAGCTTCGATGTGACCATGGACACCACGTCGGTCACTTCATGGATGCGCAGCAGCCGGGCCACCCCGAGGTAGACGGGCAGCATCACCACGGCGCCGATGCCGAGCTGGAGCACGGCGGCCAGCGGGCCGCTCCAGTCCAGCTGGGCGTTGACGAGCTCCAGCACGCCGCGGCCGAGCCCGGCGCCGACCACCGCGGCGATCACCATCGCCAGCATCGGCAGCCCGATCCCGGCGCCGTGCACCCGCGGCACCTTGCGGGACAGCACCCGCCGTGACAGCACCACCGCGACCAGGTACGACAGCGCGTACGCCGCACCGAGCACCACACCGCTGTAGCGCAGATGCGTCTCGTCCAGCAGCACCCGTACGCCGACCACCGCGGCGGTGATGTTGGTGGCGGCGATCGCGACCTGCAGGAAGAACGGCGTCCGGGTGTCCTCGAACGCGTAGAACGTGCGCAGCTGGAAGTACTGCACGGTGTACGGCACCAGGCCGAGCGCCAGCGTCATCAGCGTGTACGCCATCAGCGTCAGGTTGTTCTTGCCCGACCCGTAGCCGGCGATCACGGTCACGATCGGGTGCGCGAAGGCCACCATCGCCGCCGCCGCGGGGATCACGATCGCCAGCGTCTGCCGGATCGACCGGGCCGACAGCCGGGCCACCTCGGTGACGTCGCCGTCGGCGGCCAGCGAGGACAGCTGCGGCATCGCGGCCGTCGCCAGCGACACCGTGACGATGCCGTGCGGGACCAGGATGATCAGCATCGCCGTGCTGTACGCGAACAGACCCGCCTTCGCGCCCGGGTCGTCGTTCGCGCTACCGGCGATCGCGAGCTGCGTGACGACCACCAGCGTCACCTGGTTCACCGCGACGAACAGGACCGTCCACATTCCCAGCCGGGCGGTGTGACCCAGCCCGGTGCCCCGCAGGCCGAACTTCGGCCGGTAGTGGTGGCCGCTGGCCCGCAGGTACGGCAGCAGCACGAGCAGCTGCACGGCGATGCCGACGGTGTGGCCCAGGCCGAGCAGCAGCTCTTCGCCGTGGCTGTAGGTCGCCGGGTTGTCACCGGTCCGGTAGATCAGCAGGAAGGCCACGATCGACGCGCACGCGACGATGTTGTTCGCGATCGGCGCCCACATCATCGGGCCGAACCGGCGCCGCGCGTTCAGTACCTGGCCGACCAGCACGAACGCGCCGTAGAAGAAGATCTGGGGCAGGCAGAGCCGGACGAACATGATCATGTTCGCCTTCTCAGTCGCCCGCGACGGGTCGTGCAGTTCCTTGGGCAGGTACAGCTCGGCGATCGCCGGGGCCAGCAGCACGCAGCCGACGGTGACGACCGCCAGGACGACGAAGCCGAACGTCAGCAGCCGGTTGGTGAAGTCCTGCCCGCCGTCGTCGTGGTTCTTGATCGCGCGGACCAGCTGCGGCACCAGCACGGTGTTGAAGACGCCACCGGCCAGCAGGATGTAGAGGCTGTTCGGGATGGTGTTCGCCGCGGTGAAGATGTCGCCGCGCAGCGCGGTGCCGATGGCGGCCGCGAGCAGGGCGATCCGGACGAATCCGAGCAGGCGGGACAGGACCGTTCCGGCTGCCATCACCGCCGCGGAACGCAGGGTGCGGTCAGCCATCCTTCGACCCGACTCCTTCTTTCAGACTCTCGGGGGTGACCCGCAGCGGCTCGACCGGTGCCAGCGGGTTGGGCTCGTCGGGGTGCGGACCGTCGGTCGCCGCGGTCTCCGGTACGTCGGCGGCCAGCGCGGCCGGGTCGATCGGGGCGGGGTGCAACGGGTCTTCGCCGGGCTCCGGCGTCGGGTTGCGCCGCTCGGAGCGCACCCGCCGGTAGATCCGGACCGCCGACGTACCGAACAGCAGCGCGACCGCGGAGCCGACCAGGATCCAGCCGACGCTGCCGTACTGCGCGGCCTGGATCACCAGCTCGCGCGGATTGCCGACCGGCAGCTCGTCGACCGACATCACCTGCGCCTCGGCGCGGATCAGGCCGTTCTGCTCGGCGCTCGCGTTGATCTGGTACGTCGCCTTCTGGCCCGGCGGCACGGTCCTGACCTGCAGTGGCTCGATCCGCAGGTCGGTCCGGTTCACCGACCGGACCACGACCCGGACCCGGACCGACACGTTCAGCTCGTTCGCGATCGTCAGCGGGAACGTGCCTTTGCTGCCGGACAGGTTCACCTTGAGCTCGCGGTGCGCGCCGCTGGAGCCGCCGGAGTTCGTCACCAGGTGGACCTTGCCGAGCTGCCCGTTGACCGAGCTCAGCTCGGCGGTCGCGAACCGCTGGGACTCGTCGGGGAAGCCGCGCCAGCTGGTCGACGTACTGCGCAGCAGGGCACGGCGCAGGTTCTCGTCCGCGCGCTCGCGGTCGGTCAGCAGCGAGACGAAGGTCGTGGTCGCGGTGGTCAGCGCCTTGATCTGCTGCAGCTGGTTGCCGGTCAGGCCGGGCGTCGACCGGGGCACGGTCGGGCCCTTGGTCGCCACCGGCTTGGCCTGCGGGTGCTTGGGGTCGCTGCGGTAGAGCACGTCCAGCCCGACCGGCGTGATCCACGGCAGCGACAGGCCGTCGGACAGCGCGGCGGTCGACCGGCCGGTCTCGTCCGAGCCGCGCGGCGGCAGGGCGACCACGGTGATCGGCGTCTTGCCGGTCGAGGCCAGCAACGCCGTCTCGGCCGCGAACCGTTGCCGCACCTGGACCGGATCGTTCGCGGTCGCCGGATCCGGACCGCCGGCGGTCAGCGCCGAGTCGGCGATCACCGTGCGGACGGTCTTCACCGGGCCTTCGGGCGTCACGATGTCGTACATCGGCGACGGGGACAGCGCCGGGCGGGTCTCGGGCGTCCACGAGGCACTGGGGACCAGGTTCACGTCGTCGGGCTTCGTCCCGGCGTACCCGGTGGAGCCGGCGGCGAGGGTGCGGCTGCTGGCGACGCCGCCCTCCAGCCAGAGGCCGGACTGGAAGTACTGCGAGCCGCCGAGGTTGTACTGCTCGGTCGCCGTCCGCGCCTGGCCGACCAGATCGCGCAGCGGGCTTCCACCGTCGATCAGGCTGCCGACGTCCGGGTCGCCGTACGGGAGCAGGACGACGGGGTTGCGGGCGCGGGTGGCGGTGAACGCGCTGTACCAGGCGGCCGCGATCTTCTGGCCCTTGCCGGCGCGGGTCTGGCCGCCGTCGACGACCCGGTAGCCGGCCGCCATCCGCTTGACCTCGTCGATCATCGCCGGGTCGGCCAGCCAGGTGACCTTGCGCTTCTTGCCGATCTCCAGCAGCCGGCCGAGCTCACCGCTCGGCGCGAGCGCGTCAGCCAGCGACTCGTTGGTGAACCGGTCGCCGCTGAGCAGCGTCGGGCGGTGCCGCAGCGGGACCACCAGCGCGGTGGTCACCTTGCGGGCCGTCGGCTTGCCGGAGACGACGGGCATCAGGGTCCGGGTCAGTCCGGCCGAGACCCGGCCGGTCGTGCCGGTGTCCTCGTTGCGGTAGTCGCCGCGGAAGCGGACGCCGACCGTGTAGACGCCCGGGCGGCCGGTCACACCCCAGTCCTTCCAGGGCACCACCAGCCGGAACGGCACCGTGGCCTTCGGGGTCAGCGGGGCGGCGTACTCCTGGAAGCTGGTGGAGTCGGAGTTGTTCAGGCCGACGCAGTCGTTGCGCCCGTTGACCGGCTCGTCGGCCTCGGTCGGGATCGCGGCCAATTGGGCCCGCGTGGTCAGCCGGCTGTCGTCGATGCAGACCGCGGCCTGGGTGTTGGTCAGCGTCGCGGTGCTGGTGTTCGTGACCCGGCCGGTGATCACCACCTGGTCGCCGGGTTTGGGGGCGGACGGCGTGAAAGAGTCGATGGCCACCTCGACCACCGGGTCCTCCGCCGAGGGGCTCGCGACCGCGTCCGGGCCCGGCTGAGCCGCCACCGACGCAGCGATCACCAGGCTCGCGCCCACGCTCGCGCAGAGCCTCAGTCGCCGTCTGAACACGCCGTCACCGTAACCTAGTTCCCCGTGTCTCCTACTTCCGACCAGTCGCGCTCCTCCGGATCACTGTCCGCCGTCCAGCGGCAAGGGGTCCAGGCGTTGCTGAAGATCGCCCCGGTGGTCGACGAGCTGGGTGCCCGCTTCGACGCGGCCGGCCACGAGATCGCGCTGGTGGGAGGTCCTGTACGCGACATTCTCCTCGATCGTGGGAGCAAGGATCTCGACTTCGCCACCTCGGCCCGGCCCGACGTCGTCCAGCGGCTGCTGGCCGGCTGGGCCGACCACGTCTGGGACATCGGCAAGGCCTTCGGCACCATCGGCTGCCGCAAGGACGACTGGGTCCTGGAGATCACCACCTATCGCTCGGAGTCCTACGATCCCACCTCGCGCAAGCCGGAGGTCGCCTACGGCGACACCCTCGAGCAGGATCTGTCCCGGCGCGACTTCGCGATGAACGCGATGGCCGTCCTGCTGCCGTCGCACAAGTTCGTCGACCCGTACGGCGGGCTGGAGGACGTCGCCGGCAAGGTGATCCGGACCCCCGGCACCCCGGAGGACTCGTTCTCCGACGACCCGCTGCGGATGATGCGCGCGGCCCGGTTCGCCGCCCAGCTGGCCTTCACGCCCGACCCGGCGGTGGTGGCGGCGATGACCGCGATGGCTGAGCGGATCACGATCGTGTCGGCCGAGCGAGTCCGCGACGAGCTGGAGAAGCTGGTCTGTGCGCCGTACCCGAGGATCGGGCTCGACCTGCTGGTGTCGACCGGGCTGGCCGACCACGTGCTGCCCGAGCTGCCGGCGCTGCGGCTGGAGCTGGACGAGCACCACCGGCACAAGGACGTCTACCAGCATTCGCTGACCGTGCTCGACCAGGCGATCGACCTGGAGCCGCGGCTGAAGAAGGACGGCATCGAGGCGCCGGACTTCGTGGTCCGGTTCGCGGCGCTGATCCACGACATCGGCAAGCCGAAGACCCGCAAGTTCGAGGGTGACGGCAAGGTCACCTTCCATCACCACGACGTGGTCGGGGCGAAGCTGGCGAAGAAGCGGATGCAGGCGCTGCGGTTCAGCAACGAGCAGATCGCCCAGGTCAGCAAGCTGGTCGAGCTGCACCTGCGCTTCCACGGCTACGGCAGCGGCGAGTGGACCGACTCCGCCGTACGCCGGTATGTCCGCGACGCCGGCGACCTGCTCAGCCGGCTGCACGTGCTGACCCGCGCCGACTCGACCACCCGCAACAAGGGCAAGGCCGAGGCCCTGCGGTCGGCGTACGACGATCTGGAAGTGCGGATCGACCGGCTGCGCGAGCAGGAGGAGCTGGACTCGATCCGGCCCGACCTGGACGGCAACCAGATCATGGAGATCCTCGGCATCGGGCCCGGCCGGGAGGTCGGCGAGGCGTACAAGTTCCTGATGGAGCTGAGGATGGACCGCGGCGAGATCGGCGCCGACGCGGCCCGGGAGGCGTTGCTCGCCTGGTGGGCCGAACGGAATCCGCCCGGATCCGCCTGAGTTGTACACAGCTCTGTCCACAGGGGGTTAACTTCTGTGGATGGAGTGGTTGTTGGCCGCGCTGGGTGGTGGTGGAGTCGCGCTGCTGGGCCGCTACGTGTGGGACCGGCGCATCGCGCGACGCACCGACACCGAGGAGCTCGACCAGATCCGCCGGCTGGCCGACGAGGACATCACGTTGCTCGGCGAGGAGCTGCGCCGGCTCGACGCCCGGGTGACCGGGCGGAAGCTGGACGCCGACGCTCAGGTCGACTTCCAGTTGGCGCTCGACTCCTACGAAGCGGCGCAGCGCGCGGTCAAGGGGATCCGGTCGGCTGAGGGGATCAGCGCGGTCACCGACGCACTGGCGACCGGGCGGTACGCGATCGTCTGCGTCCAGGCCCGGGTGGCCGGGGAGCCGGTCCCCGAACGGCGGGTGCCGTGCTTCTTCAACCCGCAGCACGGGCCGTCGACCACCGACGTGGTGTGGACCCAGCCGAAGTACGGGACAAGGACCGTGCCGGCCTGTGCACAGGACGCCGCGCGCGTGCGGGCCGGTGACGATCCGGAGGTGCGGTTCGTCCGGTACCGCCTGCGGCGAGTGCCGTACTGGCAGGCCGGCGACGCGGTCACGCCGTACGGGCGGGGGTACTTCGCGCTCGGTCCGTGGACGAGCTACGTTCCGCTGACCGGGTTCGAGAAGAACCGTGACGGCGGCACCGACAGCTGATCGACCGTTCCACGTGGAACAAAGAGCAGTCCAGGAGGTTCGCTGGTCTACTCTCTGGCCGTGGACTTCTGGAGCATCGTCGGGTGGGGCGGCTCGGCCCTCGTGGTCGTGTCACTGCTGCAGACCCGGATCCTGCGCCTGCGGCTGCTGAACCTGGTCGGCTGCATCGTCCTGGTCGCGTTCAACCTGGTGATCGGCGTCTGGCCGATGGTCGGCATGAACGCCGTGCTCGCGGTGATCAACGTGGTCCAGCTCTACCGGCTGCTCCGCCACCGCCACGACATGTCCGAGTACGACGTCCTGCAGGTCGGCTCCGGCGACACCTACCTACGGCACGTGCTCGACGCCCACGCCAAGGACATCCGCCGCTTCAACCCCGACTTCACCGCCGCCACCGCGCCGTACGCGTTCCTGGTCCAGCGCGGCGAACGCACCGTCGGCGTCGTCCTGGCCCACGACGCCGGCGAGGGCCGCGCCCAGATCGACCTCGACTACGTCCTGCCCGAGTACCGCGACTTCACCCCCGGCGAGTTCGTCTACCGCCGCAGCGACGTCTTCACCGACCACGGCTTCCGCCAGGTCCTGGCCCCCCGCCGGATGCGCGAGTCCGCCTCCTACCTCAACAAACTCGGCTTCCACCGCGAAGGCGCGGACCTGGTGCTCGACCTCAGCTGAGCTGCTTCGCGAAGCAGCGGGAGGCTGGTTCGTGTTCGAAGGGTGGGTAGGCGGGGATCGGGTGGTAGCCGTGGCGGGTGTAGAGGGCGATGGCGGCGTGTTGTTCGGGGCCGGTTTCGAGGCGCAGGGTGGTCAGGCCCTGGGCGCGGGCCTGGGATTCCAGGTGGGTGAGCAGCAGGCGGGACAGGCCCCAGCCGCGGGAGGACGGTTCGACGTACAGGCGTTTGATCTCGCCGAGGTCGGCGGTGACCGGCTGGAGGCCGATGCAGCCGACGGGGGCGTTGTCGACGAGCAGCAGGGTGAAGGCCGTGTCGGGGTGCGGGGTGACCAGGGGCTGGTCGTCGCCGTAGAGCGCGGCGAGCTCCGACTGCTGGGCCGTGGTGAGGGCGACCAGCGCGGGATCGGTGGCCTCGGCTGGTCGGAGGTGGGCGCCGTCGATCATGCGGACGGACGCTAGCAAGCGGGGGTGACGACGCTGTTTCGGAATCCTCTCCGGGCTGTGGACCAGGCGTGAGGAGCGTGCTCTGATAGGGCCCGTGCTCGAGCAGATCGCCGCCCACGTCCGTTCCGGTCAGCTGGATCCGGCCGACCTGGTCGAGCAGGCGCTCGCCCGGGCCCGGGACGCCGCCGCGCTGAACGCCGTCGTTCACCTGGACGAGAAGGGGGCCCGCGCCGCCGCGGCCTGGCATGACCGCAAGGGACCGCTGGCCGGCGTACCGGTGCTGGTGAAGGAGATCATCGAGGTCGAGGGTCTCCCGTACCGCTGCGGGTCGGCGGCGATGGACGAGCTCGGCCTGCGCGACGCCGACGTCGTCCGCCGGCTGCACGCAGCGGGAGCGATTGTGATCGGTCTCAGCCACTCGCACGAGTTCGCCTACGGCTGCACCGGTACGTCGAACCGCACCGGCCCGTGCCGCAATCCGCACGACCCCGAGCGGATGACCGGCGGTTCCAGCTCGGGCGCCGGAGCGGCCGTCGCGGCCGGCGTCGTGCCGCTCGCGATCGGCACCGACACGGCCGGCTCGGTGCGGATCCCGGCCGCGCTGTGTGGAGTCGTCGGCTTCAAGCCCGCGTACGGGACGTTGCCGACCGACGGGGTGTTCCCGCTCGCGCAGAGCCTCGACCATGTCGGCGTTCTGACCCAGACCGTCGCCGATGCGGCCTATGCCCTGGCCGCCCTGACGAACTCGATGCCTACGGCACCTTTGTCGACACCGCCACGGCTCGGCATCGTGACCGGCCGGACCGAGTACGACGCCGAGGTCGCCGAGGCCTGGTCGGCCGGGCTCGCGCGGTTGCAGACGGCCGGCGCGACGACCGAGCCGATCGGCCTTCCCGACGACATCACCCGGACGGCGATCGACCTGCAGGGCCCGGAGGCCGTCGCGAACCACGCCGGACGCAGCACCGACGCCTACCAGCCCGACGTCCAGCTCCGGCTGAAGGAGGCGGCCGAAGTCCAGGCCTGGCGGTACGTCCAGGCCCGCCGGGACACCGAGACGATCCGCGCCCAGGTGAAGGCCGTGCTGGACCGGTACGACGCCGTCGTGCTGCCGACCGTCCCGCTCGTCGCGCCGCTCATCTCGGCGGTGGCGGACCTGAGCGGATCGACTGCCGTCCGCGCCCAGCTGATGCGCAATACGCGCTTGGCCAACCTCACCGGCTTTCCCGCGATCACCGTGCCGCTGCCCGTCCGCGGCCTGCCGGTCGGTCTACAAGTGATTGCCAAGGACAACGAAACCGCGGCCGCCACGGCCGGCTGGATCGCCGGCCGGCTGGCGGCCGCGGAAGGCTGAGGCCGGCCCCCAGGGCAGTGGGGGCCGACCGGTCCGTCAGCTGTAGACCCGTACGTCGGCCAAGGTCCACCAGTGGTCGCTCGCACTCGTCGAGGTGATCCGCAGGTAGCGGGCCCGCGTCGGCGTGACGTCCACGTTCGTGAGCTGACCGTCGGACGTGCCGGTCTTCAGCGGCCGCCACGTCGTACCGTCGTTGCTGTACGCCAGTTGCCACGTGCCCGGGTAATCCCCGAGGTTGCCGCCGCTGTCCAGCGCGACGCGGCGGACGGTCCGCGCGGTGCCGAGATCGACCTGCACATACTGACTGGACGCCAGCGCCTGCTTGCTCTGCCACAGCGTCGAACCGTCGGCGTCGATCGCCAGCGGAGCCAGCTCTGCTCCGACCGAGGCCGTCGCCCCAGCTAGCGGCACCGGCTTGTACGCCGACCGCAGTTCCCGCGCCCAGACGAACGTTCCGATCGCGCCACCGGGCAGCGTGTACTCGAAGGACTGATCGCCGACGGCGACCGCGAAGCTCCGCGGCTCGTCGTTCTCGTTGTGCACGAGCAGCGCCGTCGACCCGTCGCGGTTGCGGAACGCGGACGACATCAGCTGCCCGTTCCACCCGGTTGTCCCGTACGACGTGGAAGCGATCCGCTGCGCGCCGGGCTTCACGAACTTCGACAGGTGACCGATCGTGTAGTACTCCGCGTCCGTGCTCACCGTGCCGTCCGGGTGCCGGGTGACCAGACCGGTGCAGGTGTCGCACCCGCCGTTGTGCGGACCACCGTCGGCGTTCAGCGCGATGTTCCAGTTGACCACCGACTTCGCCCAGTTCCGCGTGGTGCCGAGCATCAGCGTGCGGGCGTGCCAGGTGAGCGTGCCGCGGAAGATCTGCGGCGGAGTGTCGTTCGGCCCGTGCGAGCCGGAGCACTCGGTGAACCAGATCCCCTTGTCCGGGAACGCCTGCCGCAGCGCCGTTTGCGCAGCAGGGGAGCCGGAGTAACAGTGGTACGCCGTACCGGCGATCCAGCGCGCGGCCGGCGAGCTGAGCAGTTGGTAGGGGTAGTCCGTCTCGGGATCCTCACCAGGCGGAGTGTTGGCGACATCGCCCGGGTGGGTGGTCCAGTTGTGGTCGTAGCCGAGGATCTTGGTTCGCGGGCTGGCCGCGCGCAGCATCGGGCCGAGCTGCTCGATCACCGCGGCCGCCTGGCGGACCGGCAGATCGGTGCCCGGGTAGCCGCTCGGCGTACGGTTCTGCGGCTCGTTCTGGATCGAGAGGAAGTCGACCGGGACGCCGGCCGCGGTGTACGCCTTGACGAACTTCACCAGGTAGCGCGCGTAGGCGTTGTAGATCGCCGGGTCGTCCTTCAGCCGGCCGCCGACCAGCGAGTCGCCGGTTTTCATCCAGGCCGGCGGGCTCCACGGCGTCGCCATCACCTTGAGCTCCGGATTGAGCTGCTTGGCCCGGCGCAGCAACGGCAGGATCTGCTTCTGCTCGTGCGCGATGCTGAAGTGCCGCAGGCCGAAGTCGGTCTGGCCGGCGGGCATGTCGTCGTAGGTGTAGTGCTCAGGCTGGGCGGTGAAGTCCGACGAGCCGACCACCTGGCGCAGGAAGCTGACGCCGATGCCCTGCTTCGGATCGAACAACGAGCGCATCGTCTTCTCGCGGTCCGCGGGCGACAGTTGGTAGAGCACGGCGGCCGAGGAGTCGGTGATCGAGGCGCCGAAGCCGTCGACCGTCTGGTACGTCGTACCGGGGTCGACCGTGATCGTCGTCTGCCGGCTCGAGCCCTGGGCGAACGCGACCGGCGCCCGCTCGTGCAGCAGTTCGGCGCGGTCGGGGGTGGTCACCCAGACGCGGGCCTGGGTGGTCGATCCGCCGCCACGACCGTCGCCGATCGCCTCGGCGGACGGGACCAGCCCCGTCGCCAGCAGGGCGGTGGCCGTGACGGCGGCGCCCAGCGTGTGCCTTCTCATGGACGGGCTCCTTACATCGGGCGGGATGTAACAAATGAAACACAGAACAGCGCGGGTGAAGACAGAAAACGCTCGCTCTGGTCTGCTGTCAAGACTGAAGATAAGGTCCGACTGTGGAACAAAGCGATGTAACAAATGCCTAGACGGGTCACCGTGCGGGACATCGCGGCGGAGACCGGGGTCTCGATCGCCACCGTCTCGCGGGTGCTGAACCAGGCGGGCAACGTGTCGCCGCGGACGCGCGAGCTGGTCGAGCAGGCGGTCCAGCGGCTCGGCACGGCCGCGCCAGGCCCCCGCGGCGGTACGCCGAAGCCGGCGGCGGGCGCCGTCTATGTGCGCTGCCCGTATCTGCTGACCGACTACTTCGGACTGATCGTCTCGTCGATCGCCGAGTCCCTCGACCGCCACGGCCGGCAGCTCGTCCTGAACGCAGGGCAGGCGGTGGCGGCGGAGCCGACCCTGTCTCGCCTCGCCGAGGGCCGTCGCGCTCCGGCGCCCGGCACCGCCGGTCCGGCACCGACCGGCCCCCGCGGTGAGCCAGGCATCGGTGGGGCGATCCTCATCCTGCCGCCCGAGTCGGCGGATCAGCTCGTCCGGCTGCGCGAGCGACGCTTCCCGTTCGTGGTCGTCGATCCGCGCACCCCGCTACCCCGGGACATCGCCTCCGTCTCGGCCGCCCACTTCTCCGGCGCCCGCCAGGTCGGCGCGCATCTCACCGACCTCGGCCACCGCCGCATCGGCGTCATCGCCGGTCCCCGCGAATGGCTCGCCAGCGACGCCCGCCTGAGCGGCCACGCGGCCGCACTCGCCGACGCCGGCTCCCTGCCCGACCCCGCACTGATCCGCTACGTCGAGCCCACCATCGAAGAGGGCTACCGCGCAGCCGGCGAGCTGCTCGATCTCCCGCAGCGCCCGACCGCGCTGGTTGCCTTCAACGACAAAGCGGCCGTCGGCGCCCTCCAAGCCGCGGCCCACCGCGGCCTGCGAGTCCCGCACGACCTGTCGATCGCCGGCTTCGACGACATCGACCTCAGCCGAGCCACCTCACCCATGCTCACCACCGTCCGCCAACCCCTGCAGGAAATGGGCCGAATGGCCGTCAGCCTGCTGATCCGCCTACTCGACCACCACGAAGTCGAAGCCCTCCACGTCGAACTCGCCACGGAGCTGGTCGTCCGCGACTCCACCGGCCCCGCGTTGAACACCTAGCCGGGATCACGACGTCCGTCGGTGGCCTTCACGACCGGTCGGTCGCAGCAAGCTGCTTGAACACCCATTCCCAGCGGAACGCGTCGACGACCTTGGTCCCCGGCGCGATCGGGCGCACCGACCCCGACGTGCCGTCGTGCGGATCGACGATCTGAATTCCTGCGCGCCGAAGCATCGTCAGCGACGCAGACCACGCCGGATGATTGGTGAGTTCGTCGCTGGCGTACGGGACAGCGACAGTGGGCGTGCGAGAGCCGAGAGCGGCACACAGCGTGGTCAGCGGATACGAGTACGCGTTCCCTGCCGCCCAGGCGTTGAGGGTGTGAAAGGTCGCCGGTACGACGACCACGGCATCCGCCGCGGGCGTACGCCTCGGCTCGCCGGGTTTGCGGTTCCCGATGATGACGGGAACGTCGCCCAGATCTTGATCCTCGAGCCACGGCAGCGCGGCATCGGTCGGGATGACGTACGGCGACCAGCCGTCCTCCTGGGCCGCTCGTACGCCATCTTCCAACCGGTAGGCCAGAGGGGCACCACAGGTGACGAGGAACAGAGTGCGCCTACTCACACCGAAGCTCCTGGCGCGGGTCGATGGGTTGACCGTTCGCGACTCGACCGGGCCGGCTGGCTGAGGGATCTCAATGCCGCCAGCGACTGGTCCACCAGTTCTTCCGCGGAGTACGGACGCTCAGCAGCGGGCAGGCCTGACCACTCGATGGCGAGATCCTCCACGTACGCGAGCCAGGCGTGCACGGTGAGGCGAAGCGGTGAGCCGGGCTGGTCCTCCGTGGGCTGGTCGAGCAGGGTGAGCACCCGGGCGGTCAGGCCCGCGCGGGTTTCGGCGTACACCTCGACGACGAAGATGTCGCCGCCGGCCGCGCCGCGGACGAAGGAGATGTAGGAGTCGCGCCGCCGGGTGACGAACGCGACGAAGGCGAGCAGCATCTGCCGCAGTTGGTCCTCGGGGGGCAGCGACGCGTCAGGCGTGGTGACCCGCAGCAGGCGGCGACCCGCCGCGCGCATCACGGCGACGTAGAAGTCCCGCTTGGTCGGGAAGTAGTGGAACAGCAGGCCCCGGGAGATCCCCGCCTCGGCGGCCACGTCGTCGATCGAGAGTTCGTGGATCGGCTGGGTGCGCAGCATCGTCAGGCCGATGCCGACCAGCTGTTTGCGCCGGTCGTCCGCGCTCAGGCGTCGCCGCGCCGGCGCAGCCGCCGCCTCGGACCCGCCCTCGACACCCACGCTATTGAGCATTGCTTAGAACCTGCGCTACGGTCAAGAATCGTCGGTCCGTCCAGCACGAGGAGTGGTGATGGGGTTCGAACCGTCCGCCAGGGCGTCGGAGCTGATCGAGCAGGTCGGCCGCTTCCTGCGGACCGAGATCGAGCCGGTCGAGGCCGAGTTGCACGCGGCGACGAAGGCCGCGGCGGATCCTTGGCAGCCGCAGCCGGTGTTCAAGGAACTGCAGGCGAAGGCCCGCGCGCAAGGGCTGTGGAACCTGTTCCTGCCACCGGCCGAACCGGGCAACGAGCAGTACGGCGAAGGCCTCAGCAACCTGGACTACGCACCGATCGCCGAGCTGACCGGCCGGTCCTTCCTCGCGCCGTACGTGTTCAACTGCAACGCCCCGGACACCGGCAACATGGAGGTCCTGCTGCGCTACGGGACACCCGAGCAGAAGAAGCGCTGGCTGGAACCGCTGCTCGACGGCACGATCCGGTCGGCGTTCTGCATGACCGAGCCGGATGTCGCGTCCTCCGACGCCACCAACATGGCGGCGACCGCGATCCCGGACGGCGACCAGGTGGTGATCAACGGCCGGAAGTGGTGGAGCACCGGCGTCGGCCACCCCGACTGCGAGCTGCTGATCTTCATGGGCCTCACCGATCCGGACGCGCACCGCTACGCCCGGCACACGATGGTCCTGGTCCCACGCGACACCCCCGGCGTGAAGGTCGAGCGCCTGCTCCCCGCCATGCACCGGTACGACGAACCGCACGGCCACGGCGAGGTCTCCTTCACCGACGTCCGGGTCCCGGCCGAGAACATCCTGGTCGGCCCCGGTCGCGCGTTCGAGATCGCCCAGGGCCGGCTCGGTCCCGGCCGGGTGCACCACTGCATGCGGCTGATCGGCCTGGCCGAGCACGCGCTCGAGCTGGCCGTGCGGCGCGGCATGAGCCGGACGGCGTTCGGCAAGCCCCTGGTCAACCTCGGCGGGAACCGCGAACGCATCGCCGACGCCCGAATCGCGATCAACCAGGCCCGGCTGCTGGTCCTGCAGACCGCCCATCTCCTGGACACCCAGGGACTGGCCGGCGCGCTCAGCGAGGTCAGCCAGATCAAGGTCGCCGTGCCCCGGATGGCCCAGGACGTGATCGACATGGCGATCCAGTTGCACGGTGGCGGCGGGCTGTCCGACGACTTCCCGCTGGCCGCGGCCTGGACCGGTGCCCGCGCGCTG
Source organism: Kribbella sp. CA-253562 (assembly GCF_050942265.1). Taxonomy (GTDB): domain Bacteria; phylum Actinomycetota; class Actinomycetes; order Propionibacteriales; family Kribbellaceae; genus Kribbella. Next base: position 8,588,998 of record NZ_CP192049.1, on the reverse strand, counting down.
CGGCTGGCGGACGGGCCCGACGAGGTGCACCGTGGAGTGGTCGCGCGGATCGAGCTGGCCAAGTACAAGGAGTCCGAATGAGCAGGGTGCTGGTCACCGGTGGAGCAAGCGGGCTCGGACTCGCCCTGGTCGAGCGATTTGTTGCTGAGGGCCACCAAGTCCTGAGCACCGACGTGGCGGACGAGGTGACGCCGCCGGCCGGCGCGTCGTACCGGAAGCTGAACGTGCGCAGCGCCGAGGACTGGGACGCCGCGGTCGACTGGGTCGAGCGGACCTGGGGTGGGCTGGACATCCTGGTGAACAACGCCGGGATCGCCACCGGCGGCCGGATCGACGTCGAGACGCTGGCCGAGTGGGACCGCGTCATCGACATCAACCTGATGGGCGTGGTCCGCGGCTGCCGCGCGTTCACCCCGTTGTTCAAGCGACAGCGCTCCGGCCAGATCGTGAACACCGCGTCCGCAGCCGGGCTGGTGCACCCGCCGATGATGAGCTCGTACAACACCGTCAAGGCCGCCGTCGTCGCGCTGTCCGAGACGTTGTCGCACGAGCTGCACCCGTACGACGTGACCGTGTCGGTGGTCTGCCCGTCGTTCTTCAGGACCAACCTGGCCGACTCGCTGCAGGGTGCGGACACCACGATGGGCGAGGCGGCGCGACGGCTGATCGAGAAGTCGCCGCGGACCGCGGACGACATCGCCGTGGCGGTGCTGGCCGGGATCAAGAAGAAGCAGTTCCTGATCATCCCGGATCGCCCGGCGCTGCTGGCCTACCGGACCAAGCGGTTCGCCCGGCCCCTGTACGACCGGCAGATGCGCAAGATCGCCGCCCGCGCTCGTCGGCGCGCGGAGGAAGCTGGCGCCCCGGCGAGCGGAGACCAGGTGCCGGCCGCGGAGAGCGGTAGTGGCCGCTGACGCGGTCGAGGGAGCCCGCGCCGTCCGCGACGAGGACTCCTTCGACGTGCCTGCCGTCGACACCTGGTTGCGCACACACACCGAGTTGCCGGCCGGGCTGCCCGAGGTGCGCCAGTTCTCCGGCGGCGCGTCCAACCTCACCTACCTGCTCCGGTACGCCGATCGCGATCTGATCCTGCGCCGCCCACCGGTCGGCACCAAGGCGAAGAGCGCCCACGACATGGGCCGCGAGTACCGGATCCAGGCCGGGCTCGCGCCGGTGTTCCCGTACGTGCCGGAGATGGTTGCCCACTGCACCGATCCCGGCGTGCTCGGCTCCGAGTTCTACGTGATGCGGCGGATCGCCGGCACGATCCCGCGCCGGTCCGAGCTCGGCGTCGACCTGACGCCCGAGCAGACCCGCCAGCTCGGATTCACCTTGATCGACACGCTGATCGCTCTGCACCAGGTCGATCCCCAAGCGGCGGGACTCGCCGATCTCGGCCGCGGCGACGGCTACGTCGAGCGCCAGGTGCACGGCTGGTCCGAGCGCTACCGCAAGGCGAAGACCTGGAACGTGCCGGGCGCCGAGAAGGTGATGGCCTGGCTGGAGGCGAACCGCCCGGCCGACGTCGGGACCTGCGTGATCCACAACGACTTCCGCCTCGACAACGTCGTCCTGGACCCGGCGGACCCGCTGCGCGTCGTCGGCGTGCTCGACTGGGAACTCGCGACGATCGGCGATCCGCTGATGGATCTCGGCAGCGCGCTCGCGTACTGGGTCCAGGCCGACGACGACTGGGCGTTCCGGCGGTTCCGGCTGCAGCCCTCGGACGCGCCGGGCATGATCGGCCGCGACGAGATCGTCGGCTACTACTGTGACCGGACCGGCCTGGACCGGGGCGACTGGGTCTTCTACGAGGTGTTCGGTCTGTTCCGGCTCGCGGTGATCGCCCAGCAGATCTACTACCGCTACCACCACAAGCAGACCCGGAACCCGCGGTTCAAGAACCTCTGGCTCCCGGTCAACCTGCTCGAACGCCGTTGCCGACACCTCCTCCGGAAGGCCTGAATGGGCGCCATCTACCTGATCCGGCACGCGCAGGCTTCGTTCGGCAAGAGCGACTACGACCGGCTCTCGCCGCTCGGCGAGCGACAGGCGGTCCGGCTCGGCGAAGCCCTGGCCGACCGTGGCGTGAAGCCCGACGTCGTCGTCACCGGTGCGATGCAGCGGCACCACCGGACGGCGTCGCTCGCCCTGGCGGCCGCGGGACTGCCGGCCGACGTCGAGGTGGACGAGGGGTTCAACGAGTTCGACCACGACCAGGTGATCGTCGCGCACAAGCCGGCGTACAAGCGGCGGGCGGTGCTGCTGGCCGATCTGGCCCGGACCGGGCATCCGACCCGGGCGTTCCAGGAGATGTTCACCGCCGCGACCGAGCGCTGGACGCTGGGCGGCGACGGGTACACCGAGAGCTTCACAGCCTTCTGCGATCGCTCCGAGTCGGCGGTACGGCGTACGGCCGAGCGGGTGGGCAAGGGCGAGACCGCGCTGGTGTTCACGTCCGGCGGCCCGATCGCAGCCGTGGTCGGGCGGCTGTGGTCCGGCGGCGACGACCTGTGGCTGCGCCTGAATCCGGTCACGATCAACACCGCGATCACCAAGCTGGTCACCGGCCGCAGCGGGCTGACCGTGATCAGCTACAACGAGCACGGTCATCTCGACGGCACCGACGAACTGACCTACAGATAGGGCGGCGATGCGACGCAACATCCTGATCACCGGCGCGAGCTCCGGCCTCGGCGCGGAGATGGCCCGGCAGTTCGCGGCGAAGGGGCGCAACCTCGCGCTGACCGCCCGGCGTGAGGACCGGCTGATCGAGCTGCGAGACGCACTGCTGGCTGCGCATCCCGGCATCACCGTGGTCACGCACCGGCTGGACGTCACCGACCACGACGCGGTGTTCGCGACCTTCCGCACGATCGACACCGAACTGCCCGGCGGGCTGGACCGGATCGTCGTCAACGCCGGGATCGGCAAAGGTGCGCCGCTGGGCACCGGCCGGTTCGACGCGAACCTGCAGACCGCGCAGACCAACTTCGTCGCCGCGCTCGCCCAGGCGGAGGCGGCGATGGAGTTGTTCCGGGCCCGCAACGCCGGTCACCTGGTGATGGTGTCGTCGGTCGCCGGAGTCCGCGGCCTGCCCAAGACCGTCACCACGTACGCCGCGACCAAGGCCGCGATCGGGTCGCTCGCCGAGGGGCTGCAGGTGGAGCTGCTCGGCAAGCCGATCAAGGTCAGCGCGATCTACCCCGGCTACATCCACTCCGAACTCAACGAGCACGTCGCGAAGACGCCGTTGATCGTCGGCACCGAGGTCGGCGTCCGCGCGATGGTGGCCGCGATCGAGGCGGAGAAGGCCCGCGCCTATGTGCCCGCCTGGCCGTGGATGCCGTTGGCAAGGATCATGAAGTTCGCGCCGCTACCGCTGCTGAAGAGGTTGATCTGATGCGTTGGGGACTGACCGTTCCGTTGACCGGGGTGCCGTTGCGCGACCACAAGGCACTGATCGGCGAGCTGGCCTCGCTGGGGTACACCGACCTGTGGTCCGCCGAGGTGGCCGGGGCGGACGCCTTCACGCCGTTGGTGCTCGCGTCGCAGTGGGACGAGGAGCTGCGGCTCGGGACGGCCGTCGTCCCGGTACACACCCGCGGGCCGGCCGCGCTGGCGATGAGCGCGGCGGCGCTGGCCGATCTCGCGCCCGGGCGGTTCGTGCTCGGCATCGGGGCGTCGTCGGAGACCATCGTGACCGGCTGGAACGGGATCGCCTACGACCCGCCACTGGCGCGGACCCGCGACGTGCTGCGGTTCCTGCGGCAGGCGTTCGCCGGCGAGAAGGTGGACGGCGAGTTCGAGAGCTTCACGATCAAGCGGTTCCGGCTGGAGAAGGCGCCCGGCGTACCGCCCTCGATCATGCTGGCGGCGTTGCGGCCGCAGATGCTGCGGCTGGCTCGACGCGAGGCCGACGGCGCGATCACCAACTGGTTGTCGGCGCAGGACGTCAAGCAGGTGCGGGCCGAGCTCGGCGACGGCAAGGAGCTGGCGGCAAGGATCTTCGTCTGCGTCACCGAGGACGTGGAGATGGCCCGCAACATCGGCCGGTTCCTGATCGCGACGTACCTGACCGTGCCCGGCTACTCGGCCTTCCACGACTGGCTCGGCCGCGCCGAGCTGCTCGGCCCGATGCGCGCGGCCTGGGCGGCCGGCGACCGGAACGCCGCGATGGCCGCCGTACCGGTGCAGGTGATCGACGAGTTGGTCGTGCACGGGTCGGCCGACGACTGCCGCGCCAAGATCCAGGCGTACGTCGACAACGGCCTGGACACGCCGATCATCGCCACGCTGCCCACCGGCGACAACCTGATCGAGACGGCCCGGGCGCTGGCTATCCGAACGTCGTGACCTGAACGACCTTCACGCAGGGCGAACCGACGATCTCGATGAGCACGACTCCGCTCGCCGCCTTGCCCTTGGTGCGGCCGCTCAGCTGGAAGACGACGATGTTGGGCGCCTGGGTGGCCCGGCCCACCGTGAGCTGGGTCGGCGGAGCGACCAGGTTGCCGATCAGCGCCGGCACGAAGTCCTTGGCCTCGGCACAGGCCAGCGCACCGGCGGCCTCGGGACGGTTCGCGTTCAGATGGGTAACGAAGGTCTTGGCCAGTGCGGCCGCCTGAGCCGGTTTCGAGACCGGGAGAGGTGGCGGCTTGGGTGTCGTCGGCTTCACGGTCGGCTTCACGGTCGGCTTGGCGGTCGGTTTGACCACCGGCTTGGTCGCCGACGGTCTCGGTTTGACCGGCGTCGGTTTCGCGGACGGCGTGCCGACCGGCATTCCGTCGGTCTGCTCGGTTGCCTTCGGCTCGTTCTCGCGATCACTGACCAGGTCGTACGCGATATAGCCCGCCGCGCCCACGCACGCGACCACCACGCCGATCAGCAGCGCGATGATCAGCCCGGCCCGGTTCTTCTTCGGCGGCCCGCCGTACGGGGTGTAGTTCAGAGGCGGCGGAGGCGGCGGATAGCTCACGGCTCAGTGTCGCAGCGACCCCCCGGTCAGCGGAAGGTTCTTCCGGTGGGCGCGCGGGCAGGCGGATGGTGAACGTGGAGCCGTGCCCCGGCCGGCTGGTGGCGGTGATGGTGCCTCGGTGGGCGTCGACGAGGTGCTTGGTGATGGCCAGGCCGAGTCCGCTGCCGCCGGTGGCGCGGGAGCGGGAGTGCTCGACCCGGTAGAAGCGGTCGAACAGGTGGGGAAGGTGTTCGGCGGCGATGCCCGTGCCGTTGTCGGTGACGGTGAGCAGGTAGTCGTCGCCGGAGCGGCGCACGCCGACGACGACGCGGCCGCCGTCGGGGGTGTAGCGGATCGCGTTGGAGACCAGGTTGCCGAGGGCTTGGCGGATCCGGGCGCTGTCGACGACCGCCGGCGTGGGCCCGTCGGTGGCCGCGGTCAGCGTGACACCGGCGGCCTCCGCGGCCGGGCGATGCGCGCCGACGACCTGACCGGCCAGCTCCGAGAGGTCCCGCGGTGCCGGATGCATCCGGAGCATGCCGGCGTCGGCCAGGGCGAGGTCCTGCAGGTCCGCGACCAGGCGTTCGAGCAGGCCGGTCTCCTCCAGCAGCGAGGTGACCAGCTCCCGATCGAGCGGTACGACGCCGTCCTCGGACGCGACCAGATAGCCCTTGATGTTGGCCAGCGGAGTGCGCAGCTCGTGCGCGACGTCGCTGACCATCGCCTTGCGCTGGTGGTCGTGCTGCTGGATCGACTCGGCCATCGCGTTGAACGCGTGCCCGAGCCGGGCCAACTCGTCCTTGCCCGACACCGGGACACGGGCCGCGTGATCGCCGTTGGTCATCCGCTGCGCGGCCCCGGTGAGCGCGAGGATCGGGCGGACCAGGCGGCGTCCGGCGAACACCATCACCAGCGCCGCGATCAGCAGTACGCCGAGCGCCGTCGCCGCCGTACGCAGCAGTCCTTCGGTGGAGAACACGTTGAACGTGCTCTTCGACCCGAGGTAGAGCCGCGCCTCCGGAGCGACGTACGGCGCGAGCGCCTCGGACCGGGCAGTGGTCGTGCACTGGATGAACTGGTTCGTCGGCAGCGTCTCGCCCGGTGGCACGACCGCGGTGAGGCCGTCGGTCCGGTTCAGTTCGTACGGTTCGCCCTGCGCCTCCAGGCAGGCCTGCGAGCGCTTGACCTCCTCCACGTTCACCTGCTGCGCCTTCGCGCTCGGGGCGTACAGCCCGGCCGGCAGGCACGGGTCACCGGCGGGCGCCCCCTTCGCGGGGAAGCCCATCACCGTGACACCGTCCGGCGTGCGGCCGTCCTCGACCATCACCTGCGGTGCGGCATCGCCACCGCTGGAGACCGTTGCGTTCCTGCCCTGGGCCCGGTAGCACTCGGCCGCCTGCTGCGCGAGCTGTTCGCGGTCGCGCAGTTCCTCGGCGCTCAGTCCCCACGACTTGTACGGCCCCATGGCGATCGAGCTCAGCGCCGGCTTGGTGACCGTCGTCATCCGGGTCGTCGACACCCCTGCGACCGCCTGCGCCCGCAAGAAGGCGCCGCTGCCCTGCTCCCTGGCGTTGATCGTTGCCGCCGGCACCGAGGGCAGGTCGGGGGCGGCGCCGAGCCGCTTGGCCGAGTCCGCGATCACCGACCCGTCCGGCCCGGTCAGTGCGACCCGGCGCCCGGTGTCGTCGGCCAGCTGCTGGACCAGCTTGTCGACGTCCTTCCAGGACGAGTGGTCGCTTGCGTAGTCGGAGAGCTCGGCGAAGATCCGGGTGTCGACCTCCAGTTGCGAGATGTTCGTGTCGATCTCGCCCTGCAGTTGCTCCGACGTGCTGTAGGTGGCGATCACCGCGGTCGCGATCACCGCGCCGAGCGCGACCGCCAGTGACAGGCCGAGGAACCGGATCAGCACGCTACGACGCATCGGAGACCACCTTGTCGGCCAGTTTGTAGCCCACGCCGTACACGGTGCGCAGGTACTTCGGGTTGCCCGGCGCGGCCTCGATCTTCTTGCGCAGGTTCATCACGTGCACGTCGATGGTCCGGTCGAACACGTAGTGGTCGAAGCCGAAGGCGTGCTCCAGCAACTGCTGCCGGGAGAACGCCCGGCCCGGTGACGCCGCCAGGCAGGCCAGGATCTTGAACTCCGCCGGGGTCGCCTCGATCAGCTCGCCGGCCAGCCGGATCTCGTGCCGGGCCGGATCGATCTCCAGGTCGCCGACCCGGTACACCTCGCCCTCGGACCGGATCCGGGTCCGCCGCAGCACGGTCCGCACCCGGGCGACCAGCTCGCGCGGGTTGTACGGCTTGGTCAGGTAGTCGTCGGCGCCGAGATCCAGGCCGAGCAGCAGGTCGTCCTCGGTCGAGCGCGCGGTCAGCATGATGATCGGCACGTCGGCGCCCTCGCCCTGGCCGGCCCGCAGCACCCGGCAGACGTCCAGACCGTCGACCTTCGGCATCATCACGTCGAGCACCAGCAGGTCGGGGCTGCGCCGGCGCGCCTCGTCGATGGCCGCCCGCCCGTCGTGCACCACGACCGTCAGGTGACCCTCGCGCTCGAGGTAGCGCCGGATCAGCTCCGCCTGCTTCCGGTCGTCCTCGGCGACAAGAATCCGGGCTGGCATGTCACTGACGATGACTGATCTTCATGAGAATCCGATGAAGATCGGCTGAGAGCATCAGGTGCTGATCGGTCCTTCACAGGTTCTTCACCGCCGTCCGGCCAGGCTCGCTGCCATGAAGAACTCACGCAAAGCACTGTCGCTGATCGCGGTCCTGGCCCTGGCCGGGTGTGGAGCGGTCAACTCCCCGGGCGCGGACGAGAACCCGGTCGAGAGCGAGGACAAGAGCCCGCTCGCGGAGTACATGGGCGAGGGCTTCAGCAGCAGCAGCGGTGGAATGGTGCGGATGACCCGTGCCGTGGGCGGCCCGGAGTCGAGCGAGGAGCAGCTCGCCAAGCAGCGCAAGATGGAGGACGCCACCGCGGCCTGCATGAAGGCCGCCGGTTTCGAGTACGTCGCGGTGCCGCCGGAGGCGAATCCGAAGTCGAAGTTCAACGACGCCTTCGACCTGCCGCCCGACAAGTTCGCCGAGCAGTACGGCTACGGCATCAGCACGATCGACTGGTCGAAACCGGACGAGGACTCCGACCCGAACGCCAAGATCCGCAGCGCGCTCTCGCCGGCCGCGCAGAAGGCCTACGACAAGGCCCTGAACGGTGAACTGGCGACCAGCGGCGGCGCGATCCAGGCCGCTCCGGCCGACGGCAAGCGGCCGGCGCTCAAGGACCTCGGGTGTCGCGGCAAGGCGAGCGAGGAGGTCTACGGCAAGTCCGACGACAAGCTGGCCGACTTCAGCAAGTTCGAATCGCTGTTCAAGGATCTCGAGGCGCTGCGCAAGCGGATCGACAGCGACCAGCGGGTGGTCGAGGCGACCAGCGCCTGGGCGGACTGCATGGCCGACGCGGGGCACTCCGGCTTCACGAAGGTCGACGACCCGCGCAACCAGATCTCGAGCAAGCTCGACGAGCTGACCGGCACGAAGAAGCCGAAGAAGGACGGCCCGTCGGTGGTGATCGGCGCTCCGTCGCTGGACAAGGTCGATGCCGCCAAACTGGCCGACCTGCGCAAGACCGAGATCGAGCTGGCCAAGGCCGACCAGGGCTGCAAGGCCAAGACGTACGACGCGCCGTACAAGCAGGCGAGCACCGAGCACGAGAAGGAGTTCGTCGAGCAGCACAAGGCCGAGCTCGAGCAGTACCGCGACACGATGGCCGAGCGGTGAACGCGTCACCCAAGTCGCGGCGGCGGGTGCTGATCGGCGTGTCCACGGTGGCGGCGATGTCGCTCGGCGTCGGCGTGGCGGCCGGCAGCCGGATCCAGTCGCCGGAGGACGCGGCCGCGAAGACCGCGCCGCCGAAGGCGTCCCAGATCACCGTGCCGGTGGAGAAGAAGGCGTTGTCGAGCAAAGTGGTCGGCCGCGGTGACACGTCGTTCGACGGCGCGGTGAACGTGCGGGTCGAGACGAGCGGGCTGAAGACGCCCGCGGTGGTCACCGGCAAGGTGCCGGCCGTCGGGTCGACGATCAAGGAGGGCAAGGTGCTGCTGGAGATCGCCGGGCGGCCGGTGATCGGGCTGGCCGGCGTCCTGCCGATGTACCGGTCGCTCAGTCCGGGCAGCCGAGGGCCGGACGTGCTGCAGTTGGAGCAGACGCTGAACCGGCTGGGCTTCGACCCGGGCACGGTCGACTCCGAGTACGACGGCGGGACGGCGTCCGCCGTCGAGCAGCTCTACGAGGCGGCCGGCTACGAGGCACCGGAAGCCGACGAGCAGCTGACGCAGGCGGTCGATGGCGCCGACAAGGCGGTCGACCAGGCGAAGAACGCGCTGCGGCAGGCGCAGGCCGCGCTCAAGCAGGCCAAGGCGACACCGGGCAAGAAGGACTTCACCGTCGAGCAGGGCCAGGTCGACGACGCGACCGAGAACCTGAACGACGCGCAGGAGGAGCTCGACGAGGCCGAGTTCAAGGCCGGTACGCCGTTGCCGGTCTCCGAGGTGGTGTTCGTGAAGTCGCTGCCCCGCCGGGTCGACGACGTGAAGGTCGAGCGCGGCGGTGTCGTCAGCGGCGTGGTGATGTCGGTCAGCGGCGCCTCGCTCGTGGTCACCGTCAAGGTGGACGCGCAGACCAAGGAGCAGCTGAAGACCGGCATGGCCGCGAGCTTCGACCTCGGCGACGGCACGATCATTCCGGCGACCGTGCGGCGGATCACCCGCAACGCCGACCAGTACGACGTCGTGGTCGCGCCGAAGTCGCTGACCGCCGCCCAGCTGGAACGGCTGCGCGAGGCGAACGTCCGGGTCACGATCCCGGTGAAGAGCACGAAGGGCAAGGTGCTCGCCGTACCGGTGGCCGCGCTGTCGGCCGGCTCGGACGGGTCGTCGCGGGTCGAGGTACTGCGCGACGGCAAGGTCGAGCTGGTGCCGGTCAAGGTCGGGTTGTCGGCGGACGGCTTCGCCGAGGTCACTGCGACCGGCGACGCCAAGTTGGCCGAAGGCGACCAAGTGGTGGTGGGCACATGACGGCGGATGTAGCGCGGCTGGGAGGCGCGACGGCCGTCGCGCTGCCGGCGCCGGTGGTGGAGATGATCGGCGTTCGCCGGTTCTTCCCCGGGCCGCCCGAGGTGCGCGCGATCAAGGGCATCGACCTGACCATCCGGGAGGGGGAGTACCTGTCGATCGTCGGCCCGTCCGGGTCCGGCAAGTCGACGCTGCTGCACCTGCTCGGGCTGCTCGACAACCCCAGCGACGGCGTCTACCGGCTCGATGGGGTGGACACGTCCAGCCTGCGCGAGCGGCGGCGCGCCGTACTACGGGGAGAGCGGATCGGGTTCGTCTTCCAGTCGTTCCACCTGCTCGACCACCGGACCGTGCTGGAAAACGTCGCGCTCTCGATGGTGTACGTCGGGGTGCCGCGGCGCGAGCGGATGGCGCGGGCGCGGGTTGCCCTGGAGCGGGTCGGCCTCGCGCACCGGATGGAGTTCGGTCCTCGGACCCTGTCGGGCGGTGAGCGGCAGCGCGTCGCGATCGCCCGGGCGCTGGTCGCCGAGCCGAGCCTGCTGCTGGCCGACGAACCCACCGGCAATCTCGACACCGCCAACGCGGAAGCCATTCTCGAGGTCTTCGACGAGTTGCATGCCGAGGGCATGACGCTGGCCGTCATCACCCACGACGACCACGTCAGCCGCCGCGCCCAGCGCCAGGTCCGCATCGTCGACGGAACCCTCCAGTGGTGACCCCCAGAACCGGCTCCCCGGATCCCGCCGGCGAGCCGTCCACGTCCCGCATCCGTCACCGGCTGCGGAGAAAGAAGCGCCTGACCCGCGGACCCGCGGTGCGGGATCTGCTCGACGAGGCGTTGGCCGGGGTGTCGGCTCGGCCGACCCGGTTGGTGCTGACCACGCTCGGGACCGTGCTCGGGATCGCCGCGCTGGTCGGTACGGTCGGGCTCGGGCAGACCGCGGCCGGGCAGATCACGCAGCGGTTCGACCTCGCGGCGGCCACGCGCGTCGTCGTCCAGCCAGATGAGAAGTCCGAAGGCGAGGCGGCGACGCAGTTGCCGTGGGACGCGCCGGAGCGGATCAAGCGGCTGAACGGCGTCGATGCTGCCGGGACCTTCAGCCTGCTGGAAGTCGGCGACGACCGGGTGCGGAGCGTGGCGGGAATCGGTGGACAGAAGGACGGCTACGCGCTGCAGGTGATGGCCGGGTCCGCCGGGCTCTTCGACGCGGTGCGGGCGCAACTGCGGACGGGCCGGTTCTTCGACGCCGGCCACGACACGCGCGCCGACCGAGTTGTTGTCCTCGGCAAGCATGCCGCCGAGAAGCTCGGCATCAACCGGGTCGACTCGCAGCCGGCCGTGTTCATCGGCGACCAGGCCTACACGGTGATCGGCATCCTGGACGGCCTCTCAGGGCGGGCCGAGCTGCTCGACGGCGTGATCATGCCGAACGGCGCGGCGAAGGCGGCGTACGAGCTGGAGGCACCGGACGCGCTGGAGATCACCACCCAGGTCGGAGCCGCTCAGCTGATCGCCGGTCAGGCGCCGGTCGCGATCGACCCGAACAATCCGAGCTCGCTCAAGGTCGACGCTCCGCCGGTCCAGGGCGGGGTCCGCAAGGGCGTCGAGTCCGACCTGAACGCCCTGTTCCTGCTGCTCGGCGCGGTCGCGCTGCTGGTCGGCGGCCTCGGCATCGCGAACGTCACGCTGCTCTCGGTGCTCGAACGCGTCTCCGAGATCGGCCTGCGCCGGGCGCTCGGCGCCGCGCGACGACACGTCGCCGTCCAGTTCCTGGTCGAGAGCGTGATCGTCGGGTTCCTCGGCGGCCTGCTCGGTACGGCGGTCGGTGTGCTGCTGACGATCGGGGTGTCGTGGTTCCGGGACTGGACGCCGATCCTCGACACCGGTCTCGCGATCGGGTCGCCGCTACTGGGCGCTCTGATCGGGCTGCTCGCCGGCACCTACCCGGCCTGGAAAGCCTCGGCGATCGAGCCGATCACCGCGCTTCGGGGCGCTTGACCGGGAGTACACCACCGCACTGACCGCGAACCCGAGCACGATGAACGCGAGCACCGGGTACGACTTCCCGTCGTCGGGCAGGATCAGCGCGCCGAGCGCGGCCGCCGCGACCTGCCCGACGTTGAAGATCATGTCGTAGAGCGAGAACACCCGGCCGCGGTACACGTCGTCGACCTGGGTCTGGACGAGGGTGTCGACACTGATCTTCACGCCCTGGGCGCAGAACCCGGTGAGGAATCCGGCGACCACGACCGCCGGCTGGGTGTAGAGGCCGCCGGGGAACGCGGTGATGACGGCGGCGGCGACGAACAGGACCGTGATCCAGCGCCGCAGCGTCAGCGCGCGAGTCGCCCAGGGGGTGACCAGCGCGGCGAGGAAGAGGCCCGCACCGACCGCGCCGGTGGCCAGCGCGAGCGCGCCGAACGCCTGGTCGAGCTGGTCCGGACCGTAGAACTCGTTGCGGTAGAGCAGGATCATCGCGACCGTGATCAGGCCGAAGAAGAACCGCAGCGATCCGATCGCGGCCAGTCCGAGCGCGGCCTGGCGGCGTTCGCGCAGATGCCGGCCGCCGTCGACCAGGCCCTTCGCGATCCCGCGGATCGCCTCCACCACGCCGGGTTCGTCGCCGCTGAGATCGGGCCCGAGCTGCCGCCGTCCGAGACGCAACGCGAGCAGGGCTGCGACGAGGTAGACGGCGGACGTCGTACCGAGAACGGCGAGATCGGAGTCGGACAGCAGCTTCACTCCCGCACCGGCGCCGCCGCCGACGAGGAAGGCCGCCGTTCCGGAAGTCGGGGTGACCGCGTTGGCCATCACCAGCTCGTCGGCGTCGACGACGTGCGGCAGCCCCGCGGACAGGCCGGAGAGCAGGAACCGGTTCACCCCGAGGGTGAGCAGCACCGCCAGGTAGAACGGCACTCCGGCGTTGCCCACAGCAACGATTGCGCCGACGACCAGCACCAGCGCGGCGCGGGTGACGTTCGCGCCGAAGAGGATCTGCCGCCGCGACCACCGGTCCAGCAACACCCCGGTGAACGGCCCGAGCACCGAGTACGGCAACAGGGCGACCGCGAACAACCCCGCGATCGCCGCCGCGTCCGGCGCCCGCTCCGGCGAGAACAGCACGTACGACGCGAGCGCGACCTGGAACACGCCGTCGCCGAACTGCGAGCTGAGCCGCACGGCGAACAGCCGCCGGAAGTCACCCCGCCGCAGCAGCCTGCCCAGATCCCGGATGAACTGCACGCCTGCACTGTATAGACGTCAGCGCGCGAGCCGTTCGGCCGCGGTGGCGCCGCGGCGGTTGACCGGGACGACGCCGGCCACCTTGCCGAGGCCGAGCAGGGGCATGTTGCCGTAGATCGTCTCGGTGTGACCGGCCGGAACCACGAAGGTCTCGTGCCAGATGCCGACGGCGCTGCCCTGGTAGGACTGCTTGTAGAACTCGACCCAGGCTGGGCGATGCGTGCGCTGCGCGTCGTTGGCGAACGCCTGCAGTTTCTCGGCCGACTCCCAGTACTGCACCATCGTCACGCTGCGCAGTCCGGGGAACGTGCGGAAGCCGAGCAGACCACTGTCCGGGTCGGCGCTCAGTTCGCGCAGCATCGGCCCCATCGCGCGGGCGACGGGGAGCCAGCGGCGCAGCGCGCGCAGCTTGTTCACCCGCATCCCGATCAGGAAAACCACCAGGTCTCCGTCGTACGCCGCCGTCTGCCGTCCTTCGATCATCCCTGTCACCCCTTTGGATAGTCCCGCTACCCAACATTGGAGAGTGATACTCTCCAAAAGTCAACAGGAGGACGAATGTGGATCGCAGAGCTGTCCCGGCGGACCGACGTGCCGGTGCCGACGATCAAGTACTACCTGCGCGAGGGCCTGCTCGCGCCGGGTGTAGCGGTCGGCGCCACCCGCAGCCGGTACGACGAGTCGCACGTGCGCCGGCTGCGGCTGATCCGGGCGCTGGTCGAGTCGGGCGGGCTGTCGCTGGCGCGGGTCCGCAGCGTGCTCGCCGAGGTGGACGAGGAGTCCCGGGAGGTGCACGAGGTGCTCGGCGCGGCGCACGGCGCGCTGATCCCGGACGACCTCACGGCGACCGTCGAGTCGCGGTTGCGCGTCGACGAGTTGATCGCGGAGCACGGCTGGCTGGTCTTCGCCGAGTCGACCGACCGCGTCCTGCTCGCCGGAGCGCTGGACGCGCTGGAGAAGGTCGGCTACCACCTGGACGACGACTTGCTGCAGGTCTACGCCAAGGCAGCGGCCGAGATCGCCGACGCGGAGGTCGCGCATCTGCCGTCAGGGGATCGGCAAAGCATGGTGGAAGCCACCGTGCTGGTCACCGCACTCGGTGGGCCGGTGCTGCTCGCCCTGCGGCGGCTGGCCCAGCAGAGTGCCTCCGCCAAGCGCTACGGCAGCTCACACCTACCCGGCTGAGGTCTGCACCAGGAGAAGAAAGGTCCGGGCGTAGGTCAGGTCGTCCACCGGCCGAGGCCAGTCGAGCTCGGCGATCGCCGCACTGGCCGTCTCGTGCACCTCGCCGTTGACCCGGACCTCGGCCGTCTCGGAGCCTTCGCGACCGCCGAAGAAGACCTTGATTCCGATCAGCTGCCCGCCGGTGAGCTGGAGATCCTTGGTCAGCACCGGCGCGAGGACCGGGGCGAGCAGATGGTCGCGCGCCCACAGTTGCGCCGCCTGGTGCTCGGCGCCGGTGCCCCATCCGACGATGCCGCCGTGGATCAGGTGCCAACCGGGGAAGCCGCCCGGGTCGTCGGCGCCGAAGTGGCCGGCGAACGACCCGTCCTGGACGAGCAGCTCGAAGACCGCGCTGCCCGTCGTACCGAGCCAGAGGTCGATCGCCCGGTCGACCGAGTCCTCGACGGAGTCGCCGTAGCCGGCCACGCAGTCGGAAAGCGTGGTCGTCTCGGGCCGGTCCAGGTTGAGCACGAAGTTCAGGTCGAGATGGCCGGCGTCACGGGCGTGGTCCTCGCCGAGCGTCACGCCGACCGTGCCGGGGCCCCGCACGACATCGCCGTCGACTCGCCACTCACGTCCCGAAGCCGCCACCAGCTTCGCGGCGAGCTTGTCGAGGATCACGGGGTCAGGCAGCCGATCGGTCATGCCGCGACCCTAGTACGCCGTACCCGGGCCTCCGTACGCCGTCCTCACGCCTGCGCGCGGGCCGCCTGACGAGCCCGCAGCCGGTCGCGCTGCTCGACGAAACGCGACGCCTGCGCGTCCAGCTCGGTCATGAACTCGGCCAGCTCGTCGCGCGCCTTCGCGCCGTCGCCGCTCAGGTCCTCGCGCTCGAAGACCTTCCACTTGCGCAGGATCGGCGCGACCACCTCGTCGTGGTGCAGCCGCAGGTCGTAGATGCCGGCCTTCGCGATCGTCACCGAGTTGCGGGCGAACCCCTCCATCGTCGCCCCCGGCATCGAGAAGTCCGCGACCTCGTTGGTGACCGCGCGCATGGTCTCGTTCGGCGCCACCTCGAAGGCGGCCGAGACCAGGTTGCGGTAGAAGATCATGTGCAGGTTCTCGTCGGTCGCGATCCGGGCCAGCAGTTGGTCCGCGATCGGGCAGCCGGTCGCCTTGCCGGTGTTGCGGTGCGAGACGCGGGTGGCCAGCTCCTGGAAGCTGACGTACGCGACGGCCTCCAGCATGTTCTTCTCGACCTGGTGCCCGGCGGTCATGTGCGCCATCCGGGCCACCTCGAGCTCGACCGGGTCGACGCCGCGGGTCACCACGAGGTAGTCGCGCAGCGCGATCCCGTGCCGGCCCTCCTCGGCGGTCCAGCGGCCGACCCACGTGCCCCAGGCACCGTCGAGGCCGAACTGGGTGGCGATCTCCCGGTGGTACGACGGCAGGTTGTCCTCGGTCAGCAGGTTCGTGATCATCGCGACCTTGGCCACCGGGTCCAGCCGCGACTGCTCCGGCGCCCAGTCCTCGCCCCCGAGGAACGCGAAGTCCCGGCCCTCGCTCCACGGCACGTAGTCGTGCGGGTTCCAGTCCTTGGTGATGCTCAGGTGCCGCTCGAGGTTCTCCTCGACGACAGGTTCCAGCTCGTGCAGCAGGTTCGTGACCAGCTTGTCGGACACCAGGTTTCCTCTCGTCGACGTCCCCCCACCCTACGGCACCGTAAGTTACGGCACCGTAGGTTGTGCGGAATCAGCTGGGGTAGCGCTCCAGCAGGTCGGCGAGTTCGACCGGGTGGCCGAGCATGGGGAAGTGCCCGCCGCTCACTTCGTCAGGTGGCATTCCCAGCCGCTCCTCGGTCATCCGGCGGAGGAAGTCCGGCGGGAACAGGCGATCTTCACGGGCGATCACCGCCCGGGTCGGCACGTCCGGCCAGGCGCGCAGCGGGTTCGGCGTACTCATCGGCGCGCCCGACTGCGGCCGCAGTTGCCGCAGAGCCTCCTGCGCGAGCTCCGGCGCCAGGTCGTGGAAGAAGGCGTCCGCAGTTTCCTCGCCGCTCCACGGATAGCCCGTGTTCACCCACCACTGCTCGGCCGACTCGCCGGGCCGCGGCACCATGCCGGCCACGAAGACCATCAGCTCCACGTCGATCCGCTCGCAGACCAGCGGTGCGGTCATCCCGCCGAGCGAGTGGGCGACCAGCGTCACGTCGCCGGCGTCGCCGATCGCCTCGACCACCGCGTCGGCGTACTCGGAGAAGCCGGCGGTCGGGTGGTCGCAGGGCAGGTCGACCGCGATCACCGAGTGGCCGCGCCGGCGCAGCTCGTCGGTCAGCGGATGCCAGTGGTACGGCGTACAGCCCGCGCCGGGAATCAGGACGTACGTCATGCGACGCACCTTATGGTGGGCCGGTGGACCGGTCCGTCTTCCCGCACTTCCACGCGATCACGACGCGGTGGAAGGACAACGACGTGTACGGGCACGTCAACAACGTCGAGTACTACAGCTTCTTCGACACGGTGATCAACGAGTTCCTGATCCGGTCCGGCGGGCTCGACATCCACCGCGGGCCGGTGATCGGGCTCTGTGTGGAGTCGCAGTGCACGTTCAAGGCGTCACTGGCGTTCCCCGACACGGTGGATGCGGGGTTGCGGGTCGCGAAGCTGGGGAACTCGAGCGTGACCTACGAGATCGGGCTGTTCCGCGCGGGCAGTGACGAGCCGGCCGCGCTCGGGCGGTTCGTGCACGTGTTCGTGGACCGGGAGAACCGCCGGCCGGTCCCGCTGCCCGACGAGCTGCGCAGCGCGCTGGAGGGAATCGCCGGATGATCGTGCAGGGCGCCGTACTGCGGGAGATGGGACTGCCTCAGCCGTACGCCGAGTCGCGGCCGCTGCGGATCGAGCAGGTCGAGCTGGCCGATCCCGGACCGGGGGAGCTGCTGGTCAGGGTGCGCGCCGCCGGGTTGTGTCACTCCGACCTGTCGGTGATCGACGGATCCCGGCCGCGGGTGATGCCGATGTTGCTCGGGCACGAGGCGACCGGCGAGGTGGTGTGGTCGGAGTCGCCGGAGTTCGCGCCGGGGGACACGGTCGGCTTCGCGTTCGTCCCGGCGTGCGGGGTCTGCGGGCCTTGTGCGGAAGGGCGTGCCGCCCTGTGCGAACCGGGCGCGGCCGCGAACACCGCCGGCACGTTGCTCGGCGGCCCGCGGCGGCTGGACGGCGTTCACCATCATCTCGGCGTCTCGGGCTTCGCCGACCACGCGGTGGTGTCGGCCCGGTCGGCGGTGAAGATCGACCCGTCGCTGCCGCCGGAGATCGCGGCGCTGTTCGGGTGCGCGGTGCTGACCGGCGTCGGCGCCGTCGTGAACACGGCCCGGGTCCAGGCCGGTCAGAGCGCGGTCGTCTTCGGTCTCGGCGGGGTCGGGCTGTCGGCGTTGCTCGGCGCGGTGCTGGTGGGTGCGCACCCGATCGTTGCCGTGGACGTCGTACCGGAGAAGCTGCGGCTGGCCGAGTCGCTCGGCGCCACCGTGGCCATCGATGCCCGCGGCAACTCTCCGGTGGACGCCGTACGGGAGGCGACCGTCGGCGGCGCGTACTACGCATTCGAGACGGTCGGCAGCGCCGCGGTTCTGGAGCAGGCGTACGCCGCGACCCGCCGAGGTGGGACGACCGTCACTGTCGGACTGCCGCATCCTTCGCAAACGCTGAGCATTCCGGCGGTATCGCTGGTCGCCGAGGAGCGCACGCTCAAGGGCTCGTACCTCGGATCAGCCGTTCCCAGCCGGGACATTCCCCGCTACATCGCGCTGTACCGGGCCGGTCGCCTGCCGGTCGATCGGCTGCTCAGCTCCACCGTCTCGCTCGATCGGCTGAACGAAGCCTTCGACGAGCTGGCCGCCGGCACGTCGATCCGCCAGGTGCTCGTGCTCTGACCGAAGTTGGTCTGGCCTGCCAACGTGTCGAGAAAGGTTAAGTCCGCGTCAGGACCATGTACACCGCGGCAACCTCTGGGGCAGGCTACGCACCGTGCGGATACGCCCACCGCACGTGAGGCAGGGACCGTTCGCGCGCCGCCCGCGCACGCACGGTTCCCGAGGAGTCCCTGAGGAGGACCCCCCATGCAGAGCAGGATCCGTCGTACCGGCGCGCTCGTCGGAGCCGGTGCCGTCGTCTTCGGCGCGCTGGCCGTCGTGGCCGGCAACCAGGCCGACGCCCAGCAGCCCGCCCCCACCCCGCTGGACCAGGTGATCGGAGAACAGCTCCAGGGCAAGGCCGCGCTGGGCAAGCTCCAGCCGCGCCTGGCCGAGCTGGCCGAGCGCAACGGGATCGCCGAGCAGAAGCTCCAGCAGATCCTGGCCACCGACAAGACCAGCTGGCTGGACAAGACCGGCAAGCTCTTCTTCCGTGAGCCGATGGCGACCAAGGCCGAGCGAACCGCGTCGGCCGCGTCTCCGCGCTGGGCGACCGCTCCCGTCCGCTCCACCGTCGCGGCCGGACCGGCGTTCGAGCTGCACAGCAAGCCCGGCGCGAACCGGGTGATCTACCTGGACTTCGACGGGCACACGATCACCGGGACCGCCTGGAACACCGGCGGCAAGCCGACCACGGTCAACGTCGGGGCGTACGACACCGACGGCAACGCCGCGAACTGGAGCACCGCCGAGCAGGACGTCGTACGGGACGTGTGGGCGCGGATCGCCGAGGACTACGCGCCGTTCGACGTCGACGTGACCACGCAGGCGCCGGCGGAGTCGGCGATCACGCGGTCCGGGTCGTCGGACCAGCAGTACGGCACGCGCGTCCTGATCGACCCGGGCACCTGGTACCAGTCGGGCTGCGGGTGTGGCGGCGTCGCGTACGTCGGTGTGTACGACGAGGCGAGCCGGCACGCGTACTACCAGCCGGCGCTGGTCTTCACCAAGGGCGTCGGCACCGGCGCGAAGAACATCGCCGAGGCGGCGTCGCACGAGGCCGGCCACAACATCGGCCTGAGCCACGACGGCACGGCGTCGGTCGGCTACTACCAGGGCCACGGCGCCTGGGCCCCGATCATGGGCGTCGGCTACTCCAAGGCGATCAGCCAGTGGAGCAAGGGCGAGTACACCGGCGCGAACAACAAGGAAGACGACTTCGCGGTCGCCGGCCAGAACGGCCTCGCGCTGCGCGCCGACGACCACGGCAACTCGACCACCGACGCCACGACGCTGGCCGTCGGCGCGACTGCCAACGGCGTCTACGCCAACGACAGTGACGTCGATGTCTTCCGAGTCGCCAACCTCGCGGCCGGCCGCTACACCTTCACCGCGAACGCCGCCGCCCGCGGCGCCGACCTGGACATCAAGCTCCAACTGCTCAACTCGGCCGGCACCGTCGTCGCCACCGCCGACCCGGCCGCCGGCCAGACCAACGCGAGCACCCCGACCGGCCTGAGCGCGAGCATCACCCAACAGGTTGCTGCAGGCACCTATTACCTCCGGGTCGACAACGTCGGCTACGGCAGCCCGCTGAACACCGGCTACTCGACGTACGGCAGCCGCGGCGCGTACTCGGTCCGAGTCACCGCGGGCTGACCCGCAGGGCCGCCGCCTCCTCTGGTGAAGGCGGCGGCCCGGCTTCCCCCCGGCGCCAACCGTGACGTCCAGCTGAACCTCCCAACTGCTCCAGTACGGCGGGGTCGAACGGACGCGCGGGATCGGCGTCTAAGTCCGACAAAGGCTGGCCCTCGACTCGAGCCGACCCCGACATGGGCTGACGCAGCTCAACCCGGAGCTCAATGTGCTGGGGACGCCGTGGAGCCCGCCGGCCTGGATGAAATCCGACACGGGCTGACCCCCGGACCCCCGGCTGAACCTCCCCGACACGGGTTGCGGCCGCGATCGGCGACTTCGGCCCGCCGCGCAATGAACTCGGCATCGGCTCGCTGACGCGACGGCGAGGCGATCAACGGCCCGTCCCACCGCGGCCCAACCAAGCATCTGGAGCACCCACCCCTGAACCCTGCGGCAGGCCGTCCTCTGGCGGGCCGGCCACCCGCAGGCCACCGTCCCCCGAGCCCGTGCTCGGGGGACGGTGCTTTCTGCACTGTGTCTTGGTCGAGCGTGGGACAAGCTGCTACCGAGCCGCGCGGTAACCGGGCCCGGTACGACGACGTGGTGGCCGAGGTGAGAAGCCCGGTGGCGCTTGTCAGCGCCCGGCGGCAACTCCGACTGGACTGCACGATGTGCCACCCGACCGCAGGCGACGCCCACGGCGAGGCGTCCGCGGACCTGGCCGGACTGCGCCCGGCCGATCTGGCCGAACGGTCCCCGCCGATCTGGCCGAACGGTCCCCGCCGATCTGGCCGAACCGTGCTGGCGGCTTTGGCCGAACGGCGCCCGCAGACTGGCCGAGGCGGACGCCGCTCCCTGGGCTCGGTGGGGATGTGCGGTTCCGGTCGAGCCGCACATCGCTGACGTGCCGCGAAGGTGCGCCGTAGGGCGTGCGCACCGGACGTCGCGTCCAGCCGCTCCGCTGTGACCTGCCGCCGTCAGGCAGCCGAGTACTCGCGCGATCGGACTGGCCGGAGCACCAGCGCAGTGCATCGACCCCCGTGCATCGAACCCCGTGCATCGACCGCCGTGCATCGACCCCGTGCATCGACCGCGGTGCGTCGTGCGCGGTGCGTCGTGCGTGGGGCAAGACCGGCGTGGCGTTCGGGTGGTCGGCCAGGTCGACGCGATCGCCCGGCGGCTTGGGTGGCAGTCGAGCGGCCGGACCTGTCACGCACGTCAATATCCACCGCGACCGGCTGCTACCGGGTCAGCTCGAGTTCGTCGTCGGGGGATTGGCGGACACGCTCCTGCGGGCGGGGAAAGGCTTTGGTGAGGCGCTCCAGGTCTTGGTCGAGGGTGGTGAGGGCGGCGTGCAAGGTGGACTGGGAGCGGTGGGCGGCGAGGTCCTGGGGGAGGAACTGGAGGACCTCCAGAGACTGGAACGCCGTGCGGAGGTGGGATTCGAGTTGGTGGCGGACTTCGGGCTCCTGGAGGGAAGGGACTCGGCGGGGAAGTGTGGTGGAGCGGTAGAGGAGGTCGACGACCAGCGGCCATTGGCCTTCGGTGGTTTGGCGGTTGAGCAGGTGGAGGGTGGCGCCTGGGGGTTGGGAGCGGCGGTGGTCCAAGTAGTTGGTGAGGGCGAGCGTGGCGGGGACGTAGGACTGGTACGACGGGCGGGTGGCGACGTGTTCGATGCCTGGGGCGTGGTGGGGGATGGCTAGGTGGTGCAGGTAGGCGTCCAGGTGGGTGTGGGACCAGGCTTCGGCCACGCCCTCTTCCAAGGCCTTGGCGCCGAGGGTGTGGAAGGCCTGGCGGGCCGCCTCCTGGGTGGCGCCGTGCGGGCCGAGGAAGTGGGACTGCTCGTGAAGCAGGGTCATCAGGGCGTCGCGGTAGCGCGCGAGGGTGGTGGTCGGGCGGGATTCGCCGGCGCGGGCGTACAGGTCGTGCAGTGGGGCGAGGATGAACTCCCGGTCGAGGTGGAGCGTGCCGTCCCAGTGGGCCAGGCCGAGGATGCCGTCGCCGGCCTCGACGATCTGGCCGTTCCAGGCGGACTGGTCGGCGCCCGACAGGGTCAGCGCGGCGCGGGCGTGCTGGGTCAGCAGCTCGGGCAGGGTGTGCGGAGCAGCGGCGGGGATGACGCGGCCGGCGTTGTGGTGGTGCAGGGCCGACTGGATCTGGTCGACCGTCATGGGCGCAGCGACGTGGCGAGGCGGACCAGGGCGTCGGCCGAGCGGTGCAGGTTGGTGCGCTCGTTCGGATCCTCGCAGCTGTCCGCGCGCTGGCGGAGCTCGGCGATCAGCCACTCGGTGCGGGCCAGGCGGTCGCCGTACGGCTCGGTGGTCTCCATGGGGGTCCTTCCAGGCGAAGTGATGTCTCGCCAGGGAAGGTATGGAGAAAGTCCCCCGAATCAGGGGCGAGTTACAAGGCTGTGGACAACCCGCTCACCAGAGTCAGCGCGAATGCTCGAGACCGTCGGCCAGCATGGCCAGCGGTTCGGTCATCTTCAGCAGCGTGAACCGTTCGCCCGGATCCTCGACCCGGTCGGCCAGCGTCCGGATCTTCTTGATCGCCCGCTGGGCCAGCTTGATCCGCTCGGTGACCGGACCCTGCGCGGCGTTCGCCTCGGCGGTCAGCGCGGCCGCCTCCTGGAACGCCTTCTCGTACGCCGGTGAGGCCGGCGGCGGCGCGGTCCGGCGGACGATCTCCAGCAGGTCGGTCAGCGACGCCAGGTCAGAGGCGGCGTCCTCGCGCTCGGAGCGGAGCTCCACCTGGTCGGCCAGCACCGCCAAACGGCTCACTTCGGCGGCCAAACCGTCCACGTCCAGCCGCGCGTCGAGGCACGCCTGCTGGACGGCGTCATACGCAGAGCGGAACTCGTCGTACCTCACAGTGAACAAACCTAGGGCACAACGGGCGTCCGCGGCGAGACACGAATGTCGCCCTGGTTGAACCTCTGGCGAAGAAAACGGATCAGAACAGCGTCGGCGGCGTGGTCTCCACCGGTTCCGGCAGCGGCTCGAGCTCCGGCGCCCGGGCCCGGACGTCGTCGTGGAACCGCCGCGCCAGCCCGAGCGCCAGCGCGTTGTCCGGGGTGTGGATGAACATCGTCGGCGATCGCCCCTCGCGCAACCACTCCGCGCTCAGGTCGGCCCAGCCCTGCCACCCGGCCGCGGTCTGCTCCGGGTCGTCACGCCCGATGTACCGGACGATCGGGCGGTCGGTGAGAGCACGCGTACGCCGGCGAACGCGCGGCTTGTTCATCCACGCCTCGCGCTCGGCCAGGCTCGTCGCGGGCCGGCCGAACAGGGTCGTCGTGTCGAACGGGACCCACTCCGATCCCGTCCGGGCGAGGACCTGCTCGAGCTTGCCCGCGGCCCGCTCGTCGTCGAAGAACTCGCGGTGCCGCACCTCCACGGCGTACCGGTGGTCGCGCGGGAGCTTGTGCATGAACGTCGCGAGCGCGCCGAGGTCACCCGGGCCGAAGGACGCCGGGAGCTGGATCCAGAAGGCGTGGGCCCGCGGGCCGAGCGGTTCCAGGGCGGAGAGGAAACCGGCCAGCTCGGCGTCGGCGCTGCGCAGCCGGCGTTCGTGCGTGATGGTCTTCGGCAGCTTCACCACGAACCGGAAGTCCGGCGCGGTCTGCGCGGCCCAGTTCTCGACCGAGCTACGGGACGGCGTCGCGTAGAAGGTCGTGTTGCCCTCGACCGCGGTGCACCAGGTCGCGTACGTGCGCAGGCGGTCCTTGGAGCCGAGGTCCCAGGCCGCATGCGTCCACATCGCGCAGCCCACATGAAGTCGCACGAAGAAAACCTAGCGGGCCCCCACGACAACTCGTGAGGGCCCAGCCAGGTCAGGACGACGCGATCAGCGCTCGACCTCGCCCTTGATGAACTTCTCCACCAGGTCGCGGCAGACGTCGTCGGCGTACTGCTCCGGCGGCGACTTCATGAAGTACGACGACGCGGACAGGATCGGGCCGCCGATGCCGCGGTCCTTGGCGATCTTCACCGCGCGGATCGCGTCGATGATGATGCCGGCCGAGTTCGGCGAGTCCCAGACCTCGAGCTTGTACTCCAGCGACAGCGGCACGTCGCCGAAGTTGCGGCCCTCGAGCCGGATGAAGGCCCACTTGCGGTCGTCCAGCCAGGCCACGTAGTCCGACGGGCCGATGTGCACGTTGCGCGGGTCGATGTCGTCGACCAGCTGCGAGGTGACCGACTGGGTCTTGCTGATCTTCTTGGACTCCAGCCGCTCGCGCTCCAGCATGTTCTTGAAGTCCATGTTGCCGCCGACGTTCAGCTGGTAGGTCCGGTCGACGGTGACGCCGCGGTCCTCGAACAGCTTGGCCAGCACGCGGTGGGTGATGGTCGCGCCGATCTGCGACTTGATGTCGTCGCCGACGATCGGCACGCCGGCCGCGGTGAACTTGTCGGCCCACTCCTTGGTGCCCGCGATGAACACCGGCAGCGCGTTGACGAAGGCGACCTTCGCGTCGATCGCGCACTGGGCGTAGAACTTCGCCGCCTGCTCGGAGCCGACCGGCAGGTAGCAGACCAGGACGTCGACCTGCGCCTCACGCAGCGCGGCGACGACGTCGACCGGCTCGGCCTCGGACTCGGTGATCGTCTCGCGGTAGTACTTGCCCAGACCGTCCAGCGTGTGACCGCGCTGCACCGTGACGCCGCTCGGCGGCACGTCGCAGATCTTGATCGTGTTGTTCTCGCTGGCACCGATCGCGTCGGCGAGGTCGAGGCCGACCTTCTTGCCGTCCACGTCGAACGCCGCGACGAACTCGACGTCGCGGACGTGGTAGTCGCCGAACTGGACGTGCATCAGACCGGGGACGCGCTCTTCGGGCTTGGCGTCACGGTAGTAGTGCACGCCCTGCACGAGCGAGCTGGCGCAGTTGCCGACACCGACGATCGCTACGCGGATCGAAGTCATGGGGAACTCCTTAGTTGGGGGGTGTTGCAGGCGGTTTCTGGTCTGGGGGCCGCTGCTGGCGCCGCTCGCCGTCGATCAGCTCGTTCAGCCAGCGGACCTCGCGCTCGGCCGACTCCAGGCCGTGCCGTTGCAGCTCGAGGGTGTAGGCGTCGACCCGCTCCGCGGTCCGGCTCATCGCCGCCCGGAAGTTGGCCAGCCGCTCCTCCATCCGGGCCCGGCGGCCCTCGAGGATGCGCAACCGGGTGGCCGGGTCGGTCCGGCCGAAGAACGAGAACCGGACGCCGAAGGTGTCGTCGTCCCAGGCCGACGGGCCCGCGTCGTGCATGGCGTGCGCGAAGTGGTCCTTCCCGTCGGCGGTGATCGAGTAGACGATCTTGGGCCGGCGGCCGTCCGGCGTACCGGCTTCGGTCGCGATCAGGCCGGTGCGGAGCATCGCCTTCAGACACGGATAGAGCGACCCGAACGACAACACCCGTCCCCACCCGAACTGGGCGTTGACGCGCTTGCGGAGCTCGTAGCCGTGCATCGGCGCTTCGTGCAGCAGGCCGAGTACGGCGAGCTCCAGGACCCCACTGCGGTTTCCCATGACCCACCTCCCTCGACCCAGTTTGTCATGACCTGATGTATCGGCTCGATACATCGTGCCGCCACTGTAAGCAGTTCGTTGACGGGGCGACAACTCATGACAAAGTCGACCTTTGTCACCTCGGCGGGATCCGTGCCGGGAAAGTTGTTACGTCAGAGGCCCTGCCGCGTTATTCACTTGACACACAGCGTCGTGGGTCCAGAGCGGAGGGTCATGGCCGAGACTCAGGCAAAGCACGCGAGGCACGGCACCGAGGGCGAAGGGCCGCTGGCCCGGATCGCGCTGCGGTTCACCGCGTTCACCGAGAAGTGGCTGCCGGACGCCTTCGGGTTCGTCCTGGTCGGCACCTTCGTGGTGCTGCTGTTCGGGCTGGTGACCGGCGAGCCGCTGCTGAAACGCCCCGACGACCCGGCCGCGACGCGCGGCTACGGCCTGGTCGACGCCTGGGGCCTGGGCTTCTGGAGCCTGATCACCTTCACGCTGCAGATGGCGATGATCATCATCGGCGGGTACGCCGTGGCGACCAGCGGCCCGGTCGCCCGCCTGATCACCCGGCTGGCCCGGATGCCGAAGTCGCCGCGCGGCGCGGTGGCCTTCGTCGCGGCCGTCGCCATGTTCGCGTCGTACCTGAACTGGGCGTTCAGCCTGATCTTCGCCGCGATCCTGGCCCGCGAGGTCGCCCGGAACGTGCCGAAGGCGGACTACCGGGCGCTCGGCGCGATGGCGTTCCTCGGGCTCGGCACGGTCTGGGCGCAGGGACTGTCCGGCTCGGCCGCGCTCCAGGTCGCCAGCCCGAGCAGCAGCCCCGAGCCGGTGCAGGAGGTGATCCGCGCGGCCGGTCACGCCAGTGGGGTGATCCCGCTCAGCGACACGATCTTCACCTGGCAGGCGATCGTCGCGACGCTCTTCGTGTACGCCGTGGGCGTGACGATGGCCTGGCTGATCGCGCCGGGCGAGGACAACTCCAAGACCGCCGAGCATCTCGGGATCGAGCTGAAGCCGCTGATCGGGCGCGGCTCGGCGTACAACGGGCAGCGCGTGAACGGCGAGACCCGGCGGCCGGGCGACTGGCTCGAGCACTCGCCGCTGTTCAGCCTGCTGATCGTGCTGCTCGGCGCGGTCTACCTGGTCCGGTACTTCGACGGCAAGAGCTTCTTCAACGCGCTCGACCTGAACACGGTCAACCTGATCCTGTTCCTGCTCGCGCTGCTGCTGCACTGGCGGCCGTGGCGGATGGCCCGGGCGGTCCGGGACGGCGCACCGGCGGCGGCCGGCGTACTGCTGCAGTTCCCGCTGTACGGCGGGATCTTCGGCATGATCGCCTACACCGGCATCTCGGCGCGCCTGGCCGGCTGGCTCGTGCAGGCGAGCACTCAGTTCTTCTTCCCGCCGCTGGTCGCGATCTACTCGTGCATCCTCGGCGTCTTCGTGCCCAGCGGCGGCAGCAAGTGGGTGATCGAGGCGCCGTACGTGCTGGCCGCGGCGAACGAGCTGAAGGTGGACGCCGGCTGGATGGTTGTCGTCTACGACCTCGGCGAGGCCAGCGCGAACCTGCTGCAGCCGTTCTGGATGCTGCCGACGCTCGCGATTCTCGGCCTCAAGGCCCGCGACATCATGGGCTACACGTTCACACTGTTCCTCGCCTGTTTCCCCGCGGCGTTGCTCGCTGTGACGCTGCTGGCGCCGCACGTTACCGGTTGATCACCGTGCGTGGCCATTTAGGGGCCGTTACCACATCACCTCTAGTCTGGGTGCCAATGACTTCAGCGAGATCGTCGAGGACTGGACAGTGAGTGAAGCTCGTCGCAAGGCCGCCCCGTCTCGTGCGCGCCGGAAGAAGCACTGGGCGCTGCGGGTGGCGGGATGGTTGCTGGGACTGTTCTTCCTCGGAGTGATCGGGGCGGCGGCGACCTTCTTCATCGGGTACCAGACGACCGACATCCCGGACCCGAACAAAGAGTTCAAGACCAACACCACGACGGTGTACTACGACGACGGCGAGCGGGTGCTGGGCACGTTCTTCGACCAGAACCGCCAGTCGGTGCCGCTGAGCCAGATCCCGAAGACGGTGCAGGACGCGGTGATCGCGGCTGAGGACAGGACCTTCTGGACCAACCCTGGCGTGTCGCCGTCGGGCATGGCGCGGGCGGCGTTCAACATTGCCCGCGGCAAGCAGCTCCAGGGTGGTTCGACGATCACCCAGCAGTACGTGAAGATCATGTACCTGACCCAGGAGCGGACCTTCTCGCGGAAGTTCTCCGAGCTGTTCATCGCCACCAAGCTGAGCCGGCAGACCGACAAGAAGGAGATCCTCGAGGGCTACCTCAACACGATCTACTTCGGTGAGGGCGCCTATGGCATCAGCGCCGCCGGCGACGCGTACTTCAGCATCCCGGACCCGAAGAAGCTCGGGCCGGACAAGGCCGCCTTCCTGGCCACGGTGCTGAACAACCCGAGCTACTTCGACCCGGACAAGCCGGAGGCCCAGCAGCGGATCCTCGACCGCTACCGGTACGTGCTGGACGGAATGCGCCAGGGTGGCACGATCACCGACGCGCAGTACGCGACGATGAGCAAGAAGCTGCCGGCGCTGAACAAGAAGAAGAAAAGTCCCCGCTTCGCCGGATCCAAGGGCTTCCTGCTCGACATGGCCCGCAAGGAGCTGGAGCGGATCGGCTACGACGCCGACGAGATCAGCGGCGGCGGTCTGCGAGTGGTGACGACCTTCAACTTCGACGACCAGAACCGGGCGGTCGGTGCCGGTACCCGGCGGCTGCCGAAGAAGAAGAACGAACTGCACGTCGGTCTGGCGTCGGTCCGCCCCGGCACCGGCGAGCTGGTCGCCGTGTACGGCGGACCCGACTACCTGAAGAGCCAGCTGAACTGGGCCACGCTGCGGGCCCGTCCCGGCTCCTCGTTCAAGCCGTTCGCCGTCGCGGCCGCGCTGGAGGACGGCCGGGGCCTGTACGACGTCTACCAGGGTGACAGCCCGATCGAGGTCCAGGGCCAGGAGCTGAACAACGAGTTCGACCGTGACTACGGCGACGTCACGCTGATGGAAGCCACCAAACAGTCGATCAACACGGCCTTCTACGATCTCGTCGACCGGCAGATGGAGGACGGCCCGAACAAGCTGGTCGAGGCGGCTGAGAAGGCGGGCATCCCGAAGACCACGGCGCTCGAGCGCGGCCGGAACAACCCGTCCACCGTGCTCGGTCCCGATCCGTACGCCTCGCCGGTCGAGATGGCGAACGCGTACGCGACCTTCGCCGCGAACGGTGTCTACGCGCCGGTGCACACGATCAAGTCCGTCACCTCGCCGGGCAACGAGAAGAACTTCTCGGCCAAAGAGAAGTACAAGCCGCAGCAGAAGTTCGACCCGGAGATCGCCGCCAAGGTCAATCTCGCGCTGCAGGAAGTGACCAAGCGCAACGGCACCGGTGAGGACGCCGCCGAGCTGGACCGCCCGGTGGCCGGCAAGACCGGGACCGCCGGTGGCGTCGCGGTCGAGCACCGCGCCGCGAACACCAAGTGCGACGGCTGTCTGGACGGCAAGGACACGCTGACCTCCTGGTGGACCGGCTACACCCCCGACCTGTCCACGTCGGTGCTCTACCGCGCCGGCAAGACCGGTGAGAGCGACCTCGACCCGTACAGCAGCGACGAGGCGTTTTTCGGTGGCAACTGGCCGCTGAAGACCTGGATGGCCTTCATGGAGGCGGCGTTGAGTGACTCGGAGGTCAAGGAGTTCGACAAGCCGGACCCGGACTCGATGGACACCCCGACGCCGACGTACACGCCGACGCCGACCAAGACGCCGAGCAACACCCCGTCGAACACGCCGAGCAACACGCCGTCCAACACCCCCAGCAACACGCCGACCAGAACTCCCAGCAACACGCCGACGAACACCCCCAACGACCCGACCCCGACCAAAACGCCCAAGCCCCCGCGCCCGACGATCACCTTCCCCACCGGGCCGAACGATCCACCCGGTGGCGGACAGGGTGGCGGCAACGGCAACGAGGAGCAGTAGCTCCACCAGCGCGCCCGCTGACCGGAGCGGAGCCGGTTCGGCGGGATGGGGCACGATGGGGGTGTGTTCGAGCGGACGGCTGGGGAGCAGCCGAAGCGGGGGCGGCGGGCTCGGGAGACCGGTCTGGCTGGGATCCGCCAGTGGTTGCCTGACCAGCTGAGTCGCGAGGCGCTCGGCTGGTGGTTGGTGACGCGGGCGGGCATCTTCCTGCTCGCGCTGTCGGCGCCGCTGCTGTTCAACCGCGGCGACACCTACCCGAACGTCTGGCGCGCCTGGTGGCAGTGGGACGTCTGGCACTTCAAGGCGATCGCGGAGTTCGGCTACGCGAACGGCGAGCCGTCGGGCGCGCCGCTCGCGGCGTTCTTCCCCGGTCTCCCGGTCCTGATGCGCGCCGCCAGTTGGCTCGGCATCGGGTACGTCGGGGGCGGCATTCTGGTCTCGGCGATCGCCAGTGCGGTCGCGGGAGTGTGGCTGGCCAAGCTCGCGCAGTACGAGTTCCCCGAGCTGCGGGACTTCGGGCCGACGGCCGCGCTGGTCTGGTTCGCGGCGCCGGTCGGTGTGTTCCTGGCCGCGCCGTACACCGAGGCGCTGTTCTGCGCGTTCGCGTTCCCGGCGTGGCTGGCGGCCCGGCAGGGGCGGTGGGCCCGGGCGGCGGTGCTGGTCGCGCTGGCGTCGACGGTCCGGGTCTCGGGCCTGTTCCTGATCTTCGCGCTGGCCGTCGAATTCATCACCTCGAAGAAACGCGACTGGCGGTCGCTTCCGTGGCTGGCTCTGCCGGCCGTGCCGGTGCTCGGCTTCATGGCGTACCTGAAGCAGATCCACGGCTCCTGGTTCGCCTGGCAGGACGCGCAGGAGAAGGGCTGGGCGCGCGAGTTCACCTGGCCGTGGACGTCGATCGTGCACACCTACGAGGCCGCCACCAAGGGGCATTTCCCGGGCGACCGGACCGACTGGACCTGGATGTTCCGCGCCGAGCTGGTCGCGCTGGCGATCGGCCTGCTGCTGCTCGTCTGGCTGCTCTGGCGCCGGTCGTGGGGTGAAGCCGCCTGGGTCGGGGCGACGGTGGCCGCCTTCGTCACGTCGTACTGGGTGTACTCGCTGACGCGGGCAACGCTGCTGTGGTGGCCGCTGTGGATCGGGCTGGCAGTGCTGCTGCACCGGAGACCCTGGCTGGGCCGGGTCTACCTCGGGCTGGCGATACCACTGGCCGCGATCTGGGCCGCGGCCTTCTTCACCGGCCGTTGGTCGGGCTGAATAGTTCTGCTCAAGACGGCCTCACCGGGCCGACGAGTGGAGCGCCACCGCGCGGGCCTACCTCACCAAGTAGGCGAACCGCTGCGGCGCCGTCTCCCCGTACGGCGTGACGACGGCGACGGCGAGTTCGTGCGCTCCCGGCGTCAGGTCCAGCGCCCACTCGGCCGCGTCGACGGTGCCCGAGGCGAGGTGCAGCCGGATCCCCACGCCGTACGGGTGGCAGTGCTGGAACCGGACGACCGGCCGCTCGACTGTCCCGCCGAGGCCGGTCGCCAGCGCCGACAGCCGCGGGTACGCCGGTTCGCCGTCGCGGACGAGGCGCGGCGTCTCGATCACCCGTGAACCCTGGAAAACCGGTGCGAACGTCTCGCCCGTCCAGGTCACGCCGGTGGTTGTCGCCGACGCGAAGTACGTGAACCAGGCGGCCGCCTGCCCAGGACTGACCGACCCTGGACCGACGAACCGCGGAGCCGTGTCGAGTGCCTGGAGCTCCCGCACGCCGAGCGGCGTACCGGAGTCGTCGACCCAGTACGAGCCGTTCTGGCCGTCCAGCACGACCCACCGGTCGAGGTCGTCGATCCAGGCCTCGCTGACGACGTGGCCGCGCCCGACTCCCGCGTGGTGCGAGCTCTGCCGCAGATCGACCCGTCTCGCCGGGATCCGGACGGCGTTGAGCGCCTGGCTGAGCACGATCGAGTACTCGACGCAGGCGAACCGTTCGCCGGCGTCGACCCGTTCGAGCACGGTCAGCGCGTCCGGTTCGTCCACATGGTCGTTGGCATGCCGCCAGGAGTTGTGCACCCACTCGAGCAGCTGGACCGCAGTTGCCCAGGCGGACTCAGACGGTACGGGCAGACGCTGCAGCAGCCCGTCCAGCCGATCCGGCGCGATCGTGTAGAGCTCCAGCGGGAGCATCGGCTCGGCCTCGGGCCAGTCGGTCAGCTGCAGCCGCGGCAGAGGGACGTTGCCGAGCATCCGTCGCTCCAGCGACGGCCAGCCAGCCTCAGCTCCGAACACCTTCTCCAGCTCGCCGTCGAACAGCTCCGGCTGGCTGAACCCACCCGCCACCGCCTCCTCGAGCAGCTGCCATGCCACCGAGGAGCCGACGTGGTGAGCGGCCAGTGCGGCGCCCGGCGCCCACAAGTGGCTCCACCACTCGATGTCAGTCCGGAGCGACGGCACCAGCTCCAGCAACTCCTGGTGGCGGTCGTCCCGGAGGCACTGCTCCGCGCGGAGCCGCAGCTCGGCCAGCTGCCGGGGCACGTCGGGCATCTCGCCTCCATCTCGCGATGTGGACTCTTTCGCAACCGGGCAACCTATCCGGCAGCTCGATCGTCAGTACGAGTGGTAGGGGTGGCAGTCCGGGCGGGGACGCCACCCCTCCCTTCAACGTCACAGCCGTCCGGCGGAACCTCTCAGGGGCAGGTTCCGCCGGAATTTTTGTGGCCGCAGCCTGCCAGTGGCTACCGCTCTATTCGGTTTTGCCGGTAGCTCGCGCTCGCCGGTTGGCGGTCAGCCGCCGCGCCTTCACGCTCGACCCGCAGTCTGCCATGGCGCACCAGCGGCGCGAGCCGTTGCGGCTGTGGTCGAGGAACAGGAACCCGCAGCCGCCCTGCTCGACGGGGCACTCCTTGAGCCGGCTGGTGTCGGCCGCGGTCAGGAAATCCACGACGATCCGCGTCAGCCGGTCCGGGATCAGCTGCGCCGGAGTGGTCCCCACCCGCAGCCGGACCGAGGCGCCGTCCTGCACCAGCGCCGATCGAGCCGAAGCAGCGGCCCAGTGCAGGTTGAGAGTCCCGATCGCCACGCTCGAATCCACTGGCGCCTCCGCCGCGGGCACGCGGGCAGTGAGCAGTGCGTACGTCGCCTCCCGGACCTCCAGCGCAACCCGAAGCGCCTGCTGATCGGCCCCGGGGGCAGCGCGCCACGCCTCCGCGACCGTGGCCGCCTCCGCGGAATCGACCAGCTCGACCCGCTGCGCCCACTCGAGCAGATCCGCCGGTTCGCCCAGGTACTCGTCCCGCTCGGGTCCGGCCGGACGCCGAGGAGCGACGGTGTTGACCAGGTCGAGGGCCAGATGACCTCCGACGATCCGCAACGGGGGATTGTGCTGGGCTGCCATACCTGCAATGCTACCACTGTAAAGCCTGATACTGGAATCATCGATCAGGAGGGGTCATGGCGACGCAGTACGACTCACGGCGGGCGACCACCGCACTGGCAGCGCTGGCGGTCGGAGCCTTCGTCTACGTCACGAGCGAGGTGCTGCCGATCGGCCTGCTCACCGTGATCGCCGACGACCTCGGCAGATCCCGATCGGAGATCGGCCTGCTGGTGACCGGGTACGCCGCGGTCGTCGTCCTGATGTCCGTGCCGATGACCCGGGCCACCCAGCGAATCCCGCGCCGGTTCCTGATCACCACGAGCCTCGGTCTGCTCGGCCTCGGTCTGGTGGCTGCCGCACTGGCGCCGAACTTCGAAGTCCTGCTGCTCTCCCGTCTGATCTCCGCGCTGTCCCAGTCACTGTTCTGGTCGGTGGTGGCCTCGACGGCGACCGGCCTCTTCCCGCCCGAGGTTCGCGGCCGCGCCATCGCCAGAATGGGAATCGGCAACGCACTCGCCCCGGTGCTCGGCGTACCGGCCGGGACCTGGCTCGGCCAGCAGGCGGGCTGGCGGACGGCGATGCTGGTGATGGCCGGTCTCACCCTGGCCACCGCGGCCGTGCTCGGCGCGTTGCTGCCGTCGACCGCCCGCAAGGACGACGCGGTCACGCGCGGCTCGATGCCCGACGCCCGGCGGTATGCGCTGCTCGTCGCGGTCACGGCGGTCGCGGTGGCCGGAGCGATGACCACCTACACCTATGTCACGCCGTTCCTGCTCGACGTGAGCGGCTTCCGGTCGCAGTCGCTCGGCCCACTGCTGGCGGTGATCGGCGCGGCCGGCGTCGTCGGCACACTGGTGGTCGGCAAATTCCTCGACCGCTCTCCGCGAGGGGCGCTCGTTGCCGCGGTCGGACTGTTGACCATGGCACTGGCCGGGCTGGCGTTGCTGGGCTCGGTCCAGGCGGCGGCTGTCGTTCTGCTCGCGATGATGGGCCTGGCGTTCAGCGCTTTCGCGGCCGCGGTGGCGCACCGAACCTTGCTGATCGCGCCGGGCAGTACCGACCTGGCCTCGGCAGGAAGCAGTTCCGCCTTCAATGTCGGCATCGCCGCGGGCTCGCTGCTCGGCGGGCTGCTCATCAGCCACCAGGGCACCGCGAGCGTCGCGCTGGTGGGCGGTGCGCTGGCAGCCGTTGCATTGGTCGGCCTGATGGCCGAGCCGAAGCTGGTTGCCCGGCGTACCGCCCCCGCACGGTGTCCGGCGGAGCCGCTGGTCAGCGGCTCCGCCGGATCCGATCAGCCGTAGTTGCGCTCGATCGAGGCCGACGGCGTCGGGGTCGGTTTCGACTGTGCGACCCGCTGCTCGCTCGGGTGCTTACCGGCCTCGATGCCCTTCAGCGTGCCGAGCAGCTCCAGCTCGGACAGCGTCACCCCGGTCGCCCCGGCCGCAGGCGTCAGCACCAGCCGGTACTGCGTGTACGACTTGGGCTGGGCCACGCTGAACGACCGTGTGTACGACGGGAAGGCCCAGGTCTGGCCCGACCGCTTGTCCACGGTCGTCCACTTGGTCCCGTCGTTCGAGCCCTCCAGCGTCCAGCCCGAAGGCGCGGCGCCGGTGGCTCCACTGGTCAGCGTGTACATCGTCACCGGCCGCCCCTGCTGCAGCGTGACGGTCACCGTCGGCGAAGCGCCGGTCAGCGTGACCTGCTGCTTGGAGTCGTTGTCGGTCAGCGCCGACACGTCGACCCCGCCGGCCGCGGTGACCGCACCCTCGTCCTCGGTCGAGTCCCGCCAGGTCTTCGGGTCCTCACCGGGCGTGGTGATCGACGGCGGCGCGTCGTTGCGGCCGGAGCCCCAGGCCGCCGGCTGGTCGGTCATGTCGAACTCGATCTTGCCGCCGTGCGCGATCAGGTCGTGCGGCAGCGCGGTCGAGCTCCACTTCTTGCCGTTGACCTTGACGCCCTTGACGTAGACGTTCTTCGCGCTGTTCTTCGGCGCGCTGACCACCAGCTTCTTGCCGCCCGGCAGGTTCACCGTCGCCTTGGTGAACAACGGCGACCCGATCGCGTACGACGGCGAGCCCACCTGCAGCGGGTAGAACCCGAGCATGCTGAACAGGTACCAGGCCGACATCTCGCCGTTGTCCTCGTCGCCGGGGTAGCCCTGCCCGATCTCCGAGCCGAGGTACAGCCGGCTCAGCACCTCCCGCACCTTCTCCTGCGTCTTCGCCGGCTGACCGGCGAAGTTGTACATGTACGCGATGTGGTGCGACGGCTGGTTGCTGTGGCCGTACTGGCCCATCCGGACGTCCCGCGCCTCGAGCATCTCGTGGATCGTGCCGCCGTACCCGCCGACGTGGGTGGCGTCCTCGGGGGTGGAGAAGAACTCGTCGAGCTTCTTCGCCAGCCCGTCGCGGCCGCCGTACAGGGCGGCCAGGCCGGCGCCGTCCTGCGGGGTGGAGAAGGCCATGTTCCAGGCGTTGGTCTCGGTGTAGTCGTGACCCCAGTCGCGCGGGTCGAACGTGCTCGGCGAGTGACCCCAGACGCCGTCGGCGTTCTTGCCCTGGAAGAAGCCGATCGCCGGGTCGAACAGCGTGACGTAGTTGCGCGCCCGGTTCAGGTAGTAGTGGTAGTTGTCCAGGTACTCCTGCTTGCGCGGGTCGCTCTTCTTCGCCGCGTCGTACAGCGCCTTCGACATGTTCGCGATGCCGTAGTCGTTGATGTAACCGTCCATCGACCAGCTGAAGCCCTCGGCCGTGCTGTTCGCGGTGTAGCCGTTGAAGGTCGACCGGTCCAGGCCCTTGCGGCCGACGTTCTCGGTCGGTGGGCGGACCGCCGCGTTCTTCAGCGCCGCGTCGTACGCCGCCTGCACGTCGATGCCCTTGATGCCCTTCAGATAGGCGTCGGCGAAGGCGACGTCCGAGCTGGTGCCGACCATCAGGTTCGCGTAGCCCGGCGAGGACCAGCGCGAGATCCAGCCGCCGTCCTTGTACTGCTGGACGAAACCGTTCACCAGGTCGTCGGCGGTGTCCTGCGCGAACAGGCTGTACGCCGGCCAAACGGTCCGGTAGGTGTCCCAGAACCCGTTGTTCACATAGGTCTGCCCGGCCACCAGCTTCGAGCCGGTCGTGGTCGGGGTGTCCGCGCCGACCTTCGGCGAGACCGGCGAGGCGTAGGTGATCACCGGCTTCTTCGCCGTACCGGTGTTCTCCGAGCCGTTGTTCGGGTAGAGGAACAGTCGGTACAGGTTCGAGTAGAGCGTGGTCAGCTGGTCCGCGCTCGCGCCCTCGACCTCGATCGTGCGCAGCTTGGCGTCCCAGAGCTTCTGCGCCGCCGACTTCACCTTGTCGAACTTGCTGTCGGCGCCGAGCTCGAGCTCCAGGTTCTTCTTCGCCTGCGCGGTGCCGATCAGCGAGGTGGCGATCCGCAGCTGGACCTGCTGGACGTCCTGGCCGAAGCTGAAGTAGCCGCCGACGTTGGCGCCGCCGCCGTCCGCGAGCTTGCCGGAGGCAAGCACCTTCTGGTCGACCACGCCGTACACGAACAGCCGGCCGGCGCCGGTGGACAGGCCGCTCTTCACGTCGCTGAAGCCGGTCACCACACCGGTCGCCGGGTCGAGTGTCAGCCCGCCGTTGTTGTTGGCGTTGTCGAAGACCAGCGAGGCGTTGCCCTCGGGGAAGCTGAACCGCAGCATCGCCGCGTGGTCGGTCGGGGCCACCTCGAGCGCGTTGCCGTTGTCGAAGGTGACGCCGTAGTAGTACGGCCGGGCGATCTCGTTGTCGTGGCTGAACGCCCAGGCGCGGGCCTTGCGGTCCGCGGTCGGCGTGGCCGCGGTGGACGGCATCACCTGGAAGGTCTGCCGGTCACCCATCCACGGGCTCGGCTCGTGACTGATCGACAGCGCCTGGATCTCCGGCTTGTTCTGCTCGTTGTTGCCCTTGGCGTAGTCGTACAGCCAGGACGTCGAGCCGGCGTTCGTCACCGGGGTCCAGAAGTTGAAGCCGTGCGGTACGGCGGTCGCCGGGATGTTGTTGCCGCGCGAGAAGCCGCCGGTCGCGTTCGTGCCGCGCGTGGTGATCGCGAGGTCCGACGGGTGCTTGGCCGCGGTCTTGCGCGCCGCCTCGTCCGGGTTCTCGGCCTTGGCGATCCGGACGTCGTCGATCCAGCCACGGAAGTCGGCCGGGCCCTCGGGCTTGTCGTAGCCGACCAGGATCCGCTGGATCGTCTTGCCGGTCGCGTACTTGCCGAGGTCCGCCTCTATGTTGTTCCACTGGTTGGTGGACAGGCCCTTGGCGTCGCCCTGGCCCCGCGGGCTGAGCTCGAAGCCGTGGTGGTCCTTGGCCTTCAGGTCGCTCAGGTAGGTGCCGTCGGAGAACGCCAGGTCGAGCGCGGCGTACGTGCTCGGGTAGCTGAGATCGCCCTCGACGTGCTCGGGGAAGATCTTGTACGACAGCCGTGTGCTCTTGCCGACCTTGAGGTCGACGTCGGCGATCTTGTTCCAGGTGTAGCCGCGGCCCTCGGCGGTCTGGTGGCCGGCGTACCGGAAGGACTTGACGCCGGTGAAGCCGGTCCGGGCCCGGGCGTTGTAGGCGCTGGTCGGGCCGGAGTCGAGCCGCGACTCGGCGACCTCACCAGGAGGTGGCAGCGGGGCGCCGTTCGACAGGTACCAGTCGGCGAGCTGGACGATGTTCTCGCCGTGGTTGAGCGTGACGTCGAGCTTGAAGTAGGTGTACGCCGTCTCGTTCGCGACGGTGTACTCCTTGGTCTGGAACCGGTTCTCGAACGACTCGCCGGTGCGGGTGTCGAGCGTGGTCCAGGTCGTCCCGTCGTTGGAGCCGGACACGGTCCAGTTCTGCGGGTCGCGGCCGTCGGCGTCGTTCGCCGAGGTCAGCGCGTACTTGCGCAAGGTGACCGGGGCCGATGTCTGGTAGACCAGCCAGCCGGTCTTCGCGAAGACCAGCCATTTGGTGAACTTGTCCCCGTCGGCGGCGTTGGTGGCGATCTCGCCGCCACCGGTGTTCTCACCGCTGGCGGTCACCTGGGTGACCTTGTCCATCTCGCTGCCGCCGATCCCGGTCGGCGTCGGTCCCCGGACACCGTCGGTGCGCGGTTTCCCGTCCGGCCCGGTCTCGACCGCGTCGGTGTAGCCGGGCTGCGGCTGGCCCGGCTCGAAGGAGGTGAAGTAGGAAGCCCCACTCACCACAGGCTGCTGGCTCGCCTGGGCGGAGGTGGTTACGGAGGCGCTCGCTGACGTCATGGCAGACATTGTCACAACAAGCCCCAGAGACGTGACGAGCCCCAGTGGGCGGCGGAGTTTCATCTCGGCTCCTAGCACGGCAGAAAGTGCTCGCCGAACACGAGCACCCTGATGGTCACGCGGCCCCGATGACAAGGTTGTCAGCCCGCGTCCGCAGTGATCCTCCCTAGCGCGTCACGCCGGGTCAAGAGTTCGTCGCGCTGAGTTCCACAAGTCACCGTGCCGGGCCGGGGTCCGGTCCGCCGTCGTCGGCGCTGTGCCGGGCCACCACGAGGTCGCGAAAGCGGCGAGCGGCGGGGGTGGCGGCGTGGCCCACGGGCAGGACGAGGTCGATGCGGCGCTGGACGGTCAGGTCGGTGACGGGGACCTGGCGGGTGGCGGCGGCGACCTGGGGCGGGCGGTCGAAGCCGGTCGGGGTCAGCGTGAGGCCGACGCCGGCAGCGACCAGGTCGAGCACCATCGTCCACTCGTTCACCTCGCAGACGATTCGGCGGGTGAGCCCGGCCTCGCGGAAGGCGGTGTCGACCGTGGTGCGGATCGCCCACTGGGCCGGAGGCTCGACGAAGCGTTCACCGTCGAGGTCGGCCAGCGTCACGGAGTCGCGGTGCGCCAACGGGTGGGTCAACGGCACGGTCAGGACGATCGGTTCGGCGTGCAGGCGGGTCAGTTCGACGCCGGGGATGCGGTCGGTGGCCGGAGAGACCAGCGCGCAGTCGAGGCGGCCGTCGGCGACCAGGTCGACCATCTGCATCGCGGGCAACTGCTGCACCGAGATGTCGACGCCCGGGTGGGCCAGCGCGAACTCGGCCAGCCAGGACGAGAACGGAAGCCGGTGGCCGCTCGTCTGGAGCGCCCCGATCTTGAGCCGACCAGACAGTACGCCGTGCGCGTCCTGCACCGCCTGGCGCGCCGCGGCCGCCGCGTCGAGGGTGTGCCGGGCCGCGGGCAGTAGGGCCGTTCCCTCGGCGGTCAGCCGGACCGGCCGGGTGCCGCGGACGAAGAGCAAGGCACCGACTTCCTTCTCCAGCGCCCGGATCGAGGTGGACAGCCCGGATTGCACGATGTGCTCGCGCTCGGCCGCCCGGGTGAAGCTGCGCTCCTCGGCGAGTGCCACGAAGTGCCGCAAATGGCGGAGTTCCATGGCTCTAGTATCTCTGACACAGATGGAGTTGATCTGTTCCAGGTCCAGCAAAGCTGGTATCGGTGGCTGCGGCGCGTCCGTTCGAACTCTGTGGGACACCCAATTCCACGAGAGGTTCGAACTGATGAGCAGCACCGCAGTAGCGACCAGGAGCCGGCACATGACCGGGTTCTGGTTCGTCGCCCTCGCCTTTCTCACGCTGATGGCGTTCGGTACGGCGCCCACCCCGCTCTGGCCGATCTACCAGGTCCGGGACCACTTCGGCCCGACCACGGTGACGGTCGCGTTCGCGGCGATGGTGGTCGGTGCCGCGGCCAGCTTCCGGCTGCTCGGGCACCTGTCCGACCGGCTCGGCCGCCGCCGGATCATCGTGCCCGCGCTGCTGGTCGGCATCCTGGCTGCCGTCGTCCTGGCCGTCTGGCCGGCGCTGCCGGGCCTGATCATCGGCCGGATCCTGACCGGTGTCGCCGTCGGCCTGATGGCCTCGACGGCGACCGCCTACCTGACCGACCTCTACCGTGAGGCCCGGCCCGACGCCGCGGCCTCGCCGACCCCGGCCCTGGTCGCCGCGGCGGCGAACCTGGGCGGCCTGTCCCTCGGCCCGCTCGTCGCCGGCGCGCTCGCGCAGTGGGCGCCCGCGCCGGTGCACACGTCGTACGTCGTGTTCGGAGTCCTGATGGTCGTGTTGCTCGGCCTGGTGCTGACCAGCCCGGAGACCGTCGACGCGGAACTGGCCGAGCAGGACCGGCCGGTGCGGTTCGCGGTCCGGCCGGGTCGCCGAACGGACTTCGTCGCGGCCGGGGCGGTCGGGTTCTTCGCGTTCGCGGTGATCGGGCTGTTCTCCTCACTCGGCGCGATCATCGTGCGCGGCCAGCTCGGTGTCACGTCGTACTTCGTGGCCGGTCTCGCGCCGTTCACCGCGATGGCCGCGTCGGCCGTTGCTCAGCTGGCGCTGCGGAAGCTGTCGCACCGCGCGATCCTGACGACCGGAACGCTGCTGTTCCCGCTCGGGCTGGCACTGACCGCCGTGGCGCTCTACCGCCCGGCGCTCTGGCTCATCCTGGTCGCGGCCGCGCTGGCCGGAGCAGGCGCCGGTCTGCTCTTCAAGAGCGCGGTGACCCAGACGGCGGTCGCCGCGGAGCCGGCGTCCCGCGCCGGCGTTCTGGCCGCGTTCTTCGTGATCGCCTACTTCGGCATGGGCATCCCGTCGATCGCCTTCAGCCTGGTGATCCAGCACCTCGCGCTGCGGCCGACGATGATCGTCTTCGCGGTCCTGCTCTCGCTCGGCGCGCTGATCCCGGTCTCCACCTCCCGGCGTTCGGTCACCGCGTAGCGGCCACCAGCAGCGTCGGCAGTACGGCGAGGAACCGGTCGCGGCGGGCCCGGTCGGTCTGCTCGGCCAGCCAGCCGTCGGCGTCGTCCCGGGTGATCAGCGCCTTGTCGACGGCCGCGTCGGCGGCCAGCTCGAGCTGTTTGACCATCACGTCGTGGCCGGTCACGACCCGGTTGTGGACCACCACCTCCGGGTCGTGGAAGCCGGTGTCGAGCAGCCAGTCGCGGAAGCTCCGGGGCGCCCGCGGCGCGACCGAGCGGGATTCCAGCCCGAGCAGGATCACGTCGGTCAGATCCTGGTCGCTGCTGTCGATCAGCAGGAACCCGTAGTCCTGGCCGGCGAGCACCGCCCGGCCGCCGGGCCGGAGCACCCGGTAGGCCTCGGCCAGCGTCGGCAGCGGGTCCTCGAGCAGGTGGAACAGCCGGACCGCGCGGTAGCCGTCGACGGAGCCGTCCTCGAGCGGCAGCCGGTCCGAGGGCGCGGTGTGGAAGACCGCGCCCGGCGTACGGGCTTCGGCGACGGCGATCGCGGCCGGGTCGGCGTCGACCCCGATCGTCTTGAATTGCTGCTCCACGAGCTCCGCGGCCGCGTGCCCGGCACCGCAGCCGACGTCGACCACGGTGTCACCGGGCGCGCGCCGGAGCAGCCGGTACGACGCGGCCCGCAGCTCGGCCGCCCCCTCCGTCTGTTCGATCCGATCCAGGAACGTTGTCTGTGCCATGGCCCCACGGTCCAACTTCAGGTGCACCTGAAGTCAAGAGCGGCTCAGTCCATCGACACCTTGTCGAAGATCGTGGTGGTGTAGCGGACGTCGACGCCGACCTCGTCGCCGACCGCGGGCGGGGCCACCGACGACGGCAGGAACAGCATGCTGGCCTGCATGTGCGGCGGCTCGGCGAACCAGCGCTGCTTGCCCTCGATCGTGAACGGCGACAACGCCATCCCGGCCGCGTCCAGGCTGCCCTTGGCCACCGCGATCGCGCGCTGCCGGACGCTGGCGGCCGCGGTCGGCGCCTCCAGCCCGACGCCGTGCGCGGTGCCGCCGGAAACCACCAGGATGTGCCCGTCCCCGCTGACCCGGCGCTGCCGGTACCCGACCCGCTCACCGCGGCGGACCGAGTGCACGTCCAGTACGGTCGCCCGCACGCTGAACGCACCCCGGTCGCCCAGCCACAGGCCGGTGCCCATCCGCAGCTTCACGTTCTCGCCGATGTCGGCCAGCTTCTGGGCCGGCACGTGCGACACCCACAGCGGTCCCTGCCGGACCGCGCGGGCCGCCTTGCCGAGGTCCTGCGCCTCGCGGATGTTCGCCGACGTACCGCCGGCGCCCATCGGGAAGTGCAGGGACCAGCCCTCGAACTTGATCCGGTCGAGCGCGTTCAGCAGCATCGTGTGCCGCAGTTCGCGGGCGCCGATGCCGTGCCTGCGCATCGAGGTCTGCACCTCGATCAGCACCCGGCTGCCGGCCGGGATCGAGACCAGGTCGGCCAGCCGGCTGACCGTGTGGATCACGTTCTTGCCCTGCGGGATCTCCAGGAACGAGCGCCACGGCGAGAGCACGACGACGTCGTCCTTGTAGTCCGGCGGCACCTCGTTGTACGTGCCGACCGCGACCGTCTTCGCGCCCAGCGCGCGCGACTCGGCCAGCAGCCGAGGGTTGCCCACGCCGTACCCGTTGCCCTTGGCCACGGGGATGATGTCGGGGTTCCAGGTCGACCGCAGGTGGTCGCGCCATCGATCGGAGTCGATGTGCAGGATCAGGGGCATGGTGTCAACGCCGTCTCATGTAGAGGTCGAATGCGGTGTAGAGCGCCTTGTTCAACGGCAGATCCCACTCACCGACGTACTCGACGGCCTCGCCGCCGGTGCCGACCTTGAACTGGATCAACCCGACGTGCGGGTCGTTCGGGTCCAAGGTGTCGGTGATGCCCCGTAGGTCGTACACGGACGCGCCCGCGGCGAGCGCGTCCGACATCATCCGCCACTGGATCGCGTTCGATCCTCGGACGTCCCGCTTGGCGGTCGAGCTGGCCCCGTAGGAGTACCAGGAGTGACCGCCCACCCGGACCCAGATCGTCGACGCGACCAGGTCCCCCTCGTGATAGGCGTTGTAGAGCCGGAAGTCGCAGACGTCGGCCGGCTGGTGCGCCATCGCCGCCTGCATCTTGACGAAGTACGGCAGCGGCCGCGGGGTGAAGTGGTCCCGCTCGGCCGTCTCGACGTACAGCTGGTGGAAGGCCTTCAGGTCCTCCGGCGTACCGAGGGTGACCTCGACGCCGAGCTTGTCGGCCTTCTTGATGTTGCGCCGCCAGAGCTGGTTCATGCCCTTGAGCAGGTCGTCCTGGCTGCGGCCGGCCAGCGGCACCTGGAAGACGTACTGCGGCTGACCGGCGGCGAAGCCCTCGCCGACCCGCGGGGCCTTCCAGCCGAGCGCGCGCAGCTGGGCCGCGACGGTGGCGCCGGACGGCTCGATCACGTCCGGGCGGACGTCGCCGAGCTTCGGCTGCTGGCCCCCGGCGATCGCGTCCTTGATCGTCTTCGCGGTCCACCGGCGGGTCGCCACCGGCGGGCCCATGCGCAGGCCGAACGCGCCCTGCTCGTGCGTGTGCGCGGCGAGCGGCCGCAGGTAGCGGCCGAGGTCGATCGCGTCCCAGTCGATCACCGGGCCCTCGGGCAGGTAGGCCAGGTAGCGCTTCACCTTCGGCATCTGCCGGTAGAGCACCAGCGCCACGCCGACCAGCTCGCTCGGGTTCGCCGGATCGAACCAGCCGAGCGACTCCGCCTTCCACTCGCTCTTCACCGCCGCCCAGCCCGGGGTCTGCAGGAAGCTGGCCGACGGCTGGGCCGCCAGGTAGGTGGCGTGCTCGTCGGCCGAGATGGTCCGGATGCTGAAGTCACTCACGGTCGGTCAGGTTACCGGGCGGGAGCGCCAGACCGTAGCCGAGCGGAGAGTCCGCGACTACCGGCAGCGCTCCCACCCGGTACGCCGGGTGAGCTGCCCGCCCGGTGCTCAGCCGATGCGGATCAGCCGCGAGCCGTGCGCGGGCACGTCCTCGGCGGTCCAGCTGCTCCAGGATCGGCCCAGGTCCTTGCGCGCCACCAGGTCACGCACGCGCTGGAAACGGCCCGTCCCCAGTGCCTTGAAGTCGACCGTGATGTCGGCCGGCGTCGAGCCGAGGTTGTAGACCGCGGCGTACGTCTTGCCGTTCACGACCTTCTTCCAGACCTGCAGGTCGCCACTGGTGACGCGGGCCGGCAGGACGGCCGACTGGTCGAGCGCGATCACCTCGGGGTTGGTCAGGATGTCGACGGCCTGCTGGTCGATGTGCTGCAGGTCACCGCCGACGTACAGCGGAGCGGACGCCATCGACCAGAACGTCATCACCGACTGCCGCTCGACATCGTTGATGCCGTCCTGCAGCCCGGTGCCCGAGTTGTTGTTGATCGGCATCGAGTCCAGATCGGCCAGGTAGTCGGGACGGACGTGCCGCAGCCAGTTCGGCAGGTCCTCCCAGCGGTTGTCGACCGAGCTCTCCCAGGTCGCCGTGGTCTCGCAGTAGCACTCGACGTCGGTGTCAATCCGTACGCCGTTCAGCCACGGCCGCAGCGCGTCGGCGGCCGCGATGTCGACCGGCCAGGCACTGCCGCTCAGCCAGATCTTGCGGCCGGTCTTGTCGATCGCCTTCGAGTAGGCCCGGATCTCCGGCA
This sequence comes from Kribbella sp. CA-253562, assembly GCF_050942265.1. GTDB lineage: Bacteria > Actinomycetota > Actinomycetes > Propionibacteriales > Kribbellaceae > Kribbella. Next base: position 8,544,674 of record NZ_CP192049.1, on the reverse strand, counting down.
CGCTGGAGGCCAGGATGCCGTCGATCTTGAGGAAGTCGATGTCCCAGGAGGCGTACTTGGCGACGATCGAGTCGATGTAGGCCTGCGCGCACGGCTTGGTGTAGTCGATCATCCAGTTGTCGTCCCACTTGTTCGCGTGGGTCAGCGGCTGGACGGTGATGTCCTGCACGGTGCAACTGGTGCCCTTGACCGGCACGTTGCGGTCGTAGATCTTCTTCTCCAGCCCGATCGCACCGTAGATGCCGAGCTTGAGTCCCTTGCGGTGGACGTACTCCGCGACGCCCTTGATGCCGCTCGGGAATCGGCCCGGGTCGGCGCTGGGAATGCCGTACTCGTCGCTGTGGAACTGCCAGTCCATCGTCGCGCTCCAGCCCGCGTCGATGTTGATGTAGCGGTAGCCGGCCGGCCGGAGTTTGGCGGCCATCGTGTCGGCGGTCTTCTTGATGTTGGCCTCGGTCAGCCAGTCGGTGCCGTAGCCGGGCGCCTTGGCGGAGCCGATGCTCCAGCTGCTCCAGCCCATGAAGGGCTGCGGGTGCGGTGACTTCGCCTCGGCCGGCGCCGGCCCCGCGGGCGGCAGCACCGCCAGCAGCGGAGCGAGCAGTGCGAGACCGAGTGCACGTCGGGAGATCATGGGCGTTCCCTCCGTCGAGATGCGTGAGAGACCGAACCTACGAGCATTACTTAACACTGGCAATAAATACCGGCCAGTCGGTTCTCCTTAGGGTGGCGGGCATGAGAGTGGCTTTGGTGACCGGGTCCGCGTCGGGGATCGGGGCGGCGACCGCGCGGCGGTTCGCGGCGGACGGGATGACGGTGGTCGTGCACTCGCGGACCAGCCGGGACGCCGGTGAGGCGCTCGCGGCCGAGCTCGGTGGGACCTACCTGCAGGCCGATCTGGGCGACGACGAGCAGGCGGCCGGGCTCGTGCCCGCCGTACTGGCTGAGTACGGGCGGCTCGACGTACTGGTGAACAACGCGGGGATCAGCTGGCCGGTGCCGCACGCCGAGCTCGACGGGCTGAGCGCGGCCGACTGGCGCAAGCTGCTCGACGTGAACCTGATCGCGCCCTGGCTGCTGTGTACGGCGGCGCTGCCGGCGCTGCGCGCGGCCGGTGGCTGTGTGGTCAACGTGACCAGCCACGCCGGCGTCCGGCCGAAAGGCAGCTCGATCGCGTACGCCGCGAGCAAGGCAGCCCTCAACCACGTCACCAAGCTGCTCGCCGCCGCGCTCGGACCGGACGTCCGGGTCAACGCGGTCGCGCCCGGGCTCGTCGACACCCCGCTGACGGCGACCTGGACCGATGCCCACACCCTGTGGAAAACCGGGAGTCCGATGGGACGCGCCGCGCGGCCCGAGGACGTCGCCGACCTGATCGCCGCGGTCGTCGCGAACAGCTACCTGACCGGCGAGGTGATCCTGCTCGACGGCGGTCTCAACCTGCGCTGACGGCGCAGACGTCGGGGCGCCGGGTGCGGCGATCGAATCTGTCGGCGGCTGCTTCTACGATCGCCGGATGCCGTCGCTGGGGTCGTCGTTGGGTCCGGATTTCCGTCGTCTCTGGCTCGCCTACTCGGTGAGTGCCGCGGGCAGCGCGGTGGGCTTCGGCGCGTTGCCGTTGATCGCGGTGCTCGTGCTCGACGTCAGCACCTTCCAGGTCGCGATGCTGGCCGCGTTGTCGGCGATCGCGGGTGCGGCGCTCGCGCTGCCGATGGGCGACTTCATCGAGCAGCGGCACAAGCGGCCGATGATGATCGCCGCTGACCTGGTTCGGTTCGCCGCGCTGATCAGCATCCCGGTCGCTGCCGCGCTCGACGTTCTGACCTATGCCCAGCTCTGCGTCGTCGGCATCCTGCACGCGGCCGCGCTGATCGCCTTCACGGCGGCCAGCGGCGCGCACCTGAAGGCGCTGGTGCCGGCCGAGCTGCGGACCGAGGCGAACGGCCGGTTCGAGCAGACCACCTGGATCACGCTCAGCGTCGGACCCCCGATCGGTGGCGCGCTGATCGGGCTGATCGGTGCGACCTTCACGCTGGCGATCGACGCGATCTCGTTCCTGCTCTCGGCGTTCGGCATCAGCCGGATCCGCCGCCCCGAGCCGGCTCCCACGCGGCGGACCGACAGACGGGACATCACCGCCGGCTGGCGCTACATCTGGCGGCAGCGCGGGCTGCGGATGCTCTTCCTTAACTCGCAGCTCTTCGGCGGTCCGGTGATGATGACCTCGCCGCTGTTCACGGTGTTCATGCTGCGCGACCTCGGGATGCCGGCTTGGCAGTACGGGCTGGTGCTCGGGCTGCCGTGCGCCGGTGGGGTGCTCGGCGCCTGGTTCGCGCCGCGGCTGACCCGGCGGATCGGGCTGCACCGGATGCTGCTGGTGTTCGGCGTACTGCGGGCGCCCTGGCTGTTGCTGTTCCCGCTGGCGACGCCGGGCATCGACGGGCTGCTCCTGCTGATCGCCGCGGACACCGGGATGCTGATCGCGGCCGGGGCGTTCAACCCGTCGTTCGCCACGTACCGGATGGAGGTGACCGAGGACGCCTACATGGCGAGGGTCTTCACCGCCTGGTCGATCACCTCACGGTCGGTGCAGCCGGCGTTCATTGCGCTCGGTGGAGTGCTGGCCGGACTGGTCGGGTTGCGGACGTCGTTCGTGATCGCGGGATGCTGCTGCCTGCTCAGCGCGGTCGTGCTGCCCTGGCGCAGTGCGGCCCGATCCGAGCCGCTGCCGGAGACGGTCTGATCGATTGCGGTACCGTCCGCGCATGGCCGAACCGAGCACCGACCGCACCGCGACGTTCTACTGGGTGTGCTCGGCGCTGACCCTGGTAATCGGGCTCTTCCTCGTCGCTGACATCGCCGACTCGAACAGCCGGTACAACGCCACCGCGTGGACCGGCGTCGCGCTGGCCGCCGTGCTGATCCTCGCTCTGGCGACCGTGTACGCCGGCTGCGCCCGCGGAAAGCTCGCGATGGGGCAGGTCGTGGCCGGCAGCTTCACCCTCTTCCACGCCTCGACCATCGCGGTCGTCGCCGCGGTCGGCGCCGACATCCTGATCCCCGCGCGGGACACCGGCTCGCTGGCGCTGCTGCTGCCGTGGGGCATCACCTACTGGCTGCACAACCTCAAGCCCGCCGAGCCCAAGTCGTAGCCGACGAGCTCAGCCGAGGTTGGCCCGCAGGTAGTCCAGGTCGGCCTTCTGCCCGTTGTCCGCGTTCGGGGTCTCGACGACGACCGGCGCCCCGGCGGCCTTCACCACCGCGACGATGTCGGCCGGATCGATGTGTCCCTGCTCGAAGTTGCTGTGCCGGTCGGCGCCCGAGCCGAACTCGTCGCGCGACCCGTTGGCGTGCACCAGGTCGATCCGCCCGGTGATCGCGAGCACCTTCTCGACGATCGTCGGCAACTCCTCGCCGGCCGCGTGGAAGTGGCAGGTGTCCAGGCAGAACCCGACGTTCTCCAGCCGGTCGTTGCCGGAAGCCTGAACGGCCTCCCACAGCCGCTCGATCCGCTCGAGCTGCCGGGCCATCGCGTTCTCGCCGCCGGCCGTGTTCTCGATCAGCAGCGGCACCGGGAGCTCGGCCCGCTCTACGCACTTGCGCCAGTTGTCGAAGCCGGCCTCGGGATCGTCGTCGTCACCGACGTGCCCGCCGTGCACGATCACGCCCTTGACGCCGATCTCGGCGGACTTGTCGAGCGTCTGCTGCAGCAGCTTGCGGCTCGGGATCCGGATCCGGTTGTTCGTGTTCGCCACGTTCAGCCGGTACGGCGCGTGCACGTACAGGTCGACACCCGCGGCGGCGGCGCGCTCGCGCAACGCGTCCTCGCCGTCGGCGTAAGCGAGCTTCGGCGCCTTGTAGTCCTGCGGATCGCCCAGGAAGAACTGCACCAGGTCGGCGCCCCGGTCGGCCGCCTCGGCCAGCGGGTCTTCCTGATCGACGTGCGCACCCAGCTTCAAGCTCATGACCTCACCCTAAGACCGGCCACCGACAGATCGGCGTCAGGACCAGCCCTGCGAGCGGGTCACCGGTCGAGCCTCCGGGGCGGGCGGCTGCACCGGCCGTCCCTCGAACTCGGTCGACAGCACCACGTGGGTGTTGATCTCGCCGTGCTCGCCGAGCCGTTCGAACAGCCCTTCCAGGTGGCGCATCGAGGTCACCCGGACCCGCAGCATCGAACACGAGTTGCCGCTGAGCTTGTGCACCTCGAGCACCTCCGGATAATCGTCGGAACGAGTGGTCTTCAGCAGACAGCGCCCGGTGGTGCAGCGCATCTGCACGAACGCCGACAGCGGCTGCCCCGCTCGGGCGGCGTCGACCTGGGCCCGGTAGCCGACGATCACGCCGGACTCCTCCAGTCGCCGGACCCGGTCGGCGACGGCCGGCGGCGAGAGGTTCACCCGCTTGCCGAGCTGGTTGTACGACAGCCGCCCGTCGGCCTGCAGTTCGGACAGGATCTGCCAGTCGGTGGCGTCCAGCGTGCGCTCCTGAAAGGTCATAACCCCAGAACACCTTCGAGATCGCTGCTCGGCAAGGCCGAACACCTTTTGTCGGCCATTCTTCGCAGGCGCCGGCCTTCCTAGCGTTGACGGCATGCTGATTCCCGTCGTCGTCGCCGCGGCCCTGATGAACGCCGCGATGGTCGCCGCCAGCGCGGTGAGCACGATCCTGGTCGCGGAGGAACTGTCGCCCGGGCTGGCCGGACTGCCGAACACCGCGGGCGTCCTGGGGACGGCCGCGGGCGCTGTCGCGGTCGGGCGCTGGAGCGCTCGCTTCGGCAGGGCACAGGCACTTCGGTCCGGTTACGGCGTCGCAGTAGCGGGTAGTGCCCTCACAGTCCTGGCAGCTGTCGGAGCGCCGGTCGCCCTGCTGTTCGCCGGCATGTTCCTGCTCGGCGCGGGAAACGCGGCCAGCCTCCTGTCCCGCTACGCCGCAGCCGACGCCGTCACCCCGGCTCGTAGAGCAGCAGCCATGGGAACAGTCGTCTGGGCCAGTACGGCGGGTGCCGTGGGCGGGCCGTTCCTCTTCGAGCCGTCCCAGTCCCTCGCCGCGTCGACCGGGCTGCCGGCACTGGCCGGCCCGTTCCTGCTGGCGGTCGCCGCGGCGTTCGCGGCCCTGGTCGCCGCCAGTCGCATCCGCCCGCAACCCGTCGAGAGACCGGAGCAACCGACCGACTCGGAGCCGCAGACAACGTCACGCCGTACGCCGGTCGTCGCGGCCGGCGTGATGCTCGTCGGGCAGTTGGTGATGGTGGCGATGATGACCTCGGTCCCGGTGCACGCCCACCACCACGGGCAGAGCCTGGGGGCGCTCGGACTGATGCTGTCGTTCCACACGCTCGGCATGTTCGCTCTCTCGCCCGTCACCGGCTGGTGGATCGACCGGTCTGGTCCTCGGCCGGTGATGCTGGCCGGACTCGTGGTCCTGGTGGCGTCGGCGCTGGTGGTCGCGGTGCCCAGCGGGACGTCGTTCACCCCGGCGCTGTTCTTCCTCGGCGTCGGATGGAACCTCTGCTATCTGGGTGGCAGCGCGTACCTCCTCCAGACCGCCCGGGCTTCCCAGGCGGCGCGGGCGAAACTCGAGAGCCGGGTCGAAGCGTGGGTCTGGGCGGTCTCCGCCGTCGCGACCGCGGGCTCGACCGCGCTGTTCGCCGAAGGCGGGTTCCTGCTGCTGTCCACAGTGTCCGCGGTCCTGGCGCTGCCGTTGCTCTTCGTCACGTCACGAACACCCAAGGTGGTTGGGGCCGCAGCGACTGCGCCATGCGTCCGCTGCTGAAGGCCTGTGGATGATGGTCAGGGCAGGGTCCGCACGCTGGTATTCTTCTGCTGTGGCCCGGTCCATCGACCGGGCTGCTTGCTTGGGTTCGGCGGCAATTGCCGATCCCGGGTGTTTCGCATCGCCCTCCTGCCACGGAGAGACCGTGGCCGCCAAGTCCGAAGGAGGTGGAGTTCGCGCATGCGTCGTTACGAAGTCATGGTGATTCTCGACCCTGAGCTCGAAGAGCGCACCGTTGAGCCGTCCCTCGACCAGTACCTGAACATCGTCCGCAAGGAAGGTGGCACGGTCGAGAAGCTCGACATCTGGGGCCGTCGCAAGCTTGCTTACGACGTGAAGAAGAAGGCCGAAGGCATCTACGCCGTCATCGACCTGACCGCCGAGCCGGCTGTGGTGAAGGAGCTCGACCGTCAGCTCACGCTGAACGAGTCGATCCTGCGCACCAAGGTCATCCGGCCGGACCAGCACTGACCCTGGGGTCGTCAGCAGCATCGGTACTGTCGGCGCCAGCCGCTACTGATAGCTGTGGACACAGTCACACCCGAATGCAGGAGGAACGGTAATGGCAGGCGAAACCGTCGTCACACTGGTCGGCAATCTTGTCGACGACCCTGAACTGCGGTTCACCCCGTCCGGTGCCGCCGTCGCGAACTTCCGGGTCGCGTCGACGCCGCGGACGTACGACCGGCAGTCCGGTGAGTGGAAGGACGGCGAGTCGCTGTTCCTGAGCTGCTCCGTCTGGCGGCAGGCCGCCGAGAACGTGGCCGAGTCGCTGCAGCGCGGCATGCGCGTGATCGTGCAGGGCCGGCTCAAGTCGCGCACCTACGACGACCGTGAGGGCCAGAAGCGCACGGTCTTCGAGATCGACGTCGACGAGGTCGGTCCGAGCCTGCGCAGCGCCACCGCCAAGGTGACCCGGGCCTCGCGCTCGGGCCCCGGCGGCGAAGGTGGCGGCGGCGGCAACTTCGGTGGTGGCAACTCCGGGGGTGGGTTCGGCGGCGGCGGCAACCAGGCCCCGCAGAACGACCCCTGGGCGTCCCCGCAGGGTGGAGGTGGCGGCCCGGCCGCCGCTCCGCAGAACGACCCCTGGGCCAGCCAGGGCGGCGGCTCGATGGAAGAGCCCCCGTTCTGATCCGTCCAGGATCACAGCACTGACCCGACGACCATTCCGGCACTCGTGCCGGGCTCTGCTAGGAGGAGAGCACCACAATGGCCAAAATTATCCGGAAGCCGAAGAAGAAGGTCTGCGGCTTCTGCAAGGACAAGGCGACGTACGTCGACTACAAGGACACCGCGCTGCTGCGCAAGTTCATCTCGGACCGCGGCAAGATCCGCGCCCGCCGGGTGACCGGGAACTGCGTGCAGCACCAGCGCGACGTGGCCACCGCTATCAAGAACGCTCGTGAGGTGGCCCTGCTGCCGTACACGAGCACGGCTCGCTGAGGGAGGTCTGAGACATGAAGCTCATCCTGGCGCAGGAGGTCGAAGGCCTCGGTAACCCCGGCGACATCGTCGAGGTGAAGGACGGCTACGGCCGCAACTACCTGGTTCCGCGTGGTCTGGCCATCGGCTGGACCCGGGGCGCCGAGAAGCAGATCCAGACGATCAAGCGGGCGCGCGACGCCCGGGCGATCCAGGGCAAGGAGCACGCGAGCGAGGTCAAGAACCAGCTCGAGCAGCTCGGCGTCACGCTGAACGTGAAGGCCGGCGAGACCGGCCGCCTGTTCGGCTCGGTCACCCCGGCGGACGTCGCCGGTGCGATCAAGTCGGCCGGTGGCCCGCTGGTGGAGAAGCGCGCGATCACGATCGGCTCGCCGATCAAGACCACGGGCAAGCACCAGGTCTCGATCCAGCTGCACCCCGAGGTGGCCGCCACGGTCCGCCTCGAGGTCGTCGCGAGCTGACACCCGGAACACCCAGCACGGCCCGGACTCCTCGGAGTCCGGGCCGTGCTGTTTTTGGCTGAGCTACTGCTTGGCGGCCGTGGGCCAGCTGACGGGTCGCGGATCACTGCCCTGACCGGTCTCGGGCTTGTCCACCGTCGGCCGGCTGACCGGCTTGGGATCCGACTGGCTGATCGAACCGGTCGGCTTGTCGACGGTCGGCCAGCTGGTCGGCTTCGGCTCGTCGTCCAGCCCGGCCGCTCCCGCCGACAAGGGCAGATAGGCCAGCGCCGCCGCGACCACCCCGGCCAGCAGCCACCGCCCGGCCGTCCTCACTTCTTGTCCAGCGCGTAGAGAACGGTGCCGTGCACAACGATCGCGCGGTTCCCGGCGATGCCCCACGGACGGGCCGCGTTCTTGGGCAGGGCCGTGAGCTTGCCGCCGCCCGGCACGATCGACGACAGGTTGCCGCCGCTGTTGGCGTAGATCGTCGTCCCGGTGACCGACAGCGGGTCGAAGTCCTCGATCAGGCTCGTCTTGCGGCCGATGAAGTCGATCACGCACTCGCCGTACGCCGCGACCTTGCCGCCGGCGTCGGGCACCCACTTCCAGCTCTGCACCCGGCGCGGGTTCACCGCCGGGCAGGCCGCCGCGACCGACCCGTCCGCGGTGGAGCTGACCGTCGGGATCACCTCGTCGGGCTTCTTGGTGTTCCAGATGACCATCGCGCGGCCCGGACTGGCCATCGCGATGTGGTTGATCCCGGTCGCCCCGGCCGGCGGTTTCAGGGTCAGCTGCTGCAGCTCCTTGCCGGGCTGACTCCAGTACAGCGGTCCGGCGTACCGGGCGATCAGGGCCTTGTCGCCCTCGGCCAGCAGCACGGTCGAGAAGCGCGGCTGCTTGTCCACCGTGCGCAGCTCGCCGTTGCTGACCACGCTCGCGCTCGTGTCGCCGAACGTGACCAGCGGCGAGGTGCCGAAGAACTGCACGTCCGCGCCGTCCGGCAGCTCGATCTCGGCCGGCTCGATGGCGTCGCCCGGGTAGTAGCGCAGGCTCTTCGGCGTGGCGATCGCGAGAACCGGCTTGGAGTCGATCGTGGTGTAGACCGGGTCGCTCGCGTTTTTCGGCACCTCGTCCTGCCAGAGCACCTTGCCGCTGCTGTCCAGGACGACGAGCTTCTGGTCCTCGGTCAGCACCGCGACCTCGCTGCCGTCGGGGGACACCACCGGGGCGGAGTTCTCGGCGATGTCGATGGTCCAGCTCGCGTTCGTGGTCCAGCCGGGCGGGGCCGGGCGCGCGATGAACTGGTCCGGCACGATCTTCGGCGCCGGCAGCTCCGGCAGCTTGTTCGCCGCGGGTGGCTTCGGGGCCTTGGGCTCACGCCCCACCAGCAGGTACGTGGCGGTGCCGCCGACCAGCACGACCGCCAGCCCGGCGGCCGCGATGATCGGCCAGATCGGCTTGCGCTTCGGGGCGAGCTCGATCGCCTCCACCTGGCCGTCGGGGTGGATCACCAGCGGCCACGACGAGCCGTCGGAGTCGACCGCCGTCGCCTTCACGGCGCGCCCGAGCTGACCGGCCCGCTCGGCGACCAGCGCGATCGCGGCCTGCCGGGGGTCGTGGTGGTTCACCGGGTGGCTGCGCCCGGCGATCTTCACCTCGGCGTTGTGGTCGTCGTACAGCCGAATCGTGACCTTCGGCCAGGACGGGATGCCCTTGTCAGCCACGGTCACCACTCATCCGCGCCACGGAACTCCCTCGATCGTCGGCTTCACGGGATCTCGTTCTAGCATGGCGACCGCCCGGACCAGATGCTGCCGCCCAGGCATGCCAAGCCCGGAGCCGTCCGGCTCGACTGACCCCGACAAGGGGGTAGAAACATCCTCGCCTGTGGATGGGTCAAACGCGCGTCCCCGGATAGCGCGACAATACTGTGGGCGACAGCCCGTGACACGCCGCGAGAGGAGGGGCCATGACGCAACCGCAGCAGAACCCGTGGACGACGCAGCAGCCACTGCCGCCGGGAGGACCGCAGCCTGTGTCGGGCCCCCCGTCGCCGTTGCCTGACCTGTCCGCGCGCGGACCGTCGGCGCCGCAGCACGGCGTGCCCGCCCCGGCCGAGGACCAGCGCCTGCCGAAGTTCGCCATCCCCGCCGCCGACACTTTGTGGTGGGTCGGCGTGCACGGTGGATCGGGCGAGACGACGATGTCCCAGCTGCTGCCGGGCACGCGCGCGGCCGGTCACCGCTGGCCGATTCCGCCGCCGCCGGTGCCGACTCCGGTCGTGCTGGTCGCGCGGACGCACGGCTCGGGCCTGCGCGCGGCGCAGCGGGCGGCGATCGAGTGGGCCTCCGGCGTGGTCCAGGGCGTCGCGGTGCTCGGCCTGGTGCTGATCGCCGACGCCCCTGGCCGGCTGCCCCGGGTGCTGGACGACTTCGCCGACATCGTCGGCGGCGGTGTTCCCAGAGTGTGGGACATCCCCTGGATCGAGGAGTGGCGAAGGGGGGAGGATCCCACGCCCGACAACACCCCTGACGAGGTTTTCGAAGTTCTCGAATCCATTTACGCTCTGCGCGCGTCAAATCCAGCGGACTACCCCGCCCCGTACTGAGAGGCTCTGTTCATGTTGGTCAAGCACCTCCACCTTCTCGTCCCGCTCGTCGAAGACCTGCCCGACGAGGTGACCGGCAAGGTCGACACGGTGGTCAGCTGGGTCACCACGATCGCGATCGCGATCTGTGTCCTCGGCGTGATCGTCGCCGGCGCCATGATGGCCATCGGCCAGCGGCGTGGTGAGGGCGGCGAGCACGCGGCCCGCCTCGGCTGGGTCCTCGCGGGCTGCATCGTGATCGGTACGGCGTCGGCGCTGGTCAACACCATCGTCGGATGACCACCACACCGCGCACCGCCCCGCACGGTTCATCCAAGGGCTGAAGCACGATGGCCTGGTTCACCGGAGGCGGCTCCTCCGGTTCCGACGACGACGCCCCGGCGGCTTCGGTCTGGGAGAGCCGCGGGTTCGTCGCCTCGGCGATCGTCATCGGGGCGGTCGTCGTGTGTCTCGTGGTCTGGCTGGTGGCAGGGGGCGGCAACGGCTCCCCGTCCACCCAGCCGACCCCGACGGCCACGCCGACCGCGACCGGCGGCACCGACCAGCCGACGGACGACGCCACCGAACCACCGGCCACCCCGGATCCCACGACCACCACGGCCCCGACCGCCCCGGTGAAGCCGAGCGGCACCGGCGGCTGCCGCGCCAAGAACCCGCCGCAGCGCATCCCGCGGGAGGCGCCGGCCGCGGTCAGCTGGCAGTTCGAGACCAACATGCTGATTCCCCTGCAGGCCCAAGGCGGACCGGCGATCGAGGACGCCAACGGCTTGCGGCACTGCTTCGCCCACTCGCCGACCGGGGCCGTGCTGGCCGCGATGGTGACGCTCGGCCAGATCCGTAATCCCGAGCTGACCGAGTCGGTGCTGCGCAACCGGATCGCACCGGGGGCCGGGCGCAACCTCGCGTTGAAGGCGGTCCGCACCTCGCCGACCCCGCGCAACACCGGCCAGACCTCGCAGTTCACCGGCTTCAAGGTGATCGACTACCTGCCGAACCGCGCGATCATCTCGATCGCGGTCCGCCTCGACAGCCAGAAGGTGGCCGGTCTGCCGGTCACCCTGCTGTGGGTCGACAACGACTGGAAGCTGGTCCTGCAGCCCGACGGCAGCTTCAACGGCGCGGTCGCGCCGGACGTGCTGCAGTCGCTGAACGGCTACGTCCGGTTCGGGGGTGCCTGATGATCCCGCTGGGATGTTCCTGGGCGCCGTGGGACTGGGGCGACTGCATCTCCGAGAAGCTCGGCGACGCCCTGGAGTGGGCGATCGGCAGCCTGTTCGAGCTGATCTTCGACGCGATCAAGTTCGTGGTGATCAAAGCTGTCGAGCTGGTGATGGAGTCGGTCGGCACGCTGTGGATCGACATCGACACCCCCGAGTTCGGCAACAACAGCGCGATCGCGTTCGTCCAGGAGCGCACGCTGTGGATCCTGATCCTCGCCGCCACCCTCTCGATGATCGTCGGCGGCGTCCGGATGGCGCTCGCCCAGCGCGGCGAGGCGGTCCGCGACATCATCAAGAGCCTGCTCACGATGGTGGTGGTGTCGGCCGGCGCGGTCGCGTTCGCGGGGGCGCTGATCCAGATCGCGGACGGCTTCTCGGAGTGGATCGTGGACGAGGCGATCAAGGCGGGACCGCCGCCGCAACCGATCCCTGGCAAGCCGACGCCGACGCAGTCGACCTTCGCCACCCGGATCGGCGAGATCCTGGTGAACCCCCTGAAGACCGAGGGTGTCGGCCTGATGCTGGTGATCGTGATCGGCATCCTGATGGTGGTCACCTCGCTGATCCAGCTGGCGTTGATGGTGATCCGGTACGGGATGCTGATCCTGCTCGTCGGTGTGCTGCCGCTGACCGCGGCGGCGACCAACACCGAGGCCGGGATGATGTGGTTCAAGCGGGCGGTGGCCTGGCTGGCCGGGTTCATCCTCTACAAACCGATAGCGGCGATCATCTACGCGTCCGCGATCACGCTGATCGGTACGCCCGAAGGCTCGACGGACGAGACGCTGGCCGTGATCACCGGCGTCGCCATGATGATGCTCGCCGTCGTCGCGCTGCCGGCCATCCTGCGTTTCGTCTCACCGAAGACCGGGGGCTGACGTGCTGGCGCTCCTGTGCGACGACGGTTGGGACGCCTGCATCCGGGACTTCCTGCTGGATGCGCTCACCCCTGCAGTCGAGGCGTTGATTAAGTTGATCTTCGATCCGATCTTCACCGAGCTGAGCACGGCCATCGGCAAGGTGATGGCGACGATCGGCACCTTCTGGGTGTTCGTCCCCACTCCGCCGGTGGGCGACGAGCAGGGCCGGCCGGCGGTCGCGTCGGTGGGCTGGTTGTGGGACCACACGAGTTGGCTGGCGATCTTCGCGGCGACCGTCGGCGTGATCGTCGGCGGAGCCCGGATGGCCTGGTCACACCGCGGCGACGCGGCCCGTGACCTGCTGAGGTCCCTGCTCACGCTGGCGGTCGCCTCGACGTTGGCGGTCGGCATCGTGCAACTGCTGATCTTCGTCGGCGACAGGTTCTCCGAGTGCATCATCTTGACCTCGCTGAACACCGGGGCGAGCGGCTGGACCTGCGACCCCACCGGAGACGTCAATCCGGCGAGTTTCGGTACGGCGATGACCGCGCTGCTCGGGCTCTCGGCGATGACCGGCGGCGTCGGGCTGATGATCACGATCGCGGTCATCACCTTGCTCGCGTCGGTGATCCAGGTCGTGCTGATGGTGATCCGGTACGCGATGCTCATCCTGCTGCTGGGTGTGCTGCCGCTCGCGGCGTCGGCCACCAACACCGAGATGGGCCAGGCGTGGTTCAAGCGGATCCTCGGCTGGCTGGCGGCCTTCCTGCTCTACAAACCGGTGGCCGCGCTGATCTACGCCACCGCGATCAAGCTCACCGGCGCGGCATTCGACGCGGGGCACGAACAGGGCCCGCTGGCCTTCACGGAGCAGGACCCGGGCACCCAGATCATGAACATGGTCACCGGCGTCACCATGCTGGTGCTCGCGCTGTTCGCGATGCCGGCGTTGATGCGGTTCGTCGTACCGATGGTGTCCGCGACCGCGGGATCGGCCGGGGCCGGCGGAATCGCGGCCAAGCTGATCGGCGCGGACAAGATCACCAGCAAGGCGAGCTCGAGCACCTCCAGCGAGAGCGACGGGCCGAGCGGTGCGCGCACCGTGGGCCGGTCCGGCAGCAACCCACCGCCCCCGAGCTCAGGACCGCGCGGGGCACAGAACTCCGGGTCGGCGAGCGGTAGCGGCGGCGCCGGAGGTGGCCGCACAGGTGGCGGTGGTGGCGGCGGTGGCGGCGGCGGTGCAGGTGGTGGCGCAGGCGGCGGTGCCGGGGGCGGCGCTGGCGGAGGCGCCGGCGGAGGTGCTGGGGCCGGTGCCGGAGCAGGCGGTGCGGCCGGTGGCGGTGCGGCAGCCGGAGGTGCGGCCGCAGGTGGCGGTGCGGCTGCCGGTGGCGCCGCGGGTGGTGCCGCGGCGGGAGGTGCGGCCGCCGGTGCGGGTGCCGCGGCCGGGCCGGTCGGCATTGCGGTAGTGGCCACCGCGATGGCGGTCAAGAAGGGCATCGACACCGCCAAGGACGTGAGCAACGAGGCGATCGGGGACGACAGCGCGATGGATGAGGGACCAAGTGGCAGCGGCTGACAACGTTCGAACGGCGCCCAGGACGTACGGCAACTGGCGGGCGCCCGCCTCGGCGGGCATCGCCGGGATGGGCACGCTCGGCACCGCGATCATGATGTTCGGCCTGGTGATCACGATGATCGCCACCCTGGCCAGCGGGATCACCGGCGCGCTGGTGACGTTGGTGATCGTCGGCGCCGCCCTGCTGTTGCTGATGACCAAGGACAAGCACGGGCACTCCGCCCTGCAGAGGCTCTCGACCCGAATTGGATGGCAGCGAGCGAAGATGGCCAGGCACAACGTCTACCGATCCGGACCACTCGGCCGTACGCCGTGGGGCAAGTTCCAGCTGCCCGGCCTCGCCGCGGCCTCCCAGCTCAGCGAGTACCAGGACTCCTACGGCCGGCCGTTCGCGCTGCTGTTCTACCCGAGCACCCGGCACTTCACCGTGATGATCAACGCCGAGCCCGACGGCGCCTCGCTGGTCGACGAGGACCAGGTCGACGCCTGGGTGGCGCACTGGGGCCAGTGGCTGGCGTCGCTGGGCCACGAGCCGGGCATCGTCGCCGCCTCGGTCACGGTGGAGACCGCGCCGGACACCGGGATCCGGTTGCGCCGCGAGGTGTCGCAGAACATGCAGGACGGGACGCCGGCGATCGCTCGCGCGATGCTCGCCGAGGTGATCCAGACCTACCCGGAGGGTTCGGCTCTGGTGTCGGCCCGGGTGGCGCTGACCTTCAAGGGCACCGACCGCAACGGCAAGCGCCGCAAGGAAGACGACATGGGCCGCGAGCTGGCGTCCCGGTTGCCGGCGCTCACCCAGAGCCTGAACTCCACCGGTGCCGGGGCGGCCCGCCCGGTGACCGCGCAGGAGTTGTGCGAGACGATCCGGATCGCCTACGACCCGGCCGCCGCGGTGCTGATCGACGAGGCCCGCAGCCAAGGCATCGCGCCGGAGCTGCAGTGGACCGACGTCGGCCCGGCCGCCGCGCAGGCGTTCTGGGACAAGTACCGGCACGACAGCGCCTGGTCGATCACCTGGCAGATGACCCAGGCGCCGCGCGGCGAGGTGTTCTCGTCGGTGCTGTCCCAGCTGGTCGGGCCGCACCCGGACATCGACCGCAAGCGTGTCACGCTGCTGTACCGCCCGCTGGACGCCGCCACCGCGGCCCGGATGGTCGAGGCCGACAAGCGCAACGCGTCGTTCCGGGCCACCGCGTCGGCCCGTCCGTCGGCCCGGTCGATCGCGGAGGCCAGGGCAGCCGACCGCACCGCGCAGGAAGAAGCCCGCGGTGCCGGCCTGGTCAACTTCGGCATGGTCGTCACCGGCACGGTGATGAGTGCCGAGCAGCTGCCCGACATGGTCGCCGCGATCGACAACCTGGGCGCCACCGCCCGGGTCCTGCTCCGGCCGGCGTACGGGTCGCAGGACTCGGCGTTCGTCGCCGGGCTGCCGCTCGGCATCGTGATGCAGAGCCACCTGTCGGTTCCGGCCGGATTGCGGGAAGCGCTGTGAGTCGACGGGAGAGCTCGTGAGCAAGAAGAAGAAGCCGGTCGACCCGACCCGCGGCGGCCGCCGCCCGATGCCGCGCGGCTGGCCGGGCATGGGCGGCGGCTACTCGACGTACTTGCAGGCCCCGGCCGAGTGGCGCGGTACGACGGTGCAGGTGTGCGGCATGTGGCCGTTCTCGGCCGGCACCGGCAGCCCGATGGTCGGCGTGCCGATCGGCCGCAACATCCTGTCCGGCGCGACCATGTGCTGCGACCCGATCAGCTGGTTCATGCGGGCCAAGCTGATCTCCAACCCGTCGATGTTCGTGCTCGGCAAGCCCGGTCTGGGCAAGTCGACGATCACCCGGCGGATGGCGCTCGGCCTGGCCGGGTACGGCGTGATGCCGCTGGTCCTGGGCGACCTCAAGCCCGACTACAAGGACCTGATCGAGGCCCTCGGCGGCCAGGTGATCCAGCTCGGCCGCGGCCGCGGCCACCTGAACGTGCTCGACCCGGGCGAGTCCCGCAAGGCCGCGCTGCGGCTGACCGGGTCGGCCCGGCAGGCGATCGAGGCGGACGCCCATGGCCGCCGGCAGACGATGGTCTCGGCGCTGATCTCGATCATGCGCTCGGCCCCGCCGACCGACCGCGAGGAGACCATTCTCGACGAGGCCCTCAAGGTGCTGGACGAGCGCCACGAGGGAACGCCGGTGCTGCGCGACCTGCTCAAGGTCGTGCAGGACGCGCCCGACCGGGTCCGCAACGTCGCCCTCGACCGCGGCAGCCTGGACCGGTACCGGCAGATCACCGAAGGGCTGGAGGCCTCGCTGATCGGTCTGGTCGGCGGCGGCCGGCTCGGGGAGATCTTCTCGGAGCAGACCGACAACCCGATGATGCTGGACCGTCCGGTCGTCTTCGACGTGTCCAACATCGACGACTCCGAGACCAACCTGCAGGCCGCCGTCCTGCTGGCCTGCTGGTCGTACGGGTTCGGCGCGGTCGCTGTCTCCCAGGCGCTGGCCGATGCCGGCCTCGAGCCGCGGCGGCACTACTTCGTCATTCTCGACGAGCTCTGGCGGGTCCTGCGGGCCGGGCGTGGTCTGGTCGACCGGGTCGACGCGCTGACCCGGCTGAACCGGCAGCGCGGTGTCGGGATGGCGATGATCTCGCACACGATGTCCGACCTGCTGGCGCTGGAGCACCCCGAGGACCGGATGAAGGCCAAGGGCTTCGTCGAGCGCTCCGGCATGGTGATCTGCGGCGGCCTGCCGCGGGCCGAGATGGAGAACCTGACCGAGGTCGTGCCGATGTCGCAGGAGGAGCAGAACATGCTCATCGGCTGGCAGGACCCGCCCGCGTGGGACCCGGCCACCGGTGAGGAAGCCGCACCGCCCGGCCGAGGCAACTTCCTGGTCAAGGTCGGTGGCCGGCCAGGCATCCCGGTGCACGTCGGGCTGACCTCGGTCGAGCGCGAGATCAACGACACCAACAAACTCTGGAAGACCGGCGCCGACGGCCGCCCGCTCAAGGTGGAGATCGCCGACGACGGGACCGAGGAGGTGGTGGCCGAGTACACCTTCGACGATCCGGCCCAGCTGCCCCCGCCCGACCCGACCACCCGGGTGGTCGCCCGAAGCGGAGTTGAGGACTGATGGCACAGGGACGCAAGAGCACCGGCGGCGCCGCGATCTCACCCGAGGCGATCGCGCTGTTCGCCGTGATCGGGCTGATCGCGCTGGCCTCCTTCGGGACCTGGATCGCGGCCTCGGTCGGCGCGGCGATCAGCGGCGGCAAGAAGCCGGGCGGCAACCCGTTCTCGGTGCTGGTCGAGCTGATCACCGGCGAGTACGAGTGGCCCGGCGCGGCGACCGGCGTACTGATCGCCGAGGTCGTCGTCCTGGCCGCGATCGTCGCCGGCGTGTTCGTGCTGCTGCGCCGGCGGGGCGGCAGCAAGTCCCGGGTCGACCGGCACGCGCTGCTGATGTCCGGCCGCAAGGACCTGCGCAAGATCCTGCGCGAGGGCGCCCAGGAGACCGCGAACCGGCTCGGCGCCGGGCACGCTGGTCCGGGGGTTTTCATCGGCCGGACGGTGCGTGACGACCTCGAGCTGTTCGGCTCGTGGGAGGACATGCACATCGACATCTGGGGTCCGCGGACCGGTAAGACCACGACCCGCGCGGTGCCGGCCATCCTGGACGCGCCGGGCGCGGTGATCGCCACCTCGAACAAGCGCGACATCGTCGACGCCAGCCGCGGACCGCGCAGCGCGAAGGGCGCGGTCTGGGTGTTCGACCCCCAGGGCGTCGCCGACGAGGAGCCGACCTGGTGGTGGAACCCGCTGAGCTACGTCACCGACGAGGTGAAGGCTCGCCAGTTCGCCGACCACATCGTGAACAGCCAGCGGCGCGAGGGCGCGCGGTCCGACGCCTACTTCGACACCGTGGCGACCGACCTGCTGTCCGGGCTGCTGCTGGCCGCCGCGCTGGCCAACCGGCCGATCAACCAGGTCTACCTGTGGCTCAGCGACCAGCTGAACGACGAGCCGGCCCGGATCCTCGACAACACCCCCGGCTACGAGCTGCCCGCGCAGCAGATGGCCAGCCTCTACAGCCTGCCGGACAAGCAGCGCGCCGGTGTCTTCGGCACCGCCCAGCCGAACGTGCAGTTCCTGCTGAACCGCCAGGTCGCCCGCTGGGTGAACCCGAACGGCCCGGCCGACAACCGGCCGCAGTTCAGCCCCAAGGACTTCGTCCGCCGGGGCGGAACGCTCTACAGCCTGTCCAAGGAAGGCGTCGGTACGGCGGGCCCGCTGGTCGCCGCGCTCACCGTGGCGATCGTCGAGGCGGCCGAGGACTACGCCAAGACCTGCCCGATGGGCCGCCTGCCCACCCCGATGGTAGGTGTGCTCGACGAGGCCGCGAACGTCTGCCGCTGGAAGGACCTGCCCGATCTCTACAGCCACTTCGGCTCCCGCGGCATCATCCTGATGACGATCCTGCAGTCGTGGGCGCAGGGAGTGGAGTGCTGGGGCGAGCAGGGCATCGAGAAGCTCTGGTCCTCGGCCAACATCCGCGTGTACGGCGGTGGCGTGTCCGACTCGAACTTCCTGGAGCGGCTGAGCAAGCTGATCGGCGAGTACGACATCGCCTCCAACACGGTCTCGTACGAGGGCGGCAAGCGCTCGCACAGCAGTCAGGTGCAGCGGCACGCGATCATGGAGGTCTCCGACCTGACCTCGATGCCGCCGGGCCGCGCGGTCGTTTTCGCCTCCGGTACGCCGGCCACGATGATCAAGACGATCCCCTGGATGGCCCGGCCGGACGCTGCTTCGGTCCGCGCGTCGCTGGCGCAGTACGACCCGGGGGCCGCGTCGACCGCGGGCGCGGCCGCCGGCGCGTCGAACCCGTGGATCGCCGCCGGTCAGAAGGCCAAGCACAATCCGCTCGGCCCGGCCCAGGCGACCTGGCCGGCCACGCAGGAGTCGAAACAGCCGCCACAGCAGCAGTGGGGCCAGGCACAGTGGAGCCCACCCAACCCGAACGACCGCCGCGGGTGACAATGTGCTCGACGACAACGACCGGGTGACCGAGAGGTCGTCCCGTCCCGCCGACCGGTAGCCCTGGGCAAGGAGTGGAGCCATGGACGACGACGCGATGGAGCTGTACTACCCGCACGTCGCGGCGTTCGTCGAGGACCGGCTGGTGTACCTGTACGCCCGCCGGCTCGGGCAGACGTTCGTCTGGTGCCCGGAGTGGTTCCGCCACGCCGAGGCGCTGAGCCGGCTCGACTCGATCTGGCGCGCCTGGGAACACCTGCGGCTGGACCCGGCCACCGGGATGTCGATCTGGTGGCGTGACCACGCCGATCCGCACATGTCGGTGCTGCTCAGCCCCGACGGTCCGTTCGCGGGCTGCCGCGGAGCCCACAGCGAGTACACCGCCCGCCCGCTGGCGACGGTGAAGCCCCCGGAAGGTCTGTTCTACGACCAGCGGGAGCCCCACCTCCGCAGCATCTAGCCCACGATCCGCAGCGACGCCTCCCGGCAGGCGTCCAGGGTTTTCAGCGCGGCGCCGCTGGCCAGCAGCTCCTCTGCCTGAGCGATGCCGCCGGCGTGGTCCTCGGCCACGCCGGCGACCTGCAACAGCAGACCGGCGTTCGCACACGTCAGCTCGACCGCGACGCGCGGCGCCCGGCCGTGCAGCAGGTCGAGAATCATCGCGGAGTTGTCCTCGTGGTTGTGCTGTTGCGCGACCTGCCGGACGTCGGCCGGCACCGGCCGGCGTACGACCGACGACTCGATCTTGCCTTCGGCAACCATTGTCAGCTCCGCCGTGCCGAACGGCGCGTACTCGTCGATCCGCCCGTGCTCGCCGACCGTTGTCGACACCACCGCGGCCCGCCGGACTCCCCACTCGACCATCACCGCGGCCGCCAGCGCACCCCGCGGCTCGGACACGCCGAACACCATCCCGTCCAGCCGGAACGGAATGAACAGCCACGGCGTGACGTGACTGAGCGGGTGCAGGTGATGGAAGCGCCCCTCGTACCGAGGCCCGTACTTCGGCGCGACCAGGTGGTAGTCGAAGACCCCGATGCCACACTCCCGCGCCAGCTCGGCGACCTGCGGCAAGGTCTTCGGCAGCCGGATGCCGAGCAACTCCAGTACGTCGCTCGCGCCGGTCACCGCCGACGTCGCCCGCCCGGCCGGCTTGATCACCCGCACCCCCGGATGACTCGCCGCGACGAACGCGGCCGCCGTACTGACGTTGAAGGTCTTGAACGACTCCTTCCCGCTGCCGGTCACCGCGACCACCGGCTCGGCGACGTCGAGCGGCACCGGCCGCGCGAGCTGATCGGCGAGTTCGTTGTCGAAGGCAAGGATGGCGTCGATCAGGCCGAGCGCCTCGGCGGAGGTCGCACCCCGCGCGTGCAGTGCGGCGAACAACGCGCCCCAGGCCACGTCGGCACCGGTGAAGTCGCCGGCCAGGATCGGCCCGAAGGCTGCCGCCGCCTGCTCGCGGGTCAACGTGCCGCCGGCCTGGACCTGCGTGATCGCCTGACCGGAGACCGAACCAGGAACCGTCACGGGTGAACCACCTCATCTGATCGGGGAACGAACCACAAACCCTCTCCGGAAGCCAGCACGGGCCAGCCGTCCAGTACCGCCACCTGCTCGGCCGAGGAAACCGGCGCCGTCCGGTAGTGACCGACAGTCCCTGTTCCTGAGGCAGCCCGGGCCAACGAGACGAGCCGGGCGTATCCGGTGTTGCTGGTGCGTGGCGACTTCGCCAACAGGGAGACCAGCGCACCGGAGTACCAGTGTCTGACCGGCTCGACACCGACCACTTCCGCCACTGCCCGGGACCTTCCTGCCAACGTGATCTCGGCCGGCGTCGAGTGGTCGCGTGCGTAGGACACTGCCCGGACCACCGCCGCACCTGCCTCTTCAGCCGTCGACACGTCCAGCTCCAGCGCTCCGACTGACGGCGCCCGACCGGCCAGCCGCCGCAGGGCCGCATCCCGCTGATCCCCAGCCGGCCGCGGTACGACGCCCAGCGTGAGAACGACGTCGATCCCGACCCGCTGCGCCTCCTGCCGGGCCGCGATCTTGCCCGCCGCGTACGCCGACGGCGGCCCGGATCGCCATTCGGCGACACTGCCCAAGTGCACCGCGACCGCGGCACCGTCGGGCCGCAGTCCATGGCCGGCTGACTGTTGGGCCGGGACAGCGGCTGCCTTCGCGGCGGCTGCCGCACGGACCGCGCCGCGACCGACCGCCGCGGTCTCATCGGCCGAGTTCGCCTTGCTCACCACGAGATTCACGACCGCCGCCACCGACTCCACCCCGGCGGACAGGTACAACGCCGACCACCGCTCCGGCTGCTGCCAGGCAGAATCGACCGCGTCGAATCCCGTCGCCCGTCCGACCTGGAGTACGTCGTACCCGGCGTGCTCGGCCGCCGCGACCACCGCGGGGCCGAGCCGTCCACCGGCCCCGAGGACGACGAGAGTCCGCGTCATCGCCGCCCGGGTCCGTGCGGCCGGGCGACGCTCGCCCCGGTCCGGCCCAGTGGCGAATAGTCGTGCTGCT
Source organism: Kribbella sp. CA-253562 (assembly GCF_050942265.1). Taxonomy (GTDB): domain Bacteria; phylum Actinomycetota; class Actinomycetes; order Propionibacteriales; family Kribbellaceae; genus Kribbella. The sequence continues at coordinate 8,523,191 of NZ_CP192049.1, read as the reverse complement.
CCAGCAGGTTGCGGCGCGGGTCGACGATCTGTTCGTTGGTCGCGCGCACCCGCTGGACGATGTCGTCACTGGCCAGCTGCGCGGACATCGAGTCGATGCAGTAGGCACCGATCTCGTTGGTCCGCCAGACGTCGTCGGTCAGCTCCAGCAACCCCAGGTCGGCGAACTGCTTCAGCTCCGGCAGCAGGTCCTCGGGCACCGCGCCGAAGCGGTCGGCGAACGACGAACGGTGCACTCCCGCCGAGCGCAGCGCGAACATCGTGTTGCGCCGGGCGAGCTCGTCCTCGGGCAGCGTGAACGCGCGCCAGAACGGCAACCGGTCGGCCATCACCTGGGACAGGTACGTGTCCAGGTCGCAGTGGTTGTAGTACTGCGTGCCGCCCAGGTAGCCGAACGAGCTGACCCCGAGTCCGAGCAGGTTGACCGAGTCGATCTCGTCGAACTTCGACGCCTGCTGGCGCGAGTGGTGGTCGGCGCGGGCGTAGTACAGCACCGGACCGGAGTGAAAGCCCTGGTCGCGCAGGTAGTCCTCGGTGATCAGGTGGCTGACCAGCCGGTCGCGGCCGTCGGGGAACACCTCGGGGCGGCGCTCGTACAACCAGCTGATCGGGTCGGTGACCTTCAGGAACAGCGGGAAGATGTTCAGCTTCTCCACGCCGGCCGCGACGATGTCGTTCAGCGTGCGGAACCAGCTCTCGGTGGTCTCGTACGGCAACCCGTACATCAGGTCGACCGAGACGTTGTCGAAGCTGGTGTGCTGCAGGAAGTCGATCAGCGCGAACGCCTCGGCCGCGGTGTGCCCGCGGTTCATCGTGCTCAGCACCTTGTCGTCGAGTGACTGGATGCCGAACGCGATCCGGTTCACGCCACCGGACTTCAGCACGGCGAGCTGGTCGGTCAGCCGGCGGCGGTCGCGAACCACCTGCGGGTGCAGCTCGAAGGTCACCTCGGTCTCGGCCGTCCAGCCGAAGTGCTCGTGCAGTGCGCCGAACAACCGCTCCAGCTCGGCCGGCGTCAGCGTGGACGGCGTACCACCGCCGAAGTACACCGAGCTGATCCAGCGCGGGCCCAAACGCTTTGCCTGCAAGGCGATCTCGTGCACCAACGCGTCCAGGTACGCCGTGACGCGGTCCTCGGTGGCGCGGATCTCCTTGGCGAAGTGGCAGAACGTGCAGCGCTGCCGGCAGAACGGGATGTGCACGTAGAGGTTGAGCTCGGCCGACGTGCCGCGCAGCACCTCGGCCTCGTCGGCGTCGTCCATCGCCTTCAACGGCGGGTAGGTCCCGCTGAGGTAGTGCTCGGTGGGTGTCGGCAGCAAACCGAGTGTCGCCAGCGTCGCCGTGTCCACCGCCTCGGCGCGGGCGGTGGCGTCGCGCAGGTACTGCTCGAAACGCGTGCTGACGGTGGTGGCTCCGGTCAACGTGAACTCCAGGGCGGTCGGGCTCGAACGACGAGCATAAGTCGCGGAGGGTCACTGGCCGGGAGGGTTTTCCACCGGCTCCGACGTGCCCCCTGGGCGGTTTAGTGTGCGTGGTCAGTTCCATGGACGAGCCCGCCGACGAACGGGTTCCCTGCCGCGCCGGGCGATCTTCGCCGCCCGGATTCACCATCCCCTGAAGGAGTTTCCGTGCTGGGTGAACTGACCCCTGAAACGACCCCGGCCGTGCTGACCGACCAGCTGGGTTCACTGACCCGGCGCTTCTCGCACACCGACGAGGCCGACACCGTGCTGGCCGCCGAGCAGGCCGGCCCGCTCGGCATCATCACCGGCTTCGGCCCGACCAACGCGCCGACGGCCGGCACGCTGACCGTGATGCTCGGCATCGTCGAACTGCAGCGCAGGTTCGACGTCCCGACGACGGTGGTGATCTCCGAGCTCGGCGCCTGGAACTCGCGCAACGTGCCGTGGGACCTGCTCTGCTCGGTGCGCGACCAGATGATGGACTTCCTGCAGGCGATCGGCTTCGACGCCGACCGAGGGATCCTGCGCTCGCACCTCGACCTGGGCAACCTGACCCGGGCCGGGATGCTCGCCCGCTTCCTCAGCCGGCAGGACTTCCTGGACCACCGCGAGGACCTGCTCGAGCTGTACGACGACCACGGGCTGCTCGGCAGCGAGGTCGGCCTGACCGTCGACGGGCTCTACACCGTCGCCGACATCCTCGGCCCGGTCGAGCAGGGCGCGAAGCGGGTGCTGATGGTGTCCGGCCAGGAGGAGGCGTACTTCACCCAGCTGGCGCGCATCGCGCTCGACCGCCAGGCCGCGGCCGGTGACCTGTCGCTGGGGTGGCAGGCCGACATCGGGGCGCTGTACTTCCGTGTCCTGGAAGGGCTGAACGGCTACCCGAAGATGTCCAAGAGCATTCCCGCGTCGAGCATCCACCTTGGCATGCCGGACGACGAGCTGGCCGAGCGGATCCTGTCCGACGCCGAGACCTCGCAGCCCGCGTTGCTGTCCGCGATCGAGCTGAGCAGCGGCTGGGACGACGAACGCCTCGACCAGGTGCGTACGGCGTACGAGCAGCGCGACACCGACCCGGGGGACTGGAAGGCGGTCCGGCTGTCGTACCTGGACACGTTCCGCGAGTTCTCCGCGCTGTGGAAGTCGTGCGCGCGCTGATGACCAGTCTGCAGCTGTTCGCCAGCAGGCGCGATGGGCGGAGCTCCGCCCAGGTGCTCGACGACCTGGTCAGCAAGGCGGTCCTGGCTGAGCAGGCCGGGTTCGACACGGTCTGGCTGGCCGAGCACCATGCCTCCGACTGGAACCTGTGCACCGATCCGCTCACGGTGCTGGGCTATTTGGCCCGCGCGACCTCCCGGATCCAGCTCGGCGCGGCAGTGGTCAACCTCGGCCTGCACCACCCGGTCCGGATCGCTGAACAGGCCGCGCTGGTCAACAGCCTGTCCGGTGGCAGGCTCGAGCTCGGGCTCGGCAAGGGGTTCGCGGCGGCCGACTACCTCCGCTTCGGGCTCGACCCCGCCGGTCGTGACGAGCGCTTCCAGGCCTCGCACGACGAGCTGATGACTTTGCTGCGCTCGGATCCGGAGACCTCCGGGATCCCTACCTGGCTGTCGTCCTCAGGGCATCCGCGCGCCGTCGCCGCCGCGGTCGAGCACGGCCACGGACTGCTGCTCGCCGCCGCGGGCACGAAGCTGAAGACCATCACCTCGTACGTCGCGGAGCAGCCGGCGCCGCCTCGATTGGGCCTGGTTCGCGCTGTGCACACCGGGCGGACCGAGATCGAGGCCGAGCAGGAGCTGATGCCGTACCTGCTCTGGTACATGGGCGAGATGGCCAAGCTGCAGCCGGGCTCGTCAGCTCCTCCGGTCGAGGAAGTGGTGGAGACCTTCTGCCTGCTGGGGACCGCGAAGGAGTGCGCGGCGCGGATCGAAGCGCTGCGCACCGAGCACGGCATCGGCGAGGTGATCACCGTGCCCGGCATCGGCGGAATGAGCCTCGACCTGGCCGGCCGGGTGATCACCGAGCTCGGAGCGGCCGGTCGTGACGGCTAGGGCGCCGGAGCAGCTCGAGCACGAGCTGTCGCAGGCGTACGGCCGGGTCGACCTCGTCCGGCTGCAGCACCCGCGGCAGGCCAACCACACCTGGATGGTCGAGTGGGATCACGGCCCGGCCATCGTCAAGCAGTACCGGTGGATCGGGCCCGACGCGCTGACCGAGATCCTGCAGGCCGAGCAGCGGGCCCGCGCGGCCGGCGTACCGGTGCCTGAGGTGCTGCATCGCTGTGAGGACGGGCTGACCGTCGTCTACACGCTGCTGGGCGGACGGCACGTCATTCCGCTCGAGGCTGGCCTCGTAGACCACTGCGCCGAGCTGTACGCAGCCCAGCTGTCAGCGCTGGCCGACTTCCACTCCAGTACGGCGCGACCGCGACCGCAAGGGCTGACTCGGCGAGCGCAGGAGGCGTACGACGGCTCGGCCGACCAGGAGCTGCGCCAAGTCATCGCCACCACCTGGGCCGAGCTGTCTCGGCTCGGCTCGGTCAGGCCGGTCGGAGCGAGTCACATGGACTGGCGGGCCGACAACCTGCTGGTCAACGGGTCGCGGGTGAGCGGAGTCGTCGACTGGGAGTTCCTGGGTCCGCTGCCTGCCGCCGAAGCAGTCGGCTGCGCTGCGGGGTCGCTGACCCACTCCTGGCGCGACGAGCTCTACCGACCGATGACTGTCGAGCCGGTGCAGCGCTTCCTGCAGACGGCGGCGGAGCTGCTGAGCTGGACCGAGTCGGACCTTGCCCATGCCCGGCTGGCCGCCTTGCACACCTGCGCGATCCGATTGGCCGAGGACCGGTCGGGCGGGGGAGCGCTGTACGACGCCGCCGACCTGAAGCGAGCCCTGGCATGAGAATCTTCCACGTCCCGTCCCACCTCGCGTACGTCGCCAAGCTGGTCGCGCCGGAGTTCGCCCCGGCGCCCTCCCCGACCGGACGGCCCATCCCGGTGAGCGGCCTGCTGGCGCAGGACCCCTGGGACTACTTCGACGTGCTGCATCTGCACACGGTCGAGCTGGCGTCGGCGGACGACCTGACGGCTCTGGTCGATCGGTTGGGCCGCGCCGGCAAGCGCCTGGTGTTCACCGTGCACGACCTGGTCCCCAACATCGAGTCCGACCTGCCGGCCTTCGAGGACAAGACCCGCCTGCTGGTGAAGTCGGCCGACCATGTGACCACGCTGACTTCCACTGCGGCGGCTGCGGTCCTGGACCAGTACGGGCGGCGTCCCGACGTGCTGCCACACGGGTACGCGGTTCCGCCAGCAGTAGCCCGGCGTACGACGGGTGCCGGGCTGCTCGCCTTCGGGGCGTTGCGGCCGAACCGGTGTCTCGTCGCCCTTGTCCGTGCGTGGGCTCTGCTGCCGGACCGGCCGCGGCTGAGCGTCGTACTGCGGTCTGTCGGTGCGGCTGATCGGGAGCGGAGTGCGGCCGAGCTGGCTGAGCTGGACCGGGCTGCGGAGGAGTACCCAGAGCTCAGCGTCGAGGTCGTCGACCGGGTGCTGTCGGACGAGGAGCTGGTCGAGCGGTGCCAGGACGCGTCGACGCTGGTGCTCCCGTACCGGAGCATCACGCACTCCGGGCAGTTGGAGTTGGCACGGGACCTCGGGCTCGGCGCGGTGCTTCCCGACGTACCGACGTTGCGCGACCAGCTCGCCGGGGCCGAACACCCGTGCGTCTGGTTCCCGGCGGAGGCGCTGGAGGATCCGGCGGCGTTCGCGGCGTACCTGGAGCGGGCGAGTAGGCTGCCAGCGGCTCCGCGGGGACCCGACCGGGTCGCCGAGCACGCCGGACTGCTGGCTGGGTACGCCGCCGCGTACGGGGCTCTGGGAGAATAGGGACATGGCTATGGAATCCGCACGTCCGGTGTCGCTGACCGGGATCAAGCCGACCGGCGACCCGCACCTCGGCAACCTGATCGGCGCGATCCGGCCGGCACTGCAGCTCGCCGACTCCTACGACGCGATGTACTTCATCGCCGACTACCACGCGCTGACCGTGATGCGGGACGCCGAGCAGCTGCGGTACTACACCCGGTCGGTGGCGGCGACCTGGATCGCGGCCGGCCTGGACACCGACCGGATCACGATGTACCGGCAGTCCGACGTACCGGAGACCTTCGAGCTGCACTGGGCGCTGTCGTGCGTGTCCGCCAAGGGCCTGATGAACCGGGCGCACGCCTACAAGGCGGCCCGGGACAAGAACGCCGAGGCCGGCAAGTCCGACCTGGACTCGGGCGTCAACATGGGCCTGTACAACTACCCGGTGCTGATGGCGGCCGACATCCTGCTGATGGACTCCGACGTGGTCCCGGTCGGCAAGGACCAGTCCCAGCACGTCGAGTACGCCGCGGACATCGCCGGTACGTTCAACCACCTGTTCGGTGAGCACAAGCTGAAGGTGCCGCGGCTGGTGCTGCCCGAGGACGACGCGGCCAAGACGCTGCCGGGCATCGACGGCCGCAAGATGAGCAAGAGCTACGGCAACACCATCCCGCTGTTCGCCCCGGAGAACCAGCTGAAGAAGCTGGTCCGCCGGATCGCCACCGACAGCACGCCGGTGGAGGAGCCGAAGGACCCGGACAGCTCGTCGGCGTTCCTGATCTACGAGCAGTTCGCCTCGCCGGAGCAGCTGGCCGACACCCGCAAGCGGCTGGAGGCCGGCGGGATGGGCTGGGGTGACCTGAAGAACGAGCTGTTCGAGGTGATCAACGGCCAGATCGGCCCGCTGCGCGCCCGGTACGAGGAGCTGATGGCTCCGGGCAGCGAGCTGGACGACCTGCTCGAGGCCGGTGCCGTCCGGGCCCGGGCACGGGCCAAGGTCGTGCTGGACCGGGTCCGCGACGCCGTCGGCATCGTCTGACCTCTGCTGTAGCCGGTGCGGTCAGCGAACCGCACCGGTGACCAGCCATGCGTCCCGGCGTTCGCGGGTGACCAGCGTCAGCAGGCGGAGCAGCATGAACCCGCCGAAGGCCCACCACAGCGCCACCACGCCGCCGTCGAACCAGATGACGCTCAGCGCGAGCGGGACGTAGAGCACCAGCGCGATCACGCCCGCGACGGCCAGATACGGCCCGTCGCCCGCGCCGATCAGGACGCCGTCGAGCACGAACACCACGCCGTTGACCGGCTGCCAGAGCGCGGCGACCAGCAGCACCGCCGAGAGCGAGTGCCGGACGGCGGGGTCCTCGGTGAACCAGGGCACGTAGATCGTGTGCAGCCCCCACAGGGCCAGGCCGCCGACCACCCCCGACCAGAGGCCCCACCACATCATCCGCCGGGTGATCGCCCGCGTCCCCTCGACGTCACCCGCGCCCAGCGACCGGCCGGTCAGCGCCTGGGCGGCGATCGCGATCGCGTCCAGCGCGAGGGCCAGGAACGACCAGAGCGTGAACGCGACCTGGTGGGCGGCGACGGACGTCGTACCGAGTGAGGTGGCGACGAACGTGGCCAGGATGATCGCGACGCGCAGCGTGAGCGTCCGGACCACCAGGGGTACGCCGGCCTGGGCCGAGGCGACAATGCCCGGGCGGTCCGGGCGCAGCTTGGCGCCGTCGCGCCGGGCGCCGCGGACCACGACGACGACCAGGGCGATCCCGGCGGCGGTCTGGGCGAGCGCCGTACCGAGTGCGGAGCCGGCGATGTCCAGGTCGAAGCCGTAGACCAGCAGCAGGTTGAGCACGATGTTGGCCAGGTTGGCGGCGATCGCGACGACCATCGGGGTCTTCGTGTCCTGCAGACCCCGCAGGACGCCGGTGGCCGCGAGCAGCAGCAGCATCGACGGGATGCCCAGGCAGGAGATCCGCAGGTAGACGACGGCGTGATCGGCAACGTCCGGCGAGGGGTTGAACGCGCCGATCGCGGCCGGAGCCAGTAATACGCCGGCGACGGCCAGGACGAGGCCGAGCAGCAGGGCCAGCCAGAGTCCGTCGATGCCCTGGGCAAGAGCGCCCTTGTGGTCGCCGGCGCCGATCCGGCGGGCGACCGCCGACGTGGTGCCGTAGGCCAGGAACACGCAGATGCCGACCAGCGTCTGCAGGATCGTGCCGGCGATGCCGAGCGCGGCCAGCTGGGGAGTGCCGAGGTGGCCGACGATCGCCGAGTCGGCCAGCAGCATCAGCGGTTCGGAGACCAGGGCGAAGAAGGCCGGCACCGCCAGCCGGAGGATCTCCCGGTCCTGGCTGCTGGTAAGGCGCATGGGCCTCATTGTGCCTGGCGGCGGCTGTGCACAACGCACCGGACCGAACTGTCTCGAATCTTTTTCTCCTCCACACCTGTGGGTTCGCAAAACCGCAGGTCAGTGCGATGTTGTGGATCTTTTCCCGCAGATATCCACAGGGTTGTTCCCAACCTGTGCACAGGCCGTCGCGGGGTTTCCCACAGGTGATCCACACCCCCTGTGGACACTCGGCTACCAGGCAGCGGCGGTTCGGGCGTACCGTCGCGTGACCGGCGCCGTCCGCCCGACTCGGGGGCATTGGCGGGCCGGAAAACACTGTCGGCGAGGCCGGATATGATTCGAACAGACGTTCGGGTCGAAGCTGGATCGTTGGGCGGACGAGGAGGACGGGCGAAGTGAGCGTTGCGGAGTTCCGCGGGGGGCCGGACGGCGGGAACGAAGAACGCAACCCGGCGATGGGCTTCGACCGTACGCCGCCGCAGGACCTGGCCGCCGAGCAGTGCGTGCTCGGCGCGATGATGCTGAGCAAGGACGCGATCGCCGACTGCATCGAGACCTTGCGCGGAACGGACTTCTACCGCCCGGCGCACGAGTCGGTCTACGACGCGATCACCGATTTGTACGCCCGCGGCGAGCCGGCCGACGCGATCACCGTCGCCGCCGAGCTGACCAAGCGCGGCGAGATGGCCCGGATCGGCGGTGCGCCGTACGTGCACACCCTGGTCGCCTCGGTCCCGCTGGCCGCGAACGCCAGCTACTACGCGCACATCGTCCGGGAGAAGGCGATCCTGCGCCGCCTGGTCGAGGCCGGCACCAAGATCGTCCAGCTCGGCTACGCCGGCGAGGGCGAGGTCGACGACGTCGTCGACGAGGCGCAGGCCGAGATCTACCAGGTCACCGAGAAGCGGACCACCGAGGACTACGCGCCGCTGAAGGACATCATGGAGGGCGCGCTCGACGAGATCGAGGCGATCGACTCCCGCGGCGACGCGATGGTCGGCGTACCGACCGGGTTCACCGACCTCGACGAGCTGACCAACGGCCTGCACCCGGGCCAGATGATCATCGTCGCCGCGCGTCCCGCGATGGGCAAGGCGCTCGCGCTGGACACCCCGCTGCCGACGCCGTCGGGCTGGACGACGATGGGCGAGGTCGTCACCGGCGACGTGCTGCTGGACGCCGACGGCCGCCCGACCCGGGTGGTCGCCGCCACCGACGTGATGTACGACCGGCCGTGCTACCAGCTGACCTTCAGTGACGGCACGACGCTGGTCGCCGACGCGGAGCACCAGTGGGTCGTCGAGGACGGCGGCCAGCCCGTGGTCTGTACGACGCTCGACCTGCACAGCGCGCTGTCGGCGTACCCGAGCTTCGCCCCGGCGATCCCCAAGTCCGCGCCGCGGGAGATCGCCGGCCACGGCGTCACCACCGGCGTGCTCGGCGAGCCCGACCGCCGGATCGAGCGGATCGAGCCGGTCGCTTCGGTCCCGGTGCGCTGTGTCGAGGTCGACAACCCCGACCACCTGTACCTGGCCGGCAAGACGATGGTGCCGACCCACAACTCCACCCTCGGCCTGGACTTCGCCCGTTCCGCCTCGATCAGGCACGGCCTGACCTCGTGCATCTTCTCGCTGGAGATGAGCCGCAACGAGATCACCATGCGGCTGCTCTCGGCCGAGGCGAAGGTCCCGCTGCACCACATGCGCAACGGCAAGATGACCGACGAGGACTGGGCCCGGCTGGCCCGCAAGATGGGCGAGGTCTCCGAGGCCCCGCTGTTCATCGACGACTCGCCGAACCTGACGATGATGGAGATCCGCGCCAAGGCCCGCCGCCTCAAGCAGCGCCACGACCTGCGCCTGATCGTGATCGACTACCTCCAGCTGATGACGTCGGGCAAGAAGGTCGAGTCCCGCCAGCTCGAGGTCTCCGAGTTCTCCCGCTCGATCAAGCTGCTCGCCAAAGAGCTCGAACTCCCCGTCGTCGCCATCTGCCAGCTCAACCGAGGCTCCGAGCAGCGTTCCGACAAACGCCCGATGGCCTCCGACCTGCGCGAATCCGGCTCGCTCGAACAGGACGCCGACGTCGTCATCCTGCTGCACCGCGAGGACGCCTACGAGCGCGAGTCCACCCGCCCCGGCGAAGCCGACTTCATCGTCGCCAAGCACCGCAACGGCCCCACCGCCGACGTGGTCGTCGCCTTCCAGGGCCACTACTCCCGCTTCGTCGACATGGCCCACGACGGCTGACCGAGCCGATCAACCGGGTGGGCGGCGCGAGCTGAGGTGGGCGTCAGCCCTGGACAGTGGGGCGGATCGAGAGTTCGCCGATCTCGACCTCCCAGGGCTGGTCGATCGCGTACTCGACCGCGCGGGCGACCTGGTCGGGGTCGAGGGCGAACTCGGCCATGCCCTGGCCGATCTGGGCACGGATCGCGGGGTCGGTGATCGAGTCGCCGAACTCCGTGCGGACGTAGCCGGGGGAGATCGCGGTGGTCTTGATGGTTCCGTCGGTGGACTCCTGGCGCAGGCCTTCCAGGACGGTGCGCACCGCGTTTTTCGTGGCGCCGTACACCGCCATCGTCGGCGTGATCTTCAGGCCGGCGGTCGACACGATCGTCACGAAGTGACCGCGGCCCTGGTGCTCGAAGACCGGTAGGGCCGCGTCGATGCCGTGCAGTACGCCGCGCAGGTTGACGTCGATCATCGCGTCCCAGTCGGCGGCGCGCCGCGCGGCCATCGGCGAGATCGGGCCGATGCCCGCGCTGCTGACCAGGACGTCGAGCCGGCCGAAGTCCGTGACGGCGGTCTGCACGAGACGGCGTACGTCGTCGGCGTCGGCGACGTCGATCGCCACTGTCACGGCCCGTCCGCCGGCCCCGCGAATCTCCTCGGCCAAGGTTTCGAGCCGGTCTTTCCGCCGGGCGCCGAGCACCACCGCCGCCCCGGCGCGCCCGAGCCGGCGCGCTGTCGCGGCGCCGATTCCGCTACTGGCGCCGGTGATCGCGATGACCTTGTCGTCGAACGATGCCATGACTAGTCTCCTGTGCAGTGAATCGGACAAAGTGTCCACTTCATTGAAGCGGACACTTTGTCCGTTTGCAACCCAGGAGGTGCTCGACCGTGCGAAGCGACGCGTCCCGCAGCCGGACCGCCATTCTCGAGGCGGCCCGCGAGCTGATCGCCGAGCCGGGTGAGCTCAAGCTCAGCGCGGTGGCGAAGAAGGCCGGCGTCGGGCAAGGCACGCTGTACCGCCACTTCGCCACCCGTGACGAGCTGGTCGCCGCGCTCTACACCGGCGAGATCGACGAGCTCGTCGCTGAGGCCAACCGGCTGCTTGAGCACCACGCGCCCGTGGCGGCCCTGGAGCGCTGGCTCGGCCGGCTGGCGGCGTACGCGCAGGTCAAGCGGGGTGTGATCGAGGCGGTCGACTCCTCGGTCTGGGCCGAGATCTCGGCTCAGACCCACGCCAAGCTCGGGCAGGCGTTGGGTGCCTTGCTGGCCGCCGGCGCCGACGCCGGTGTGCTGCGCGGGGACGTCGAGCCGCGCGACGTGATCCTGCTGTCCTGGTTCCTCGCGCACGTGAAGCCCGAGGAGTGGGACGACCGCGTCCCTCGGCTGCTCGACGTCCTGCTCACGGGGCTGCGGTCCACCGAAACTCGATGAGCAGTCGAGCGGGTGCCGTTCAGGGGCGCACGGCCCAGTGTCACCCCAGTCCTGTCAGCGAGGCGCTCGCCAGCGAGCGGCGGAGAGGGACTCCTGGGCCAGCAAGCGCAGCGAGGAGATCAGCGTCTCGCCGAGCACCGTGCCGATCACGACGCTCTCGGCGATCTGGTCGCGGTCGGTGCGTTCGGTGACCGCGGCCACCTCGAGCGCGGTGAACTTCTCGACCGCGTCGGCGTAGGAGTCGAGGAATGCGACCAGGTGATCCTGGTCGAGGCTGCGTAGGGCGGCGACGGTTTCGATCAGGGTTGTGAGTGCGGGCGCGTCGGGTTCGACCGTCCAGCCGCGTCGGGCGATCAGGTCGTTGACCTGCAGGGTCGCGGCGGTTCGCGCGTCGGTGGTGGCGGTCGGCGTGCGGGTCGGCGTGATCGCGCGATGCGCCCGGCCGATCTGTTCGTGCAGGGTCATCGACTCCGAGTCCAGGCCTTCGAGGATTTCCTTCACCCTGGCGATCGGGACCTGGCCGAGGTCGACCAGGGCGCGGATCAGTCGCAGCCGGCGCAGGTGCGCCTCGCCGTAGCTCGCCTGGTTGGGGCTGGTCAGTTCGCCCGGCGGGAGCAACGCCTCCCGTAGGTAGTACTTGATCGTCGGCACCGGGACGCCCGACTGCCGGCACAACTCCGCGATCCGCATAACCGCCTTGCCTTCCCTTGACCTGTGATGGATAGTAGCAGTATCCATTAGCGGATAGTCGCACTATCCATCAAGGAGGTGGCTCATGACCGTGGCAGTTCTCGTGCTCGCCACACTGGGGTTTCGCGGGCTGGGAGCGCTCGGCGTCCGCCGGTTCGCCCGCTGGCCCGTGGCCGCGGCGCACGGACTGGCTGTGATGCTGGTGCTGACAGCGAGCGCACACTTCGTGCCCGCCGAGGTCACCGTGATGCCCAACCACGCCGACCTGGTCCGGATGGTCCCGCCGTTCGTCCCGTACGCCGGCGCGATGGTCTACCTGACCGGCGTCCTCGAACTGCTCGGCGCTCTCGGACTGGTGCTGACGGCAACAAGACGAGCCGCCGGCTGGTCGCTCGCGGCGCTGTTCGTGGCGCTGCTCCCGGCCAACATCTACGCGGCCGTCGAGCAGATCCCGTTCGCCGGCGGCGCGGCGTCGCCGCTGTGGCAGCGCATCCCCGAGCAGGTCCTCTACCTCGCGGTCGCCGTCTGGGCTGCCCGCTCCACCCGTACGCCGTCCACACCCGAGCGCGAGCTCGTCCACCACTGAAGGAGCACTCCCCATGTCCGATCCGTCCCGGATCATCGCCGGCGTCGTCCTGCTGACCATCGTCACGATCGAGTTCGGCGGCTGGTTCCTGACCAAGATCGTGCGCGGTCAGGTGCCGATGACCGACTTCCAGAAGGCGTTCGCCCGGGCCGGCCACGGCCACGCCGGCGTCCTGGTCATTCTCAGCCTGGTCGGCCTGCTGTACGTCGACGCGACCGGCCTGAGCGGCGCCTGGTTGTGGATCGGCCGGCTCGCGCTGCCCGTCGCGGCGATCCTGATGTCCGGCGGCTTTTTCGCCTCGTCGGCGGGCGCCGGACGCACCCAGCCGAACCAGTTCCTCTGGGTGCTCTGGCTCGGCGCCGCCGCGCTCGCCGTCGGTGTACTGACGTTGGGAATCGGCCTGATCACCGCCTAGCTCGACGCCAGCCGGCTCCCCACCGAGTGGATGATCTCAGCGGTCTCCGGCGGCGCCTCGATCGTGAAATCGGCGCCCAGGGCAACCACTCCGGCGACGTACTGGATCAGCAGTTGGGGTGAGTCGGCGCTCAGCGTGACCGTGCACGAGTCCGGCCCGGTCGGTACGACGGTCCCCGGCAGCCACCGGCCGTAGAAGCCTTCGCGAACCTCCTCCTCCGACAGCCGCACGTGCAGGACCGCCGAGTGCCGGTACGTCGCCGCCGCGAACGAATCAGCCAGGTACGTCGCCGCGTCGGCCGCGGGGATGTCCCGCCGGGTAAACCGGTGCCGACTCGGCCGCACGTCGCTGATCCGGTCGACCCGGAAGCTGCGCCAGTCGTCGCGGTCCGGGTCGAACGCCAGCAAGTACCAAGTCCCCACCAACGCCACCAGCTGATGCGGCTCGACCCGCCGGCTGGTGGTCTCACCCCGGCGTGATTCGTAGCTGAAGGCAACGATCTCCAGATCCCGGCAGCAGGCTGCGAGCACCGCCAGCCGGCCGGGATCCAGCTCGGGGAGATCCGCCCGCGCGACCACCGACGCGGCGCCCACCGCCGCCACCCGTGGACGAAGCCGCGGCGGCAGCACCTGGGACAGCTTCGCCAACGCGCTCATCGAGCTGTCGTGCAACCCGCTGACCCCACCACTGCCCGCGCCGGCCAGACCGACCGCGACGGCCACCGCCTCCTCGTCCGACAGCACGAGCGGCGGCATCGCCCGTCCGGACACCAGGCGGTAGCCACCGGCGGTGCCCGTCGTCCCGACCACCGGGTAGTCGAGCGAGCGCAGCCGGTCGACGTCGCGGCGGATGGTCCGGTCGGTCACCCCCAGCCGCTCGGCGAGCTCGGCGCCCGACCACTCCCGCCGGCTCTGCAACAGCGACAGCAGCCGCAGCAGTCGTCCCGGCAGGTCGTTCATATCCACAAAGATATCCACAGCTTGAGGACAACTTCTGTCCGGAAGGCGTTCTACGGTCGGCGCCATGAAGACATGGACCCCCGAAACCGACGGCTACGACGACCAGCGCACCGGCTTCCAGCGCCGCGATCCGCACCGGCCCGCGCGGATCTTCGGCGCGACCAGTGCGCACGACATCCAGGAAGCGGTGCGCTACGCCCGCGACCACGACCTGCGCCTCGCGGTCCAGGCGAGCGGGCACGGCCACACCACGCCGACCGACGGCGTACTGGTGACGACCCGCGACTTCGCCGGCGTCACGGTCGACCCGGCTCGAAGGACCGCGGCCATCCAGGCCGGTGCGACCTGGCAACAGGTGGTCGCCGCCACCACGCCGTACGGGCTGGCTCCGCTGTCCGGCAGCTTCCCCGGCGTCGGCGCAATCTCGTACACCCTCGGCGGCGGCATCGGCCTGATGGCGCGCAAGTACGGCTTCGCCGCCGATCACGTCCGGCGGATCGAGCTGGTCACGCCCGACGGCGAGCTGCGGTCGGTGACGCCCGACGACGAGGACCTGTTCTGGGCCTTGCGCGGTGGTGGCGGCAACTTCGGCATCGTCACCGAGCTCGAGATCGGCCTCTTCGAGGTCACCAGCATTGCCGGCGGCAGCCTGTACTACGACCTCGCGGTCACGCCCGACGCACTGCAGGTCTGGCGCGAGTGGACCGAGACCGTGCCCGAGGAGATCACCGCGGCGGTCACCGCCCTGGTGATTCCCGACCTGCCGATGGTCCCGGAGCCGTTGCGCGGCAAGCACATCGCGCAGCTTCAGCTCTGCGTGCTCGCCGACCTGGCCACCGCGGAGCAACTGATCGCGCCGCTTCGCGCGCTCGGTGAGCCGGTGATGGACACCTTCGGAGAAATCCCGTACGCCGAGTCCGGCCGGATCTTCGCCGAACCCGAGCAGCCGCATGGCTACCGCGGGCGCAACATCCTGCTCGCGGAGCTCGACCCGGTCGCGCTCTCGACCCTCCCGGAGCTGGCCGGACCGAAGGCGCCCGCGATGTGTGTCGTCGGCATCCGCCACCTCGGCGGCGCGCTGTCCCGCCCGCCCGCGATCCCGAACGCCGTCGGCCGCCGCGAGGCGCAGTACGCGCTGACCGTGCTCTCACCCGGTGACGAGGACTTCTCCGCGCTGCACAGCGGCATCCTCGAGCCCTGGACGTCGATCGGCCGGCAGCTCAACTTCAGCTTCGGCCCGCTCACTCCGGAAGAAGTCGCCGAGGCCTACGAACCCGCCGACCTCGAACGACTCGAGAAGCTCCGGCAGCAGCTGGACCCCACCGGCCTGCTCCAGCCGAACCACCCGATCTGAGACCGGCCGACAGGCCCGGCCTCAAGGGCCGGGCGATCACGCCAACGCGGCCGTCACGTCGATCTCGACGAGCTGCCCGGGAAAGCCGAGCTGGGCGACCCCGAGCAACGTGCTGGCGGTGGTGAACGCGGGGGCCAACGCCGACTCGTTGAGCCACGTCCACACCGCCGCCAGCTCGTCCCGGTCCGCGCTGGCCACGTAGATCACCGTGCGCACGACGTCCTCGGGCCGAGCGTTCGCCGACTCCAGCGCGGTCAGGATGTTGCTGATCACCTGCGCCGTCTGCCCCTCGAGCCCGCCCTCGGCCAGTTCACCGGCCGGATCCAACGGACACTGTCCAGCCAGAAACACCAGCTGCGACGCCTGAACAGTCGTCACGTGGTGGTACCCCGGCGTCGGATGCAGCGCCGGAGGATTGCTCCGCTCGATCGTCACCGCCCCAGCCAAGAGCACAGGCCGGCCACGGTCAATCGGATTTCCGCCGGCGCTGAAATCACCGTGGCCCCGAAGCGGCGAACCGCTTCGGGGCCGAGTGCGTAGTACGTGTCGAGCCACTAGGCCGTACTACGGGCTGGTGGGAGGAGGTCAGGCGGTGAGCCGCTCCTCGGTGGACGTGGAGAACAGGTGGAGCTTGCCGGGCTCCGGTGCGAGGTGGATGAGCGCGCCCTGCTCCGCGCGGGTCCGCGTGCCGATCCGGGCGATGATGTGCTGCCGCTCGTCGGTGTGCTCCGCGTTGCCGTACAGGTAGGCGTCGGACCCGAGTTCCTCGATCACCGAGACGCGGACGGGCAGGCCCTCGTCGGCGACGTGGAATGCCTCCGGGCGGATGCCCAGGGTCAGGGTCTTGTCGTCACCGGCCTTGGCCAGCAGTGCGCGCTCGATCGGTACGATGTAGTCGCCGATCTTCGCGCCGCCCTCGACGATCTCGGCGTCGATCAGGTTCATCGCCGGCGATCCCATGAAGCCCGCGACGAACTTGTTCTTCGGGGCGTCGTACAGGTTGAGCGGGGTGTCGACCTGCTGCAGCAGTCCGTCCTTCAGGACCGCGACGCGGTCGCCCATGGTCATGGCCTCGATCTGGTCGTGGGTGACGTAGACGGTGGTGACGCCGAGGCGGTGCTGCAGTTCGGCGATCTGGGTGCGGGTCTGGACGCGCAGCTTGGCGTCGAGGTTCGACAGCGGCTCGTCCATCAGGAACACCTGGGGGTTGCGCACGATCGCGCGGCCCATCGCGACGCGCTGACGTTGACCACCGGACAGGGCCTTCGGCTTGCGGTCGAGGTACTCCTCGAGGCCGAGCAGCTTGGCGGCTTCCAGTACGCGCTTGGCGCGCTCTTCCTTGTGGAGACCCTGCATCTTGAGCGCGAAGCCCATGTTGTCGGCCACGGTCATGTGCGGGTAGAGCGCGTAGTTCTGGAAGACCATCGCGATGTCGCGCTCTTTCGGCGGGCTGTTGGTGACGTCGCGGTCGCCGATGTAGATCGACCCCTCGTTCACCTCTTCCAGGCCGGCCAGCATCCGCAGCGCGGTCGACTTGCCGGAGCCCGACGGCCCGACCAGGACCATGAACTCGCCGTCCTGGATGTCCAGGTCGAGCTGGTTCACGGCAGGAGCATCGGTGCCCGGGTACACCCGGGTCGCGCCCTTGAACGAGACAGTAGCCATCACGCACTTCCTTCCTCCGCCGGCAGGAACGTGCCGGACGATCCTTCGCGAAGGCGCCCAGGTCTTGGGTGTCCGCGTCTTTGGTGATCAATCACCAAAGGCACTGCTTACAACACCGAATCGGCGGCCGGAAATTCCTAGAACCGGGTGCCGCCCGGGCGGACACTGTCCGCCATCAGGTCGAGCAGCGCGGCCACCGCGCGACTCGGCGGACGGCCACGCAAGGTGATCGCCGACAGCGTCCAGGTCAAGTCGACGCCGGTCAGGCGCAGCCGGGCGATGCCAGGCAGCTGCCCCGGATCAAGATCCGGTACGACGGCCACGCCGAGCCCCGCGCGGACGTACTCCGGCACTGTCGTCAAGTCCGGCACCTCGACCCGCACCCGCCGCGGCAGTCCCGCGGCGTCGAACGCCCGGTCGACGTTGGTCCGGTTGCCGAAGCCCGGCAGCATGTCGACGAACCGTTCCCCGGCCAGGTCCGCCAGCGACACCTGCGCCCGCTCGGCCAGGTGGTGCGTCAACGGCACCAGGACGACGAACGGCACCGTGGCGAGTTCACGCACGTCGAGCCCGGCGAGGTCAGCCCGCTTCAACCCGACCAGCGCGACGTCCAGCCGGCCATGCCGTACGTCGTCCGCCAATCCTGAGGACCCGCTCGGTGACGTCGTCACCTGGACATCGACCAGGGGATAGCGCTGGTAGAACGCGCCGAGCAGGTCGGCCAGATCGACCAGTCCGAGCCGAGTCATCGTGCCGATCCGCACCGACCCGCGCAGCCCGGTCGACGCCTCCTCGACTGCCGCCCGCGCGCGGTCCAAGGCCTCCAGCGCGGCCTTCGCTTCCGGCAGCAGGGCCTGCCCGGCCGTGGACAGGCTCACCTGCCGGGTCGACCGGTCGAACAGAGTCGTTTTCAGATCGCTCTCCAGGCTTCGAATCGCTGCCGACACCGTGGACTGGACGGTGAACAGCCGCTGCGCCGCGCGGGTGAAGCTCAACTCCTCCGCCACCGCGACGAAGTACTCCAGCTGGCGTGAGTCCATGACCGAATTATCGAGCCGACCGATAAGACTCCGCAAGAAGATTCGTTTGATTCGATAGATGCGCGGTGTGAACCTGAAGACATGACAACTCTGACCGGACCGCGGGCGGTCGACACCGTCGGGACGCGGGTCCGATTCGCCCACGGCCCGGGTTTCTGGGCGATCGCCGCCGCCTTCCTCATCACGATGGCGTTCTCCACCGTGCCGACGCCGCTCTACGCGCTCTACCAGCAGCGCGACGGCTTCCCGACCTTCCTGATCACGGTGATCTTCGCCGCGTACGCGGTCGGCGTGATGGCAAGCCTCTACCTCGCCGGCCACGTCAGCGACTGGCTCGGCCGGCGTCGCGTCGCGCTGGTCGCCGTACTGGCCGAGGTGGTGGCGGCGCTGATCTTCCTGTTCTGGCGCGACGTGCCCGGGCTGCTGCTCGCGCGCTTCGTGACCGGCGTTGGGGTCGGCATCCTCACCGCGACCGCGACGGCCCACCTGTCCGAGCTGCGCAAGATCGCCCGGCCGGAGGAGGACCCGAGCCGGTCCGCGCTGATCTCCACCGTGGTGAACCTCGGCGGTCTGGCGATCGGGCCCTTGGTCGGCGGCCTGCTGGCCCAGTACGTCGGTCAGCCGCTCGACCGCCCGTACGAGGTGTTCCTGGTGCTGCTCGTGATCAGCGCGTTCGGCATCGCCCTCGTGCCGGAGACCGTCGAGCGGCGGGAGACCCGGCCGGCGTACCGGCCGCAGCGAGTCGCGTTGCCGGCGGCCGCGAAGCCGCAGTTCTTCGCGGCCGCGGTCGGTGCCTTCGCGGCGTTCGCGATCTTCGGACTGTTCACCTCGCTGGCACCGACGTTCCTGGCGGGCACGCTGCACCACACGTCCCGACTGCTGGCTGGAGTGGTCACGTTCGCGGTCTTCAGCGCGGGTGCGGCCAGCCAGGTCGTTTTCGTCCGGCTCACCCGGACGCGGCAACTACAGCTCGGCCTGGCGTTCATGTCGGCCGGACTGGCCGGGTTCGCGGCCGGCGGACTGACGCCGAGCCTGGCGCTGTTCGTCCTCGGCGGGGTGATCGCCGGTGCGGGCGTCGGCCTGGTCTTCCGCGCCGCGGTCGCCACCGCGGCCGGCCTCGCCGACGCGGACTCGCGGGGTGAGGTCCTCGCGGCCCTCTTCCTCGTCGCGTACGCCGGCCTCGCGCTCCCGGTCCTCGCGATCGGCCTGGGGATCGCCTTGCTGCCCGCCGAGCTCGCCCTGGTCCTGTTCGCGGCGATCATCCTGGTCATGGTGAACGCCGCCGGGCTCCGCATGCTCGCAGCCGACCGCCGTTGACCCAGCGCACGGTAGCTTGCGCACATGGGTGAATACGTCTCCGTCGGAAGCCAAACCGCCTACCTCGCAACCGGCCGTGGCAACGGCCCCGGCATGCTCCTGCTGCCGATGATCACCGGCATCGGCGCGCAGATCCGCGACTGGGCCGACGAGCTCGCCGGCCGCGGCGTGACCGCGCTGACCTGGGACGCGTTCCACGGCCGCAGTACCGACAACTCCACCGTCGACGAACTGTCCGATCTGCTCGCCGAGTTGGACGACGACGCCGCTCTCGCCGAGCAGACCCAGCTCCTGGACCACCTGCTCGGCGACCTCGGCTGCTCGAAGGCCGGTGTCGTCGGCTGGTGCATGGGCGGCCGCTTCGCCCTCCTGCTCGGCGCCCGCGACCACCGCCTGGCCTGCGTCACCGCCTTCCACCCCACAGTCCCGTCCCAGCTCCGCCCCCACCAGACCCACGACGCGATCGCCGACGCCGCCGCGATCACAGCTCCGGTCCTGGTCAGCTACCCCAGCGCCGACCACATGGTGTCCGGCGCCGACTTCGAGGCCCTGCAGACCGCGCTGCACTCTCGCCCGTCCGGCGCCACGGTCGCGCTCTTCCACCCCGGCGCCGACCACGGCTTCACCAACCGCGACCGGCACGACAAGCCCGCCAACGCGGAGGCGTTCCAGCTCGCCTGGCCCCAGGCGCTGACGTTCATCGACACCACGACGGCATGACCGCGGGCGGGTCGATCAGGCGGCGGTCGTGGCCCGGCGGTGGGCAGTCGGGTTGGTGCCGCGGAGGCGTTTGAAGGCGACCGAGAGCGCGAACGCGTTCGCGTACCCGACGCGGCGGGCGATCGACTCGACGGTGTGGTTGGTCTCGCGCAGCAGGTCGGCGGCGAGCGTGATCCGCCAGCCGGTCAGGTAGGCCATCGGGGCTTCGCCGACCAGCGCGGTGAAGCGGCGGGCCAGGCTGGCGCGGGAAACACCGGTGCGGTTGGCGAGCTCGACCACCGACCACGCGTGGGCGGGATCCTCGTGCATCAGCCGCAGCGCGAGACCGA
Organism: Kribbella sp. CA-253562; assembly: GCF_050942265.1. Taxonomy (GTDB): domain Bacteria; phylum Actinomycetota; class Actinomycetes; order Propionibacteriales; family Kribbellaceae; genus Kribbella. The sequence goes on along the minus strand of NZ_CP192049.1, from coordinate 8,502,767 downwards.
CGACCGGATCGGCCTGTGCCTGGTACCAACCCGGAGCGTGGGACTCCGGCCGGGCGAACCACGCCCGCAGCGTGGTGATCAACGCGAGATCCAGCCAGCGATCCAGCACGCTCTGCTGACCGGGCTCGTCGCGCTGGATCTCGCCGAGCACCATCTCCATCACCGGACCGGTGACGTCCTCGGCCGGGACGACCAGCACCGGCGGCAGCGCGGTCAGCAGCCGCCTGCTGACGTCGCCCTCCAGCTGATAGGTGCCGCTGACAACCATCGCCTCACCGTCCGGCCGGCCGCCGTGGGTCCGGACCCCGAGCCGGGCGCTGTAGTCGATCGGTGCCCCAGGCAACGGTTCGCAGACCCCGCCGGGGTGGATCCGCAGTTGCGGCTCGGTCTGCGGAGTGTCCGCGACGACGTACGGCTCGGGACCGCGCAGCACCGCGACGTCCCGCTCGTTCAGCCGGACCGGCTCCGACCCGTCGCGCAGGATCCAGGCTGAGCCGCGCACGAGCGTGGCCAGCGCGAGCGGTGCCTCGTCGACGATGTGCAAGCCCCACGGAGGATCGAGCACGGTCAGGTTGAACACCCCTCCGCGCGCCCGGGTACCGGCCAGCAGATCGTCGAGAACATCCATGCCAGGCACCCTACCTGAGACTCTCAGACATCGAAATGCGCCGGACAACCATGGTTTGTCTCACCACCAGCCGCTGAACTAGAGCCATGACAACAAAACCGATTCTGATCCTGAGTGGTATGGGCAAGACCGGCCGCCGCGTGGCCGAGCGACTCGCGCAGCGCGACGTACCGGTCCGGCTGGCCTCACGGTCCAGCGAGCAGCGCTTCGACTGGTACGACGAAAGCACGTGGTCCGGCACCGCGGCCGGCATCGACACGGCGTACCTGGCGCCACCGGTTGGGCCGACCGGGCTGGCCCAGGCCGGACGCTTCGTGAAGCAGGCGGCGACCGAAGGCCTGCGCCGGGTGGTGCTGCTGTCCGGCCGCGGCGTCGGCAGCCCGGAGCGCGAGTTCGCGGTGTACGAGAGCAGCGTTGAGCTGGAGAACGCCGTACGGGACAGCGGGGCCGACTGGACGATCGTCCGGCCCGCGTGGTTCATGCAGGGGTTCAGCGAGGACTTCCTGTGCGAACACGTGCTGGCGGGGGAGCTGCGAGTGTCGGCCGGGAGCGGCGCCGAGGCGTGGATCGACACCAACGACGTGGGCGACGTGATGGCGACCGTGCTGCTGGACGAGTCGCACGCCGGTCGGACGTACTCGCTGTCCGGTCCGCGCACGTTGACGATGGACGAGGTCGCGTCCGAGCTGTCCACCGCGACCGGCCGCGCCATCCGGTACGTCGACCTGGCGCCGGAGCAGCACGTCGAGGAACTGGTCGGCATCGGCCTCGACCGCGAGGACGCCGAGTCGGTGCGCGACCTGTTCGCGGTGATCCGGCACCACCGGTCGGAGTACGTGTCCGACGACGCCGTCCGCGAGCTGCTCGGCCGCGCACCGCGCGACTTCACCGACTGGGCTCGTGAGACCGCGCGGACCGGGGTGTGGTCGGCATGACCAAGATCCTGACCGTCGGGGCGCTGCTCGGCAGCGCCCTGATGGGCGGCCTGTTCTTCGCCTTCGGTACCGCGGTGATGAGCTCCTTGCAGCGGCTGCCGGCCGGTCAGGGCGCCGCCGCGATGAACCTGATCAACGTCCGGATCCAGAACCCGCTGTTCCTGCTGGTCTTCTGCGGCACCGCCCTGATCTGCCTGGCCCTGCCGGTGCTGGCCTTGGTCCAGGACACGCCCGGCAAGTGGTGGATCGTGGCCGGGTCCGCGCTCTACCTGATCGGCGTGATCGTGCTCAGCTTCGCGATCAACATCCCGCTGAACGACGGGCTCGCCGCCGGCACCACCGACTGGACGACGTACCTGGCCAGGTGGAACCCTGCGAACAACGTACGAGGCGTCGCCGGTGCGCTCGGCGTCGTCGCGTTCGCCGTCGCGCTGATCGGCGCCGAGTAGAGGAGTGGGGATGACCGAGCAACTCCTGCGGGTGAACGGGGTCGAGCTCTGCGTCGAGACCTTCGGCGACCCGGCCGATCCGCCGGTGCTGCTGATCCACGGCGCGTCCGCGTCGATGGACTACTGGGAGACCCCGTTCTGCGAGCTGCTCGCGGCCGGGCCGCGGTTCGTGATCCGTTACGACCACCGCGACACCGGCCGCTCGGTCAGCTACCCGCCCGGCAAACCGGCGTACGACGGGATCGATCTGGTCCGTGACCCGGTCGGCATCCTGGACGCGCTCGGCATCGACCGGGTGCACCTGGTCGGCATCTCGATGGGCGGCGGGATCGCCCTGCAGCTCGGTCTCGACCACCCCGATCGGGTCCGCAGCCTGACGCTCGTCTCCACGAGCCCGCTCGGTGACGACCTGCCGCCGCCCGCCGACCGCATTCGTGCCAGCTTCACCAGCGAGCGGCCGCCCACCGACTGGACCGACACCGAGGCCGCGATCGACGCCCTGATCGCCGACGAGAAGCTCTACGCCGGCACCCTCCCGTACGACGAACCTGCCCGCCGCGAGCTGCTCCGGACGGTGATCTCCCGCACCACCAACGTCGAGTCCGCCGCCACCAACCACTGGGTGCTGCCCGACGACGACACCCCGCCGGCGCGTCCCCGCCTCGGCGAACTCGCGATGCCGGTCCTGGTCCTGCACGGCACCGAGGACCCGATGTTCCCGCCGGCCCACGGCGAGGCCCTCGCCCGTGAGATCCCCGGCGCCCGCCTCGTCCTGCTTCCCGGCGCCGGTCACGAGCTGCCGCGCGCCGTCTGGGACCTCGCCGTGCCGGCCGTCCTCGAGATCACTGCGAGCTGAAACTCCTGCAGAACTTGCGCGCCCGCTAGCGCGGTCACGACGCCGGAGCCGGCCTGGAGCACCACCCTGGACCGGCTCCAGGGGTAGAGCTGGCTCCACCTCCGATCCGGGCACGGACGGGATGGGGCCGGACGGCGGGAAACGGAAGGGTTGGGACCACCAGCTCCCGACATCTCCGGAGGACTTCCGATGAAGCGAAACAGCCGTGTCGCCGCCGCCCTGACGGCTGCCGCTCTGCTCGGCACCGCCGCGTTGCCCGCGGCAACCGCAGTGGTGGCCCCGGCGCACAGCGCGGTCGCCGCGACCCAGAACCACACGGCCCAGAACCCGGTCCCGGCGCTCGATCGCGCGGCGTACCCGCTGCTGTCGACCAAGGCGACCGGCCAGTTGTACGACCTGCGTCCGCTGGTCCGCATGGTCGGCGACGCGCAGGTCGTCGGGATCGGTGAGGCGACGCACAACTCGAGCGAGTTCTTCACACTCAAGCACCGGATCTTCCGCGCCCTGGCCGAGCAGCGCGGCTTCACCGCCTTCGCGCTGGAGGCGAGCTGGAGCACCGGCGTCGCGCTCGACCGGTACGTCGTGCACGGCGTCGGCGATCCGCGGGCGATCATGCAGCACGAGTTCCAGGGCTCGTACGAGTTCTGGAACGCCGAGGAGTACCTCGACCTGATCGAGTGGATGCGCTCCTACAACCAGACCCACACCCGCAAGCTGCACTTCGTCGGCGACGACCTCGGCTACGTCTCGCCCGCAACGCTCGACCTGGTCACGGCGTACGCCGGCAAGGTCCGGCCCGCGCTGGTCCCGCAGCTCACCACCCGGTACGCCGGGATCCGCTCCGACGCGAACGCGGCCGACTTCCTCACCGGCCTGGTCGCGAAGCCGGTCGCCGAGCGGCAGAAGCTCGAAGTGGCGACCCGCGAGGCGCTGGCCCTGGTCGAGTCGCTGCCGAAGAGCACCGAACAGGCCTGGGCCGTGCAACACGCACGTGCGATCTGGCAGGTGGCGAAGTTCGTGTCGTACGACATCCAGGACCCGAAGGTGCTGCCCTCGGCGATGCGGTTCCGCGACCAGGTGATGGCCGAGAACACGCTGTGGTGGACCCGGCAGACCGGCGCCAAGACGGTGCTGGGCGCCCACAACGGTCACATCGCGCTGACCTCGTCGATGCCGGCGCAGTACCCGAAGATCCAAGGCGAGTTCCTGCGGGAGCAGCTCGGCCGCAAGTACGTGCCGATCGGCCTGAGCTTCGACCACGGCTCGTTCAACGCCCGCGACACCAACGACCCGAACGGTGCGATCCGCACGTTCACGATCGGCGCCGCCCCGGCCGGCAACAACGAGAACACGCTGGACAAGGTGGTCTACCGCGACTACTTCGTCGACCTGCGGACGCTGCCGCGCGGGACGAAGACCTGGCTGCAGACGAAGCGTCCGACCAGGGACATCGGCACCGCCTACCCGTTCCCGGACTCGCCGGTCGCGCTCGCCGCGTCGTACGACGTGCTGATCCACCTCAACCGGGTCACCGCCGCGCACCTCCGCTGACCTCGCAAACGTCCGAAGAACCGTGCGCTACAACGCACGGTTCTTCGGACGCCGCGAGTGGTTTCAGTCGGCGGAGCGCAGCATCGTGCGGATGCCGACGGTGAGACCGAGCGCGGCGGTGACGATCGCGGCGACGAAGCCCCAGAGCACCGGCATCGACCACACGTCACCGGCGAACAAGGTGCGCTCGGCATCGACCAGGTAGGACAGCGGGTTGAACTTCGAGGCCACCCGCATCCACTCCGGCCCGGTCTCCAGCGGCAGCAGCATGCCGGACAGGATCATCAGCGGGAACAGGAACGTCTGCTGCACCACCCAGAACATCCAGTCCTGCTTGCGGACGGCGATCGCCAGCGCGTAGCTGAACGAGCCCAGCCCGATCCCGAACGCCGCGAGCAGCGCCAGCCCGACCACCGCGCCGTCCAGGTGCAGCTCGAACCCGAACGGCACCATCACCGCGATCACGATCACCGCCTGCCCGAACAGCGGCACCATCTCCTTCAACGCCCGTCCGACCAGCAGCGACGACCGGCTCAACGGCGTCACCAGCATCCGCTCGTGCGCGCCGGTCTGGAACTCGAAGAGCAGGTTCGACCCGGTCGCCGACGTACCGAACAGGGTAGTCATCACGAGGATCGCCGGCACGAACCACTGCCAGACCCCGCCGTCCAGCGACCCACCCATCGAGCCGGCCAACAGCGGTCCGAACAAGCCGAGGAAGACCAGCGGCTGGATCATCCCGAACAGCAACGTGAACGGATCCCGCAGCACCGGCTTCAGCTCGCGGGCCATCACGATCCGGATGTCACGGAAGAGGTTGCGGTCCTGCACTGTGGTGCTCGGCAGGTTCACGGTGGAAGCAGTCAGGGTGGTCATGCTGCGGCCTTTCCGTTGGAGTCGCGCAAGCTGCGACCGGTGAGGTTGAGGAACACGTCGTCGAGCGTCGGGCGGTGGACCTGAGCAGCGGCCACCGGTACGTCGTACTGCTGCGCGGCGCCGAGCAGGATCGGCAGCGCGGCCGGCCCGTCGGTCACCCGCAGGCCGACCTGATCGCCGGATGCCTCGAACTCCCTGGCCCCCGGCAGCTTCTCGGCCAGCTCACGGATCCGCGCTTGGTTGCCTGGCGCGACAGTCAGCGCGAGCCGGTCACCTGCGAGCCGGGTCTTCAGCGCCTCGGCGGTGTCGTCGGCGATCACCTGACCGTGGTCGACGACAACCACCCGCTCGGCCATCGAGTCCGCCTCGTCCAGGTAGTGCGTGGTGAGCACGATCGTCATCGCGTACTGCTCGCGCATCCGCAGGATGTGGTCCCACAGGTTGGCCCGGTTCTGCGGGTCGAGACCGGTCGAGGGTTCGTCCAGGAAGAGCAGACCGGGCGCGTGCACCAGGCCCATCGCGACGTCCAGCCGGCGGCGCTGACCACCGGACAGCTCGGACACCTTGCGCTCGGCGAGGTCCGTCAGCTCCAGACCTTCGAGCAGTTCCGCGGCCCGGCGCTTCGCGGTGCGCCGCTCCATGCCGTAGATGACGCCCTGGCCGTAGATCTCGTCGCCGACGCGGTGCGAGTGGCCGGCGCCGTTGCCCTGGCCGACGTACCCGATCTGCCGGCGAACCCGCGCCGGATCGGCGGTCACGTCGTACCCGGCGACCCTCGCGGTGCCGGAGGTCGGGGCGATCAGGGTGGTGAGCATCCGCAGCGTGGTGGTTTTGCCGGCGCCGTTCGGGCCGAGGACCGCGACGAGCTCGCCGGGTTCGACGTCCAGGCTGATGCCGCGGACCGCGTGCACGGTCTCGGTGCGGCTCACCACGAAGTCCTTGGTGAGCTCTCGGGTGCTGATCACGGCTGTCTCCTTCGTTGGGGCTTGTTGGGGACGACATTTCCAGCAGAAGAGGACAGGTTCTGGCCGTTACTTCTGGCAATCTGAAGTCATGTCCGAGACCTCCGCACGACTCCTCGCGCTGCTGTCCCTCCTGCAGGCCCGCCGCGACTGGCCGGGTGCGCTGCTCGCTGAACGGCTCGAGGTGAGCCCGCGTACGGTGCGCCGCGACGTCGACCGGCTGCGCGACCTCGGTTATCCGGTCCGGGCGAGCAAGGGGCCGGACGGCGGCTACCGCCTGGACGCCGGCGCCGACTTGCCGCCGTTGCTGTTCGACGACGACCAGGCGATCGCCGTCGCGGTCGCCCTGCAGACGGCGACCACCACGGTGACCGGGATCGAGGAGGGCGCGTTGCGTGCGCTCGCAACCGTCCGCCAGGTGATGCCGGCCCGGCTGCGGCAGCGCGTCGACGCACTGCATGTCACAACCGTCGACCGTTGGGCCGACTCGAAGCGCACGAAGGTCGACTCGGAGCACCTGATCGCGATCGGTACGGCGGTCCGGGCGCGCGAGGTCCTGCGCTTCGACTACGCCTCGCCGCGGGCCGACGACGAGTGGGTGCCGCCGCGCAAGGTCGAGCCGCATCACCTGGTCACGTGGGGAGGCCGCTGGTACCTGGTCGGCTGGGACCTGGACCGCAACGACTGGCGCACGTTCCGCGTCGACCGGATGCAGCCGAAGACGCCGACCGGGCCGCGCTTCACCCCGCGTGAGCTCCCGGCGCCCGACGTCGCGACGTACATCTCGTCGCGTTTCTCCGGGCGAGGGGAGTGGCCGTGCCGGGGTGAGGCGATCCTGCAGGCGAAGGCGTCCGACATCGCCCGCTGGGCCGGCCGCGACGCGGTCGTCGAGGAGATCACGCCGACGAGCTGCCGGCTGATCCTGCCCGGCTGGTCCTGGACCGGCCTGGCGGCGAACTTCGGCATGTTCGAGTGCGACCTGGAGTTCGTCGGCCCGGACGAACTCAAGGCGGCTGCCACCCAGCTGGCGGCCCGCTACACCGCCGCGGCCTCGTGAGGAGTTCGTCGATGGAAGAGCACATCGTTGCCGATGTCGCCGCCTGGCACGACTGGCTGACCGGGCACCACCAGACCTCGGACGGCGTCTGGCTGGTGCTGGCGAAGAAGGGCACGACCGAGCCGACGAGTCTGACCTACGACCAGGCCCTGGAGGAGGCGCTGTGTCACGGCTGGATCGACGGTCAACGCGTCAGCCGCGACGAGCGCACGTTCAAGCAGCGGTACACGCCGCGGCGGCCGCGCAGCAACTGGTCGCTGCGCAACGTCGGGATCATCCAGCGGCTGCGGGACGAAGGCCGGATGCGACCGGCCGGGCTGGCCGAGGTCGAGCGCGCGCAGGCCGACGGCCGCTGGGACGCGGCGTACGGCGAGGCGACGATGCGCGAGGTTCCCGCGGATCTGGCGGAGGCGCTGGCCGCATCACCTCGGGCGGAGGCGATGTTCGCGATCCTCACCCAGCAGAACAGGTTCGCCATCCTGTACCGGCTGTACGCGGCCAAACGCCCGGAGACCCGCACGAAGTGGATCACCCGGTACGTCGACCAGCTCAGCCGCGGCGAGACGATCTACCCGCAGAAACGCACGCTGGACTAACGGCGATCGGCGTAGCCTGCGATGGCCTCCTTGACCAGGTCGGAGACGTCCGTGCTGCCCGCGCCGTGGCCGGCGTCCTCGACGATCTTCAGCTCGGCGTCCGGCCAGGCCTGCGCCATCAGCCAGGCGGTCTCGACCGGACTGCTGAAGTCGAGCCGGCCGACGATCAGTACGCCGGGGATGCCCGCGAGCTTGCCCGCGTCGCGGACCAGCGCCCCTTCCTCGAGCCAGGCTGCGTGACCCCAGTAGTGCGTCACCAGCCGGGCGAACCGCAACCGGAACCGCGGATCCTGGTAGCGCTCGCTCGGCTGAATACCCGCGCCGTGGGTGGCGACGTGCGTGTCCTCCCAGTCGCACCAGTCCCGCGCCGCGCGATCGCGCACCGCGGGATCCGGGTCGTGCAGCAGCCGGCTGTAGGCCAGCGCCAGATTCCCGTCCCGCTCCGCCTCCGGTACGCCGTCGCGAAAGCGCCGCCACTCGGCCGGGAACACCCGTCCCATCTCCCGGGTCACCCACTCGACCTCGCGCCGGGACGTGTTGGTGACGCTGAACAGCACGATCTCCGAGACCGCCGACGGGTGCTGCTCGGCGTACGCGAGTCCCAGAGTCGCTCCCCACGACGCGCCGAGCAGCAGCCACTGGTCGATGCCGAGGTGCTGCCGCAGCAGTTCCATGTCGGCGATCAGGTGCCAGGTCGTGTTCGTGCTCAGGTCGACCTCGTCGTCGCCCGCGTCCGGCGTACTGCGGCCGCAGTTGCGCTGGTCGAACAGGACGACCTTGTACTTGGTCAGATCGAAGAATTCCTGCCAGGACGGGCCGGCTCCGGATCCCGGCCCTCCGTGCACGACCACCGCGGGCTTGCCGTCCGGGTTGCCGCGGATTTCCCAGTAGATCCGATGGCCGTCCCCGACCTCCAGCATTCCGTGCTCGAGCATGCGGCCGTCCTCCCTAGATGTAACAGTGCTGTTAGAGTCTAGTCATGGACGGCGCGATCGGCATCCGGTTACGGCACCTGCTCGACCAGCTCGACGGCGACGTCGCGAAGATCTACCGGGCCCTCGACCTGGCCGACTACCGGCCGCGCTTCTCGCCGATCGTGCGCACGTTGGTTGCCCAGGGCCCGCTTTCGGTGCGTGCCCTGGCCGACGCGGTCGGCGTCACCCACTCCGCCGCCAGCCAGACCGTCGCCCAACTCACCAGGGCCGGCTTCGCCACCCAGGAGCCCGGTCCTACCGACGCCCGCCAACGCGTCGTCCACCTCACCGACCGCACTCGCTCCCTGCTCCCCTTGATCGAAGCCGAGTGGGCAGCCACCACCGCCGCCATCACCACGCTCGACAAAGAACTCCCCGTCCCCCTCGAAACCTTCCTGACCGAACTCCAGACAGCCCTGACCCGCCGCTCGTTCCATGCCCGCATCACCGACGAGGCCGGCGAACAGCTCAGAGGGTGAGGACTCCGGTGTAGGTGAGCGCGAAGGTGGCGCAGGGCAGGAGGAAGAGGCTGGCGAGCACGATGACCTGGCGGAACGTCTGACCGGGGCCGATCAGCCGGTGGTAGGCGACGACGAGGACCGGGACCATGACCACCTCGAGGATCAGCATGCTGCGGGGAATGACGTGGTCGAGGGCGGCGAGCAGGACCGAGAGCGTGGCGGCGGCGATCCAGGCGGCGTACCCGATCCGGTACGTCGTGCCGGCGCCGAGGCGGACGGCGATCGTCTGATAGCCGGCCGCGCGATCGGCGGGCAGGTCGGCCAGCGTGGTCGGCAGGTAGAGGCCGATCGCCGCGAGCGTGCCCTGCAATGCCATCACCCACGGGAAGCCGCCGAGGTCCGGGGTCACCGCCGCCCAGCCGGCGAGCGGACCGAAGGCGCCGAGGGCCAGGGAGTTCGACGCGACGTCGAAGCCCGCGCGAGTCTTCAACCGCAGCGGCGGCGCGCTGTAGGCCCAGCCGAGCACGAGCGCGAACAGCACTCCCGCGGTGAACACCCACCCGACGAACGCGCCGACCACCAGCGACGCGACTCCGGCGTACGCCGCCAGCTTCTTCGCCTCGGCGACCGTGACCCGCCCGTCGAGCAACGGCGACTTGGACTTGCGCGGATTGAGCAGGTCACCCGGCAGGTCGTGCGCGTCGTTGATCGCGAGCACCGCGAGCCAGAGCAGCGGGCCCATCACCACCGTGCCGAGCGCCAGTCGCGGCCACAGTTCGATCGGCGGCACCAGCTGGTGCGTGGCCAGCAGAATCCCCACGTAGTACGGCACGACCGACACGATCCAGAACGCCGGACGACCGACCAGAAGCACGTCCCGCAGCCGGGGACGAGTGCGAACCGGCGCCAGTGTGGTCACAGCTCCACACTGCTCCTCGGCGCCGGTTCGCACCTCCCTCCAGCGGGTGAATCACCTCACTCGTCAGGGTGAACGTGGGCAACGACACCTTGTTCGAGCGCCGCCCAGACCGATCCGTCCGGCGCGACCGCCAGCCCGTGCGGCTCGGATCCGTCGCCGAGGGCAACGGTCTCCCGCACCTCGCCCGACGCGTCGAGCCGCACCAGCGACCCCGCGCCCCACAACGTCACCCAGCACCCGCCGTCCGCCGTTGTGGCCACCGCGTGCGGCTTGGCGCCACGATCGGGCAACGGCACCTCGGTGATCACCCCGTCCGAGTCGATCCGCCCGACCTGCCCAGCCAGGATCTCCACGAACCACACGCCGTCCGGCCCAGCGCTGATCCCCACCGGTCCAGCGCCTTCGGTGGGCAACGGGTAGGTCGTCACCACGCCGTCCACCGTCATCCGCCCGATCGCGTTGGCGGCGTTGAGCGTGAACCACAAGTCGCCGCGATAGCTGGTGATCATCGCCGGGAATCCGCCGCTCGTCCCGATCGGGAACTCGGTCACCGTCCCGTCCGCGCCGATCCGTCCGATCACGTCCGCGTCCATCACCGTGAACCACACCGCCCCGTCCGGCCCTGCACACACCCCGTACGGCGAACCGCTCGGTACCTCGATCGCCGAGCCGGTTGTCCCGTCGTACCGGCCGATCGTGTTGTCACCGGAGCGGGTGAACCACAGCGTGCCGTCCGGCCCGGCGGTGATCACGCTCGGGCGGCTGCCGGGTGCGCCGAGGTCCACGCGGTCGACCGTGCCGTCGCCGAGCCGCGCGACGGCGCCGGCGTGGACCAGCGTCGTCCACACCTCCGCGCCGCGCAGCGTCACGCCGTACGGGCCGTCGCCGGGACCGCCCACCTGGAATTCAGTGACTGACAAGAGAGCCCTCCTCGATCGTGTGGATCTCGCCGCGCCAGCGGGAGATGAAGCGGCGGTCGTGGGTGACCACCACCAGCGCGCCCGGGTAGTCGTCGAGCGCGGCCTCCAGTTCCTCCACCAGCACCAGCGACAGGTGGTTGGTCGGCTCGTCGAGCAGCATGCCGTCGTACTGCGCCGTCAGCAGGCGGGCGAGAGCGAGCCGGCGGCGTTGCCCGGTCGACAACGCGCCGACCCTGGTCTGCAACTGGTCCTGCCGAAACAGCCCCAGGCCGGCTGCCCCGCGATGCCGCGCGAGCGCCGTCCGTAAGGTCTCGTCCGGCCGGGCCTCGGTCACCTCCTGTGCCAGATATCCGAGCCGACCTCGCCGCTCGACCTGACCGCGATCCGGCACCAACCGCCCCGCCAGTACGTCGAGCAGCGTCGACTTGCCCGCGCCGTTCGCCCCGGTGATCAGCAACCGCCCGCCCGCCGGAACCTCCAGCGACACAGGCCGCAGCCGGCCCTCGACAGCAACCTCCACCGCCTCCACCAGTACGCCGGACGCAGCGCTTGCCGTGCGCAACGACGCCGTGAAGTGCAACGGCTTGGCCGGTACCGGCGGCGGATCCGCCTCCAGCCGCCGCAGCCGTTCCTTGGCGTTGCGGATCTTGCTGCGCTCGGCCTCGTTCACCCGGCCGGTCGCCCGGTCGTAGGCGACCTTGTTGTTGTCCTTCATCGGCCGCCCGTACGCGACCCGGTCAGCGGTCGTCCGCACGGTCGCCTTCATCACGGCGACCTCGTCCTCCCACACCTGCCGGGTCTGCTCGGCCCGTGCCCGCTCGGCCGCCTTCTCGGCGAGGTAGCCGGCGTAGCCGTTGCCGTAACGCGTGATCCGGTGCGTGTCGCCGTCCACCTCGAACAACGTCGACGCGACCCGCTCCACGAACGCCCGGTCGTGCGATACCACGACCGTCGTACCGGAGCGCGAGCGCAGATGGTCCTCCAGCCACACGGTCGCCGACAGATCCAGGTGGTTCGTCGGCTCGTCGAGCAGCAGCACCTCCGGCGAAGCAGCCAGTACGGCGGCCAGGTGCAACCGCGCGAGCTCGCCACCGGAGAGCTCGGCCAGCCGCCGATCGGCCGGGAGGTCGGACAACCCGAGGCCGTGCATCGCCTTCGCCAGGCGGGTGTCCGCGTCGTAGCCCTCACGTGCCTCGAAGGCGTGCTGCACCTCGCCGTACTCGGCCAGTACGGAAAGGTTGCCCTCAGCAAGTGAATCTTCGAGCTCACGCAGCCGCGCCTCGAGTGCCCGGAGGTCGGCGAGCGCGTGGTCCGCGACCGCGGCGACGTCGAAGTCGAGCGGCAGCGGATTCTCCTGGGCCAGAAAGCCGAAGCCGCCGTCGGCGACCAGCGTGACGGATCCGTCGTCGGGCCGTTCGACGCCGGCGAGCAGCCGGAGCAGCGTCGACTTGCCGGAGCCGTTCTCGCCGATGAGCCCACTGATCCGCCCGGGTGGGAACGCGCAGTCGACCTGGTCGAGCACGAGCCGGTGATCGTAGGACTTGGAAAGGTGGTGCACGGACAGCTGGGTAGACATACGGGTCCTCCTGACGCGCGGTTCGCACGGTGGACCGGATGCGGCCACCGGAACATCGGCGGGTCAGAGGATCACTGGCTACTCCTAAATGCGACGGCTGTTGCGTTAAGATGAAACCATGACCGCAGCCTCCGATGCAAGCCCCTTGTCCGAGGGCAGTCCCGGATCGGCTGTTCGCCGCCCGGGTGGGCGGACCGCGCGGGTGCGCGCGGAGGTGCTGAGCGCGGTCGAGGCGGAGCTGGTCGAGCACGGGTACGACGCGTTGACGATCGACGGCGTCGCGGCGCGATCCGGGGTGCACCGCACGACGATCTACCGCCGGTGGAAAACCGTCGACGGCCTGCTCGTCGACCTGCTCGAAGCCGGCCGCGACGACACCTGGACGCCGGCCGACACCGGCAGCCTGCGCACCGACCTGATCGCGCTCAACCGCGAAGTCCGCTCGGCGCTGATCGGCCCGGCACCGACTGCCGCTGACGCACCGGCCGCCGCCGACGCACCAGCACCGACCGGCTCCGCCGGTGAGGCGCCGGTGGGGACCTCGGTGACCACCGCCGTGATCGCCGCCTCGTTCCGCTCGGCGGCCGCCGCCGACGCCCTCACCCGCTTCTGGGAAGACCGCTACCGCCGCAGCGCCGTCGTCGTCACCCGGGCGATCGACCGCGGCGAACTCCCCGCCGACACCGACCCAGACCTCGTACTGATGTCCGCGACCTCACCCCTCTACCACCAACTCCTCCTGCGCCGCGGACCGCTGGCGCGAGCCGAGGCCGACCGCTGGGCAGTGGCGGCCGCCGAGGCCGCGACCGCCGGCGCCTACCGCCGGACCTGACGTCGTCCGTCACCTGCGAGCACCCGCCGATCGGCCTTAGGCTGCCTCTACACCGATGAAGGAGGCTGGAGTGGCTGGACGTCTGAGCGGCGAGGTCGTGCTGGTGACCGGAGCGGCGCGCGGGATCGGGCGAGCGATCGCCGTGAAGGCCGCCGAGGAGGGCGCCGCGGTCGGGTTGCTCGACATCCTGCCCGACGAGCTCACCGCGACCGCCGAGCAGCTCGCCGGCACCGGCGCGAAGGTCGCCGCGGTCGTCGGCGACATCACCAACGAGGCCTCGGTCCGTTCGTCGGTCGACGACCTCGTCGGCACGCTCGGCGCGATCACCGTCCTGGTCAACAACGCCGGCAAGAACGCGTACGCCGACGCCACCGCGATGACCGTCGAGGAGTGGGACAGCGTCTTCGACGTCGACCTGAAGGGCGCCTGGCTGATGGCCCGCCAGGTGCTGCCCGCGATGATCGCGCACCGGCACGGCGCGATCGTGAACATCGCCTCGATCCACAGCAACCTGACCACCGCCGGCATGTTCCCGTACGCCGCGGCGAAGTCGGGCCTGGTCGGCATGACCCGCAGCCTCGCCCTCGACGTCGCCCCGCACGACGTCCGGGTGAACGCGGTCAGCCCCGGCTTCATCGCCACGGACCTGCTCGAGGAGTTCTTCGACACCATCCCCGGCGCTCGCGACACCGCCCTGGCGGTGCACCCGCTCGGCCGGATCGGTACGCCGGAGAACGTCGCCGAGGTGGTCTGCTTCCTCGCCTCCACCGCGGCCGCGTTCGTCACCGGCGCGAACTGGACCGTCGACGGCGGCCTCGGCGTCCGCTACGCCTGACCGATCTCCGCGATCGGCCGCCGGCCAGCGGCCGATCACCCGCCGGCCGGCCGTCGATCACGCGCCGATCGATCGCCGCTGACCCGCCGGTCCGGCGATGCTGTCCCCATGAACGGACAGGTCCTGGACCGGCGTGCCCTCAACCGGGCCACCCTCGCCCGCCAACTCCTGCTCGACCGCCACCGGATCCCGGTGGTCGACGCCGTCCACGCCCTGGCCGGTCTGAACGCCCAGAGCGCCAAGGATCCGTACATCGGTCTCTGGGCCCGCCTGACCGACTTCCATCCCGACGAGTTGGCCGATCTCCTGCACAGCAAGCAGGTCGTCCGCTCCTGCCTGATGCGCTACACCCAGCACCTCGTCACTGCCGACGACTTCCAGGTCTTCCGCCCGGTGCTCGGCCCGATCCTCGCCCGGGTGCAGCGCAGCGGCTGGGGCAAACGCACCGAAGGCGTCGACCTCGACGAACTGGTCGACCTCGGTACGGCGGCCCTCCGCGGCAGGACGCTCACTCGCCCCGAACTCGGCAAGAAGCTCCAGGAGCGCTGGCCCGACCACCAGGCCACGGCGCTCGGCTGGACCTTCCAGTACCTCGCCCCGGTCGTGCACCCGCCGCCGGACGGGTTGTGGGGCCGCAAGGGTGGCGCGACCCCGTTCGCCCTCGCGGAGGACTGGCTCGGCGTACCGCCAAGAGCTCCGGACCCCGCCGAGCTGATCCTGATCTACCTCGCGGCCTTCGGCCCGGCGTCGTTGCGCGACATTCACGCATGGTCCGGCCTGAGCCGGCTCGGGGACGTCGTCGACGCGCTGCGGCCGCGCCTGGTCACCTTCCGGACCGAGTCGGGCGTTGAGCTGTTCGATCTGCCGGACGCGCCGCGACCGGATCCGGAGACCCCGGTGCCGGTGCGGTTCCTGCCGGAGTACGACAACCTGATGGTCGGCTTCCACGACCGGTCCCGCGTGATGACGAAGGAGCAGCAGGCGCGCGTCTGCGTCGGCGCGTACATCGCCTCGACGCTGCTCGTCGACGGGTTCGTGCACGGGATGTGGAAGGTCGAGCAGGTCGACGGCACCGCCGTGCTCGACGTCGAACTCTTCGAGCCCGTACCGGATCCACAGGCCGTGGAGTCAGAAGGTCTTCAGCTGCTGAGGTTCCTGGCGCCCGACGCTGCCGACCAGCGGGTTCGGCTGACCTAGCTCGGGTGGTAGGCGCACGAGTCGGCCAGATCGGCCGGGTCGGCGCTCGGCTTGGTGGTGGGGGTGACGGGATTGGCCGGGCTGGACGGTCGCGGCGTTGCGGCGGGCTTGGACGGCTGGCCCGACTTGGCCGGCGTACCGGCCAGGGCCTTGGCGACGATCGTGCGCATGGCGGCGTAGTTCGGGTTGCGGCCGTTGGGGAAGTTCTTCTTCTTGTCCAGGTCGATGTTGCGGATCTTCGCGGTTTTCACCTTGCCGCCGAGACCGGCGAGGTCGCCGAGCAGGGTCTGCGGGATGTCGGTGCGGATCAGTTGCTCGCCCGCCGCCGCGATTTCCTTGTAGTGGGTCAGCACGTTCTGCGGGGTCGCGCGCTCGACGATCGCCTTGATCGTGCAGCGCTGCCGGGCCTGCCGGGCGAGGTCCCCGCCGGGCACGCGGTACCGGCCGCGCGCGAACCAGAGCGCGTCGAACCCGTTGAGCTGCCGGTTCGGGC
Organism: Kribbella sp. CA-253562; assembly: GCF_050942265.1. Taxonomy (GTDB): domain Bacteria; phylum Actinomycetota; class Actinomycetes; order Propionibacteriales; family Kribbellaceae; genus Kribbella. Next base: position 8,486,650 of record NZ_CP192049.1, on the reverse strand, counting down.
CGGGCTGCAGCCAGCGGCCGGGCGGGATGTTCTTGTCGTCGTCGCCCCCGACCGGGACCGGGTAGTTGATGTTCACCGTGATCCCGCCGAGCGCGGTCACCATCTGCTCGAACCCGGCCAGGTTGATCTGCACGTAGTAGTGCAGCTTCAGCCCGAGCGCCTCGCCGACCGACAGCTTGAGCACGTCCGCGCCGGGGTTGTCCGTCTCGCCGAGCAGTTCGCCGTACCGGGGTGGGATGTTGCGGTACATCGCGTCCAGGTAGTAGTTCGGCTGCTCTTCGCCGGGTTTGGACGAGTCCCAGAAGCCGGTCGGGAACTCGTCGTGCAGCGGATGGTCCTTCGGGAACGGCATCCGCATGAAGTTCCGGGTCATCGAGATCAGCGCGGTCTCGCCGGTGTGGGTGTCGATGCTCGCGACCATCACCGTGTCGGTCCGCACGCCGTCCCGCCCCTCGCCGTCGTCCGCGCCGAGCAGCAGCAGGTTGAGCCGAGGGAGCTTCGCCCACGGGTCCTTCTGGTCGATCGCCGGCCGGGTCCCGCTCTTCGACTTCTCCCCGGCGAACACCTTGGTCACCAGGCTGCGCTGAGCCACCAGATTTTGTGCCCCAAGCGCCGACCCGGACGCGATCGAGAAGCACACCACCCCGATCACCAGCGCTCCACCCAACCGAGCCAGCACGCCGGTCTCCAACGGCCGCAGCATCTTGTACGACGTCACCAGCACGACGACCAGGCCCAGCGCGACCACGGCCAGCCCGACGATCATGCCGAGCAACACGTCCGGGTCGAGCGCCCACTGGATCACGTCGTCCCGACGCGCCAGTACGACGTACGCCGCACCGCCGGCCAGCAGCACGCTCACCGCGGTGATCACCGCGCCCAGTCGCCTCCGCCCAGCCGCCAGGTACGCCGTACCGGGAACGAGCACACCAAGCACCGCAATCGCCAGCGCCGCTCCGGACCGCCGGCGCCGACTCGTACGCGGTCGAGCCCGCCGAGCTCCGCTCCGACGATCCCGGGAGGCACGATCCCCGGACGAGCGATCCCTGGACGGGCGGTCCTCGGACGGGCGGTGTCTGGGCGGGCTCGGGGACATGGCTCCACTCGGTGGTCGGCGGCAGGGCGGTGGGCGCTGCCCCTGATCAGCTCCCGCTGGTTCGAATCCGCCCGGCGCCGGAAAGTTCGGCACAATCTTCCGGGTGACCGAGATCGAGGTACGCCGGGCCAAGCCGGACGACGCCGAAGCGCTGGTGCACCTGCGCGGGCTGATGCTCGAGGCGATGGGAATGGACGTCGGCGGCGAGGACGCACCCTGGCGCGAGGTGGCGCTGCGCTTCCTCACCGAGCAGCTCGCGGCGCCGGAGCGATTCGCGGCGTTTGTCGTCGACGACCCGGCGGTCGGCGTGGTCGCCAACGCGGTCGGCCACGTGAACCCGCACCCGCCGAGCCCGACCGATCTGTCGGCGATCCGGGGAACGCTCTACAACGTCAGCACCGAGCACGGCTTCCGCCGCCGCGGCTTGGCCCGGGCCTGTGTGGTCGCGCTGCTCGACTGGTTTCGCGACGAGACCGGCGCCGGACAGATCGAGCTGCACGCCACCCAGGACGGCGACCAGCTCTACCGCTCGCTCGGCTTCGTCGACAGCTTCTACCCGTCTCAGCGCCTGCTGATCACCCGCTGACCCACGCCAGCACCCGCCGGTACGCCGCGTCGTTCAGGATGTGCCCACCGGCGGACTGGTGGCTGCTCGCGTGCGGCATCGCGGCCGCCAGATGGGCTGCCTGCCGACGGCCCCGCTCGTCCGCCGAGCCGTACCAAAGACTCACCGCCACCTCGATCCCGCCGAGTGCGAATCCCCAGTCCTGGGCAAAGGCGAGATTGTCGTCGACCCACCCGTCATGGCTGTCGACAAAGGTCGCCCGCACCCGCACCCGCGCCATGGCGTCGGCATCGTCGCGCGCCGGCGGCCCGGCCGCACCGCCATCAGGGGAGTGCGGATCCGGCGGAAACTCCGGCCCGCCCGCGGCGATCAGCGCCATGATCTCCCGCGCCGTCTCCTCGACCCCCGGCCGCAACGCCGCCTCACCTCGGTGGGCGGCGAGCCACGACGTGCGGTTCCGCCGCGGATCGTCCTCGTCCTCACTCGGCTCCGGCCCGTCGACCAGCGGGGGAGCGATGCCGCTCACCACGGCACACCGCGTCACCCGATCCGGCATCAACGCCGCGCACGCCAACGCGTGCGGTCCACCGCCCGAGCCACCCGCGACAGCGAACCGGTCCCACCCCAGCGCCTCGGCGAGCAGCCGCACGTCAGCGACCACATCGGCAACACTCCGGCCCACCTGCCGCGTCGACTCGCCGTACCCGGGCCGGTCGAACGCCAGCAACCGGATCCCGCACTGCTCGGTCGCCCGGACGACGTCCGGCCGCTTCCACCGCGTCCCCGGTGAACCGCTGTGAAAGACGACCGGCACGCCGCCAGGTTCGCCGTACAGGCTGTAGGCCACGGTTCGCCCGTCCGGCGTACTGATCGAGGTCACACACCTGATCCAACCACCACCGGTCGGTGCCGCGGGTGTCGCGCAGTGGACCTCGCCCAGGTGCGACCGGAAGAAGTTCTCCACCCACTGCACCCGTACGCCGGTACGCCGCAATGCGCGCTCCGATTCCCGCTCTCCACCCCGCGACGGACGGCGGCGAGAAGGGCACCTGCCCGAAGAGGCAAGAACAGGTGAGGACGCGCTCGCCCCGGGCGCGGTGAGGAGTCCAGCTGATGCGCAAGGTGAGGATCGCCGGTCTGGGAGCGGTCGCGGCGCTTGTGGTGGTCGGGCTGTTCCAGCTCCCGGCCAGCCCGTTCGACCGGCACGACCTGCCCGATCGCTCGCCCAGCGTGGCCGCCGACTCGGATCCGCTCGGCGACCCCTCCACGCGCGACGGCGACCCAACCGGCGATCCCGCCGGCGACGGTACGCCGAACCGGCAGGCGACCGCCGGCGCGAACGAGCCCGGACCCGCCGACAACAAGCCCGGCGCCGCCGAGAACACACCCGGTTCACCGACGGCCGACCCGGTGATCACCTACCCGCAGCGCGGCAGCGTCTCCTACACCGTCCTCCCCGGCGCCCCGGAGACGATCGGCACCGCCGGCCGGCTGCTCACCTTCGAGATCGACCTCGAGAACGGCATCAAGGGCATCAACCCGGCCGAGCTGTCCCGCTTCGTCCGCACGACGTACGGCGCGCCGCTGGGCTGGACGGCCGGCGGGAAGTGGCGGTTCCGTCAGGTCGGCCCCGGGCAGAATCCCGACTTCAAGCTCATGTTCGTCACTCCCGCGACCAGGGATCTGATTTGCGGCGGTGGCTACGACCACTACACCAGCTGCCGGATCGGCGAGCGCGTCGTGCTGAACATCGCCCGCTGGGTGCACGGCGTCCCGAACTACGGCGCCTCACTCACCGAGTATCGCCAGTACATGCTCAACCACGAGACCGGCCACCGCCTGGGCGAGGCCCACGAGCTGTGCCCCGGCCCCGGCCAGCCCGCGCCGGTGATGCAGCAGCAGACTCTCGGCCTGCACGGCTGCATCGCGTACGCCTGGCCCTACCGCAACGGCCGGCGCTACGAGGGCCGTCTCGGCAAGTACAACGACCCGATCCCGGCCTCCTGATCGGTCAGTTGTTCAGGGCCGGCGGAACCACCTGGTTGACCTTGGCCGTCACCGCGGCGGTCTCCAGCCCGTCGGCCACCGTGTGCAGCAGGCGCACCAGGTGCGCCGCGTCGGTCGGACCCAGAATCCCCGTCACCACATCCAGCACCCGGACGGTCAGCGCGTCGAGCTGCGAGAGCCGCGCCTGACCCAGCCCGGTCACCGCGAGCGCCGGCTCGGTCTTCACCAGTCCGAGCCCGGCCAGCTCCGCGATCGCGAGCTCGGCCTCGCCGGTCGTCGTACCGACCTGCTCGGCCACGGCGGCCGCCGAGTCCCGGCCGTTGGAGATCGCGCTGAGCACCAGCGCGGCCGGCATCTTCATGCCGACCGCGTCCTGCAGCCCCAAAATCAATGGGTGCGCGTGGCCCCGAACCCGCTCGACCGCGTCCAGCAACCGCAGCGCGTCCCCGACGTCACCGATCAGCTGCTCGGTCTGCACCGTCGCGATCCCGGTCAACGGCACGTCCCGCTCAGGCACGGCCAGTGCCCTGGTTTCCGTCTCTTCGATGGTCACTCTTCCAGCCTACGGATCGGCGCTGACAGTTCGGCGTGTCGTTCCTGAGGAAACGCTGTGAATTCCGCCCCGCGAGACATTCGATCAGCTGTTCGACCGTCGAGCTTGCGCAGGAACCGGCCGAACTGCGGGTCGAAGCGGCCCTGGCCGCCGGCGATCTCCTCGCGGCTCCACCATCGGAGCTGCGCGAACTCACCCGAGCCGTCCACCACCGGCAGGTCCCGCCGCCACCCGAGGACGAACCACAGACTCACGTCGGTGTGCCCGCTGTCGATCCCCACGGTCTGTGTGACAGTGAGGAAGACCGGCTCCGGATCGTTGAACAAGGCATCGATTCCCAGTTCCTCCCGGACCTCCCGTGTCGCGGCGTCGGCGGGATGCTCGTCGACCTCCACGTGACCACCGGTGGGCAGCCAGCGCCGTGCGTTCACGTGGTCGACGAGCAGCACGCTGCCGTCGGCCGGGTCGACGACCACGGCGTACGAAACCAGGTGTGGCGAGGGTGTCGCGGGCTTCACCCGGCGCCAGATGTCGTCGGTGCTCGCAAGCCAGCGCAGTGTCCAGTCGCGGTCCGCGGCCTCGAGGTCGTCGGCCGGCTCCAGGGCGGCGACCAACTGGTGGACGGAACGCACGGCGGATCGCATCGCCGCAGCATCGCAGCGGCCGCCGACAATTCCCGCGCGAATGCCAGGCATTCAGCAAAACAAGGGAACATCTGTTCGATCGAACTGATCAGAAAATCCATCTTTTGTGCACGGAAATCGCAAACCGGGCGTGACCTCCGCTCCCGGTCGTGCGTTGCACCTGACGTGACGGTGAACACACGGCTAGCCGTCATCGCGCTCGCTCCGCGTTCACAGGCCGACCACCCCTCAGATCTGCCTCAGGAGGACCAGTGACAACCGCCACCGCCACCCAGACGTCAGAGCGCCGACGCGTCCGAGTCTGGTTCGGTGAGCACGTGATCGCCGACTACAACGCCGAGCCGGCGTTGGCCGAGCGGTACGCCCACGCCATGAGCCGTCGCTTCGCCGGACTGCGGGTCACCAACGACCCGATGCCCGCCGTGGACCGGCTCCCCGACCCCCTGCCCGGCGAGCGCATGTGGGACGTAGCCCCGCGCTGAAGCCCGACCCCGCCGTACTGCGCACTCCCTGTTGCCGCAGCACGACTGAATCGACCCAGTGCGAACCACGAGTACGACGACGAACCCGTCCGCACCACGGCCCACAAGGCCGGGTGCGGGCGGGTCTTTTCGTTCCGGCCGATCCCATGTCGAGTGTTCCGGCCGATCCCGTGTCGAGGCCCGGCGGCCGGCTCCGACGTCCCCGGCGTGACCGACTCACGACCCGAGGAGAACCCGATGGACCGGCCCGTTCTGAACAGCATGCTGCTCGGCAGCACCGACCCCGACCGGCTGAAGACCTGGTACCGCGACGCCTTCCACGCCCGCGTCGACGGCCACGGAAATCTCGACCTCGGCGGCTTCGGCCTGGTGATCGAGCACCGCGACGACGTCGCCGCGACCGCTCCCGAGCCCGGCCGGTTCATCGTGAACTTCGACGTCGACGACATCGAGGCCGCCGCCGACCACCTGCGCACGCTGGACGTCGACTGGCTGGTCGAGCCCGAGGACCGCGGCATCGGCAAGTTCGCGACGCTGACCGACCCGGACGGCAACTACGTCCAGCTGATCCAGATGAAACCCGAGTACTACGCCAACCGCTGACCCGTCCGATCTCATCCCCGTCCCCCATTTCGACGGTTAACCCGTCCGGCGGTGGGTTCTATGCGCGCAGGCAGTCGTAGAACCCACGAGGAGCAGGGTTAACCGTCGAAATGGGAAAGGGCGAGCGGCGGTCAGGCCGGGAGGATGTTCTGGTTCAGGTGGAACACGTTCGCCGGATCCCACGCGGTCTTCAGCGCCCGCAGCCGCGTCAGCTTCGCCGCCGGGAACGCGCGCACGACCGGCTCGCCGTTGAGCGTGTTCACATACGCGCCGCCGGCGTACGGCGCGAGCCAGGCGGCGTACTCGCGCACGGTGGCGATCCGGTCGGCGTCGTCGGCCGGATCGTCCCACCGGGTCGCGGTGACGAACTCGAACACCGTGTCCCGCTGGCTGAACGCAGCGTCCTCGTCCGGTACGTCGGCGATCGCGCCGCCGTACGCCTGCAGACTCGCGCCGACGCCCGGATTGCGCAGCAGCGCCCGGATCGCGTCGTCGGGCAGGGCCTTGAAGTAGTGGCCCTTCCAGTACCGCCGGTACCGGTGGCCCTGCACGTTGTCGTCCCGCGTCTGCAGGGTCAGGTACGGCATCTCCTGGACCGATTCCGCGACCACGGTCCCCAGTGCGCGGAACGAAGGCAGCAGCTTCGCGCCGTCGGCCGGATCGCCGACCCACACGAAGCCGGCCCGGACCGCGTCCCCGACCACGTTCGCCGTGAACGTCGCCTCGCGCGGCGCCGTCGCGTTCAGCTCCCGCCAGCCGGCCAGGACGTCGAACCCCTCCGCCGTCGTGAACTCGAACTCCGCCACCAGCGTCCGCGTCCCGACCTCGTGCAACCGGAACTCGAACTCCGTCACGATGCCGAAGTTGCCACCGCCACCCCGCAACCCCCAGAACAGCTCGGCGTTCTCCTCCGCACTGGCCCGCACGACTTCACCGTCGGCAGTCACCACCTCGTACGACGTGACGTTGTCGCAGGCCAGCCCGTACTGCCGGGCCAGCCACCCCATCCCGCCGCCCAGCGTGAGCCCGCCGACGCCGGTGTGCGAGACGTTCCCGGCCGTGGTCGCCAACCCGTACCGCTGCGCGGCCCGATCCAGCTCGCCCAGCAACGCCCCGCCCTGCACCCAGGCCAGTCGCCGGACGGGATCGACCCGTACGCCGCCCATCGGCGTCAGGTCGATCATCATCCCGCCGTCGGGCACCGCCAGTCCGGCGATGTTGTGCCCGCCGCACCGGACGCCGATCTCCAGCGAGCGGCTCCGTGCGTGCCGTACCGCCGCGGCGACCTCCGCCGTACTGCCGCAGCGGGCGATCACGGCCGGGCGGCGATCGATCATCGCGTTCCACACCGTGCGGGCTTCGTCGTACCCGCGGTCGCCGGCCCGCAGCAGCACCGGGGTCTGGATCTCGATCGTGCTCATCGGCGGTCTCCCTCGCTGAAGTGCTGGTACACAAACCCTGACAGCGCCCCGGCGCGCGGATAAGGTCCAATTCCATGAGCCGTTCGAGGACCGGTTCCGGTACCGGTGAGCTGCTGGTCGAGATCCAGCGGGACAGCACCGTGCCGCTGCACCAGCAACTGGAGACCGGGATCCGCGAGCGGATCCGCGAAGGCCTGCTCCGGGCGGACGCCGTGCTGCCGTCGTCCCGGGCGCTCGCGTCCGACCTGGGACTCTCGCGCGGTGTCGTGGTCGAGGCCTACCAGCAGCTTGTCGCGGAGGGGTACCTGGTGAGCCGGACCGGCGGCTACACCCAGGTCGCCCAGGCGGCGGCGCGCAGCCTGCAGACGGCACGGGCCGCTCAGAAGCTCGCCGGACCACCGCGGATCGACTTCAGGTACAGCCGTCCCGACGTCACCCAGTTCCCGCGCGCGGCCTGGCTGCGATCGTTCCGGCGGGTCCTGAACGAGACTCCGCACCGGACCTTCTCCTACCTGAGCGGACAGGGGGCGCTCGAGCTCCGCGAGGCGCTGGCCGACTACCTCAACCGGGTCCGCGGGACGTCGGCGCGGCCGGAGAACATGCTGATCAGCCACGGCTTCGCGCAGGGTTCGCGGCTGCTCTTCCAGGTCCTGGTCGCGGCGGGCTACCGGCGGATCGCACTGGAGGATCCGTCCGACTACGACCTCCGCGACGTAGCGACGAAGGCAGGGCTGGAGACCGTCGGCGTACCCGTGCTGGACTCCGGCGTGGAGGTGGCGGCGCTCGACCGGTCGGGCGCGGACCTGGTCCTGGTCACGGCCGCGCACCAGATGCCGATCGGCGCCGTCGCGTCGCCCGAGACCCGGACGGCGCTGGTCGAGTGGGCCGTCCGCCGGGACGCGCTGATCATCGAGGACGACTACGACGCCGAGTACCGCTACGACCGCGAGCCGATCGGCGCCATCCAGGGCCTGGCACCCGACCGCGTCGTCTACGCCGGTACGGCGAGCAAGACCCTGGCGCCCGGACTCCGGCTCGGCTGGCTGATCCTGCCCGACGGGCTGGTCGAGCCAATGTCCGCCGCGAAGCTGACTGACGACCGCGGTTCGTCGGTCCTGGACCAGCTGACCTTCGCCGACTTCGTCGCCCGCGGCGAGTTCGACCGCCACCTGCGCCGGATGCGGCCCCGCTACCGGAACCTCCGCGATCTCCTGGTCGAACAGCTCGCGGACCAGTTGCCCGACTTCAAGCCGGTCGGGATTTCGGCCGGCCTGCACCTGCTCGCCTGGTTGCCGCCAGACCTCCCCGCCGAAGCCGTCGCCGAGGCAGCGCGGACCCGGGACGTCGGCGTGTACCCGCTCACGCCGTACTGGTTCAACCCGCCCGGGCCGCCCGGTCTGGTGTTCGGCTACGGCGGCCTGACCGAGCAATCAGTTGCTGAGGGCATCAACCTGCTGGCCGGCGCCGTCCGTACCCTGAGGCCATGATCGCCGAGTTCCGGATCGCCGTTCCGCAGGAGGACGTCGACGACCTCCGCTCCCGCCTGAGCAGGACCCGCTGGCCGCGCGCGCTGCCGGCCGCGGACGACTGGTCCCGCGGCGTCCCGGTCGGCTATCTGCAACGGGTCGTCCGGCACTGGCTCGACGAGTACGACTGGCGCACCTGGGAAGCCCGCCTGAACGCCTTCCCCCAGTTCGTCACCCCGATCGAGGGCCAGCCGATCCACTTCCTGCACGTCCGCTCACCCGAGCCGGACGCGCTCCCGCTCATCATCACGCACGGCTGGCCGGGCTCGATCGCCGAGTTCCTCGAGATCGTCGGCCCGCTCACCGACCCGGGAGCACACGGCGGCGATCCGGCGGACGCCTTCGACGTCGTCGCCCCTTCGGTCCCCGGCCACGGCTTCTCGATCCCGCTGAACGACGTCGGCTGGAACCACCTCCGCATCGCCCACGCCTGGGCCACCCTGATGGACCGCCTCGGCTACGACCAGTACGTCGCCCAAGGCGGCGACACCGGCTCGGTCGTCTCACCCCTGCTCGGCCGCGTCGCCCCCGACCACGTCCTCGGCGTCCACATCAACGGCGGCCTCGCACACCCATCCACCGGTCCCGGCTACCGCCCCGGCGACTTCGACGACCTCAGCCCGGCCGACCAGGCCAAGCTCACCTTCGCCGACCACGTCCGAGCCACCGGTACGGCGTACGCGGAACTGCAAGGCAGCAAGCCGCAGACCATCTCCTTCGCCCTCAGCGACTCCCCGGTCGGCCAACTCGCCTGGATCCTGGAGAAGTTCCACGACTGGTCCGACCCGGCCCGGCCGCTGACCGACGTTGCCCTCGGCCACATCCTCACCGACGTCTCGCTGTACTGGTTCACCAACACCAGCGCCACCTCGGCCAACCTCTACTACGAGCCCAGCACGCCACCACCCGACCCCGCCCCCGTACCCACCGGCGTCGCCGTCTTCCCCACCGACCCCGCGATGCGCCACATCCTGTCCCGCACCCACCACCTCACCCACTGGACCGAACACCCCCGAGGCGGCCACTTCGCCGCCCTGGAGGCCCCCGACCTGCTGATCGAGGACCTCCGGACGTTCACCCGCCAGTTCCGCTAGCAGGCTGCGATGGCCACCTACTGCTGCCAGAACTGGTCGATGACCGGTGGTGCGTACTCCTCCTCGCACGGGATGCCGTTGCCGTCGGCATCCAGTTCGGGGGGCCGGCCGTACGCGCGCCAGTAGCCGACCACGCCTGGGTACGTGTAGCCGCGGGCGACCAGTTCCTCGCACCGCAGCCTGACCGGCGAGGACGGGGCGACGGCGGGGGTCTTGCGGGCCGACGGGGTCGGCGCGTCGGCGACCTTGGCGGGTGCGCCGGTTTCGTACGTCGCGCGGACGACCGCGAACGTGACCAGTACGGCGAGTACGCCTGCCGCCATTCCCGCGCTGACGGCCCGCAGCGCGGCGGCACGACTCCCCAGTTGCCGTGATCTCCCCATGATCTTCCCCCCACGGTCCAGTGAGGCACCGGGCTGCGCGTTTGTCCAGGGGTGGCGGCTGTGGTTCATCCGGACAACACCTTCGCGTCATCCGGAAAGGCGATGATCCCGGCGGATTCCGCCATCCGAGAGGACGCACGATGGGACACTCCCACGACCACAGCGGTCACGAGCACGGGCACGGCCACGGACATGGCCACGGCCATGGGCACGACCACGATCACCATCACCCGAACGCCGAGCTGGACGCCGCGACGCTGGCCGCGCTGGACGAGTCGATCCCTGACTCCGACCTCTCGCCGACCGAGGTGAGCCGCCGGTCGCTGCTGCGGTCCGCGGGCATTCTCGGGGGTACGGCGGCGCTGGCCGTCACCGGTGCGCAGGCGGCCGCCGCCGCGGCGCCGAAGAACGTGCCGGGCTGGATCTTCCAGCAGCACAAGCGGCCGAACGTCTGGCTGGCCGGCGACCACCACATCCACACGCAGATGAGCTCGGACGGCCTGTACCGGGTCATCGACCAGGCGCGCCACGCCGCGGCGTACGGGCTGGACTGGCTGGTGATCACCGACCACGGTGGCGCCACCCACGCGCGGATAGGCGTCGACCTGGTCAACCCGCAGATCAAGGCGGCCCGCAGCGAGCTGAAGAACACGCTGATCTTCCAGGGCCTGGAGTGGAACATCCCGGCCGCCGAGCACGGCACGGTGTTCGTCGCGCCGGGCAGCCGCGAGGTCGAGGTGCTCAAGCAGTTCGAGAACAGCTACGACGGCGGCGTGAAGGGGGCCGGTGGCAACACTCCGGCCAACGAGGCGCTGGCCGTCTCGGGGATCCAGTGGCTCGGCCAGCAGGTCGACCGGCGCCGGGTCCAGGACGCGCTGTTCCTGGCCAACCACCCGGCCCGTAACGGCATCGACAGCCCGCACGAGATCCGCAACTGGCGCGACGCCGACCCGCGGATCGCGATCGGCTTCGAAGGCGCGCCGGGTCATCAGGCGGCCGGTCTGCCCGCGCCGATCGGTGGTGCCCAGGCCCGTGGCTACTACGGCAACGCCCCGGGCGCGAACTCGTTCCCCGGCTACCCGCTCGAGTCCTACCGGACCTGGGGCGGCTTCGACTGGATGACCTCGACCGTCGGCGGTCTGTGGGACAGCCTGCTGGCCGAGGGAAAGCCCTGGTGGATCAGCGCGAACTCCGACAGCCACGTGAACTGGAACGAGACGGCTCGCCGTCCCGACGGTTCCGACCAGGCGCAGTTCGACCGCGACGGCCGCTACATGGACCCGGTCTACGGCAACACCGTGAACCGGACCGCCGGCGACTTCTTCCCCGGCTACTACAGCCGCACCCACGTCGGCGCCGAGCGCCGCGACTATCTGTCGGTGATGGAGGGCCTGCGGGCCGGCCGGATGTGGGTCGACCACGGCATGCTCGCCAAGGGCGTCGAGGTGGAGGTCCGCGAGCTCGGTCAACGGTATGGCGAACCGCTCGGCGGCGCGCTCACGGTCAAGCGCGGCCGTGCGGTCGAGTTGGTCGTCCGGATCACCACGCAGACGATGCCGAACTGGTCGAACTTCGTGCCGAAGCTGAACCGGGTCGACGCGATCCGCGGTGCCGTCAAGGGCACGGTCAGCAACCGCGACACGTTCACCGCGCCGGACACCAAGGTCGTCCGGCAGTGGGACACCTCAGGCAAGCGCGGCACGTTCGAGCTGGTCCTGCCGCTGGGCCGGGCCGAGGAGCCGTTCTACGTCCGGGTCCGCGGCACCGACGGCAACCGCAGCCAGCCGGGGTACCTCGGCGCGGCGATCGACCCGGCGGGCCCGCAGCTCGACGTGGTCGGCGACGCGGACCCGTGGTCGGACCTGTGGTTCTACACGAACCCGATCTGGGTGCTCCCGAAGAAGTGATCGCGACCCGATGATCATCGCCGTCGACGCGGCCAGCCGCGACACCGCCGAGGCCGAGCACGTACTGCACGAACTGCTCGGCCCGGCGGCGCCTCCGGTGATCGCGTGCACCCACGCGATCACCGGTGGAGACACCCCGCACCTCGCCGTCTCGATCGCCGCGGCGACCGACGAACTCGAAGCCCACGTCCGCAGGTGGTGCGCCGAGCACGGCGCCGGCTCCGCGTTCACCCGATCCGGTGCGACCGCTCCAGATCTCGCCGGACCGAGCCCGTTGGTCCGCGGCGCGTACGTCGCTGCCGTGGAGAGCGCGCTCGGCGCTGGTCGGCTGTTCCGCTGGCCCGGCCACGAGCACGCGTACGGCGTACAGACCGCTGCCGCTCTGCGCGCCAAGGCAGGCATCGACTACGTCGAGGCACTCGGCGGCCTACTGGTCACCGACGACACGGTCATCGACACCCGCGACTTCGTCCGCCCGGTACGCCGCGAAGGCCAGGTCATCCTCCAGGTCCAGCCCGCCGCGGGCGGCGTCCTCATCCCCTTCGAAGCCGAACACCAGCAGAAGTGCTGCTCGGACCACTAACCGGCGCCGCCGAAGTCGTTCAGCGAGAGCTTGTCGCGACTCGTGCCGCACCGTAGACACAGCTGATACCGCTGGCCTTCTTCGTTGCGCTCGGTTCTCCAACTGTGTAAGCCGAGAAGACACGCCAGTGACTTCTTCATCCTTCGACGGTCGCACCGCGCGCACCGCTTGGAAACAGCTCAGCGCCGTACGTCCCAGGCGTCCGAGTCAGCCAGTACCTCGGGTAGTTCGCCGATCACGCCGAGGCGCTGGGTGCAGCGGGTCAGCGCGACGTACAGGTCGCGCAGGCCTCGTGGTGACTCCAGCATGATGCCCTCGGGGTCGACCACCAGCACCGAGTCGAACTCCAGCCCCTTGGCGCCCGCGACGGTCAGCACGGTCACGTCGGCCAGGTCGCCGACCGCTTCCTGCACGAGCTCCAGCCGCAGGCGCGAGGTGATCACGCCGACCTGCCCGTGCTGGACCTCCTCGCCGGCGACCTTGCTCACGTACGCCGCCTGCTCGGCCGGCGCGACGTCGACGTGCCACGGCTTCACGCCGGTCGACCTGACCGACTGCGGCGCCTTTGCCTGGGGATCCACCAGCTCCAGCACCTGTCCGGCCAGCTCCATCACCTCGGCCGGCGTGCGGTAGTTCATCGTCAATTCGGCCAGCCGCCAGCGGTCGCCGAAGCTCGACGCGAGCGCCTGCCGCCAGCTCGTCCCACCGCCGGCCGCACTCGTCTGGGCGACGTCGCCGACCAGCGTCATCGACCGCAACGGGCAGCGCCGTGCGATCGCCCGCCACGCCATCGGCGACAGCTCCTGGGCCTCGTCGACGATCACGTGCCCGTAGGTCCAGCGCCGGTCCGCCGCGGCCCGCTCGGCCAGCGTCCGGTCGTCGTCCGCCTCGAACCGCTCGGCCAGCGCTTCAGCGTCCAGAATGTCCCGGGCGGTCAGCACCTCCGACTCGTCGTCCTCGTCGAAGTCCGTAGAGCCCGACCCGGACAGTACGTCGAGCGACCCCTGCGCGTAGGCGATCGCCCGCGCCCGCTCCGCCTTCAGCCGGGCCGCCTCCTGACCGTCGTCCCCGAGCAGTTCGGCCGCCTCGTCGAGCAGCGGCACGTCGGCCGGGCTCCAGTCGTCGCCGTACCGCAGCAGGTGCTCACGGTCGAGCTCGCTCAGCTGCGGAGCGGCCTCGGCCAGCCGCCGCTCGTCGCCGTACAGGTCGACCAGCAGCTCGCGGGGACTCAGGTTCGGCCAGAGCCGGTGCAGCAACTCCTGGACGGCGGGCTCGCCGACCACCTCTTTGCGCAGCTCGGCCAGGTCGTACTCGTCGAGCAGGTTCTCGCCGCCGAGCGGGTCGGCGCCGATGATCTCGGCGTACTGCTCGGTGAGCGTGTCGACGATCTCGGTCAGGAAGAACGGCCGGGCCTGGTTGTGCGTCAGCCGCCGCTCGCGCGCCCGGGAGCGCGCTGCCTCGGCGACGGAGGGGTCGAGCCGCAGCACGGTCCGGTCGACGGTCACCTCGAGCGGCTTGTCCGGAACCCACTGACGGTTGGCGACCGCCTGCGCGATCACGTCGGCCATCACCGCCCGGCCCTTCACCTCGGCGGCCTCGGCGGACTCCGGCCGGGTCGCGGTCAGCCCGGGGTAGAGCTCGGCCAGCGTGACCAGCCGGACGCCGTCCTCGCCCAGCGACGGCAAGACCTGCCCGATGAACTTCAGGAACGTCGGATTGGGGCCGACGACAAGAATTCCGCGCTTTTCCAGCTGGTCCCGATGGGTGTACAGCAGATAGGCGGCCCGGTGCAGCGCAATGGCGGTCTTTCCGGTCCCCGGACCACCCTGGACGACCAGAATCCCGGGCAGTTCGGACCGGATGATCCGGTCCTGGTCGGCCTGGATGGTCTGCACGATCGACTCCATCGTGCCGGTCCGCCGGGCCTCCAGCGCCTTCAGCAGCACCGCCTCGCCCATCACGCCGGTGCCGAGCCGGGACTCGCCGGCCGCCGTCCGGCCGAGATCGAGCTGCTCGTCCTGGACGTCGATCACCTGCCGCAGCCGGCTCTGGATGTGCCGTCGACGCACGACGCCCTGGTTGTGCACCGCGGTCGCGACGTAGAACGGCCGCGCGGCGGGAGCCCGCCAGTCGACCAGCAGGGGTTCGTAGTCCTCGTCGTGCAGGCCGATCCGGCCCAGGTGCAGGACCTCGCCGTTGCTGTCGTCCAGGCGGCCGAAGTACAGGCCCTCCTCGGCGGCGTTCAGGCGGGCCAGCCGCGCGTTCAGGTCGCGGACCCGGCCGTCGCGCTGGTGCAGGGCCTGGGCGTTGCGCGTCCCGGCCACCTGCTCGCCGCGGCGACGGGTCTCCGCCTGCTCACGTTCGCGGTCCAGTGCCGCGTAGAACGTGGTCAGGTGAAGCTGTTCCGACTGCACCGGATTCTGCAATTCCAACCCCTCGTGATAAAATGCAGCGCGTTGGCTCCGTGATATTTCTTCCGGTCGCCACAAATCCTCGATTTTACGGCATTTCGCCGCTTTCTCCACCGTTGGCTTGACCTCAAGCGTTGTTGAGGTACTACCGTCGCTGGACGTGACCGTTCATCCGCTCCGTCTCGCCCTGCTCGTGCGTACCGCGGAGGCCAGCCCGTTCTGCCGGGCGCTGATGACCTGGTTCAGCCGGCAGGTGGACGGCCGGGACGACTTCAAGCTCGATCTGGTCGACCTGTCGATCGCCGACGACCTGCCCGCGCGGATCGCGGAGGCCGACGCGATCGTCGTGCTCGCGCCGGAGTACAACCACGCGTATCCCGGCGACCTGAAGACCGCGATCGACTCGGTCCGCGAGCCCTGGTACGGCAAACCCGTCGGCTTCGTCGTGTACGGCGGCCGCTCGCGCGGGCTGCGCGCCGCCGAGCAGCTGCGCCTCGTTTTCGGCGAGCTGCACGCGGTCACGATCCGCGAGACGCTCAGCTTCCAGCAGCTGCCCGGCGCCGTCGACACCGCTGAGCTGGCCGACCCCGCGACCGCCGTAGCTGCTGCGACCATGCTCGACCAGCTCGCCTGGTGGGCCAGGGCTCTGCGCGACGCCCGCACCACGACGCCGTACCCCGCCTGATCAGCGACCGCTCTGTGCAGGACACTGGGCGCTTGTGACCCAAGTAGTCGACGTCACCGCGTTCGGCGCGGACAGCAGCGGCGTGAAGGACAGCACCCCGGCAGTCGTCGACGCGATCGCCCACGCGTGCGATCTCAGCGGCCCGGTCCGGCTGCTCTTCCCGCGCGGCACCTACCAGCTCTATCCCGAGCACGCGATCGAGCGAGAGTTCTACATCTCCAACACCGTCGGCGCCGACCCGTCCCACCGGCACAAGCGTTTCGCGTTCCTGCTCGAAGACCTCGCCGACCTCACCGTCGACGGCGACGGCTCGACCTTCCAGCTGCACGGCCTGCTCGGCCTGTTCGCCGTGGTGCGCTCCGAGCGGGTGACGATCAGCAACTTCGCCTTCGACCACTCGGCGCCGAAGGTCGTGGACGTGACCGTCGCGGAAACCGGTCCGGCGTACCGGGTGCTCAGCATTCCGCCCGGTAATCCCTACCTGGTGGCCGACGACCAGCTCACGTTCCTCGGCGAGACCAGCCCAGCCACCGGTACGCCGTACTGGCGGCACAGCACCGACGAGCTCTGGTACTGCCAGATCCACGACCCGGCGGCGCAGCGGACCTGGCGGGGAGACAACCCGCTGTTCACCGACGTCGCGCGGTTGACCGATCTCGGCGATCACCGGATCCGCGTCGACTACCTGTCGGAGATCACCACCGAGGACGCGGGCCTGGTCTACCAACTGCGTGAACCGACCCGCGACACCGCGGCCGGATTCATCTGGGAGTCGTCGCAGGTCACGGTCACGCAGCTCAAGGCCGGCTACCTGCACGGCTTCGGCATCGTCGGGCAGCTGAGCACGGACATCACCGTGACCGGCAACGAGTTCCACGCCGACCGGTCGATCGGCCGCAGTACGGCGGCGTTCGCGGACATCCTGCAGCTGTCGGGCGTTCGCGGCGCGGTGACGATCACCGGCAACCTGTTCGACGGCGCGCACGACGACCCGATCAACGTGCACGGCACCTATCTCGAGGTCGTCGACGTCGCGGGCGAGCAGGCCGGTCTGCGGTACATGCACCACGAGACGGCCGGTTTTCCACAGTTCCATCCCGGTGACGTGGTGGAGTTCGTGGACAAGCTGACCATGGTCGGCGTCGGGCAGGCGACGGTCACGGCGGTCGACGGACCGACCGGGACGGACAGCAGCAAACCGCTGACCACGATGACGATCACGCTCGACCGCGCCGTACCGGAGACCGTCGAGCCCGGCGAGTACGTCGTCGAGAACGTCACCTACACCCCGGCGGTGCGGATCGCGGGCAACACCTTCCGCAACATCCCGACTCGCGGCGTGCTGCTCACCACCCGCGGGCCGAGCGTGATCGAGCACAACGTGTTCGACGGGATGTCGATGGCGAGCATCTACGTCTCGGCCGACGCGCACCAGTGGTACGAGTCGGGGCCGGTGCGCGATCTCGTCGTCCGCGGCAACCAGTTCCTGCGGCCGGCGACGCCGGTGATCTGGTTCGACCCGACCAACCAGGTCGAGGGTGAGCCGGTGCACCGCGGCGTACGGATCGAGGACAACGAGTTCCGGCTGACCGGCGACGGTGAGGTGCTGCGCGCGAAGAGCGTCGCGGGACTGGTCTTCACCGGGAACCGGGTGGTCGGCGGCGAACCGGCGTACTCGATCACCGGCTGCCCCGACGTCACAGTGGAATAGGAACCCGCTTCCGCCGGTTGCGGTTGTACGTGACGAGTGAAGCGATGCCGCTGTCCGTCCTCGACCTCTCCCCGGTGCCGACCGGGACCAAGCCGTCGGAGGCGTTGCACGAGACACTGGAACTGGCGAAGACAGCCGAGGCGGCCGGGTACCACCGCTTCTGGCTCGCCGAGCACCACAACATCCCGAGCGTCGTCAGCTCGACGCCCGAGGTGATGATCGCGGCCGTCGCCGCCGTCACGTCGACGATCCGGGTCGGCTCCGGCGGCATCATGCTGCCGAACCACTCGCCGCTCAAGGTCGCCGAGACGTTCCGCGTGCTCGCCGGTCTGCATCCCGGCCGGATCGACCTGGGCATCGGCCGCGCTCCCGGCACCGACCAGCGCACCGCGCTCGCCCTCCGCCGCAGCCGCGAGGCGCTGTCCGCCGACGACTTCCCCGACCAGTACGCCGAGCTGCGCGCGTACGCCGAGGGCTTCCCGGCCGGCCATCCCTTCGCCCCGATCACGGCGCAGCCCGACGACGTCCCGCTGCCGCCGGTCTGGATCCTCGGCTCCAGCACGTACGGCGGCCAGGCAGCCGCCGCGCTCGGCACCGGCTTCGCGTACGCCGGCCACTTCGGCACGCTCGACCCGTCCGGCGTGATCAGCACCTACCGCGAGCAGTTCCAGCCCTCGCCCGACCAGTCACAGCCGCACGCGATCCTCGCCCTGGCCGCCATCGTCGCCGAAACCGAAGAGCGCGCCGAGCAGTTGGCCCTCGCCAACGCCCTGTCCATCCTCCGCCTGCGCTCCGGCCGCCCCGGCCCGATGCCGTCGCCGGAGGAAGCCGCGGCGTACCCGTGGTCCGAAGGCGAGAAGGCCGCCGTCGAGGAGTGGTCCGGACTGGTCTCCGCCGGCACTCCCGACCAGGTCACCGCCGACCTGCGCCGGCGCGCCGAGTCAGCCGGCGCCGACGAGCTGATCATCACCACGTCGATCCACGACCCGGCCGAACGACGCCACTCCTACACACTGCTCGCCGAAGCCTGGGGCCTGAAGCCCCGCTGACCTTTCGGTTGTCCACAGGCCGGGGATAACCACGGAGTTGTCCACAGGCCGGCTCACGCCCGGACGTGCTCGAAGATCAGGCTCGTCTCGGCGTGCACCACCGCGGGATCCGCGGTCAGGTGGTCGAGCACGAAGTCGCGCAGCGCGTCGGGTGATTCCGCCGCCACGTGCAGCAGGTAATCGTTGGCGCCGCTGACGTGGAACAGCGACAGTACGCCGGGCAACCGCGGGACCATCGCGCGGAACCGGTCGATCTCGTCGCGGGAGTGCGCGCCGATCCGGATCGCCACCATCGCCTGGAGCGGGCGGCCGAGCGCGGCCAGGTCGACGTCGGCGTGGAAGCCGCGGATCACCCCGCGCTCGCGCAGCGCCCGGACCCGCGCCAGGCAGGTCGAGGGCGCGATCCCGGTCGCCTCGGCGAGCGCGTTGTTCGGCATCCGGCCGTCCGCGCTGAGCAGCCGGACCAGTTCCAGGTCGACCTCGTCGAGCCCCGCGGGCACCGGCCGGGGCGCCGGTCCGGGGGTCCGACGATCCTTCGGCATGACATCACTGTAAGGGCCATCCACAGAATCCACAGCGTGTGGACAGACCTGTGGACGAATTTTCTTCGGAACTCTTGCCAGTCTCTCGCAGAAGATTTCATCCTGGCCGCACCGCAGACGGACCGAAGGAGGCTCGATGACCGTGTCGGACACCCGCGCCGTGCACACCGGCCGCGACGACCTGACCGCCCTCGGGGTGCACGTCCCCCCGATCGACCTCAGTACGACGTACCCGCTGTCCGGCACCACGGCAGGCGGTGCGGCGTACGACCGGCTGGCGGGCGGTGGCGAGCCGGGCGACGGCAGCCTCGTCTACCAACGGCTGTGGAATCCGAACGTCGCCCGCCTCGAAACCGCGCTGGCCGAGCTGGAGAGCGCCGACGGCGCAGTCGCGTTCAGCTCCGGGATGGCCGCCTTGACGGCGGTGCTGCTCGCCACCGTCGCCGCTGGAAAGCCGCATGTGATCGTCGTCCGCCCGCTCTACGGCGGCTCCGACCACCTGTTGTCCACAGGCCTGCTCGGTACGACGGTCAGTTGGGTGACCGCGCGGACCGTCGCCGAGGCGATCCGCCCTGACACCGGGCTGGTGCTGCTCGAAACCCCGGCCAATCCGACCGTCGAGCTGACGGACATCGCCGACGTGGTCCGGCAGGCCGCCGGCGTACCGGTGGCTGTGGACAACACCTTCGCCACCCCGGTGCTGCAACAGCCGACTCGGCACGGCGCCACGCTCGTGCTGCACTCGGCCACGAAGTACCTCGGCGGTCACGGCGACCTGATGGGCGGCCTGGTCGCCGGAACGACGGACTGGGTCGCGCGGCTTCGCCAGGTGCGTGCGGTGACCGGAGCTCTGCTCTACCCGCTCGCGGCGTACGAGTTGCACAGGGGACTGCAGACGCTGCCGATCCGGGTCCGTGCGCAGCAGGCGGGTGCGGCGAAGGTGGCCGACTGGCTGAGCACCCATCCGGCTGTGGACAAGGTGCACTACCCCGGTTTGCCCGAGTGCGATCCGCGCGGGCTGGTGGGTCGGCAGCAGATCGGGCCGGGCGCCGTACTGGCCTTCCGGACGACTCGGGTCGATCAGTTGCTGGCCAAGCTGGAGCTGATCACGCATGCGGTGTCCCTGGGCGGTGTGGACACGCTGATCCAGCGCCCGGCCGCACTGACCCACCGCCTGGTCGCGGACGAGGCCAAGCCGGACCAACACCTGCTCCGGCTCAGCATCGGCCTCGAAGACCCGGAGGACCTGGTCAAAGACCTCGACCAGGCGCTCGCCTAGCGACCACCGGCGCCCGCGGCTCGGGGGAGCGGGCGCCGGCTCAAACGCTGACCGGCTGGGTCAGCACCTGGTCGACGATGCCGTAGTCGAGCGCCTGCTCCGGCGTGAACCAGCGGTCCCGGTCGAAGTCCTCGGTGATCCGGTCGACGCTCTGCCCGGTCCGCTCGCTCAGCAGCGTGGCCAGCTGCTGCTTGGCCAGCAGCGACTGCTCCGCCTGGGTCTTGATGTCGCTGGCCGTGCCGCCCATCCCGCCGGACGGCTGGTGCATCATGATCCGCGCGTGCGGCAGGCTGAACCGCTTGCCCGGCGTACCACAGGCGAGCAGCACCTGACCCATCGACGCGACCAGCCCCATCGCGTACGTCGACACGTCGTTGCTGATGAAGTTCATCGTGTCCAGGATCGCCAGCCCGGCCGAGACCGAGCCGCCGGGGGAGTTGATGTAGAGCGAGATCTCCGCCTTCGGGTCCTCGGCGTTCAGCAGGATCAGCTGGGCGCACAGCGCGTTGGCGTTCTCGTCCTTGATCTCGTCGCGCAGGACGACGATCCGCTGCCAGAGCAGCCGCTGGTAGATGTGCTGGTCGAGGTCGGTGGTTCGCATGGTGTCGCTCATGTCCTCCAGCCTGACCGCGACCGGGCCCGGCGTCGCCGGAATCTGCCCGTGGCAGATCTGCCCACCGCAGACCCGGCCGGGATGGCACACTCGGTACAAGGACCACGCAAGTCGAGGAGGACCGGACGTGCTGCTTCGCCAGGTGATCGGGAACGTGTTCCGCCGGCTGCGGCGCGAGCGGGGGATCACCCTGCGCGAGCTCGCCGAGGTGGCCCAGGTGTCGGTGCCCTACCTGTCCGAGATCGAGCGCGGCCGCAAGGAGCCCTCCTCGGAGATCCTCGCCGCGATCTGCCGGGCGCTCGACCTGGAGCTGTCCGACCTGCTGGCCGAGGTGCAGTTCGACCTCGCCACCGCCGTCAGGTCGACGCTGCCGGTCCGCCTGCAGACAGCGGCCATCCGGGTGCAGGAGTCGGCCCCGCAGCGGATCGGCACCTCCTCGCCGCAGACGTACTCCACCTCGGCCCGGGCGTTCGCGCTGGTCGCCTAGGAGTGCTCTACCGCTCCCGCACAGCCCGCTCGTCGCGGACGCGGCCGGCGCCCGCCGAGGTGCTGGCCTTCCACCAGGGCCTGGCCGACTACGCGCCGACCCCGCTGCACGACGTACCGGCGCTGGCGGATGAGCTGGGCGTCGGACGCGTCCTGGTCAAGGACGAGTCGCGGCGGCTGGGTCTGCCCGCGTTCAAGGCGCTCGGCGCCTGGTGGGCAATCCACTGCGCGCTGCGGCCCGACACCGAAGAGCTGGTCACCGCGACGGACGGCAACCACGGCCGCGCGGTCGCCCGCCGTGCGCGCCTGCTCGGACTGCGCGCGCACGTCTTCATCCCCGACGTGGTCGGTTCCGCCGCCATCGACGCCGTTCGCGACGAAGGCGCCACGGTCACCGTCCTGCCGATCTCGTACGACGACGCGGTGGTGGCCGCAGCCGAGTCGGTGACCGCTGGACGCCTGTTGATCCAGGACTCGGCCTGGCCCGGCTACGAGGAGATCCCTCAGCTCATCGTCGACGGCTACTCGACCCTGTTCCACGAGATCGACGTGGAGCCCGACCTGCTCGTCGTACCGATGGGAGTCGGCTCGGTAGCCCAAGCAGCCGTCGCCCACTGCACCAACGTCCTCGGCGTAGAGCCCAGCAGCGCGGCCTGCATCACCAGCAGCCTGCTGGCCGGTCACCCGGTGACAGTGGAAACCAGCAGCACCGTCATGGCCGGCCTGAACTGCGGTACGCCGTCCAGTCTGGCCTGGCCGGTTCTGCGAGATGGACTGCACGCGTCGGTGACTGTGGAGGACCCGCAGGCGCTGCAAGCCGTCGCTGACCTTGCGGCGCTGGGCATCTCGTCCGGGCCGAGTGGAGCGGCCACGCTGGCCGGACTGCGAGCTGCGCGCGACTCGTTGAACCTGTCCGGTGACAGCACCGTCGTACTGATCAGCACGGAGGGGCGCTGATGGAGCTGCGTATCCGGTTCCCGGTCGACGACGAGGTGCTCTCGGCCCTGCACGCGCTGGCCTTCGGGTCGTCGCCGGGCTCCGTCGAGCCCTGGGCCGCTCGGCTGGAGCGGCACGCGCTGACCTGGGTCGGTGCCTTCGACAACGACACGCTGATCGGCTTCGTCCAGGTCTGCTGGGACGGCGGCGCCCACGCCTTCGTGCTGGACACCGCGGTGCATCCCGACCACGGTCGTCAGGGAATCGGCGCGCAGCTTGTCGCCCGAGCCGCCGAGGAGGCTCGGGCGGCGGGCTGCGAGTGGCTGCACGTCGACTACGAGCCACACCTCACCAGCTTCTACGTCGACGCGTGTGGCTTCGCGCCCACCGACGCTGCGCTGCTCAAACTCCGCTGATCGCGGTCAGACGCTCAGTGGAGACGCAGGAGATCAGGCAGCGCTCCTTGGCGTCGCCCAGCAGGTCAGCGGTCCACCGGGTGAAGCCGCCGTCGCCCAGCTCGTTGCCGTCGACACCGATCCCGATGGCGGTGCCGGCGTAGTAGCCGGCGCCCTTGGTCCGCGTCGCGTCCTCCTCGAGCTTCACCGGCAGCCCCGGCCGTACCGTGTCGTCGATCCGCTCCCGCACCGCGCTCGGCGCGAACGTGGTGAACGTGAACTCCGCCCGCTCACCCAGTACGGCGTACCAGTAGCGCAGGTGATCCAGCAGCAGCTCCGCCTCCGTGCGGCCCGACCCGGTGTCCCGGGCCGACGAGACCAGCGCGAACAGCTGGAAGTGCGCGAACATCCCCGGGCCGTCGTTCAGCTGCGCCCGGACCACGCGCTGGCAGGTCGCCAGGTCGACCCGCTCGGCCCCGGCGCGACGCCGTACGGCGGCCTCGAGGGCGAGCTCGTTGGTCGGGTCGCTGGCGACCTCGGTGTTCCGCATGGTGGTGAGCACCATGTTCTGGTGGATCGTGGCGACGGCTGAGCAGGAGCCGAGCGGAGTGACCGGCGACAGCTCGACACCGGCGAACCGCTCCGGCAGCAGGTCCCAGAGACGGGCCTGAGTCCGGACCAGCGCGCGCGGGTCGGCCGGCGACGGCTGGACGAAACGATCCTTGCGCCAGCGGTCCATCAGTCGGGCCGGAGTCACCTTCGCGGCGCGCTCACGGCTCACCTCCAGCAGCGCACTCTGCAGGTCGGACGGGCTCAACCCGTCGGCCAGCGCCTCCCGGCTCCCCGCGGGGAGCTTCGCCCAGATCCGATCGCTCATGGCTCAACCCTGACCGAAAGGCGGGATCGGCGCGCGGCAATTTCCTCTGTACCTACTAGTATGTTCGGGACGCTGACCGAGAGGGGAACAGGCCGTGTACGCGATGCAGTACGAGGTGACCTTGCCGGCGGACTACGACATGGGCATCATCCGGCGCCGCGTGCTGGACCGCGGCCGGGCGACCGACGACTTCGAGGGACTCGCGCTGAAGGCCTACCTGGTCCAGGACCAGGCCAACGGCGCCGCGGTGAACCAGTACGCGCCGTTCTACCTGTGGAACGAGACCGCGGGCATGGCCCGGTTCCTGTGGGGCGGCGGATTCTTCACCGGTATCTGCCAGTCGTTCGGCCGGCCGTCCGTACGGCACTGGACCGGCGTGGACTCGCTGCCCGGACCGGACGTCGACCAGCCGGCCGTGGCGGCGACGAGGAACACGCTGTTCCTGCCGCCGGAAGTCGATCCGGCCGGCCCGGTGGCCGAGGCGGTGGAAAGTCTGCGCGACACCGCCCGGCTGCCCGGGGTGCACAGCTCGGCGATCGCCGTCGATCCGTCCCGGTGGGAACTCGTGCAGTTCACGCTGTGGAGCGGCGAGCCCGGGATCGTGCCCGGGACGCGGTACCAGGTGCTGCACTTGTCCACACCCGGCACAAAAGAGCTGCTCGCGGAACGCGTTGCCGGGTAAATTCAAGGCATGAGACTTTCGAGCCCGTTCCTTTGACGCCCTGACCGCCTCTCGGTCCGCATCGTCGCCTACGAGGCGCTGCAGGACCTGATCCCGCTGTATCCGCTGTATCAGTTGCTGTTCGAAGACCATGGGCTGTCGTCCACCCAGATCTCGACGCTGTTCATCATCTGGTCGGCGACGGCGTTCGTGCTGGAGATCCCGTCCGGTGCGCTGGCCGACGTGTTCTCCCGCCGCAAGCTGCTGATGCTCGGCCCTGCGCTGACCGGTCTCGGCTACGCGTCCTGGATCGCCTGGCCGTCGTACGGCGCCTTCGCGCTCGGTTTCGTGCTCTGGGGTGCGGGCTCCGCCCTCATCTCCGGCACCTACGAAGCCTTCGTGTACGACGAACTGGCGGCGCGCGGCTCCACCAGCAAGTACGCGAGCCTGCTCGGCAAGGCCAGGTCGGCCGCGCTGCTCACCAACCTGACCGCCACGCTGCTGGCGATCCCGCTGTTCGCCCACGGCGGCTACCTACTGGCCGGAGCGGTCAGTGTCTTGAGTTGCCTCGCACAACTACTTGTCGCCGCGTCGCTGCCGGAAGCGGCCCGGGTCGCCTCGGCCGACGAAACAGCCGCCGACGAAACAGCCGACGACCTCGGGGCTGCCGATCGGGGCGCATCCACAGGTGGTGGCTGGCGAGGTGCGATCGAGCGGTACCTCGCGATGCTGCGCGCCGGACTCGGGGAGGCGGCCACCAGTCCGGCGGTGCGGAAGGCGGTGATGCTGGTGGCGCTGCTCGGTGGATTCCTGGCGTTCGACGAGTACTTCCCGTTGCTGGCCAGGGGAGTGGGAGCGTCGAACACCCTGGTGCCGCTGCTGATCGCCGGGACGGTGGCGGCGCAGGCGATCGGCGGCGCGCTGGCCGGACCGGCGTACCGGCTGCCGGCGTCGGTGTTCGCTATCGGCCTCGGTGCGACGGCCGGGTTGATCGCCTGGGGATCGCTGAGTGGCACGGCGGCGGGCTTCGTCCCGATCGCGCTCGGGTACGGCGTGATGCAGCTCGTCATCGTCGTCGCGGACGCTCGCCTGCAGGACGCGATCGAAGGTCCCGCCCGGGCGACCGTGACGTCGGTGTCCGGATTCTTCGCCGAGGTCTTCGCCGTCGCGGTGTACGCCGGGTTCGCGCTCGGCGCGGTCTGGCTGAGCCTGCCCATCCTTGTCGCCGGGCTGACCGTGCCGGTTCTGCTGACCGCGCTGATCACCCCGACAGCATTGCCACCACCACCGGAGAAGGAGGACGACCTGACCACCGGCGCTCTGCCCGGTCCCGCCGACAACTGACGACTCACACACTGACGCCGCCATCCGTTCCAACAAGGAGTGACGTCCGGCCGCTTCGGCGCCGGCCGAAGTGTTCCGGACCTACGGTCGGTGCATGACCGACGAAACGAGGTGTTCCCGATGACGGACCGGCGACAGACAGTGCTCGCCGCGAGCGCGGCTGCCGTGACCATCGTGCTGTGGGCCTCGGCGTTCGTCGCGATCCGCCACGTCGGCCACGAGTTCTCCGCCGGCGCGCTGTCCCTCGGCCGCCTGGTGATCGGCAGTCTCCTGCTCGGCGTCCCCGTTTTCACCCGCCCTCGGCGTCTGCCGGTCAAGCGCGACTGGAAACTGCTGGTGGTCTGCGGCCTGCTCTGGTTCGGCGTCTACAACGTGGCGCTCAACGAAGCGGAGCAACGCCTCGACGCCGGTACGGCCGCGATGCTGGTCAACATCGGGCCGTTGCTGATCGCGGTTCTGGCCGGACTCCTGCTGAGCGAGGGATTCCCGCGCCGCCTGGTGATCGGCAGCGCCGTCGCGTTCGCCGGCGTACTCCTGATCGGTACGTCGTCGTCCGGCGGTCAGGCCGAGACGTGGGGAGTGATCCTCTGCGTCCTGGCCGCCGTCGCGTACGCCATAGGTGTTGTGGCCCAGAAGCCCTTGCTGGCCAGGCTTCCCGCGCTGGAGGTGACCTGGATCGCCTGCACGATCGGCGCGATCAGCTGCCTGCCGTTCGCGCCTGCGTTGGTTCGCGAGACCGCCGCCGCGCAACCCTCGACGATCTGGTGGGTCGTGTTTCTCGGTGCGTTCCCGACCGCGCTCGCCTTCACGACCTGGGCCTACGCGCTGGCCCGGACGAGTGCCGGCCGGATGGGCGCGACGACCTACTTGGTTCCGCCGCTCACGATCTTTCTCGGCTGGCTGCTGCTCGACGAATCACCAGCACCGCTCGCGTACGCCGGCGGAGCGCTCTGCCTGCTCGGCGTCGCGATCTCGCGGCTGAAGTCCGGTCAGCGCACGGTCGACTCGATGCCGTTGACCAGCACCGTCAGCGCCGACTCGAAGCCGCTGTCGAAGTCGTAGTGCAGCCCCTCGCGGCCGAGGCTGCGCACCACGCGAGTCAACGTCGGCGCCTGGCCGTCGGGCAGCTTGTCCACCCGGTCGACCAGGTCGGGCGCGAGGTCGAAGGTCGCGGCGCGCACCGAGAGCTCGCCGAGCAGGAAGCCGTGCACGAAGTCGACGATCGTGTTCACCGACTCGAAGATCGCGCGCGGCGCGAGCCCACCGCGGTCGAGCGCCCGGTAGAACGGCTCGACCGTCACCACCACCACGTCCGACACGGCGGACGGATCCGAGAGCACCTGGAGCGCCAGGTTCGGATGCGCTCGCAGTGCGGCCCGATAGGCGCGCGCCGCGTCCTTCAGTTCGTCCTGCCAAGAAGCCCCGGGTCGCGGCCGCACCGACTCCAGTCCCGCGAACACGACCTCGGCCAGCCCGGCGAACACGGCCGCCTTGTTCGGCAGGTGGTGGTAGATCGACATCGGGTTCACGCCGAGCGTGCCGGCCAGCCGGCGCATCGTCATCGCCTCGACGCCCTCGTCGTCGACGATGCGCAGCGCGGCCGCCAGGATCGCGTCCCGGCTCAGCCGCTCCGCCCCGGCCCGGGGCCGGCCGGGCTTGCCAGCAGTATTCATACGCCGTATGGTAGCGGAATCGTACAACGTATGGTTTAAGGAGAGGGTGGGGGTATGAGCAAGCCGCTGGAAGGCAAGGTCGCGCTGGTCGCGGGTGGCACCCGAGCCGCCGGGCGCGGGACGGCGATCGCGCTGGGAGAGGCCGGCGCGACCGTCTACGTGACCGGCCGGACCACGCGGACCCAGCAGTCGGAGATGCGGCGCCCGGAGACGATCGAGGAGACCGCCGAGCTGGTCGACCAGGCCGGCGGCCACGGGATCCCGGTCCAGGTGGACCATCTCGAGCAGGATCAGGTCCGCGACCTGGTCGCCCGGATCGAGCGCGAGCAGGGCGCCCTGCACATCCTGGTCAACGACATCTTCGGCCTGACCACGATGGAGTGGGACAAGACGGTCTGGGAGTCGTCGCTCGACGTCGGGCTGCGGACCTTCCGGCTCGCGGTCGAGACGCACGCGATCACCAGCCACTTCGCGCTGCCGTTGCTGATCAAGCAGCCCGGCGGCCTGGTCATCGAGATGACCGACGGCACCGACGAGTACAACGCGACCAACTACCGCGTCTCGTTCTTCTACGACCTGGCCAAGGCCGCGGTGAACCGGATGGGCTTCTCCCTCGCGCACGAACTGAAACCGCACGGCGCCACCGCGCTCTCGCTCACCCCCGGTTGGCTGCGGTCGGAGGCGATGCTCGACGAGTTCGGCGTCACCGAGCAGAACTGGCGGGACGCGACGGAACGGATCCCGCACTTCGCCATCTCCGAATCACCGCGGTACGTCGGCCGCGCGGTCGCCGCGCTCGCGGCGGATCCGGACGTCGCGCGCTGGAACGGGCAGTCCCTGTCCAGTGGTCAGCTCGCACAGGTCTACGGTTTCACCGACCTCGACGGCAGCCGGCCGGACGCCTGGCGCTACATCGTCGAGGTCCAGGACCCGGACAAGCCCGCCGACACCACCGGCTACCGCTGATCGCAGCTCAGATGCGCAGGCTCGACCGGCACGCCCAGTTCGGCCGCAAGCCGTAGTACCTCGCGCCGGGACGTGACAGCCACAGCAGGCTCCCGCTCGTACACGTAGACCAGCTCAGGCCAGCGGGCCTGAGCTGGATGCACCAGCACATCCCCAGCCAGCAAGGCTCGATCGGTCAGCACCGACTGGTGCCCCGGGGTGTGTCCGGGCGTCGGCAGCAACGTGAGCCCGGCAAGCGTCACCCGCCCGTCCACAGCCCGCAGTTGCGACCCGAGCGGCTCGATCAGGTTCCGGTACGTCGTACTGCCCCGCGCGTGGTCGAGCTCAGCCTGCTGCACCACGTACGTCGCGTTGCCGAAGCGCGGCTGATCGCCATCCGTGTTCCAGCCCGCGTGGTCGAGGTGGACATGGGTCAGGATCACCGTGTCGATCTCAGCTGCGCTGACCCCAGCTGACTCGAGCAAACCAGGCAGGCGGCCCGCCGTACCGAGCCACTGGGCCGCCTCGCCGCCTGCCGGGCCGATGCCGGTGTCCACGAGTACGGCGTGGCGGTCGGTGGTCACCAGGTAGGAGTGGAAGTGCAGGAGCCAGCCGCCGTCGGGGGCGACGTTGCCCGGCGCCTGGGACTCGGTCCAGCTCTGGTGGTCCACCGACCAGCCGGGCAGCGCGTCGCCGATCGGCTCGGGAAACACTGCCACGGCGTCGCACAGCACGGTCACGTCCACCCGGCCATTGTTCGGCCTCAGGGGATCAGCATCCAGGCACCCAGCGCGGTCATCACCACGGCGATCCCACCGTCGAGGAACTGCCAGGCGCGCGCCCGGGCGAAGACCGGGCCGAGCTTGCGCGCGAAGTAGCCGAGCGAGAAGAACCAGAAGAAGCTGCCCGCCACCGCCCCGATCCCGTAGAGCCAGCGGCCGTCCGTGCCGCGCTGGTTCGCCAGGGAACCGAGCAGCACGACGGTGTCGAGGTAGACGTGCGGGTTGAGGTAGGTGAACCCCAGGCAGGTCAGCAGCACGCTGCGCAGTGCGGCCGGGGCGTGATCCGCCGCCGTCAACGTGCTCGGCCGGAACGCGCGGCGGGCCGCGACGGCGGCGTACCCGAAGAGGAACAGCGCACCGGCGTACTTGGTGATGGTGAGGGCCGTCGGGTTGCCGGTGAGCAGTGCGCCGAGGCCGGCGATGCCGCCGGTGATCAGCAGCGCGTCGGACAGTGCGCAGATCAGCACGACCGGCAGCACGAACTCGCGGCGCAGCCCCTGGCGCAGGACGAAGGCGTTCTGCGCGCCGATCGCGACGATCATGGACAAGGTCGTGGCAAAGCCGGCCAGGAGATTCACATCCTCGACGGTAGGGAGCTCGGCGTCGGTAAACCAGCTAAAGATTCTTCAGTGGCATTAGCATCGCTTCATGCAACTCGACTCGTCCCAGCTGGACACCTTCGCGGCCGTGATCGAGGAAGGCAGCTTCGACGCGGCCGCGCGGCGACTGCGGATCACGCCGTCCGCGGTCAGTCAGCGGATCAAGGCGCTGGAGAGCCGGGTGGGGCAGGTCCTGATCCAGCGCGGCAAGCCGGCCCGGACCACGGCCGCGGGCGACGCGTTGCTGCGGCTGGCCCGGCAGGTGTCGCTGCTCGAGGTCGAGGCGATCGCCGCGATGAAGGGCACGATGGAGGGACTGCGCGTGCCGATCGCGGTCAACGCCGACTCGCTGAACGGCTGGTTCCTGCCGGCGCTGCTCGCCGTACCGCGAGAGCTCGTGACGGCGTTCGACCTGCGGCAGGAGGACCAGGACCACTCCGCCGAGCTGCTCCGCGCCGGCTCGGTGCTCGCGGCCGTGACCGCCGATCCGCGACCGGTCCAGGGCTGCCGGGTCGTACCACTCGGCCGCATGCGCTACCTGTCGATCGCCACCCCCGAGTACGCCGACCGCTGGCTCGCCGGCCGCCCACTCGCCGACGCGCTCGCGGAAGCGCCGTTGCTGGTGTTCAACGCGAAGGACATGCTGCAGCACCGGCTGATCCGCAAGGTGACCCGGCGCCGGCTGGACCCGCCGGTGCACTCGATTCCCGCGCCCGGCCCGTTCGTCCGGGCGATCCGGCTCGGCCTGGGCTGGGGCATGATCGAGGAGGAAGTGGTCGAGGCCGACCTGGCCGCGGGGCGGTTGGTGGAAGTTGCCAAAGGCAAGTATGTCGACGTGCCGCTGTACTGGCAGTACTGGAAGCTCGACTCGCCGGTCCTCGACGCCCTGACGGCGGCGGTCCAGCGGGCCGCGGCCGACGGGCTCCGGACCTGAACACACGTACCAGACGTTTGTGCGAGGCGTCGCTAGGATCGCGGCATGGGTAATCGTGAGGCGTTGATCGAGGGCGCCAAGCTCTGCCTGCGGGACAACGGTTACACTCGGACCACCGCGCGGGACATCGCCGGTGCGGCCGGGGTCAGCCTGGCCGCGATCGGGTACCACTTCGGCTCCAAGGACGCCCTGCTGAACGAGGCGATGCGCCAGGCGCTCAGGGAGTGGAGTGACGAACTGGGCCGCACGATGAGTGCGGGGCCGAACGCCGCGGCCGCACCCCAGGACCGCTTCGCCGCGACGTGGGCGTCGGTGATCGACACGTTGTCCGACCCGGTCAGCCGCGCGCTGTGGACGACCCAGTTCGAGGTGCTCAGTCAGGGATCTCAGCTGCCCGATCTGCTGCAGGCCGTGGCGACTCTGCAAGGCGAAGCTCGCGAGAACCTGGCCGCGCTGTTCGGCGTGGCCGACGACGACTCCGACGAGGTGAGCGCGCAGCGGGTCGGGTCGTTCCTGCAGGCTCTGCTGCTCGGAGTGGTGGCGCTGACGATGTTCGACCCGGAGCGGGCTCCGCGCGGTGAGGACATCGCCGCCTCCGTCCAGCTGATCGCCGCCAAACTCGCCCGCTAGGCTCACTCCACCCCGGTCGAAAGGTCGTCCCGCTGTGAAGAAGATCGTCGCGATCGCGTTCGGTGTGCTGCTGACCGTCGCCGGCGTGATCTGGACCCTGCAGGGCCTCGGCTACGTCGGCGGCAGCTCGATGACCGGCAGCTCGTTCTGGGCGATCGCCGGCCCGATCGTCGCCGCGCTGGGCGTGGCGCTGCTGTACGTCACCTTTCGCGGGCCCCAGAAACGCTGACCAGCGAGTTCGTCAGCTCAGTTCCGCCGCGGGCCACCGCAGCGCCATCGGATTGTCGGGCGGGATCAGCCCCGACGTCATCAGCGTCTTGCTGATCGGGCGTACCAACCGCTCGAGCTGCTCGGCCTTGTCGTCGCCGAGTGCCCGCCACCCCTGATCGGCCAGCCGGTCCGTCGTCGCCTCGACCTCCCGCCGTACGGCGGCCCCTCGTTCGGTCAGCTCTCCGTCGGCACCGAGCAGCCCGCGCTCGCGCAGGTCCTTCGCGGCTTCGGCCCACTCCTCGTCGCTCCAGCGCCGGTCCCGCTGGTAGACGTCCTTCGACGGTCCACCCGATGCGGCGATCGTGAGATTCGCCTGGCACGGGCTGAGTCCGGCGGCAACCAACGCCGCCACATGCCCGTCACCTCGCGACTCCCGCAGGATCGTCGATGCCTGCCACAGCACCAGATGCGCGTCGTCGGGCCAGTCCAGCGCCGCGTTGGCCGCGCCCAACGGCCGTCCGGCCACCGGTGCCTTCTCCGCCGCCTCCCGGCTCACCTCGGCTGCGCGCCGGACGTCAGGACTTCCGGCCCAGTCCGGCAGGATCCGCCGTACCGCCGCGTCGACCGCCTCCAGCCGCGCGGCCAGCAACTGTTCGGGCGAGGCGTAGCCCCAGACGTCCGGGACCGCCCGCGCCACCATGCTCGGGTGGAAGTTGTAGAACACGGCGGTCACCACCCCGGCGCCCACCCTGCCCAGCGGCGCCGCGCGGCAGCCGAAGTAGCTCATCCACCCACCCCGCAACCCCAGCTCATCGGTTGCTCGCCGGGTCTCCGGCGCGAAGTAGGTCACCGCATGAACCGGCTCCAGCACCCGCCACAGCCGCCTCGCCCGCGTCTCGGTCATCTACCGATCCAAACACGTTCCTGGACATCGCGCCCGGTTTGCGGGGCGCGCTGTCCGGACGGGCTACGGCTGGCGAATGGGCAGCGGGCGGTGCATCACGTGCAGGCCCACGTAACCGTGGGTGGGGTGGTGGAAGGCCTCGGGAACGGTGCCGATGATGCGGAAGCCGAGCGACTGCCAGAGGTGGACCGCGGCGGTGTTGGTCTCCACCACGGCGTTGAACTGGATCGCCCGGAACCCCCGCTCGGTGGCCCAGGTGATCATGTCCTCGCAGAGTGTGCGCCCGACGCCCTGGCCCCGCGCGCTCGCGGCGACCATGAAGCTGGCGCTCGCGACGTGGGCGCCGGGACCGGGGCGGTTGGGGTACATGTTGGCACTGCCCAGAATGTTGCCCTCAGCATCGATCGCCACACTGGTGCGGCTGGTGACCGCGCTGGACGGGGACATCCACAGGTCGCGGGCCTGGTCGTCGGTCAGCGCCGGGTCGTAGGCGTAGGTCTGCCCGGCGGCCACGATCTCGCGGAAGAACGGCAGGATCGACGGCCAGTCGTCGGCGCGGGCGTCCCGCACCCGGATCGTCGTCGGTGAAACCGTCACTGTTCCGCCTTCCCTGATGCTCGATCCCTGGCACGGGATCGATGCGAAAAGCATCACGGTGCCAGGCGGCGGATGCCAACTCATTTGTGCGGAACCGAATAGAATCGGAGGGGATGACGAACTCCACGGTCCAAGGGTTGCCGCGCTGGAGTCTGGCCGTGCCCCCGCTCGCGCTCGTCGTACTGGTGCTGTCCTGGGGGCGAGATCTCGGGGCCATCCTGCTCGTGCTGGTGTGTGCCGGGCTGGGAGCGGCGGTGATCGCCGCGGTGCACCACGCCGAGGTCGTCGCGCACCGGGTGGGTGAACCGTTCGGCACGCTGATCCTCGCGCTCGCGGTGACGGTGATCGAGGTCGCGCTGATCGTGACGCTGATGGCCTCCGGTGGTGACAAGGCCGCGTCGCTGGCGCGCGACACCGTGTTCGCCGCGGTGATGATCACCTGCAACGGCATCCTCGGGTTGTCGCTCGTGGTCGGCTCGCTACGGCACCGGACCCAGCAGTTCCGCGTGCACGCCTCCGGCAGTGCGCTGGCCGTCATGACCGCGCTGGTCACGCTCAGCCTGGTGCTGCCGACCTTCACCACCAGTACGCCGGGCGCGACCTTCAGCGGGGCGCAGCTGGCGTTCGCCGGGGTGGTGTCGCTGGTGATGTACGGCGTGTTCGTGTTCGTGCAGACCATCCGGCATCGCGACTACTTCCTCCCGGTCGAGCACGCGACGGACGGCGACGCCGGGCGCGTGGCGCAACGGGATGGCGGGCGGAGGGAAGAACCGCGGGCCGGCGCCGCTGTCGCGGCGCGGGACGGGGAGTCCGAGGCGAGCGCCGAACTGGCTGTGGAAGTCGTGGACCAGGAGGAAGACGACGAGGAAGCGCACGCCGCCGCACCGAGCGGCAAGGTGGCGCTGATCAGTCTCGCGCTGCTCTTTGCCTGCCTGGTCGCCGTGGTCGGCCTCGCGAAGACGGTGTCGCCGAAGCTGGAAGCCGCCGTCGAGTCGGCCGGCGCCCCACTCGCCGTGGTGGGTGTGGTCATCGCTCTGCTCGTGCTGCTGCCGGAGACCGTCGCCGCCGTCCGGGCCGCGCTGCGGAACCGGCTGCAGACCAGCCTCAATCTGGCGCTCGGCTCCGCGCTGGCGAGCATCGGGCTGACGATCCCGGCGATCGCGGTCGCGTCGATCTGGCTCAGCGGACCGCTCGTGCTCGGCCTGGGCGGCAAGGAGATGGTGCTGTTCGCCCTGACCGTGGTGGTCAGCCAACTCACGCTGGCCACCGGCCGCGCCACGCTGCTGCAGGGAGCCGTTCACCTGATGGTGTTCAGCGCCTTCCTCTTCCTCGCCGTCAGTCCCTGAGAGGTTGCTTGAGGCAACCTTCACGGTGCCTGCATCCACCACTCCGTGAACTCGTGCGCCCGGCCGCTCCGCTCCAGCCGGATCACCCACAGATTGCTGAACTCGGCCGGCGGTGTCGTCAGATACGTCGTCCAGCCCCGGACGAACCCGACGCCGTCCCCGAACCCGAGCACCTCGTACTCGAACGTCGTCTCACCCGCCGCGTCCGCGACCTCCAGCCACGCCTGCACGATCGCGTCCCGGCCGCGCACCGGCTCCTCGTCCGGCCGCCGGTAGAACACGGCGTCCTCGGTCCACAGCGCGGCGATGTCCTTCGGGTCGTTGGACTCCCACGCCCGCCGGTACCGCCCGACCCATTTGTCCAGGTCCTTCTCCCGCATGACTGCATCCTGCCTCCTGAGCGACCGGGCACGCACCGCTCGCGGCCCTCTTGCCAGAGAAGATCCGAAGATGACGACCTGGACCTTCGACGGAGTTTGCCTGCCTGTGGACCAGTCCGTCCGCCTGCGCTTCGGTTCGGGCGACGACCAAAGGCTGCCCGGCCGGTTCGCGCTTCCGGGTCTGGTCGACGCGCACTGCCACCTGACCGTCGGCGCCGACGAGCACGGGCCGTTGCTCGCCGGAGACGAGACCGCTGCCGCAGCCCGCCTCGATCAGCTCGCCCAGGCCGGCGTCAGCGCGGTCCGCGACGTCGGCGGCCGGCGCGAGATCACCCTCCAGTTCGCCCGGAATCTCCGCGAGGATCGCCCGATCGTGGTCGCGGCCGGCCGGTTCCTGGCCCCGCGAGGTCGCTACTTCCCTCGCATGTACGAGCCGGTGGAGGCCGACGAACTGCTGGCCGCCGTCGAGGCCGAGCTGGATGACGGCGCGACCTGGGTCAAGCTGGTCGCGGACTTCCCCGCGGTCGGCCCGGACGGACCGATCCGCGGCAGTGCCGTCGAGCCGTCGTACGAGATCGGCCTGGTCGAGCAGGTGGTCGAAACGACGCACGCGAAGGGTGGGCGGGTCGCGGCGCACACCAACAGCCCGTTCGTGAGCGAGTTGATCCGGGTCGGTGTCGACTCGATCGAGCACGGCACCAGCATCACCGAGAAGGACCTGGCGGTTCTCGGGAGGCGTGGCGGGGCTTGGACACCAACCCTTTGCGCGTCGATCGGTGGGCACCCGGACGAGACTCCGGAGCGCCGCGAACGTCGGCTGACCACGGCGAAGTACCTGACCAGCATGCTCGAACTGGCCCACGAGTACGGCGTGACCGTGCTGACCGGCTCGGACGTGGTGGGATCCGTCGCCCGTGAGATCGAATTGCTCACCTCCCACGGCCTTGATGTCAGCCAGGCGATGGCAGCAGCGACCACTGCGGCCTGGAACTACCTG
Source organism: Kribbella sp. CA-253562 (assembly GCF_050942265.1). GTDB lineage: Bacteria > Actinomycetota > Actinomycetes > Propionibacteriales > Kribbellaceae > Kribbella. The sequence goes on along the minus strand of NZ_CP192049.1, from coordinate 8,450,800 downwards.
GGCCTGCTCGACGACGGCAACCTCGTCACCTACGACGCAGACCCGCGGGAGAGCCCGGAGGTACTCGCCACTCCTGCGGCGGTGATTCTGCACGGCCACCGGATCCGCTGAAGCTCATTCGCCGGTCCGACCGTCGATCCGTTCGCGCAGTAGGTCGGCGTGGCCGTTGTGCCGGGCGTACTCCTCGACCATGTGCAGATAGAGCCACCGCAGCGAGAGTTTCTCGCCGCCGCGCGGCCGGGTGAAGTGGTGGTCGAGGTCGTATCCGCGAGCGATCGCGTCCGACTCCGCGACCACCTGGTGGAACGTCGCGAGGTCCGCCTCCGCGTCCGCGGCCGACACCAGGTCGAAGTCGCCGTCCGGGTGCTCGTCCGTCCACAGCTTCAACGCGTCCACCCGCCCGTCCAGGCAGAGCTGGAACCAGTAGCGCTCCACCTCGGTCAGGTGCCGCACCAGTCCGAGCAGGCTCATCCCGGACGGATCCACCGCCGGCCGGACCAGGTCGGCACCGCTCAGTCCGGACACCTTCCAGAGCAGCGTGCCCCGGTGGAAGTCGAGAAAACCCTGCAGCATCGCCCGCGCGTCACCGGTGGACGGGGGATCAGTACGGAACGGCGAGGAGTCGTCGGTCGTCACAGCCAGGACGGTACCGCGACAGACGTCACAAGGAAGCAGTGCCGCGATGCCGTATGCTGGTTGTTGACGGTCCGCCCAGTTCTGCCTCGGACCATTTGGCAGTCGACCCCCCACGCGCCGCGGCCCACGATGCCGCGCCGGGCAGGACGACCTTTTCGACTTTCTTGGAGTACCAGATGGCGGTCAGCCGCCCCATGCCCACGCCCGAATCCAGCTCCGCCCGTCCGGACGGTTCGGCGCGCCCCCGTCGCCGCCGCCGTACAGGTGCCGCAGGCAACCAGTCCGCAACCGCTGCACAGCCTGTTGCGCAGAGCAACGACGGCCGCACCCAAGGTGAGCGTCGCCGGCGCTCCGGCGGCGGCAAGAAGCCCGCTGCCGTGCAGGCCGTCGAGACCAGCACCGAGGCGTACGACGACGTCGCGCCGCTCGTGGTCCCCGACGACCTGACCTTCACCGACCTCGGTCTGCCGGCTGAGCTCGTCTCCGCGCTGGCCACGGCCGGCGTCACCAAGCCGTTCCCGATCCAGGCCGCCACCCTGCGGGACTCGCTGGCCGGCCGGGACGTGCTCGGTCGCGGCCGGACCGGTTCCGGCAAGACCTACGCGTTCGTGCTGCCGCTGATCGCCCGGCTCGCCTCCAGCGGCACCCGCCGCCGGCCGAACCAGCCGCGCGCGCTGATCCTGGCGCCGACGCGTGAGCTGGCCACCCAGATCCAGGCCTCGATCACGCCGCTGACCGACGCCTTCGGCCTGCGCACGATGACGATCTTCGGCGGCGTCGGCCACGGCCCGCAGATCACCGGGCTGCGCAAGGGCGTCGACATCGTCGTCGCCTGCCCGGGCCGGCTCGAGGACCACGTCAAGGCCGGGCACGCGAAGCTCGACGCGGTCGAGATCACCGTGCTCGACGAGGCCGACCACATGGCCGACCTCGGCTTCCTGCCCGCCGTCCGGCGGCTGCTCGAAGCGACTCCGGGCGACGCCCAGCGGCTGCTGTTCTCGGCGACGCTGGACGCCGGGGTCGACGTGCTGGTCAAGCGGTTCATGCGCAACCCGGTCACGCACAGCGTCGACTCGGCGCAGTCGCCGGTCTCGAAGATGACCCACCACGTCCTGCACCTGCAGGCCGACAGCCGGCTCCCGGTGCTGGTCGACCTGGCCGCGGCTCCCGGCCGCACGCTGGTCTTCACCCGCACCAAGTACGGCGCCAAGTCGCTCACCAAGAAGCTGATCGCCCAGGGCGTGCCCGCGGTCGAGCTGCACGGCAACCTGTCCCAGGGCGCCCGCACCCGCAACCTGGAGGCGTTCTCGGACGGCTCCGCCCGGACGCTGGTCGCGACCGACATCGCGGCGCGCGGCATCCACGTCGACGACGTCTCGCTGGTGATCCACGCCGACCCGCCGATCGAGCACAAGGCATACCTGCACCGCTCCGGTCGTACGGCGCGGGCCGGCGCCGAAGGCACCGTCGTCACGCTGATGACCGACGACCAGGTCAGCGACGTGCGGGACCTGACCCGCAAGGCCGGGATCTCGCCGAAGGTGACCAAGCTGCGCGTCGGCGACCCGCTGCTGGCCGAGCTCGCACCGGGTGAGCGCACCTTCGTCGAGCCGCCCGCCAAGTCGGAGAACGACCAGGTCCGCCGTACCGGTGGCGAGTCGTCCGGACGGGGACGTGGCGGTCGCAACCGGCGCGCAGCGTCCGGCCCGGGCCAGTCCGCCCCCGCCGCTCGCGGCGGATCGAACGGCGGCGGCCGCGCGTCCGGTGGCGGAGCCCGTAGCGGTGGCGGCAGCGCCGGCCGTAGCGGTGGCGCGCGCGCCGGCTCCGGTGGCGGAGGCCGCGGCGGCTCCGGCGGCCGGAGTGGTTCCGGCGGCGCCCCGAAGAGCTACACCACGACGACGCCGGGCAGCAGCAGCCGCCCGGCCGGTGCGGCGGCCTTCTCGGCCGGCACCCGCGCGGGCGGCATCCGACGCGGTCGCTGACCCACTGACCCCACAGACCGAGCCCAGGCAGCCCATGGCAGCCTGGGCTCGGTTGCGTCGAGGGGAGATTGCGGATGGCCGTCGTGCGGACTGTGCTGGGTGATGTGGCGCCTGAGGAGCTCGGCGTCTGCAACTCCCACGACCACCTCTTCTTCCGCAGCGTCATGCTGCCCGGGCAGGAGTTGGACGACTTCGACGCAGCGGTCCGGGAAGCGACGCTGTTCGCGGAGGCTGGCGGGCAGACGGTCGTCCAGTGGACTCCGCACGGTCTGGGCCGCCGCGCGGACCTGCTGCCCGGGCTGTCGCAGCAGACCGGTGTCCACGTGGTCGCCGCAACTGGACTGCACCGGGCCGAGCACTACCCGGAGCTGCCGCAGCAGGACCTGGCCGAGCTGTTCGTCCAAGAGCTCACCCAAGGCATCGGCGACAGTGAGGTCCGGGCAGGGTTGATCAAGATCGCCGGCGGCTTCCATGGGCTCGACCAGCACGCGAAGTGGGTGCTGGACGCCGCCGCGGAGGCGCAGCAGGCGACCGGCGCGCCCATCGCGATCCACCACGAGCTGGGGACCGGTGCGGACGCCGTACTGGATCGCCTCGAAGGACACGGGGTCGCGCCGGACCGGATCGTGCTCGGGCACCTGAACCGCTTCCCGGACCATCAGCTGCACCAGGAACTGGCCGCCCGCGGCGCGTTTCTCGCGTTCGACGGACCGTCGCGCGCCAACCACGCCACCGACTGGCGGATGGTGGACTGCCTCGCCGCGCTGGCCGAGACCGGGTACGCCGACCGGCTGCTCGTCGGCGGCGACACGACGACGGCTCGCGCCCGCGTCGCGACCGGCGAAGGGCCGGGAATGCCGTACCTGCTGCACACCCTCCGCCCGCGGCTCACGCGACGCCTCGGGGCGGACGTCGTCGAGCGGATCTTCGTCAGCAACCCGGCTCGGGCCTTCGCCACCACCTGGAAATGACGGCGGGGACGCGCGGGTAGCCCATCCGGCGGACGGGCCGGCGAGCGGTACCGTGCGCAGATGACCACCCTCGCGCAGATCTTCGTCGCTCTGGCCGGCGTCCTGCATCTCGTCTTCTTCGCGCTGGAGAGCCTGCTCTTCCACAAGCCGAGCGTGCAGCAGCGCTTCCGGGTCAGGTCCGAGGCGGAGGCCCAGGCGGCGCGGCCGTGGGCGTTCAACCAGGGCTTCTACAACCTCTTCCTGGCGGCCGGCGCGATCGGCGGCCTGATCGCCGGCGGTGACCGGGGCCATGCGATCGCGCTGTTCGCCTGCGCCTGCATGCTCGGCGCCGGCCTCGTGCTGATCGGCTCCGACCGCCGGATGGCCAGGTCCGCCGCGATCCAGGCGGTGCCGCCGCTGCTCGCCTTGGTCCTTGCCGCCGTCCTGTGATCCGGAGCCGCTCGAAGTCGACGTGTTGACTTCAAGCGCACTTCATCTCCGACGCTACTCGGCATGACTACGACGACCACGGCACCCCGTCCACCCGGCGTTCTCGCCCCGCAGTACCGCGCACTGACCGTCGGCATGGTCGCGCTGATCACCTTGGTCGCGTTCGAGTCCCTCGCGGTCACGACCGCGATGCCGACGGTCGCGCAGGCCCTGGACGGCCTGTCGCTGTACGCGCTGGCGTTCGGCGGACCGCTCGCCTCCGGGGTCGTCGCGATGGTTGTCTCCGGCACCTGGTCGGACCTCAAGGGACCGACCCGGCCGCTCTGGCACGGCACGGGCTGGTTCCTGGCCGGTCTGGTGATCGCCGGGCTCGCGCCGACCATGGAGGTCCTGGTCGTCGGCCGGGTGATCCAGGGATTCGGCGCCGGGCTGCTCACGGTCGCCCTGTACGTCGTGGTCGGCCACCTCTACCCGGCGGAACTGCGGCCGCGGATCTTCGCCGCCTTCGCCACCGGCTGGGTCGTCCCCTCACTGGTCGGACCCGCGATCGCCGGGCTGATCGTCGAGCACGCCGACTGGCGGATCGTCTTCCTCGCCGTACCGGTGCTGGCTGTTCCGGCGGCGCTGATCATGCGGCCCGGGCTGTCCAAAGGTGAGCACGTGGCCCGGTCCGGCAAGCTCTGGAGCCAGCAGGCCTGGTACGCCGTGGGCGCCGCGCTCGGGGTCGGTCTGCTGCACTACGGCGGTCAGCAGCACGGTTCCGTTCAGCTGATCCTGGTCGGGATCGGACTGGCGGCGGTGGTCTTCTTCGCGCCGAAGCTGTTGCCGCAAGGCACCTTCACGATCCGCGCCGGGCTCCCGTCGGTGATCGCACTGCGCGGCCTGGTCGCGGCGGCCGGGTTCGGCGCCGAGGTGTTCCTGCCGTTGATGCTGACCCGAGAGCGCGGTCTGTCCCCGGCGTTCGCGGGGCTGGTGCTGACCGTCAGCGCGCTCAGCTGGACCGCGGCGTCGTGGTACCGGGGCCGGCCGAACCAGCCGTTCGAGCACCACGTCTTCCTGCAGGCCGGCATGGTCTCGATCCTGCTGGGCATCGCGATCGCGGCCGCCACGCTCGACGACCGGGTGCCGGTCGTGGTCGGCATCCTCGGCTGGGCGCTGACCGGGCTGGGCATGGGAACCGTCTTCCCGACCGTGTCGGTGCTGGTCCTGGAGTACTCGAGCCTGGAGCAGCAAGGCGCGAACAGCTCCGCGCTGCAGCTCAGCGATTCGTTGCTGACAGCAACGGTACTGGCGATCGGCGGCTCGCTGTTCGCGGCGATCGAACCGCACTCGCCGACCACCGCGTACCTGACCGCCTTCGGCCTGCCGGCCGCTCTGGCCCTGCTCGGTGTGCTCGCCGCCCGGCGTACGCGGGTCTGAGTGGGGAACGTCACCGGCGCGCCGGAGCCGTTGACCCTGGTCGAAGCGGACCGCTACCGTGCAGGAGCCAACCTGCGGTGCCATGAGGGAAACCGGTGAGAGTCCGGTACGGCCGCGCCACTGTGAGCGAGCACTGCTCGTGAGTCAGGACGCTCGGGCACCAGCAGCCTTTCGATTGGGGACGCGCACTTCCCCAGGAGGTTCAGATGCCCGCTCCTGCTCGCTCGGTCGCCGTACCGGCCGTTTCGCCGCGGCTGCTCGCGATCGCCCTGCTCACCGTCGGCGCGCTGCTGATGCTCGCCTACCTGGTCGCCTTCGACCAGGGCGCGATCTCGCAGTCCGGCATGTACTTGCACGAGCTGATGCACGACGGGCGGCACCTGCTCGGCGTGCCCTGCCACTGACGTCCTGCAGTTCCCGCTCCCGACCCCGCTCGGGCCGAACCACTGACAGGACCGTCATGCGCACCTTCGGAAACCTTCTGGTGCGCGGACTGATCGTCGGCCTCTTCGCCGGCCTGCTGGCCGGAACCTTCGCGTACGTGATGGGCGAACCGCACATCGACGCCGCGATCGCGATCGAACAGGCCGGCGGCGCCGCGCACACCCACGGCGAGGAACCCGCCGCGGCCGGCGAGCCGGAACCGCTCGTCAGCCGCACCGGCCAGCGCTTCGGCCTCTTCCTCGCCACCTCCCTGTACGGCGTGGCGCTCGGCGGCCTCTTCGCCGTCGCGTTCGCCCTGCTGCGTCGCCGGCTCCGCACCTCCAGCGACTCCTACGCCGCCCTCGGCCTGGCCGCCGCGGGTTTCGTCGGCATCGTGCTGGTGCCGTTCCTGAAGTACCCGCCGAACCCGCCCGCCGTCGGCGACCCGGAGACGATCACGAAGCGCACGGTGACCTACCTGCTGACCCTCGTGATCGGTCTGCTCGCGGTCTGGGCGGGCGTCGCGGCGTACCGCTGGGCGCAGCGCTTCGGCGACGCGCCGTGGATCCGGCTGGCCGGTGGTGGACTCGCGTTCGTGGCGACCGTCGTCGCGGTGTACCTGATCCTGCCGGCGATCAACGAGGTGCCGGGGTCGTTCCCGGCGACGCTGCTGTGGCAGTTCCGGTTCGCCTCGCTCGGCACGCAGGCGGTGCTGTGGACGCTGCTGGGATTCGGTTACGCTGCGTTGGTGGATCGTCGCACCCAGGTCACCTCCCCGGCGGAAAGCGCCGCCGCGTGACCACGCTGACCCTGGTCGCCCACGCGCTGACGCCTGGCCTGCGCGGCCTCGTGCTCGGTGGCGAGCCCGCACCCGACCCGGCGAGCCTGGAGACGGCCCGGGAGTTGAAGGTCGCCGCGGACCTGGCATACGCCGGGCCGGAGCCGGCCGCGATCCTGACCGCCGAGGCGCTCGGGCTTCAGCCGGTCGTGCTCGGCGCGCTCCGGGACCGCGAGTACGGCGAGTGGACCGGCCGCGACCTGGAAGACCTGCTGGCCACCGAGACGGACGCGGTCTCCGCGTGGCTCGAGCGGCCTCACACAGCGCCGCCCGGCGGCGAGACGGCCAACGACCTGATCGCCCGCGTCGCCGACTGGCTGGGCGACCTCACGGCGGACGCCGACCACTCGGCACGCCGTACGGTCGTTGCTGTGGTGCACCCGGCCGTCGTGCGGGCGGCGGTGCTCTACGCGCTGGACGCTCCCGCCGAGTCGCTGCGGCACGTCGACGTCCGGCCGCTGGCGAAGGTCACGCTTTCCGCGCACGCCACCTCCTGGTCACTCAACCTGCACTGATTCCTCCACGCCGGGACGCTGCCGGATGACGCCCGGCCCGGTTATTGTTCGGCAAAGCATCCCGACGCCCCTGAGGATGACCATGACCGACGCGGAGCCGCAGTTCGACCAGTTGGTCGCCCGGGTGGCGAGCCTGCCGCCCGCCAAGGCGGCCCAGGAGGTCCGGGCCCACTTCAGCACGCTGCCGGAGCCGGCGGCCAGGGCGCTCGTGACCAGCCGGACCGATCAGCTCGGCGGGCTGGACGGCGTACCGGCTGAGCTGCGGTACCAGGCCAACCACCTGCGACTCGTCGCCGCGCAGGACAAGCTGCGCGAGCGGATCGCCGGCGGACGGGCGTCGCGGGACGAGGTGCTGCGCTTCAACACGCTGACCGAGATGTTGCAGCCGGTCGGTCAGCGGCTCGATGTCGATGCCGAGGGCAACCGGATCGTCGTACCGGTGCACCGGCAGTTCCTGCTCGTCGAGCCCGAGGGACAGGGCCGGATGGTCGAGGTGCTCGGCGACCTGGCCCGGGCCGAGCGGGTCGCCGTCCTGGTGCCCGGGATGAACAACGACCTGGACAAGGTGCGCTCGCAGCTGGCGCGGGCCCAGGACCTGCAGACCGAGGCCGGACCGGGGTCGGCGACCATCGTCTGGCTCGGGTACGACGCTCCGCTCGGGCTGGAAGCCGCGATGTCGAAACAGAGCTCGATCCAGGCGGCGCCGCTGCTGGCCCGGTTCGCGGCCGGGCTCGACACCGAGGTGGCGCCCGGCACCGACCGCACCCTGATCGGCAACAGCTACGGCGGTCAGGTCGCCGGTCAGGCGATGCTGCGCGAGCAGGTGCGCTTCGACCGGGTCATCCTGACCGGCTGTCCGGGCGTGGCGCCCGACGTGCGCAGCGCGGCCGATTTCGTACCGCCCGGCGTCCAGCTGTTCGTCGCGCGAGCCCCCGGCGACTACATCTCGTACGCCGAACCGCACGGGCCGGACCCGGCGTCGTTCCCCGACGCGATCCGGTTCGAGACCAACGACGGCAAGGTGGCTGTCCGCGGGCACCTGAGCTACTTCGAGTTCGACAGCGAGTCGCTGCGGAACATCGGCCGGATCATCCGCGGCGACCTGGCGGCGGTGACACGGGCGAGCACCACCGCGGAGGAGGAGAGCCGGGTGCTGCCCGGGATCTCCTGGGCCGAGCCGCTGCGCCAGGCGGCGGCCAGTCCGGCCGCCGTGCCGCTAGCCAAGGTGTTCGACGGTGTACGGGCGCTGGGCAAGGTCAGCAGCCCGCGTCCGCAGCCTGTCGCCGACGGAGTCCGGGCGCGGCGCGCACCGGGCCCAGGAGTCAGCAAACGACCGGAAGGACCCACTCGATGATCACGCTGACGCAGGCCCGCGACCTGTTGCGCGAGGAACTGCTCGCGGTGGCGGCGGCCGCTGTACCGGGACACAACGGCGTCGTCACGCACGACGCCGGACCGGTGAACCCGCGGGTGCTGGAGGACGGCAGCGGGCCGGCCACGGTCTGCCTGATCACGGTCGAGAACGGCGATCCGGCGGTGGTCGATCCGCGGGGCCAGGTCGCGGCGGCCGTTGCCGCGCTGACCGAGCGCGGCTGGCAGGCGGAGGTCCAGCCGGTCGAGAGCGGGCACCACCGGGCATCGGCGAACCGCGACGGCTTCGGCATCGTCGTGCACGGCTGGGACGGCGAGTGGCGCCTCACCCTGTCCGGTCAGACCCCGGAGATCACCGGCCAGCCGCAGTGAAGCAGCCGGAACTTTCCGGCGATCGGCGAGCTGGTTCGGTCTAGCTCGTCGCGGCGCGTTCGGCGGCCGATCGCAGTACGCAGAACTCGTTGCCCCCCGGATCGAGCATCACCACGAAGCCGGTGCCGTCCGGCTCGCGGTGGTCGTGCTCGATCGTCGCGCCCAGGCCGATCAGCCGCTCGACCTCCTGGTCGCGCGGGATGTCCGGCTCCAGGTCGAGATGCACCCGGTTCTTCGCCTGCTTGGTGTCGTTGTTGCGCTCGAACAGCAGCTTCACCGACCCGGCGTCGACCGAAGCGTACGGGTCGTCCGGGTGGTCGTCGTCAGGCCGTTGCGCGTCGAACACCTGCAACCAGAAACCGGCCAGCCCGTACGGGTCGGCCGCGTCGAACGTCACTGTTCTCACCGTCGAGGTCATGCCCCGACGATGCCGTACGCCGGTCCGCCCCGCCACCGGAATTCGGCGGCGGGGCTTCGCCCGGATCAGGCCTGGCGCAGCGTCTGGCGCTGCTTGCCCAGGCCCTGGATCTCGCACTCGACGGTGTCGCCGGGCGCCAGGTACGGGAAGCGGCCGGACAGCGCGACGCCCTCCGGCGTACCGGTGTTGACGATGTCGCCCGGGTCGAGCGTCATGTACTGCGACAGGTCGCGGATCAGCGCGGCGACCGAGAAGATCATGTCGCGGGTGTTGGAGTCCTGCCGGGGCTCACCGTTGACCCAGGACTTCAGGTCGAGCGCCTGCGGGTCGCCGATCTCGTCGGCCGGGACCAGCGCCGGGCCGAGCGGGTTGAACGTCTCGCAGCACTTGCCCTTCGACCACTGGCCGCCGGACACCTCCAGCTGGAAGGCCCGCTCGGAGACGTCGTTGGAGACCGCGTACCCGGCGACGCAGGCCAGCGCCTCCTCGTCGGACGTCAGGTAGCGGGCGGTCTTGCCGATCACCACCGCGAGTTCGACCTCCCAGTCGGTCTTGCGGCTGTCCCGCGGCACCAGCACGTCGTCGTACGGGCCGACGACGGTGTTCGGGTGCTTGAAGAAGACGATCGGCTCCTTCGGCGGCTCGGCCCCGGACTCGGCGGCGTGGGCGGCGTAGTTCTGGCCGATGCAGACCACCGCGGCCGGCTTGGCGATCGGGGCACCGACCCGCAGGCCCTCGACGTCCGCGGCCGGCAGTGAGCCGGCCTCCAGCGCGGCGCGGGCCCGGGCGATCCCGTCGGCGGCCAGGAAGGCGCCGTCGATCTCGGCGGTGACGGAGCTCAGGTCGTAGGTGGTGCCGTCGGTGCCGCGCACGTAGGGGCGCTCCGCACCGACCGCGCCGAGGCGCAGCAGTTCCACGAAATCTCCTTCAGAGGGGGATCACACTTGGTCGAACACCGGACGCAGCCGCGCCCGGGAGGCTTCGATGTGCGAACGCATCGCGGTGGCGGCCTGCTCGGGGTCGCCCTTGCGGACCGCGGTGACGACCGCCTTGTGCTCGCGCAGCGCCTGGGTGGCGATGCCGCCGCCGTAGTACAGCCGGAACAGGTGCAGGTGGCAGTGCGTCCGGGCGAAGGACTGCCGGGCCGTCTCGTTGCCGGACAGCTCCAGCACCAGGTCGTGGAAGCGCTGGTCGTGCCCGGCCATCGCCTTGTACGAGTCGTAGTCGGGCCGCTCGGGCACGTCGGTGTAGCTGAGCATCTCGTCCTTGAGCCGGACCAGGTCCTCGGCGGAGCTGCGCTCGGCGGCCCGGCCGGCCGCCCACGGCTCGATGTGCAGCCGGTACTCGAAGAGGTCCTCGAACTCGGCCCGGGTCAGCGTCGAGGAGACCCGGTAGCCGCGCAGCGGTTCCTTGATCACCAGGCCGTCGGACTCCAGCCGGGCCAGCGACTCGCGGATCGGGGTCTGGGAGATGCCCAGCTCCCGGGTCAGCGCGTCGATGTTCAGCCGGGTGCCCGGCGCGACCACGCTGTCCATGATCAGGCCCTTGACCGTCTCGTAGACGTCGTCGCTCAGTACCTGTCGCTGCGGCAGGCGCGTGAGCTGCCCCGCCAGACCCACATGCGCATCCGTCACCGTCGCTCCTCCCGAAGCATCCATTCTGCCCGACCCGGCAACCGTGCTCAGTCGTTACCGGGGCAAGTCTTGACGCCACCAGTGTGAGGCGGCAGCATCAGCTACGCAATATCCTATAGGATCTTTGAGGGAGCGCCCCCATGCCCACGTCCCTGACCAGGCCCATCTCGTGGTACCGCAGGACAGCCGTCGCCGGGCTGGCCGTCGTCGCGCTGGCCGCGACCGGCTGCAGCACCAAGAGCTCCCCCGAGAGTAGCGGCGCTCCGGCCGACGACGCCTCGGCCGGCACGTCGAGCGGCCCGGTCACCCTCAAGGACGGCTCGAGCGTGAAGCTCGCGCTGATCCCGGGCGGCGCGCACCCCTACTTCCAGCCCTGGAAGACCACCGCCGAGCTGGACAAGACCGAGTTCAAGCTCGGCGACGTCACCTTCGACGAGACCGGCGAGTGGGACCAGAGCAAGCAGAACAACGTGATCAGTTCGCTGGCCGCGCGGGGCTTCAACGCGTTCGGCATCTTCGGCGTGTCGCCGACCGACATCAACACCACCTTCGAGGACCTGAAGGCGAAGGGCTTCGCGGTCGGTTCGCTGGCCTCCTGCCCGGCCGGCAACACCAACTCGGCCGACTTCTGCCTGTCCACCGACGTCGAGGCGGCGGCGTACAAGGCGGCCAAGGCGACCATCGACGCGATCGGCGGCGAGGGCACGATCGTGCACCTGACCGGCAACAACGTCGACTCCAACACCCAGCGACGGATCGCCGGGGTGAAGAAGGCGGTCGGCGAGACCGGTGGCAAGGTGACCGAGCTGCCGGTGGTGACCGACATCGACAAGGACCTGCAGACCGCGCAGAAGGCGGTCGCCGACCTGCTCGCCTCCAAGGGCAAGGAGATCAAGGGCATCGTCACCACGGCGTACAACCCGGCGGTCGCCGCGGCCGACGGCGTGGCGAGCAGCAAACTGCCGATCAAGGTGGTGGCGATCGACGACGACGCCAAGATCCTGGCCGGGATCAAGTCCGGCGGGGTGTCGGCCACGGTGGCGCAGAACCCGGTCGGCCAGGCCTACGTCGGAGGCTGGCTGCTCGCGCTGCTGGGCTCCAAGCAGTGCACGATGAAAACGCCCGGCGTGATCGTGGACTCCGGCTCGTTCGTGGTGACCAAGGACAACGTCGACACCTACGACGACGAGCGCAAGGCCAAGACCAAGGAGCTCCAGACCGAGTTCGCGAGCCAGCTGAGCTGCCAGTGAGCGCGGCAACCATCACGCGGGCCGAGGCGTTCCTGGTCGATCTCGAGGTCGAGACGGTCCGGACCGACGCGGTCCAGGCGTTCCTCAAGCAGGAGACGATCTTCGTCGAGCTGGAGACGTCCGACGGCGGCACCGGACTCGGCTACTCGTACACCATCGGCACCGGCGGTACGGCGGTGCTGGCGATGCTGCGCGACCACTTGCTGCCGCGGCTGGTCGGTGCGGACGCGCGCAACGTCGAGGGGATCTGGTTCGACCTGTTCGCGTCCACCCGGGCGACCACGGTCGGCGCGATCACTTCGCTGGCGCTGGCCTCGGTCGACACCGCCCTGTGGGACCTGCGGTGCCGCCGGGCTGGTGAACCGCTGTGGCGGCTGGCCGGCGGGTTCCGCCGCAACGTGCCGCTCTACGACACCGAAGGTGGCTGGCTGCACCTGTCGACCGACGAACTGGTCGCGGGCGCACTCGCCTCGCAGAAGGCCGGCTGGCCCGGCGTGAAGCTCAAGGTCGGCAAGCCGCGGCTGCACGAGGACCTGGAGCGCCTGCACGCCGTACGGGACGCGGTCGGTCCGGCGCTGGACCTCATGGTCGACGCGAACCAGTCGATGACGTACCCGGAGGCCAAGCGCCGAGCGCGGGCCTTCGAACCGCTCGACCTGAGCTGGTTCGAGGAGCCGTTGCCTGCCGACGACCTGACCGGGCACGTCCGGCTGGCGGAGTCGACGTCGATCCCGGTCGCGGTGGGTGAGTCGCTGTACTCGATCTCCCAGTTCCGCGAGTACGTCGCCGCGGGCGCGGCCGGCATCGTCCAGGTCGACGTGGCCCGGGTCGGCGGGATCACGCCGTGGCTGAAGGTGGCGCACCTGGCCGAGACCTTCAACCTCCAGGTCTGCCCGCACTTCCTGATGGAGCTGCACGTCAGCCTGACGGCCGCCGTACCGAACGGCCGGTACGTCGAGCACATCCCGCAGCTGCGGGCGATCACCCGGACCGAGATGGAGATCTCCGACGGGCACGCGGTCGCGCCGGACGAGCCGGGGCTGGGCATCGACTGGGACCGCGACGCGATCGACGACCGGCGGGTCTCGTGAGCGCTCCGGTCTCGGAGACCGCGACCGCGGCGCTCCAGGAACCGGACCAGCCGCCACCGTCACGGGGTGGCCGGACTCCCTGGTGGGCCAACCAGCGGATCGGTCTGCTCGTGCTGGTGGTGCTGCTGGCGACGCTGTTCGGCGTACTGCGGCCTGCGTTCTTCAACCAGCAGCTCGTGGTCTTCCCGCTGCTGCGCGACATCGCGATGTTCACGGTGGTCGGGCTCGCGCAGCTGTGCGTGCTGTCGATCGGCCACATGAACCTCGCCGTCGGGCGGATGGCCGCGTTCTCGATGATGATCACCGGCATCTCCTACGACCTGTGGCACTTCAGCCTGTACGCCGGTCTGCTGGTGGGCCTGATCGCCGGCGCGGCGATCGGTGCGCTGGCCGGCTGGGTGATCGCGCGGACCGGGGTGAACTCGTTCGTGGTCACGCTGGCGCTGGACTTCCTGCTGCTCGGCCTGATCCCGCTGGTCTACACCGGGCTGACCGACAACGCGGCGTTCGTCACCAAGCCCGACGGCATGCGGGAGATGCGCAACTACTCGCTCGCCGACATCTGCATCGGCAACGTCTGCGGCTCCCCGGCTGTGCCGCAGCTCGCGCTGTTCGCGGTGATCGCGATGGCGGTGGTCGGCTGGATCTACAGCCGGACCAAGCTCGGCCGGGAACTGCTGATGAGCGGTACGTCGATGAAGGCGGCCGAGCTGTCGGGCATCCCGACCGCTCGGCGCGTGATCACCGCGCACGCGATGTCGGGCTGTCTGGCGGCGCTGGCCGGATTCATGCTGGCGGTGAGCACCGGGTCGATCAAGGCGACGATCGGCGAGGAGTTCATGCTGCCGTCGTTCCTCGGGCCGATCCTCGGTGGCACGTTGCTGGCCGGTGGGTTCATTTCGGTCTGGGGCACGTTGCTCGGCACGGCGCTGACCTCGGTGATCCGCAAGGGGCTCGACCTGCTCGGCGTCGGGCTGGAGAGCCTGAACATCTACCTCGGCCTGATCCTGTTGGTTGCCCTGAGCACCGACCGGATCCGGACCGTGCTGTCGGAGCGGCAGGAGGTGCGACAACGATGAAGCGGTTCGTGAAAACGACCGAGATGACCTTGCTGGTCATCTGCGTGGTGTTTTTCGTCGGGCTGGTGATCGCTTCGCACGGTGACCTGCTCTCAGCGAATTCCTTGAGAGTGCTGCTTCAGTTCCTGGCGGTGCCCGTTCTGATCGGGTTAGCTCAAATGGTGGTCCTCGCAGTGGGCCAGCTGAACCTGGCGGTCGGCGCCGTCGGGGGATTCGCAGCAGTCGCGATGGGGGTGATGATGGCCGACCACGGAGTTCCGGTGCCGCTGGCGTTGCTGGTCGGCTTCGTGCTGGCCTCGCTGGCCGGCCTGGCCAACGGGCTGCTCGTCGTGCTGACCCGGATCAACGGGTTCATCGTCACGCTGGCGACGATGACCGTGCTGCTCGGCGTGCAGTACCGGCTGGTCGGCACGCGCACGGTCGACGCCTATCCCGCCGGGTTGAAGAGCTTCGGGTCCTACGCTTTGTTCGGGGTGCTGCCGTTGATCTTCCTGGTGGCGCTGGCGGTTGCGGGTCTGCTCGCGGTGATGCTGCGGCGGACCGTGCCGGGGCGGCAACTGCTGGCCTCGGGTGGCAATCCGATCGCCGCGCGGCTGTCGGGGATCTCGAACGACCGGTCCGTGATCCTCGCCCACACGCTGTCCGGCGCGATCCTCGGGGTCGCGGCGATCCTGACCGTCGCGTCGTCGCCGGGGGTGAACAAGAGCATCGGCGGCGACTGGCTGCTGCCGTCGTTCGCGGCACCGATCATCGGTGGCGCGTTGCTCACCGGCGGGTCCGCGGTGGTGCTCGGGACTGTGCTGGCCGCGTTCATCGTCCGGTTCGTCGACACGGCGCGGGCCGAGTTCTCGCTCGAGCCGAGCTGGGTCAACTTCGTCGTCGGCACGGTCGTGCTCGGGTCGGTCGTGCTCGGACAGGTCCGGACCCGCCGGCAGTTGCGCCGTACGGTCGTCAAGGCGCCCGACGCGGCGGTGGCGGGAGGTGTGTCATGACGTTGTTCGTGGCCGAACGGGTGGACAAGCTGTTCCCCGGCGTCCGGGCGCTGGACGGGGTGACGCTGGCGCTGGAGGCCGGGTCCGTGCACGCGCTGCTCGGCGAGAACGGCGCGGGCAAGTCGACGCTGATCAAGGTGATCACCGGGCTGTACCGGCCGGACGGCGGCAAGCTGCTGCTCGACGGGTCGGAGGTCACCTTCGGGTCGCCGCACGAGTCCGCAGCGGCGGGCATCGGCGTGGTGCACCAGGAGCGCAACCTGATCCCGGGCTTCACTGTCGGCGAGAACATCCTGCTCCAGAAGCTGCCGACCTCGCGCGGGCTGGTCGACCGGGCGGCGATCCGTGGCGAAGCCGCCCGATGGCTGGCCGAGCTCGATCTCGACATCGATCCCGATCAGCCGGTGACCGAGCTGTCGGTCGCGCAGGCACAGCTGGTCGAGATCGCGAAGGCGCTGTCGGTGGAGAGCCGCGTGCTGCTGCTCGACGAGCCGACCGCGTCGATCACGCCGAACGAGGCCGAGCGGCTGTTCCGGGTCGTCGACAAACTGAAGAACGACGGGCGCGCGGTGCTGTTCGTCAGTCACAAGCTCGAAGAGGTCTTCCAGATCTGCGACACGGTCACCGTGCTGCGCGACGGCTCGTCGGTGCTGGAGTCCGGCGCGCTGTCCGGCCTGACCCGAGACCAGGTCGTCGACCTGATGGTCGGCCGGGTGCACGAGGCGCTCAGCCTGCCGCCGCGGACCGTCGACCGGTCGGTCGATCCGCTGCTGGAGCTGTCCGGCGTGTCGACCGCGACAGGTCACGCCGACGTCGACCTGGCCGTGCGGCCGGGCGAGATCGTCGGGTTGTACGGACTGGTCGGCGCCGGTCGCAGCGAGCTGGCCAAGGCGCTGCTCGGGCTGGACCGGATCACCGCCGGTGAGGTGCGGATCCGCGGCCGGGCGGTCCGGATCAAGAACGTGCGCGACGCGCTGCGCACCCACAAGATCGGCTACGTCACCGAGAACCGCAAGGAAGAAGGCGTGTTCCTCGAGCAGTCGGTCAGCCGCAACATCGCCGTCACGATCTGGGACCGGCTGAGCAAGCTGTTCGGCTACGTCCCGGCCAAGGCCGAGTCCGCGCTCGTCGCCCAGTACGTCGAACAGCTCGGCATCCGGATCGCGTCGCCGGCCCAGCTCGCGGGCACGTTGTCGGGCGGCAACCAGCAGAAGGTCTCGCTGGCCAAGTGGCTGGCCGCGCGGACCGAGATCCTGATCATCGACGAACCCACGGTCGGCATCGACGTCCGGACCAAGGACGCCTTCCACACGCTGATCTGGGACCTGGCCGCCAACGGCCTGGCCATCCTGCTGATCACGTCCGACCTGCCCGAGATGATCACGCTGGCCGACCGGGTGGTCGTGATGCGCGACCATCGGGTCCAGGGCGAGGTCGCGAACGATCACGACTACGACCGGATGAGCCAGCAGGTCATCCGCCTGATTCACGCCGAGAAGGCGGTCGCATGAGCAGGACGAGAGGTGAAGGAGCCGCATGAGCAGGGTCGACGCGCACCATCATGTCTGGGACCTCGGTGTCCGGGAGCAGAGCTGGATGGCCGGCTCGGCGATGGATCCGATCCGGCGCGACTTCCTGATCGACGACCTGGCTCCGCTCGCCGCGGCCGCCGGCGTCACACAGACCGTGCTGGTCCAGACCGTCGGCCTGGCCGCCGAGACGCCGGAGTTCCTGGCCATTGCCGAGAGCAACGATCTGGTGGCGGGAGTGGTCGGCTGGGTCGACCTGACCGCCGACGACGTCGAGGACGCTCTCACCGGTCTGCTGAACCGTCCCGACGGCCAATGGCTGAAGGGAATCCGCCACCAGGTCCACGACGAACCCGACGTCGAGTGGCTCAACCGTCCCGACGTACGGCGTGGGCTGACGGTGGTCGCGGAGGCCGGTCTGGTGTACGACCTGCTGACCAAAACACCGCACCTGCCTGCCGCGCTGGACACGGTCCGCGCGCTGCCGGAGTTGACCTTCGTCGTCGACCACATCTCCAAGCCGGAGATCGGCGGCGACCTGGAGCCCTGGGCGAGCGGCATCCGGGCGCTCGCCGCCGAGCCGAACGTCACCTGCAAACTCTCCGGCATGGTCACCGAAGCGTCCTGGACCGACTGGAAGGTCGCCGACCTGAAGCCGTACGCCGACGTCGTGCTGGAAGCCTTCGGCCCGGATCGTGTCATGTTCGGCTCCGACTGGCCGGTCTGCCTGCTGGCCGCGACCTACGCCGAGGTGGTCCAGGCCGCCGAAGACCTGACCGCCGGGCTGACTCCAGCCGACCGCGATCAGATCTTCGGCGAGACCGCTCGACGGACCTACCACCTGTAGGCCCGTCGGTAGGCGCCGTGGCTCAGTAGCCCGGGAAGATCCGCCGGAGGTCGTCGAGGGTGACCGACTCGCTGGTCAGGGTCACCGACGACGGGGTGTGGGCCGGGGTGTGGCGGCCGGTGAGAAAGCGGACGAAGTACTCGGCGGGAGCGGTGAGGGTGCCGTCGTCGGTGGCGGGGGTGTCGATCAGCTGGACCGTGTCGGTGATCGCCAGGCCGAAGGTCCGGGTGGGATCGATGGTGTGGACGGTGAGGGTTGCCGTGCCGTCCAGCTGGTCCGCCTTGCCGGCCCAGCCGAGCAGTCCGCCGACGCTCTCGAGCAGGAGATCGATGGCCTCGGGGGCGACCGTCGCGGTGGGGTCGAGCGCCACGCGGACGTCCCAGCTGTGCAGGGCGAACTCGTTCAGCCGCATGCCCGCTGCGACGGCGACGTCGACGGGCTCCGGTGTGAAGCCGAGGTCGATCCGCAGCTCGGCGAGCTGCGCGTCGTCCAGGCCCTCGTAGCGCTGGACCAGCTTCTCGTTGGCCGTGAGGAAGTTGGCGGCCTGGTCGGCGGGGGTCATGCTGTCCCAGCGGGCCCAGACCGACGTGTTGAAGTCCGGCGCGGCCGCACCGCTGCCGTCGATCGCACGCTCGAGCGTGGCCAGGTTGATCTCGGCGCCGCTGCCGAGGTGACTGAGCACCTGCGCGACGGTCCAGTCGCTCGCGGCCGACGGGCGGACGAGGTCGTCGGGCCGGAGCGTGCCGACGATCCGGGCGAGGGTGTCGTAGCCGGAGCGGAGGGCGCCGATGGCGCTTTCGGCCTTGCTGGTCATCAAGTGTCTCCCGGTGCTGGACGAAGGATCGAGTACTACAGCACCTGAACGGGCCGATTACTTCCTGTTCTCCGGGGAATTCTTGGCGTCCGTGCGATCCGGGAGATCGTGAGGAGTTGGTCAGGGGACGCGTGCGTAGCCAGTGGTGACCTTGTCAGTGATCGCTTGCAGGGCTGGCAGGTCCTGCGGGCGGCCGGCGGCGGCGACCTCGAAGGCGGTGCTGGTGGCGTCGTCGATGGTGACGAAGCGGTTGACCACCAGCCGGGTGCCGCGGGCGGGATCGGTGTGGGTGTAGGTCAGCGTCGTCTGGTGGAAGGTGGAACCGGCGAAGACCGGGTTGGCCGCCTTCACCGAACCCTCGGTGCGGGAGAGGAGGCGGAAGTCCGGGGCGGCGCGCAGTTCGCCGAGCTTCTTGGTGACCACGGCGGCGCGCGGTTGCGGCGTGCCGATGACGCCGTTGACGCGCAGGGTCCACAGGCCGTTCGGGCTGGTGAAACGGGACTCGAAGGTCGACAACCGGGTCGTCGTCCAGGTGCTCGGGATCGGCACGATCACACCGAGTTCGGTCTTCGGGTCGCCCCACGAGCGGACGGCGTACGACAGGCCTGTGGTGGTCAGCGGCGGCTCGGCGCGGCGAGCGGGCTGCGCGGAGGGAGTCGAGTCCGCGGGGCGAGTCGAGTCTGCGCGGGGAGTCGAGTCCGCCGGGCGAGGCGGCTGCGACGGTGTACGGCTTGGCTGCGCTGGTGGAGGCCCCGTCTCTGGCGCCGCGGTCGAGTTGGTCCTGGGGACCAGCAACAGCCCGGCGACGGCGCCGACCGTGAGCAGACCGGCGACAGCGGCAAGAGCGAGCCGCAGCTGGGAACGGCCGGTGAGCAAGGAAATCGAGCGGGGCATGGGCCGCCTTTCCAGTGGGGTGGCGGCGGTTGGATGCCGGGAACGGCCGGAAAGTTCGGGTCACGTCGCGGGCGGTGGCGCGAACTCCGCGCGGACCCCGATCAGCCGGACCGGGCGGCGCAGCTCGAACTTCGCCAGCACGGTCAGCGCCGCGTCCGCGACGACCGCGGGATCCTGGGTGGCAGCGGGAAGCTTGCGGGACTTGATCGGCGTGTAGAAGTTCACGAACCGCAGCTTCACGTGGACCCGCTGGATCCAGCGGCCCTCGGCGACGACCGACCGGGTCAGCTCCTCGGCCATCGCGCGGACCTTGTCCTGGATGTCCGCAGGATCGGACAGGTCCTCGGGATAGGTGACCTCGTGACTGCGCGAGACCGGCTCCCGCGGTACGTCGGTGACCTCGGTGTCGCCCAGACCCCGGCCGAGCGCCAGGTACCAGGTGCCCATCTTCGGCCCGAACCGCTTGCGCAGCAGGTCGCCGTCCGCGGCGGCCAGGTCGGCGACGGTGTGCAGGCCGAGTTCGTTCAGGTTCTGCGACATCCGGGCGCCGATGCCCCACAGGTCGCGGACCGGGCGGTGGTTCATCACCTCGGCCCAGTTCGCCTGCGTGAGGCGGAAGGTCCCGCCGTCGCCGGCGCGCTGGTCGGGACCGGGCTTGGCGAAACCGGTCGCGAGCTTGGCCCGCACTTTGTTGTCGCCGATCCCGATCGAGCAGGTCAGGCCGGTCCGCTCCACCACCGCGGCCCGGAGCTCGCCCGCCAGGTGCTCGGGATCGTCGGTCGTCGCGCCGACGAAGCACTCGTCCCAGCCCCACACCTCGACCACCACCGGGAACGACCGCAGCGTGTCCATCACCTCCGTCGACGCCGCCTCGTACGCGGCCGGATCCGACGGAAGGAAAACCGCCTCCGGACACTTCCGGTACGCCGCCTTCAACGGCATGCCCGAGTGAACCCCGAAGGCGCGGGCCTCGTACGACGCGGTCGCGACCACCTGCCGGGCCTGCTGCGGATCGCCCGACCCGCCGACCACCAACGGCACCCCGCGCAACTCGGGCCGCCGCCGGATCTCCACCGCGGCGATGAACTGATCCATGTCGACATGCAGCAACCACCACGCCGGAGCCTGATCCGTGCGGGACCCGGGCTCCGTGGGGACGGGCTCCGGTGCGGCTTCCGACGCTCTCATCGGCGGCTCCTCGCGGTTGATACCTCAGGGGTATCACAGCCGCCCGAACAGGTCTTGGAAATCCAGGCCCGCACGCCAGCACAGTGGAGGTGACGAAAGGAGCAGTTGATGAAGGTGTTCTTGACCGGTGGGTCCGGCTACATCGGGCAGGTCGTGATCGAGGCGCTGGTCCGGCACGGCCACGAGGTGACCGCGCTGGCCCGCAGCGACCGGGCCGTCGAGACGGTGACCGCGCTCGGTGCGAAGGCGGTGGTCGGCGAGCTGACCGACCTCGACGTACTGCGCGAGGGCGCGGCCGGAGCGGACGGCGTACTGCATCTCGGGGCGTCGTACGAGCGCAGTGCGGAGATCGACCGGGATGCGGCGGACGCGTTGCTGACCGGGCTCGACGGACGTGGGCCGTACGTGCACACCGGCGGAGTCTGGGTGTACGGCGACACCGACGGAGTGGTGGACGAGGACGCGGCGAAGAACCCGCCGGAGATCACCGCATGGCGGCTGGAGAACGAGGCCCGCGTCCTGGAGACGGCGGCGCGGGGATGGCACCCGGTGGTGGTGATGCCGGCGCTCGTCTACGGACGATCCGGCGGGCTGATCGAGACGTTTTTCGTCGAGCCTGCCCGGTCGAACGGCGCGGTGGCGCTGGTCGGCGACGGGTCGAACCACACGACGCTGGTCCATGTGGACGACCTCGCGGAGCTGTACGTGCTCGCGCTGGAGAAGGCGCCGGCCGGAGCGGTGTACGTCGCAGTGGCGGAGAACCGCACGTTCGCGGAGCTCGCGCCGGCGCTCGCCGAGGCGGCCGGGCACCCGGGACAGATCCGGCACCTGGAGGCGGCCGAGGCGCACGAGCAGATGGGACCGATCGCGGGCGCTTACGTGCTCGACCAGCAACTGACGAGTGACCGCGCGCGCCGCGAGCTCGGCTGGGAACCGCGCCACCTCGACGCCCCGGCAGCACTCGCCGCCGGTCGCTGACGGTCAGAGCTGTTTGCGCATCATCTGACTGACCGTCTCGAAGCCCAGGGACTCGTACAGCCTGATCGCGGTGGGATTGTTGCCGAAGACGTTCAGGTCCAGCTGGGCGTAACCGCGCTGACGGCACTCCTGCTCGGCGGCGAGCATGATCGAACGGCCGTAGCCCTTGCCGCGGTGCTGTTCCTCCACCTCGACGCCGAACACGAACGGGACCGGGGTCCGCACGCTGATCCACAGGCTGCCGACCGCGGTGCCGTCCTCGCTGAACGCCGTCCACAGCAGGTGCTTGTCGGTGCCGAGGCCGTCCGGGAGCAACCGGTCGACCTCGGCGCGGGCGACCTCGATCGCCGCGTCGCCGGCGAGCCCACGTAACGGGCCGATCCCGGCGGCGAAGGACCGGGCGTTGCGGTCCTGCCAGCCGACGTACTCGGCGTCGGTCATCGCGCGCAGGGTCACCGGGGGCGGGGTGCTCATCCGCCGACGATAGACCCCGGGCGGCGAGATGGCGATCGTGTTGCGGTCGGCGCTCTGTTGGTTCACAGCGTCTACCGTCACGGACAGTGCTCCTACAGTGTCTGCCGAGGTAGTTGCCTTTGGCCACCAGGAGGAGCACGTGCGCGTCTCACCCGTACGCACCATCGCGGTCGGAGGACTGGCCGCTGCCGTCGCGGTCGGCATCGGGCAGCTTCCGCCGCGCAAGGCCGCCGCCGACAGTACCCGCGTACCGGCAGCGGGTGCGGCGAGCAGCGAGGCCGCGGCGGTGCCGGCCGCAGGACAGGCGCTTCCGGTCGGCCTGCACTCCGACGAGCTGGCCAACCCGCTCGAGGAGAAGCGCCGTGAGCTGCGCGAGGCGGCGCTGGCCGGTGTGCTCGGCGGCTCCGTGAAGGCCGAGCAGCGGGGCCCGAGCAAGGTGGTCAAGGTCGGCCGGCAGGTCGCCGTCCCGGCGGCGCGGGACAGCCTCGGCCGGATCAAGGTCGCCGAGCACCGCAAGGCCCAGTACGTCGAGCTGGCGCGGGAGAAGACCGACAAGATCTTCGTCATCCTGGCCGAGTTCGGCACCAAACGGCACCCGGACTTCCCCGACCGCGACACCGATCCCGACACCCCGGGCCCGACGACATTCGCCGGCCCGCTGCACAACGCGATCCCCGCGCCGGACCGCACGACTGACAACTCGACGGTCTGGCAGGCGGACTACTCCGCGCAGCACTACCGCGACCTGTACTTCGGATCCGGCGAGTCGGTGAAGACGTACTACGAGAAGCAGTCGTCCGGCCGGTACAGCGTCGAGGGCACGGTGTCGGACTGGGTGAAGGTGCCCTACAACGAGGCGCGCTACGGCCGGTCCAACGGTTCGCCGTGCGACGGCACGATCTGCAGCAACACCTGGGCGCTGATCACCGACGCGGTCGGGCAGTGGGTGAAGAACCAGCAGCGGGCCGGCAAGACCGACGCGCAGATCCGCGGCGCGCTGCGGTCCTACGACCAGTGGGACCGCTACGACTTCGATGCCGATGGCAACTTCAACGAGCCGGACGGCTATCTCGACCACTTCCAGATCGTGCACGCCGGCGGCGACCAGGCCGATGGTGACCCGCACCAGGGCGAGGACGCGATCTGGTCCCACCGCTGGTACGCCGACCAGAACACCACCAGCGGTCCGGCCACCAACAAGCTCGGCGGCGTCCAGGTCGGCAAGACCGGGCTGTGGATCGGGGACTACACGATCCAGCCCGAGAACGGCGGGCTGAGCGTCTTCGCGCACGAGTACGGCCACGACCTCGGACTGCCGGATCACTACGACACCTCCGGGCAGCCGAGCCAGAACCCGGTGAACTGGTGGAGCGTGATGGCACAGTCGCGCTCCGGCGCGAAGGGCGATCTCGGCATCGGGCTGAAGCCGCAGGACCTCGGCACCTGGGACAAGCTGCAGCTCGGCTGGCTCGACCATGTGAAGGTCGAAGCGGGGCAGACCAAGACGATCGAACTCGGCCCGCACGAGTACAACTCGAGCAAGCCGCAGGGCCTGGTGATCTCGCTGCCGAAGAAGAAACTGACCAAGCAGCTGGTCGCTCCCGCCGCCGGCGCGAAGTCGTGGTGGAGCGGGACCGGTGACAAGCTCGACAACACCCTGACCCGCAAGGTGACGCTGCCGGCCGGCAAGGCGTCACTGACGTTCCAGGCGAACTGGCGGATCGAGGACTGCGGCCCCGACGCCTGCGACTACGCCTACGTCGAGGTGAACGACGGGTCCGGCTGGAAGGCGATCCCCGGCACGATCACCAAGGCGGCCGAGGCGAACGGGATCGACGGCACCTCGGGCGGCTGGAAGCCCGCGGCGTTCGACCTGTCGGCGTACGCGGGCAAGACGGTCGACCTGCGGCTGCGGTACGCGACGGACGGCGCGACGCACGAACTCGGCTTCTTCGTCGACGAGCTCAGGCTGACCGCGAACGGCCGGACCCTCGTCACCGACGGGGCCGAGAGCGGCACCGGCGGCTGGACGGCGAAGGGCTTCCTCGCGGCGGGTAAGACGGTCACCACCGAGCACGACCACTACTACCTGGCGTCGAACTACACCTACAACTCGTTCAACCGCTACCTGCGGACCGGGCCGTACAACTTCGTCGGCAACCCGCGGCCGAACTGGGTCGAGCACTACCCGTACCAGGACGGCCTGCTGATCTCGTACTGGGACACCTCGCAGTCCGACAACGAGACCGCGGTGCACCCGGGCCAGGGACAGTGGTTGCCGATCGACGCGAACCCAGGCCTGCGGCCGAACCCGGCCGGCGGGTTCTGGAAGAGCACGCTGCAGAGCTACGACTCGACGTTCGGGCTGCAGAAGTCGGACTCGTTCGACCTGACGATCAGTGGCAAGAAGAACCACTTCGCCGGGGCGGACGCGGTCCCGGTCTTCGACGACCGGGCCGAGTTCTGGTCGTCGAAGGTCCCGTCGTACGGGGTGAAGGTGCCGCACGTCGGGGTGAGGATCAAGGTGATCGGCCAGCGCGGGACCAACGTGCGGTTGCTGGTCAGCCCCTAGGACGGGCGCCGACGTTTGCTGTCGGGTACCTGGGACGGTGCCGCGGTTGTGAGGACAGCCGCGGGGAACCTGACCGAGCCGAGGTGACTGCTGATGGTTCACCTGCTGAAGTGGTGTCTGCCGAGGGTGGGCGCATGAGCCGCCGCAAACCGCCCGCCGGGGCGGTCACCAAAGCCCCCGACGGACTACCGTCCGCGATGATCGAGAACTGGGAGTGGCAGGACCACGCCGCCTGCCGGGACGTGAATCCCGAACTGTTCTTCTCCGCCGAATCCGAGCGGGGCATGCGCAAGCACGCCCGCGAGGTGCTCGCCAAGTCGCTGTGCGGCACCTGTCCGGTGCGGCTCAAGTGCCGCGAGCACGCGTTACTGGTCGGCGAGATGTACGGCGTCTGGGGCGGCACGACCGAGGAGGAGCGCGAACCCGCGCTGCACGGCCGGCACCGCTGACGACTCAGTCGAACAGCTCGTCGAAGAACGACTTCTTCTTCTTGCGGTGCGGGTACTGCTGCTGCCCGTACTTGTTGCGGTCGTCGTACCGCCGGTCGTCGTAGCGCTTCTCTTCGTACCGCTTCTCCTCGTACCGGGGCTCCGGCGCGCGGGTCGGCTGCGGGCCGTTGTAGGCCACTTCGGCGTCCACCAGCTTCTCCAGCTCGCCCCGGTCGAGAAAGATGCCGCGGCATTCGGTGCACTGGTCGACGGTGACGTTGCTGCGCTCGTAGGTCCGCATAGCGCCCCGGCACTTGGGACAGATCAGGCTCTCCATCACACCACCCTAAGTGACGAAAAGGCCGTCGTGCCGGGAGTTCAGCGAACTCTCAGGAACCCGGACGGGCCCGGCCGGAAAGTCTCAGAAACCGGCGAACCGGTCCCGCTCCGAAATCGCCTGCTCGGTCAGGTGCTCCCGGCCGGGCGGGGCGTCGTACGGCTCGGGCCAGAAGTCGGTGACCTGGGCGACCAGCCCGTCGCGGACCTCGAGGAACACCAGGCCGACCATCTCCTGCTCGCCCACGACGAACTGCATCGACGCCGCGGCGGAGTCACCGTCGACGACCAGTCTGGTCACCGTCAGCTGCCAGTCACCCGGGTACTCCTGGTTGAAGCGCAGGTACTTGTCCTTGCCGACGATCCGCTCGCCGGTCTGCGGCAGGTCGTAGCGGACGTCGTCGGTGAGGAGCTCGGCGAAGTCGTGCCACGCCCGCGCGCTCATCGTCGCGAAGTAACGCTCGGCGAGGGTCCGGGTCTGCTCGGTGGTGGTCATGGCGCCGACGGTAACCCCGGTGACCGACATTCTGTGGTGAGAGGATGCAACCCGGCCGGTGACGAGGAGAGTGGGTATGGCGGAGCAGTCCGCGGGGCTGCTGGCGCGGCGACGCGCTCGTGGTCTGTGGGTGCGTGGGGCGCGGCAACTGGGGTTCGCCAAGGCGGGCGAGGAGGCGGCGACGCCGGACAAGCCGGCCGCGCTGGAGCACTTCACCAAGGCGCTCGAGCTCGACCCGGGCATGACCGACGCCTGGCTCGGGTTCCACGCCGCCGGTGGGGACGCGGACACGGCGCTGGACAAGCTGGTCGCGGGACTCGGGCGGTTCGGTGAGGAGCGGGACGCCGACAAACGGCGGCTCAGCTCGTCGTTCCGGGCCGGTTGGTGGTTCACCCACTCGCTGGAGACCACCGACCACGTCTGGCACGCGGAGGCGCTGCGGCGGCTCGGCGCCGGCGACACCGCGGGCGCGGCCGAGGCCACCGGCAAGGTGATCGAGGACCTGCGCCGGAGGTTCCTGGAGGCCGCGGTCGCGATGCACCGCCTGGAGTTCGACACCGCGATCGACCTCCTGCGCCGGATTCCCGCCGACGGTCATCTCGGTGTCGAGGCGCTGCTGCGGCTCGGCATGCTGCTGGCGACCGTCGAGCAGTGGAGCGAGGCCGAGACGATCCTGCGCCAGGCAGCCGGCCAGCAGCTGAACTCGTTCGTCGCGCTCGACGCGGAGTACTACCTCGGCTTCGTCTATCGCGGCACCAACCGCGAGCAGAACGCCATCCGCCAGTTCGAGTGGGTCTACGAGCGCGACAACTCGCACCGCCAGGTCGCCGAGGCGCTGGCCGACTCGTCGGTCATGCTGAGCACCCGCCGCACCGAACGCCGTACGACGTCAGCCGCGCCGGTCGTCCGCCGCGGCGCACCCTCCGCGCCGTCGCTGCACCGGCAGCCGGACTGGGGAGCGGTCCAGGGCATCCTCAACGAGCTCGACCGCAACGTCGGCATGGCGGACGTCAAGCGGCAGGTGTCGGCCGTCGCCGCGCAGGTCCGGGCCGGGCTGATGCGCGCGGAACGCGGCCTGCCGACCGCCAAGCTCGGCGGCCACCTGATCTTCGCCGGACCACCCGGCACCGGTAAGACCACGGTCGCCCGGGTCGTGGCCCGCCTGTACTGCGCGCTCGGGCTGCTCGCCGCGGACACGGTGATCGAGACCGACCGGTCGGGCCTGGTCGCGGACTGGATCGGCCAGACCGCGACGAAGACCAACGAGGTGGTCGACTCCGCGCTGGACGGCGTGCTGTTCATCGACGAGGCGTACGCGCTGAGCAAGAAGGGCATCAGCACCAACGACTACGGCACCGAGGCGATCGACACGCTGCTGAAGCGGATGGAGGACGACCGCGACCGCCTGGTCGTCATCGTGGCCGGCTATTCGGAGCCGATGGCCGAGTTCCTGGAGGCGAACCCAGGACTGCGCAGCCGCTTCTCGACCCGGATCGACTTCCCCCGCTACACCGCCGACCAGCTGCGCGAGATCGCGATGCGGCTGGTCGAGAGCCGGGGCGACCACATCACCCCGGACGCCGCGGCCAGTCTGACCGCCGTACTGGACCAAGTCTGCTCCAACGGGCGGATCGACGAGCTCGGCAACGCCCGGTTCATCCGGACGGTGCTCGAAGCGGCCGGCAAGCACCGGGACCTGCGCCTGTTCCACTCGCCCGGGCTCCCGACCGACCTCGAGCTGGTCACGCTGGACGGCTCCGACCTGCAGTCCGCGATCAAGGAGATCCTCAGCTTCTGACGCACGACGGCCGCCTGCCCCGGGTGGGGAAGGCGGCCGTCGTTGGCCGAGCCGGGCTTACCTGAAGCGGCCGAGGAAGTTCTGCACGATCGGTCCGGCCGCCTTGCCGCCGGACTCGCCACCCTCGACGATCACCGCGAACGCGACGTCGCCGCGGAAGCCGACCATCCAGCCGTTGGTGATCACCTTGCCGTTCGACACGACCTCGGCGGTACCGGTCTTGGCCGAGACGACCCCGCTGCCGGCCAGCCCGCGCGCGGTCCCGCCGGTGACGGTGGTCCGCATCATCGTGCGCAGCGCGTTCGCGGTGGCCGGCGGCAGCGGCTCGGCGGCCGGGCCGGCCGGGTCCTTGCCCATCACCAGGACCGGCTTCATCGCGGTGCCGTGCTTGACCGTGGCGCCGATCAGCGCGACGCCGAGCGGGCTGGCGGTGACCGTGCCCTGGCCGATCATCGACGCGGCCTCGGCGACGTCGTCCTTGGGCGCCGGCACCTCACCGCCGTACGCCGGGATCGCGGTCTTCAGCTCCTGGCCGAGCCCGAACATCGCCGCCGCCTTGGTCATCCCGTCGGCCGGCAGCCGCCCGTGCTGGGAGATGAACGCGGTGTTGCAGGACTCGTTGAACGCCTTCTGCATCGTGCCGTTGCCGTACGGCGCCAGGCCGTCGTAGTTCTTGAAGGTCTTGCCGAAGACGTTGATCGTGTTCGTGCACGGCAGCGCGGAGTTCGCGGTCAGCCCGGCGCCCATCAGCGCGGCCGACGTGACGATCTTGAACGTCGAGCCGGGTGCGTAGTGGCCCTGGAAGGCGCGGTTGTAGTTGGTCGCGGTCGGGCCGTTCGCGGCGGCCAGGACCTGGCCGGTCGAGGCCTGGACGGCGACCAGCGACGCGGGCAGCTTGCTGGTGGCGAGCGCGGCCTCGGCGGCGCGCTGCAGGTTGGTGTCCAGCGTGGTGCGGACCGGCGTACCGGCCTTGCCCTCCTGCTTGAACACCTCCTTGATCACCATCTTGGTCTTGCCGTCGCGCAGGTTCACCTGACCGCCGGGGGTGCCGGCCAGTTGCTGCTGCATCGCGTACTGCAGGCCGGTGGTGCCGACCTGGTCCTGGCTGGAGGCGGTCGGGCCGGCGTTCTTCAGCGTCTCCGCCGTGGCCGTTTTCATCGTGCCGATCACCGAACGCGCGAACGTCGGGCTCTCCGGCAGCGACTGGGTGCCGCCCATCGTCAGCAGGCCGGGCAGGTTGCCCATCGTCGGCCGGAGCTTGTCCCACTCCTCGGCGCGGATCGTGATCGCGTCGACGAACTGGCCGGGCGGCGCCGCCTTCGCGCGGTTCCACAGCTTGGTGCCGTCGACGTCGAGGTTCTTGGTGAACGCCGCGTACGTCGCCGCGGTCGCCTTGTTGCCCGACGCGACGCCGACGATGACGACCGGACGGTTGGTGGTCAGCGGCTTGCCGGTCCGGTCGAGGATCGAAGCCCGGGGCGGCAGCGTGCGGACTCGCTTGAGGTAGTTCGCGTCGCCGAGTCCGGGGTAGATGGTGTCGCCGGAGGCCTTGATCTTCCAGCTGTCACCGGTCTTCACCGCGGTCGCCGTACTGGTCCACTTCATCGTGCCGATGCCGCGCAGCACCGCCTCGACCGCGAGCTCCTGGGTGCACGTGCTGTCGTCGGAGCAGTTCGGCTCACCCTGCGGGGTGACGGTCGCCGACTGCGCGACCAGCGCGGTGTCGACGTCGTCCAGCCGGGGCCCGAAGGTGGCCGGGTTGTCGGTCAGCGCGGCGGCCTCGGTGGGCTTGCCGTCCGGCGCCCAGGCCTTCACCCAGCCGGCCGCGAACGCCTTCACCACCTCGGCGGACGCCTGCTTCTCGTCGTTCGGGTCCGGCTTGCCGCCGTCGCCGGACTTGCTGTCCGAACAACCGGCGGTGACCATCAGGGCACTCAGACAAACGATGGCAGCAGTTCGCTTCACGATCTCCACTCTCGCACGGCGACGGTTTGACACTCCGAACAGTCTTCGGCGTGTGCCCAGCCTGCCACGAGAGGGGAAATACTCAGGCCGGCCACAGGAGTACGACGCCGTGGCGGCCCGATCGGTTGGTTCGCGGGTGATTCAGACCGACAGCTGGATCACCGCGAAGACCGCCGACTCCGCGTCGGTCAGGACCGCCATCCGGCCGAAGTCGGTGTCCAGCGGGTCCGCGGTGAGCCGTCCGCCGGTGCGTTCGGCGCGGGTGACGGTCTCGTCGAGGTCGGCGGTGGCGAAGTACGGCAGCCAGTGCGCCGGCGTCTCGGGCGGCATGTCGGGGTGGAACTCGCCGGTGCCGGCGACCGGGCGGCCGGCGGCGTAGAGGGCGGCGTAGCGGGCGTCGGCGTACTGCTCACCGGGGCCGCTGAAATCCTCGGTGACGCCGATCTCCTCGAGCCGGTAGTCGAAGACCTTGGTGTAGAACGCCTTCGCCTCGTCGTACCCGTGGCTGAGGGCCTCGCTCCAGACCAGCATGCCCGGCGCGGAGCCGCGGTCGGTGCCGAGGTGGTCGGTGGTCTGCCAGAGGCCGAAGAGCGCGTCGTTGGGGTCGGTCGCGATCGCCATCCGGCCCTGCGCGGCCACGTCGGTCGGTTCGAGCACGAGCCGGCCACCGGCCGCGGTGATCGCGGCTGCCGTCCGGTCGACATGGTCGGTCGCGAGGTAGGTGGTCCAGCGGCTGGGCAGGTCTTCGGTGCCCGGATGCTTGCCGCCGATGCCGGCGACGTCCTCGCCGTCCAGCCGGCAGATCAAGTAGTCGCGGGCGCTGTCCTGCTCGCAGTGCCAGCCGAACAGACCGGCGTAGAACCGCGCCGCGGCGCGGGGGTCGGTGGCGGCCAGGTCCACCCAGTTCGGCGTACCGGCAGGCCAGGGGGCGGTGCGATCGGCCATCGGCGCTCCTGCGGGAATCGGTTACCGGAGGCACATAACCTGCCAGCAGCGGCCGGTCACGTCGAGACGATCGCCGGGGGATCGGGTAACGGTTCGGTCACTGCGGGGCGTATTCTGCGGCCTTGTGACCCGCCTCGCCCTGCACAGCCGGCTGATCGCCGGCACCGAAGAGTCCTACGCGATCGAGCACGCCCGGGTCTGGCCCGAGCTGATCGCGGTGATGAACAACGCCGGTATCACCGACTGGAGCATCTGGCGCAGCGGCCGCGACCTGTTCCACCTGGTCGAGTGCGACGACTTCGAGGCCGCGGTGGCCCAGCTCGCCGACGACCCGGTCGACCAGCGCTGGCAGCAGCACATGAGCCAGTTCGTCGAGGGCTTCGCGGACAACGGGCGGCCGTTGCAGCACGTCTGGACGATGTCGGAGCAGACCTAACTCATCTCCCAGACGAGAACCTCGGCACCTTGTGGGCCGGCGCTGACCCGCCGGCCGTCCGACGCGACGATCCGGGCGGCGTCCGCCTCGCCGAGTTCGCCGGCTCCTTCGAGCGTGACCGAGCCGAGGGCAACGAACAGGTGCACGAACGGTGCCACCGGCAACTGCACCTCGGCGCCGGCCGGCAGTCGTGCCGCCGACATCCCGGCGCCCCGCTGGTTGATCCGCACAGCGGTCGAGGTCGCGTGCTTGGTGAGTCCGGACGCGATCGGGACCAGCTCGCCGGTGCCGAGCTCCACCTCGGCCTGCTGGTACGACGGCGTCAGGTCGAGCTCGTCCGGCCGGACCCACATCTGGAGGTAGCGGACCGGTTCGCCCGCGTCGTTCTTCTCCGAGTGCCGGATCCCGCGGCCCGCGCTCATCCGCTGGGCCAGACCCGGGTAGACGACACCGCTGTGCCCCTCGGAGTCCTGGTGCACCAGCGCACCGCGCAGCACCCAGGTCACGATCTCCAGGTCCTGGTGCGGATGCGTGTCGAATCCGGTGCCAGGGGCAACTATTTCGTCGTTGTGCACGAGCAGCGCGCCGAAGCCGACGTTGTCCGGGTCGTAGTACGGCCCGAACGAGAACGAGTGCCGCGAGTCCAGCCAGTCCTCGCTGGTCCGGAAGCGGTCCGCGGCGCGTCGTACGTCGATGCTCACACCGACTAGTAATACCCCTTCTCACCGTCGAGCAGCTCGCGGATCGTGTCGAGATGTCCCACGTGGCGGGCGGTCTCCTCGATCATGTGCAGGATCATCCAGCGCAACGTCGCCTGCGCGGACCTGAACTCGGGGTGCTGCCCGGTGTCGTCCAGCGAGTGCGCGGCGATGATCTCGTTCGACCGCTCGCACTGCGCCTCGAACTCGTCCAGAAGCTGCTTCAGCGGCGCGGTCGGCATCATGTCCGCGTCCTCGGGCAGACTCTCGTCGAACTGTGGATTGCCCGCCGCCGAGCCGTTCAGGAACAGCACCTCGAACCAGCAGTGCTCGACCCACCGCAGGTGCATGACCAGCCCGGCGACCGTCATCACCGGCGACGTCGGCAGCACCGCCCGCGTCTCGTCCGCCTCGGCCAGCCCTTCGCACTTGAACCTGACCAGCGCACGCTGCTGATTCAGCCATCCGACCAGCTGAGTCCGTTCATCGGCAACAAACGGCGGCCGCTCGCGAGAAAACGTCATGCCGGGACGGTAGTGGTCCGGCAAGGCCCGCGCACGGCATTAAAACGGGACTGCGGCCGCTCGGTGGGCGGCCGCAGTCCCGGTCGGTGGGGGGTGCCGGGGGAGGAGGGCCCCCCGGCACCGGGTGTCACCCCGTGGGGTTGCCGTTGTCGGAGCCGAGTTTCGCCTTCACCGTCAGGCCGGTCTGGCCGCCCCGGTTGTAGGTGATGGTGACTTCGTCGTCCGGGCGGTGCGAACGGACCGCGGCGACCAACGCGTCCCCTGACGCGATCGCCTTGCCGTCGATCGCGGTGATCACGTCACCGCTCTTCAGGCCGGCCTTGTCCGCCGCACCGCCGGACGTCACCTCGCCGAGGGTGGCTCCCTGTGTGAGCCCGTCGGAAGACTGCGCGTCGCCGACCGTCACTCCGAGCCGCGCATGGGTGGCCTTGCCCGTGGCCACCAGCTCGTCGATGATCGGCTTGGCCTGGTCGATCGGGATTGCGAAGCCCAGGCCGATGTTTCCGCCTTCGGATTGTCCCGATCCTCCGGCGGTTTTGATCGCGCTGTTGATTCCGACCACCTGGCCGGCGAGGTCGATGAGGGCGCCGCCGGAGTTGCCCGGGTTGATCGCGGCGTCCGTCTGCACGGCTGGGAAGACCGTCGTACTGTCCTGCTCCTCGCCGCCCGAGGTGACCGGGCGGTTGAGCGCCGAGACGATCCCACTCGTCACGGTGGCGTCGAGGCCGAACGGCGAACCGATCGCGACCACACTCTGCCCGACCGCCAGGTCCCCGCTCTTGCCCAGTACGGCGGGCGTCAGGTCCTTGGCGTCGGCGCGGATCACCGCGAGGTCGGTCAGCGGGTCGGTGCCGACGACGGTCGCCGACACGGTCCGGCCGTCGTTCAGGATCACGCTCAGGCGGCCGCCGCTGCCGGCGCCCGACACCACGTGGTTGTTGGTGACGATCAGCCCGTCCTTGCTGATCACGATGCCCGAGCCGGTCCCGGCGCCCTGCGAGGTGGTGAAGGCGATCTTCACCACGCTCGGCAGCACCTTGGCGGCCGCGGCCTGCACCGAGCCGTTCGGCGCGGACACCGGAGCCGTCTGGCCACCGTTCAGCGGAGCGGTCACCGACGGAGTCGAGCTCGTGTCGGTCGTCGCCGAGTACACAGCCGCACCACCCACACCGCCGGCGGTCCCGACCAGCAGCGCGGTGGCCGCGACCAGAGCCAGTCCGCGCCGCTTGGGCTTCGGAGGCTCCGGCTGAGCCGGCTGCTGCGGGCCGAACGGCCAGTTGGTACCCGGCGACGCCCCCTGATGCGTCCCGGCCGTACCGAACTGACCGCCCTGGTAGCCCCCGGGCCGCGCCTGCCCCTGCGGCGCGAACTGCTGCTGCGAGTGCTGGCCGTAGCCGGTCGTCGGCAGCTGCTGAGTGCGCTCCTGCGGACCCGAGCCGTACGCCGGCGGCGTCCCCTGCGGAGCCTGGTTCCCGTACGTCGAACCCTGCGCCGGGGTGTCGTTCCCGGGCTGGTTCTGCGGCTGGTGCGGCTGGTTCTCGGTCATGGGTCAACCATGCGGGCCGGACCTGAGAGAGCCCTGAAGATCCCGTCAGAGCAGCCAAAGAACTCCTTGAGGATCCGCTGAGGGTCCTGTGAGGAAGCTGTGAAGGGATCAGCGCGACTGGGTGGCCGCGTGCGGCAGCCACAGGGTGAACTGCGCGCCGCCGCCGGGAGCGTTGCGGGCGTAGATCATGCCGCCGTGCTGCTCGGCCGCGTGCTTGACGATCGCCAGGCCCAGCCCGGAACCGGGCCGGCTGCGCGCCTCGCTGGAACGGTAGAACCGGTCGAACACGTGCGGCAGGTCGGCCTCGGCGATGCCGGGGCCGCTGTCAGTCACCGTCAGCACGCCGTCCCGCAGCCGCACGATCACCCGCGCCGGCGGCTCACCCTCGGCGGGTGGGCTGTCCGGCGTGCTGTACTTCGCGGCGTTGTCGAGCAGGTTGGTCACCGCGCGGCCGAGCAGCCGCTCGTCACCCCACACCGGGAACGGCGCCAGTTGCACGTCCCACTCCAGGCCGGGCGCGCGGCGGCGTACCTTCAGCACCGCGTCCTCGACGACGTTCGACAGCTCGATCAGCTCGGCGTCGCGAACCTGCGGGGTGTCCCGCGCCAGCTCGGTCAGGTCGCCGATCAGGGTGGTCAGCTCGTCCATCTGAGCCCGTACGTCGTCCAGCAGCTGCTGCCGGTCCTCGGCCCGCAAGCCGCCGCGCTTGTCGGCCTGGGCGAGCAGGTCGAGGTTGGTCCGGATGCTCGTCAACGGCGTGCGCAGCTCGTGTCCCGCGTCGCCGACCAGGCGTCGCTGGCGGTCCTGGGATCTGGCCAGCGCCTGCAGCATCGCGTTGAACGCCAGCGCGAGCCGGGAGATCTCGTCGGAGCCCGTGACGGGGATCGGGCGCAGCTCTTCGGTCCTGGCGACGTGCTCGGCGGCGCCGGTCAGTCTGACCAGCGGCCGCAGCCCGGACTGCGCGATCGCGTTTCCTGCCAGCGCGGCCCCGATCACGCCGACCAGGCCGAACGCCCAGAGCACGATGCCGAGGTTGTGCAGGGTCCGGTCGATCGGGCTGAGCGACTGCGCGACCACCAGGGCGGCGGGCTGCAGCAGGTCGGGGTCGATATCGCAGCGAGCCTGCAACGGGCAGAACTCGGCCGGTACGGCGACCACCCGGAAGTGCTCGCCCTTGCGGGTTCCGAAGGTCCGCACGCTGGCCTCGTCGCCAGGGTTCTGGGCGATGTCCAGCTCGGTCGGGCCCATCGGCGGCAGGTAGCTGTTGGTCGCACCGATGGGCTGGCCGTTGGCCAGGTAGACACCGAGCCGGATGTCGCTGAGGCCGAAGGCGTCAGTGGGGATGTTCACCAGGTTCTTCTGGTTGGTCAGCACGCCGTTCTTGGCGGCCTGCTGGGCCCGGTCGATCAGGCTGTTGTCGAGGTTCTGGTACATCTGCTGGCGCACGGTCACGTACGCCGAAACGCTGACCAGCGCGACGGCGAAACCGACGGCCACGGCCGCGAGCAGCGTCACCCGGGCGTGCAGGCTCAGCCGGTGCAGCTTCTCCTGCCACCAGCTCTGCGTCCGGGCGGCGGTCGCCGCCATCCGGCTGGTCCCGTTGCCGTTCGGCGGGAGCCCCAGCGCGTTCGGCCCGGGATCACCGGGGCCCGCACCGATCAGGCCTGACCCACCAGTCCCCTGAGAGCCCGGCCCAGGACCACCAGTCCCGGGACCACCAGTCCCGGGACCACCAGTCCCGGGACCGCCAGTCCCGGGACCGCCCGGCCCAGGACCACCAGTCCCGGGACCGCCCGGCCCAGGACCACCAGTCCCGGGACCGCCAGTCCCGGGACCGCCCGGCCCAGGACCGCCCGGCCCAGGACCGCCAGTCCCGGGACCGCCCGGCCCAGGACCGCCCGGCCCAGGACCGCCCGCGCCGGGCTGACCCGGGCCAGGCGAACTCGGCCTCGGGCTCGGCGTCGGCGGGATCCGGCCGCCGGCGTACGACGGGAAGTCGGGGGGTTGCGAGGTCACGGCGGGGTGTCCCTCAGCACATAGCCGATGCCGCGCACGGTGTGGATCAGGCGGGGCAGGCCGTTCACCTCGGTCTTGCGGCGCAGGTAACCGACGTAGACCTCGAGGGAGTTGGCGGTGGTCGGGAAGTCGTAGCCCCAGACGGCGTCCAGGATGACCGCGCGTTCGAGCACACGGCGCGGGTTGCGGATCAGCAGCTCGAGCAGCGAGAACTCGGTCCGGGTCAGCTGGATCGCGACGTCGCCGCGGTGCACCTCGTGGGCGTCCACGTCCACCACCAGGTCGGCGTACTGGAGGACCTCGCCGCGGGGTCCGCCCTCGCCCGGCGTCGCGCTGCGCCGGAGCAGGGCGCGCAGGCGCGCGAGCAGCTCCTCCAGCGCGAACGGCTTGGTCAGGTAGTCGTCGCCGCCGGCGTCCAGGCCGTCCACCCGGTCGGCGACCGCGTCCCGCGCGGTCAGCACCAGGATCGGCACGTTGTTGCCCGCGGCCCGCAGTGCCTTGGTGGTCTCCAGCCCGTCCAGCCGCGGCATCATCACGTCCATCACGACCACGTCGGGGTCGACGTTGCCGATCACGGCGAGCGCCTCGGCGCCGTCGGAGGCGGTCACCACCTCGAAGTCGTTGAACTCGAGCGAACGGCGCAGCGAGTCCCGGACCGCCCGGTCGTCGTCCACCACCAGTACCCGCATCGTTCGCTCCCCGCTCGTGCCTTGTGTGCTCTGCCTGCCGAGCCTAGGCCGTCTGTTTGAGAATCGGCTGAGAACCCGCTGATCGGTCGCGAAGACCGATCACCAGGCGTAGCTTTCCCCCGTGGACATCGTCGAATTCACCCCGGACGCCGAGCAACTCACCTGGACCTTCGGCGGTGCCGCCCCGATCCGCAGGATCGCCCCCGGCAGCCTGCTGCGACTGTGGACCGAGGACGCGTTCTCGGGTCGGCTGCGCAGCACCGAGGACCTGGCCGGCGCCTCGCTCAACATGCCGTTCGTGAACCCGCAGACCGGCCCGTTCTACGTGGAGGGCGCCGAGCCCGGCGACACCCTCGCGTTGCACTTCGTCGAGCTGACCCCGGCGCGCAGCTGGGGAGCGTCGGCGACCATCCCGTTCTTCGGCGGCCTGACCAGCACCGACAAGACCGCGACGTTGCAGGACCCGCTGCCGGAGCGGACCTGGATCTACGAGGTCGACACCGACAAGCAGACCGTCGGGTTCCAGGCCCAGGGCAGCGACTTCGAGCTCGCCCTACCGATCAACACGATGCTCGGCACGGTCGGCGTGGCCCCGGCGGCGTTCGAGGTCCGTTCGTCGCTGGTCCCGGACTACTTCGGCGGCAACATGGACACCCCGGAGATGAAGGCCGGCACGACCTGCTACCTGCGGGTGAACGTCGAGGGCGCCCTGTTCTCGGTCGGCGACGGCCACTACCGCCAGGGCGAGGGCGAGTCCTGCGGTACGGCGGTCGAAGGCGCCATGAACGTGGTCATGCTGGTCGATCTGATCAAGACGCCCGGCCCGGCCTGGCCGCGCCTGGAGACCGACGACTACCTGGCGGTGGTCGGGTCGAGCCGCCCGCTGGAGGACGCCTGGCGCGCCGGTCAGGTCGACATGGTCGGCTGGCTCGGTGAGCTCTACGGCCTGGACAAAATGGACGCGTACCAGCTGCTGAGCCAGATCAGCGAGGTCCCCCTGGCCAACGTGGTCGACGCCAACTACAGCGTCGTCACGAAGGTCCCCAAGCGCCTCCTGCCGCCGACCGAGGTGTACGGCGGTATGCACGCCCACCTGCGCGGCATCAAGCCCTAGCCGCGGGCACCCGCTCCCGAGCCCGGCTCCGCGTGCGCGAGACCGCTACCCCGACCAGGCACAGGGCCCCGCCGGCGATCGCCAGGCCGGCCGGCGTCTCACCGAGCAACAGCCACGCCATCAGGATCGCGAGCATCGGCACCAGATACGTCGTCGCGCCCATCTTCCCGGCGGTCGTGTGCCGCAGGGCGATGGCCCAGGTGGTGAAGCCCAGCGCGGTGGGGAAGGCGCCGAGGTAGACGACCCACCAGATGGCGGCCGGTCCGGCGGTGCCCAGCTCGCGGACCAGTCCGGGAGCGAAGGGCAGACAGGCGACCGTACCGATCGTGCAGGCGAGCCAGGTGACCTGTGCGGCGGGCAGGCGGCCCAGCAGCGGCTTCTGGGTGACCACGCCGACGGCGTACGACACTGCTCCGGCCACGCACAAGACAACTCCCCAGATCTCGGCGCGGCCGGTTGACGTCGAGCTGCCGATCAGCAGGACGCCGCCGAAGGCCACGGCGCTGCCGAGCACCAACTGGCGAGGGAAACCCTCGCCGAGCGTCAGTCCGGCGAGCACAGCGATCAGCAGCGGAGCGATGTGCACGAGCATGGCCGCGGTTCCGGCGTCCACCCGCCGCTCGGCGGCGTTCAGCGCGACGTTGTAGGCCCCGAACCAGAGCAGGCCACAGGCCAGCAGCGGCGGCCAGTCGCGGCGTACCGGTCGGTGCCAGCGCTGTTCGGCCGGGCGCAGGAGCAGGAACGCGCCGAGCAGCACGCTGCCGACCAGGAGGCGAGCCAGCGCCATCGGGCCGGCCGAGAGATCGTTGCCGACGTGCCGGATCGCGACGAAGGAGGAGGCCCACAGCAGGACGGTCACGGCGGCTGCTGCGGCGGCGAGCGGATTCTTCACAGTGATTAGGCTAGGAAGGAATCTGCCGAAACGACATGCCGGAACGAACGGAAGAGGCGAGAAGTGGTTTCCGAAGCGAAGGCGTTCGAGTTGGATGACCTCAATGTCCGTATTCTGACCGAGCTGACCGCCGACCCCCGGCTGCGGACCACCGAGCTCGCGCGCCGGCTCGGGGTCTCCGCGCCCACGGTGCGCGAGCGGGTCACCCGGCTGGAGGAGTCCGGCGTGATCCGCGGCTACCGCCTCGACCTCGACCCGGCCGCGCTCGGCCGGCCGGTCGCCGCCTGGGTCCGGCTCAAGCCCGGCCCGGGGCAGATCCCGCGCATCATCGAGCTGACCGAACAGACTCCCGAAGTGGTCGAGTGCCACCGGATCTCCGGCGAGGACTGCTTCCTGATCCGGGTCCAGGTGCCGGCCATCGACGCCCTGGGAGCCCTGCTGGACAAGCTCAACGTGCACGGCTCGACGAACAGTTCGTTCGTCGTCGCCACCCCGGTCGAGCCCCGCCCGGTCCCGCTGCGCTGACCGTCAGCCGGCGTACTTGCGCGCCACTGCCGCGAACGCCTGCTTCGGCTCGCGCCGGGTGGGATCGTGCGCCGGGATCTTCACCACCCCGAACCCGGCCATGTCCAGGTCGACCAGCGGATCGCTCCAGTGCGGGAAGTCCGCCATCGCGTAGGTGTAAACGAAACAGCCGTGCACGCCGGCCGCGTCGTACAGGTCGATCAGCTCGCCCAGGTATGCCGCCTGAGTCGCTTCGTCGCGGCGAAAGCCCTCTTTGATCCGCGGCGGCGACGCGAACCAGTTCACGATCAGGAACGACCCCGGTCCGCGCCGGTCCGCCCCGACGAACGAACCGCAGCCGAACTCGGTGATCACCACGGGCTTGCTCGACGCGGCGGTCAACGCACGCAGCCGCCGCTCGTACGCCGCGGCGTCGGTGCCGAACCGGTACAGATTGACCCCGGGAACCGTTGCCGCAACCGCTCGGCCATTACCGCCGTACGCTCGACCCAGGCCAGGACCTCCGCGTGCGGCCGGTCCTCGACGTACGGGCGGACGTAGACGTCGAGACCGAGCTCGAGCGCGTACTCCGCCGCCGCGCGCAGTTGCTCGGGATCGGACTCGATCAGCATCACGGTCGTGCAGTGCAGGTCCTGGGCGATCGCTCGCAGATCACGCCGTACGACGTCCGGCTCGGCGGCCGGAACGTACGAGATGCCACGGATCTGCAAGGTCATCTCCGCAGTCTCGCGGCCGCGCCGGGCCGGGCGGTAGGCCCGTGGCGCGTCCGAAGACCGAAGTCGGCCGGAGGTGTACTTCGGTCGCCGGTGTCCGGCTGGTGGGCCCCGACCAGCATCGGAAGTGGTCTGCCTCACTACGCTGGGAGCGACTTCAGCGACCTTCGGAAGGACCCTGACCCATGGCTGCCGACAAGCCTGTCCGCAGAGTTGCCCTTCTCACCGCGGGTGGGCTCGCGCCCTGCCTGTCGTCCGCCGTCGGCGGACTGATCCAGCGCTACACCGAGGTGGCGCCGGACGTCGAGATCATCGGATACCTGAACGGCTACCACGGTCTGCTCAGCGGCCGGTACGTCGACGTGACGCCCGAGGTGCGGGCCAAGGCCGGGCTGCTGCACAAGTTCGGCGGCAGCCCGATCGGCAACAGCCGGGTCAAGCTGACCAACACCGCCGACCTGGTCAAGCGCGGCCTGATCGCCGACGGGCAGAACGCCCTGCAGGTCGCCGCCGAGCGGCTCGTTGCCGACGGCGTCGACGTGCTGCACACGATCGGCGGTGACGACACCAACACCACCGCCGCCGACCTCGCGGCGTACCTGCACGAGCACGACTACGACCTGACCGTGGTCGGCCTGCCGAAGACGATCGACAACGACGTGGTGCCGATCAAGCAGAGCCTCGGCGCCTGGACGGCGGCCGAGCAGGGCGCGATCTTCGCCCGCAACATTGTCGCCGAGCACAGCTCCAACCCCCGGATGCTGATCGTGCACGAGGTGATGGGCCGCAACTGCGGCTGGCTGACCGCGGCCACCGCGCTGGCCTACCGCGACTGGTTCAAGCAGCAGGAGTGGAACCCGGGCATCGGCCTGAGCGCCGGCCGCTGGGACATCGACGCCGTGTACGTGCCCGAGGCACCGATCGACCTGGACGCCGAGGCCGAGCGGCTCAAGGCGGTGATGGACCGCGAGGACTGCGTGAACATCTTCCTGTCCGAGGGTGCCGGCGTCCCGGCGATCGTGGCCGAGATGGAAGCCCGCGGCGAGGAGGTCGGCCGCGACCCGTTCGGGCACGTCAAGCTGGACACGATCAACCCGGGTGCCTGGTTCGCCAAGCAGTTCGCCGAGCGGATCGGCGCCGAGAAGACGATGGTGCAGAAGAGCGGGTACTTCAGTCGCTCGGCCGCGGCCAACGACCGCGACCTGGCGCTGATCAAGCAGTGCACCGACTACGCCGTCGACGCGGCGCTGCGGGGCGAGTCCGGCGTGGTCGGCCACGACGAGGAGCGTGGCGACGAGCTGCGCGCGATCGAGTTCCCGCGGATCGCCGGCGGCAAGGAGTTCGACGCGAAGACCGAGTGGTTCGTCGCGCTGAAGGCGGAGATCGGGCAGTCCTAGCCGGTCATCGGGAGAGCCGCTCGACCCACAGGTCGGCGGCTTTCTCGATCTGGTCCAGTACGTCGTCGAAACCCTCGTCCTCGCCGTAGTACGGATCCGGTACGTCGATCTCGGCGAACAGCTCGATCGGCACGGCCTGCGTGCCGAGGCGCCTGGTGAGCGCGGACAGGTGACCGGAGTCCATCGCCAGCACCAGATCGCGCTCGGCGAACCAGCTGCTGCGGAACTCCTGCGCCCGGTGCGCGCTCCCGTCGTACCCGCGACGCCGGAGAGCGGCCGCGGCGCGGGAGTCCATCGGGTCGCCCGCGTGCCAGCCGCCGGTGCCGGAGCTGGTCACCACCACGTCGTCCACACCGGCCTCGGCAAGCTTGGCGCGCAGCACCACCTCACCGATCGGCGACCGGCAGATGTTGCCCGTGCAGACGACCTCGACGCGCCTCACCGCCGTCATCTCAGCGGATCTCCGCCTTGTCCGGCAGTACGACGTTCAGCAGGACGCCGACCAGCGTGATCACCAGGGAGCCGAGCAGCGCGGCGACGAACCCGTCGACGTGGAACTGCACGTCCAGCTTGCCGGTGATCCAGGAGGTCAGCAGCAGCATCAGGGCGTTGATCACGAAGATCAGCAGTCCCAGCGTCAGGATGATGAACGGCAGCGAGAGCAGCTTGGCGACCGGCTTCACCACCGCGTTCACGAGGCCGAAGATCGCCGCGACGATCAGCAGCGTGAGCACGCGGCGACCGGTGGTCGCCCCCTGCAAGGTGATCCCCCCGACGACCCAGCTCGCCACCGCCAGCGCGACCGCGTTGGCCAGCAACTTGATGATCAGGTTCTTCATACCGTTGATCCTGCCACCCCTGGGTGCGCGGCACCCTCCTCCCGCTCCGGAACCGGGGGAATCCCAGGGGCGACGCGCCGGGGATCAGGAGTGCGGCATGGCGATGGCTTCGAGCAGGGACTCCTCGGCGCCGGCCAGATGGCGGCGCAGCTCCTCGACGCACTCGTCGAGCTCGCCCTTCTCCAGCAGGCGGATGAGTTTGCGGTGTGAAGCGACCTGCTGTTTGGCGTCCTGACGCAGGGCGTCGACGCGGGCCAGCGCGAGCCGGGCCTCGCCGGTGATCGAGTCGGCGGTGGCGATCAGGCGCTCGCTGCCGGTGAGCGCGACCAGACTGCGGTGGATGGCCAGGTGGGTCTCGGTCATCGCCTCGGGGTCGGCGCCGTCCTTGGCGGTCGCGGCGAACTCCCGCATCGCGGACCGGACCTGCTCGCGGGCCGACTCGTCGGCGTCGTACCAGGCCTTGATCCCGGCCGACTCCAGCACGAACCGGGCGCGGCAGATGTCGGCGACGGCGGCCGGGTGCAGGATCGCGACGCTGACGCCCTTGTTCGGCTCGCGCACCGCCAGGCCCTCGGTGACCAGCATCGTCATCGCCTCGCGGACCGTACTGCGGGCGACGCCGAGCGCCTCGGCCAGCGGCTGCTCGCGCAGCGGCGTACCGGGTTCGAGGTCGCCGGCGAACAGGGCGGCGCGCAGCGCGTCCACGACCCGGTCCACCGTGGTCGAGCGATCCACCCGCAGCCGTTCGTACATGGGGAGGATTCTCGTCCAGTCCGCGGCCGTTGTCGCGTACGGCGCGGCGGCGGACCCGACCTGTGGACAACTCCCGACCTGGTGAACCACTTTTCGGGCAGTCTGTTACCAGCCGACCACGGCCGCCCACTCTCCGCCCGGAGAGCCGCTGATCGACCCAGGAGGACGCGATGGAGGGGAAGGCGTTACCGGCGCTGAGTGCTGTCGGGCTCGTCCTTGTCCTGCCGTTGCTGATCGTCCTGGCGATGCTGCTGACGTCGATGGGATCGCTCGGCCAGGCGGCCGAATGTGCTCCGGCGACCACCAGCGGCAAGGCGTTCGGCTGGCCGACCGAGCAGCACGAGGTGTCCCAGGGCTGGGACGACGGCGACCCCAAGCACACCGGTCTCGACTTCGACGTCGACAAGGGCAGCAAGGTGATGGCCGCCGAGGACGGCACTGTGATCGACACTGCCGGCGACTGGATCAAGATCAAGCACTCCGACGATGCGGTCCAGACCTGGTACCAGTTCTTCGAGTCCAAGAGCGTGCGGGTCGGCGACACCGTCACCCGTGGCCAGGAGATCGGCAAGTCCGGCGAGGGCGACGAGGACGAGCCGGGCGAGGACGGCGAGCACCTGCACTTCGAGCTGCGGATCCGCGGCGGCGAGAACGGCCGCGGCGATCTCGAGCCGAAGGACCCGACCGACGAGCTCGGCGACGACAGCACCGAGTCGTCCGGAAGCTGCGGCTGCGGCGGCCCGCTGGTCGGCTCCAACAACCAGCAGAAGGCCTTCAACTTCTTCACCGCGAACGGGTACAGCAAGGAGCAGGCCGCTGGCATCGTCGGCAACATGATCCACGAGTCCGGCGTCGAGCCGGCCCGGCTGCAGAACACGCCGTCCGGCCAGGTCACCCACGCCACGGCCGCGGTCGACAACCCGCTCGGCTGGGGCATCGTGCAATGGACCCCGGCCGGCAAGATGATCCGGCCGTCGCTGACCGCCACCAACGGCGACGAGGCCAAGGTCGAGTCGCTGGAGTGGCAGCTGGAGTTCCTGAAGAAGCAGCTCGACGGAGCCCCGCCGCTGGCCGAGGGCGAAGCCGGCCGGCAGCTCAAGGCGACCAGGACGGTCGCCGACGCGGCGGTGGCCTTCGGCCGGTACTTCGAGCGTTTCGCCGGCTCCGAGGACCTGAGCCACCCGCGGTACGCGCAGCGCAAAACCGCCGCCCAGCAGGTGTTCGACCACTTCAGCGGCGCGCCTGGTGCCGGCGGCGGGACCGACGGGGCCGCC
Source organism: Kribbella sp. CA-253562 (assembly GCF_050942265.1). Classification (GTDB taxonomy): domain Bacteria; phylum Actinomycetota; class Actinomycetes; order Propionibacteriales; family Kribbellaceae; genus Kribbella. The sequence goes on along the minus strand of NZ_CP192049.1, from coordinate 8,406,700 downwards.
GGCGGATGCGGCGCCGGCAACGGCGACATCGTGCAGACCGCGATGTCGCTGTCCTGGCCCGACCGCGACGAGTCCCGTGGTCCGAACAAGGAGGACGCCAGGCCGTCGTACCAGGAGGCGATGCCGAAGTACAACGGTGCGACCAGCTTCTACCCGTACACCGACTGCGGCGTCTTCGTGGCGACCGTGATGGTGATGAGCGGGGTGGACAAGGACTACCACCGGCGAGGGACCGGCGACCAGGAGATCTACGTGAAGGGGTCGCCGAAGTACGAGACGTTCGACAACTTCACCGACATCAGCCAGCTGAAACCCGGCGATATCCTCGTCAACGACGGCCACACGCTGATCTACACCGGTCCGTTCAAGGATCCGCAGGGCAATACCTGGACCTCTGTGTCCGCCTCGCTCGAGACCGGGTCCGGCTTGGGCCGGGTTCCGCAGCCGTCGGGGACTGCTCTCCAGGACGACAACGGCCCGTACACCGTCGCCCGGATCAAGAAGTAAGGAGTCGAACCGCCGATGGAAGACAACCCCCGGAGCCTCGTGGTGGGTGGCGCGGTCGTGCTGATCGTGCTCGTGCTGGTCGGCGGATTCCTGCTGTTTCGTGGCGCGCCGGAGCACACCGTCGAGGTCCGCTCGGTGCCGAACGATCTCACCCTCACGCTGGACGGCACGCCGATCCCCGCGAACGGCGACGTGAAGATCAAGGAAGGCAAGCACACCCTGGTCGGCGAGCGGAGCGGCTTCAAGTCGCACACCCAGACGCTCGAGGTCCGCGGCGACACCTCGGTGCGGATGTACCTGTTCGCGAACAGCGCCGAGGGCCGGGCCTGGGAGAAAGAGCACCCCGACCAGGCGCTCGAGGCCGAAGCCGAGGCGGGCCGCCGCTACCAGGAGCTGACCGAGCGGCTGCAGGCCAAGTATCCGCTGCTGAAGGAGTTGCCGTACGTCGGTCCGGGCTTCGACGTCTCCTACGGCAACTCGAAAAAACACCCCGACGACCCCGAGCAGCTCGCCTTCTACGTGACGATCTCCGACTCCGAGGGCAAGGCCAAGTTCCTGGAGTGGATCCGGGGTCTGCGCCTCGACGTGGAGAAGCTGGAAGTCGTCTACAGGTAGTCGCTCGAGGCGAGGCGAAGCCTCTCCGCGAGAATTCCCGGCACCGGTTGTCGGATCCGGTGCGCGGCGTTCGTAGCAGTCCCAGAGGCGGCCGGACGCGGGGCGCCGGGACAAGGAGTGAAGAGATGACTCAGTACCTGATCTCGTTCGAAGACGGCGCGATGGACGTCACCGATGAGGAGCTGCCCCAGGTGGCTGACGACGCCCACGCGGTGGTCCAGGAGGCCAAGGACGCCGGGGTTTTCGTCTTCACCGGTGGACTGGACTACTCCCAGCGGCACGCCGTGGTGGCGACCGACGGTGGCGTCGTCACCGACGGACCGTACCCGGAGACCAAGGAGCTCATCGGCGGCCTGATGGTCGTCGACGTGCCCACCTTCGAGGCGGCGCTGGAGTGGGCGGCCAAGGTAGCGGTCGCGTGCCGCTGCGCGCAGGACGTTCGGGAGTTCTTCCCGTTCCGGCGGCCTGATCTGGAGCGGTCCCGCTGAGGCGTTAGCCGACGTACGCCCTGTCCACGGGCGCCGTGTTGACGGCGCCCGCGCGGATCTGCACACTGACTGATTGTCGGACAATCAGAGGATCCGTCGATGCACGGATCAGAGCGCGAAGAGGTGCTTGCATGGGTCAGCCGCTGGGGTGGGGTCGCCGCAACCTGATGGTCCGCCCGGACCACTACCGGATCGACTACGTGATCAACCCGTACATGTCGACCCAGGACCAGCCCGACCCCGAGCTGGCGAGCAAGCAGTGGGAGTCGCTGCGGCAGGCGATCGTCGACGCCGGCGGCGCCGTCGAGGTGCTCGAGCAGCGGCCGGACTCGCCCGACATGATCTACGCGATGAACCTCGGTCTGGCCACCGCCGACGGCCGGGCGATGCTGTCGCACATGCGGTTCGAGCCGCGCCGCAAGGAGTCGCTCTCGGCGGCGGAGTGGTTCACCGGGCACGGCTTCAAGCTGGCGCGGACCGGTTCCGACGGGGTCGGGCCGCACTTCGAGTCCGGGGACGCGTTCGTGTTCGGCGACAGCCTGGTGGTCGGCTACGGGCACCGGTCCGAGGCGCTGGCGCTCAAGCACCTGGCGACCGAGTGGGACATCCGAGTGCGCGGGCTGCGGATCGCGCACGAGGGCATGTACCACCTGGACCTGCCGTTCTGCCCGGTCGACAGCACCCACGCGATGGTCTATCCGCCGGCCTTCGACGCGGCGAGCCGGGCCGCGCTCGAGCACATCGTGCCGGACCCGATCGTGCTCACCGACGAGGAGGCGTTCGCGTTCAGCGGCAACTCCGTCGTGGTCGGCGAGACGATCCTGATGCCGGACTGCTCGCCGCGGCTGCGGGACCTCCTCACCGGTCTCGGCCTGCGCGTCGTCGTCCTGGACCTGTCGGAGTTCCACAAGGGCGGCGGCTCGGCGCGATGCCTGACCAACCCGCTCGATTTCGACCTTTCCGGGATCACCGTGCCGGGCGGAGAGGTCATTCTGCCGGACTGAGGCTTGGTTGCTGGACAGTTTGTACAGTCGCCGCGCAAGCTCTTCAACCCCGGTGGTGGAACCCTTAGCCTGCCGACATGACGGTACTGATGCCTCGCCTCCGGCTCGGCGGGTCACGGGGCCCTGGCTCCCGGCCTTCCCTCGTCGCTCCAGTCGCTTCGCTCCCTCCACTCCTCAGTCCAGGCCGGGAGGCCCCGTGACCGCACAGGATGAGGTCCGCTTCCGCTCCTGCCTGGACGACGTCGCGGCTTACAAGCCGGGCCGTCCGCCGGAGCGCACCGACGGCCGCCCGACGTACAAGCTGTCCAGCAACGAGAACCCGTACCCGCCGCTGCCGGGCGTGCTGGCCGCGGCGACGGCCGCTGCCGCGGACATGAACCGGTACCCCGACCACGGCGCGGTCGACCTGCTCGAGGCGCTGTCCGAGCGGTTCGGCGTACCGATCAGCGATCTGGCCGTCGGGACGGGTTCGGTCGCGGTGCTCTACCACCTGCTGCAGGCGGCCTGCACGCACGGCGACGAGGTGGTCTACGCCTGGCGGTCGTTCGAGGCGTACCCGATCGCGGTGCAGCTGACCGGCGCGACGTCGGTCCAGGTGCCGCTGACCGAGGACGCGCGGCACGACTTCAAGGCCATGGAAGCCGCGATCACCGAGCGGACCAAGGCCGTGCTCGTCTGTACGCCGAACAACCCGACCGGCCCGGTCGTACGCCGCGACGAGCTGCTCGCGTTCCTGGACGTCGTACCGCCGAACGTGCTGGTGGTGCTCGACGAGGCGTACCGCGAGTTCGTCCGCGAGCCGGAGACCGTCGACGGCGCCGAGCTCTACCGCGAGCGCCCGAACGTCGTCGTGCTGCGGACCTTCTCCAAGGCGTACGGCCTGGCCGGCTTCCGGGTCGGTTACGCGATCGGTCACCCGCCGGCGATCGCCGCGATCCGCAAGTGCGCGCTGCCCTTCGGCGTCAGCCAGGTCGCCCAGGCGGCCGCGATCGCCTCGCTGCGCGCCGAGCAGGAGCTCCTGGAACGGGTCGAGGCCCTCGTCGCCGAGCGGACCCGCGTTGTCGGAGAACTGCGCGCGTCCGGTTGGACCGTGCCCGAGACCCACGCCAACTTCGTCTGGATGCCGCTCGGTGAACAGACCGTCGCCTTCGCCGAGGCCGTCCAGGCCGAAGGCGTCTCGGTCCGCCCGTTCCCCGGCGAAGGCGCCCGGGTCACCATCGGCGAACGCGAAGCCAACGACCTGTTCCTGAAGGTGGCCTGCGCCTGGCGCCGGTGATGCTCGGCCGACATCGTGGTTAGGTGTCGGCGTGGTCGGACAGACGCAGGTGTGGATTTCAGGAGCCTCGACAGGCATCGGTGCCGCGCTCGCCGCCGCCGTGCCGTGGAACGACGCCCGGGTGATCGACCTGTCCCGGCGTGGTGGTGGGCCGGCCGGTGAGCACTTCGCCGTGGACCTCGCCGACCCTTCGCAGTGGCAGCGGGTCGAGCGGCACTTCGTGGACGAGCTGGCCGGGTTCGACGGTGAGCGGGTCGTGTTCGTGCACAACGCGGGGACCGTGGTGCCGATCGGGCCGGCCGGTGAGGTCGACGCGGCGGCGTACGAGCGGGCGGTGCTGCTGAACTCCGCGGCGCCGCAGGTTCTCGGGCGGGCGTTTCTCGCGGCGACGGCCGGGCTGGCGTGCGAGAAGCACCTGGTGATGCTGACCTCGGGGGCCGCGAAGAAGCCGTACGCCGGCTGGTCGGCGTACAACGCGGGCAAGGCGGCCGTGGACCACTGGGTCCGCACGGTCGGCCTGGAGCCGAACGGCTGCCGGGTGGTCGCGGTTGCTCCTGGTATGGTGGACACCGCGATGCAAGCAGAGATCCGGAAGGTCGACGAGCAGGCGTTCCCGTCGGTGGAGCGCTTCCGGGACCTGAGCCGGACCGGCGGCCTGAGCACGCCGGAGCAAGCTGCGCGGGGGATCTGGTCCCTGCTCGACCGCCCGCTGCCCAGCGGCTCGGTCGTCGACCTGCGCGACCTCTGACCGAGAACTCCTGGACACAGAAGAACGGCACTGGGAAGAAGTGAGGCTTGCTTCCCAGTGCCGTTCGGATGGTGCTACCGAGTCAGTCGCCCCACCGAGGCGACGGGTTCGGGTCCTGCATCACTGACCAGGGAGGATCAGTGGTTCTGGCCGGCCTCCTGCTCGCAGGTCTTCAGCTGCTCGACGGCGTTCGCGTCGTTGCCGAGACCCAGCACACCAGCGAGGTCCGAAACCGGGACCTGGACGCCGACGGCGTTGACCGGAACATCGTTGTGGCAGACCTGGAACGGGCCGACGTTGTTGTCGGAGACCGAGATCAGGCCGTCGTCGCCGGCGCGGTACCACTTGTGGTTCTGGCCGACCTCCTGCTCGCAGGTCTTGACGGCGGTGGCGCTGTTGCCGTCGTTGCCCAGGCCGACGATGCCGACGATGTCCTTGACCGGGACCTGAACGCCCACGGCGTTGACCGGGATGAAGTTGTCGCACGCCTGGAACGGGCCGACGTTGTTGTTGTCGATCGCGATCAGGCCGCCGTCGCGGTCAACGGCGTACCACTTGTGGCCACCCTTGGCGCCGTAGCCCTTGGAGGCCGCGGAGACGGTGTCAGCAAGGCCGCTGTTGGCCTTGGTGTCGTCGATCATGTTCGCGCTGACGACGGTGGCCAGGCCCAGCGTGGCGACGGTCGCCACGGCCGCAGCAGCGGCGATCTTGCGTGTTACCTGCATTATGCGAGGTTTCCTTTCGGGTTTGACGGATTCGTCTTAGTGGGTAACGACGCCTGGTCACCCCGGTTACAAACTTTTTTGCCGAGTTTTGTTTCGGATGTATGTCAGCCGGATCGCGGCAGGCGGCAGACCAGTAGATCGCTGACGCCGCAGCAATCAGCCTCTGAGCAGGCAACTTGCCGGTAACTGAGCGCGCAGCGGCTTTCCCGGGCCGCCGTCGGAAACTCGTTCCCGCGAGTTCCGGGTCATCCCGTAACCGATGCCGGATTTCCTCGTTGTGTCATCGCGGGAGACGGATCGCCCGATGATTCATGGACGATTTTCGGTGGGCTCGGTGGCCGTCGAATCGGCAATACCATGATGAATCGGTATGTCGTCGCACTATTGCCGGAGTATCGCGCCGTGTTTTTTCGGGGCACAGCGCGACCGGCAACTCTGGACCCGCTGCCGCGCGCATCGGCAGCGGTGGGAGACCCGGGCACCCCATGGGAGCCCGGGTCTTTCCTATTTCCCCCGCGCGCGAGTCCCCGCGCACGAGCGGTCTACTCCGCGGAGACGCCCTTCGCGGGCGCGGTTCCGGACGTGGCCGCCACCGTGGGCCGCCGCTCGGCGGTCACCACCAGCGCCACCCCGAGTACGACGACCGCCCCGCCGAGCAGGATCGTGGTCGTCACGTGCTCGCCGAGGATCAGCCAGCCGAGCAGCACCGCGACGGCCGGGTTCACGTACGCGTAGGTGCCGATCAGCGAGATCGGCGCGTTCGCCAGTAAGTAGGAGTACGCCGTGTACGCGAGCAGCGAGCCGAAGACGACCAGGTAACCGAGGGCGAGCCACCCCTCCGTGTCGACCGCGTCGAGCCGCAGTCGTCCGGGCTCGCCGCGCAGCGCGCCGATCGCGATCATCGCCGTACCGCCGATCGCCATCTCGTACGTCGTCGCGACCAGCGGGTCCTTCGGCAGCCCGAGGCGCGGGGAGAAGCGGGAGCCGACCGCCCAGCTGATCGTGCCGAGCACCAGGATCGCGACCGAGAGCGGCTTCGCGGTGGTGTCACCGCCGGAGATCGAGAGCAGGGCCGCGCCGGCGAAGCCGATCAGGACGCCGATCCAGGTCAGAACGCGCGGACGTTCACCGCCGCCGACGCGGAGCAGCATCAGCCACAGCGGTACGGCGGCCACCAGCAGCGCGGCCAGGCCGGACGGAACCGTCTGCTCGGCGATCGCGACCGCGCCGTTGCCGAAGGCCAGCAAGAGCAGCCCCACGACTCCCGCGCCGAGCAACTCCCGCCGCGTCACCTTGAGCCGGCGTACGCCGGAGCGCAGTGCGAGGAAGGTCCCCAGGAGCAGTGCGGCGGCGAGGAAGCGGGCGGCCATCCCGAGCATCGGCGGGATCTGCGCCTCGACCACGATCCGGATCGCCAGGTACGTCGAGCCCCAGACCACGTAGACCACGGCCAGTGCTGACCAGATCATCGCGGGCGACGCGGACCGGGCGCCGGGCAGCGCCGGGACGACGGGTGCGGAGGCGGCCATGGAACTCCTCGGGGCGTCATGGGTAAAACTGCAAGACGTTCCTGACGCTAATCGTCGCTGGTCCCCGGCGGCAAGTGGATTACTGCCACCCTCCGACGGTTTCCTGCCGGGTTCACACCACGGACAACCGGCCGTCACCGGCTGCCGCGATCGTGACCGCCGGTGCCGTGCCCGCAGGCCCGGCCGAGCGTGAGGAGAAACCAGATGCGCTACACCAGGGTCCTGATGGCCGGAGTGGTGGCTGCCGCGGCAGTGACCGTGCCCGCGGCCGCCGTACAGAACAGAGGACTGACCGAGGTGACCGCCGTCGCCGAGACCGCGCCCAACTGGGACGACGAGGCCGGCGGTGACGCCGATGCCGACGACCCCGCGATCTGGGTCAGCCCGGCCAAGCCGGACAAGTCCGTCGTGCTCGGGACGCTCAAGAACGGCGGCCTGACCGCGGTCGACCTCACCGGCAAGCAGCTGCAGCACATCGCCACGCCGTCGGCTCCGGAAGAAGGCCAGGAGCCCGGGCGGTTCAACAACGTGGACCTGGTGCAGGGCGTAGTACTCGGTGGACGCCTGCGTGATCTGGCTGTGGTGACCGACCGCGGGCGGGACCAGCTCCGGATCTACAGCGTCGACCGCCGCGGCGCCGACGCGAAGAACAAGGTGCTCACCGACGTCACCAGCCCGAAGGCGCCGCTCGTCTTCAGCAAGGACACCGCGGAGGTGCAGGACCAGCACACGGCGTACGGCGTCGCGGTGCTCGCGGACGCGCGCGGTCCACTGGTCGCCGTCACCCGCCGCAGCGAGGCCCGGATCGGGCTGTACCGCCTGGTCGCGGACGGGGCGAACGTGACCTACAAGCCGGTCACCCACTGGGACTTCCCGACCAGCTTCGAGCTCCGCGACGGCAGCACCTGGGCGCCCTGCGAGGAGCCGGGCGACCGCCCGCAGTTCGAGGGCATGGTCTTCGACAAGACCACCCGAACCCTGTACGCCGCCCAGGAGGACGTCGGCATCTGGCGCGTCCCGCTGAACGGCCGGCCCGAGCTGCTCGAGAAGGTCCGCGAGTTCGGTCAGCCCGCCGCGTACGACGAGGAGACCGAGGAGTGCGCCCCGACCGGCCCGCAGGCGCCGGACGCCGGGACCCACCTGAGCGCCGACGCCGAAGGTCTGACGATCGCCTACCAGAACGGTACGAAGACCCTCTACGCCTCGAGTCAGGGCGACTCCACCTTCGCGGTCTACCGGCTGGACGCGCGCGGCCTCACCTACCGGGCCGGCTTCCAGGTCGTCGACGGGCCGGCGACCGACGGCGTACACCACAGTGACGGCGCGGCCGTGACGACCCGGTCGCTCGGCGCCCGGTTCCCGCACGGACTGCTCGTCGTGCACGACGGTGAGAACACGCCGGGCGAGGCCGACCGGGAGGGGACCAATTTCAAACTGGTCCGGCTCGAGCAACTGCCCTGATCGGTACGCAGTTGTGACACAAAACACTCGGAGCGGGCGACTGGCGTCACAAAGCCCGCTCCGAGCGTGCCGACGGGCCCCGAGATGACCACCTGTCGGACTGGTGTCTCAACGCGGCACGCGTTTCGGTACCGGCGTACGAGTTGGCGTCCAGACAGTTAGCGGATCAACGATCTGCTCGGTACGGTGTCCGGCAAGATGGGCAGTGATACCAGTGAGGAGGTTCACTGCCGGACGGTGCATCAACCTGGATCCACGCGGTCCTGTCTGCGAGGCCTCACCCGGCCGGTCAGGCCGGCAGCGTGCAAGTTGCGGTCGCGGCGATCCCGCGCTCGAACCCCGAGGAGTGCATGTGAGTGAGTCGGTGCCGGGTGTTACCCCGGAAGTGTTCGCGCCCGTCGAGGCGCCGGTGAGTCCACCACAGGCCTCCGAGGAGGTCGAGTTCGTCCAGCTGCTGACGCCCGAAGGTGAGCGCGTCGAGCATCCGGACTACTCCTTCGACCTCGACGACGAGGCGATCAAGGGTTTCTACCGGGACATGACCCTGGTCCGCCGGATCGACACCGAGGCGACCGCGCTGCAGCGCCAGGGCGAGCTGGGTCTGTGGGCCTCTTTGCTCGGCCAGGAGGCGGCCCAGATCGGCTCCGGCCGCGCGCTGAACTCCAAGGACATGGTCTTCCCGACCTACCGCGAGCACGGCGTCGCGTTCTGCCAGGGCGTCAACCCGCTGAACCTGCTCGGCCTGTTCCGCGGTGTCGACCAGGGCGCCTGGGACCCGCGCGACAACAACTTCCACCTCTACACGATCGTGATCGGCGCCCAGACGCTGCACGCGACGGGCTACGCGATGGGCCAGCAGCGCGACCACGCGGTCGGCGACCCGGAGACCGGTGAGGCGACGATCGCGTACTTCGGCGACGGTGCCAGCAGCCAGGGCGACGTGAACGAGGCCTTCATCTACGCCTCGGTGTTCAACGCACCGGTGGTCTTCTTCTGCCAGAACAACCAGTGGGCGATCTCCGAGCCGATCGACCGCCAGACCCGGATCCCGCTGTACCAGCGCGCGGCCGGCTTCGGCTTCCCCGGCGTCCGGGTCGACGGCAACGACGTGCTCGCGACGTACGCCGTCACCCAGCAGGCGCTGAAGCGGGCCCGGGAAGGCAGCGGCCCGACCCTGGTCGAGGCCTACACCTACCGGATGGGCGCGCACACCACCTCCGACGACCCGACCAAGTACCGGCTGTCGGAGGACCTGGAGTACTGGAAGCTCAAGGACCCGATCGAGCGGGTCAAGGCGTACCTGGCCCGTCAGGCCGGGGTCGACCACGACTTCTTCGACGAGGTGGAGGCCGAGGCCGACAAGGTCGCCGCCGAGCTGCGCCAGGGCTGCCTGGCGATGCCCGATCCGGAGCTGACCGACTTCTTCAAGTACGCCTACGTCGACATGCCCGACGAGCTCGCCGAGCAGCGCGACCAGTACGCCGCGTACGCCGCTTCCTTCAACGCAGAGGGCGAGTGAGCCAGATGACGAAGATCAGTCTCGGCAAGGGCATCAACGCCGGCCTGCGGGCCGCGATGGAGAACGACCCCAAGGTCGTCGTGATGGGCGAGGACATCGGCAAGCTCGGCGGCGTCTTCCGGGTCACCGAGGGCCTGCAGAAGGACTTCGGCGAGGACCGGGTGATCGACACCCCGCTGGCCGAGTCCGGCATCATCGGCACCGCGGTCGGCCTGGCCCTGCGCGGCTACCGGCCGGTCTGCGAGATCCAGTTCGACGGGTTCGTCTTCCCGGCGTACGACCAGATCATCAACCAGGTCGCCAAGATGCACTACCGCTCGATGGGCAAGCTGCGGATGCCGATCGTGATCCGGATCCCGTTCGGCGGGGGCATCGGCGCGGTCGAGCACCACTCGGAGTCCCCGGAGACGCTGTTCGCGCACGTCGCCGGTCTCAAGGTGGTCGCCTGCGGTGACCCGGTGGACGCGTACTGGATGATCCAGCAGGCGATCACCTCCGACGACCCGGTCGTCTTCCTGGAGCCCAAGCGGCGCTACCACGAGAAGGCCGAGCTGGACGAGAGCGTGCCGCCGGCGCTGCCGCTGCACAAGGCGAAGGTGGTCCGCGAGGGCACCGACGCGACGCTGTTCTGTTACGGCCCGATGGTGAAGACCTGCCTGCAGGCCGCCGAGGCCGCGGTCGAGGACGGCCGCAACCTCGAGGTCGTCGACCTGCGGACGATCTCGCCGCTGGACCTGCGCACGATCTTCGACTCGGTGAAGAAGACCCGCCGCGCGGTCGTCGTGCACGAGGCGCCGTTCTCGCTCGGCCCGGGGGCCGAGGTCGCGGCGCGGGTGACCGAGGAGTGCTTCTACCACCTGGAGGCGCCGGTGCTCCGGGTCGCCGGGTACGACACTCCCTACCCGCCGTCGCGGATGGAAGAGGAGTACCTGCCCGACCTGGACCGGGTGCTCGACGGCGTCGACCGGGTGATGGGGTACTGATGGGCATCCAGCAGTTCCGCCTCCCCGACGTGGGCGAGGGTCTGGTCGAGGCCGAGATCGTCAGCTGGAAGGTCAAGCCCGGCGACACGGTGAAACTGAACGACACGGTGGTCGAGATCGAGACCGCCAAGTCCCTGGTCGAGCTGCCGGTCCCGTTCGCCGGCACCGTCGCCGAGCTGCTGGTCCCGGAGGGCGAGACGGTCCCGGTCGGTACGCCGATCATCGCCGTCGAGACCGCCGACGCCACTCCCGGCGACCTGACCCCACCGGTCACTTCGGGCACACCGAAGGAAGACCTGGTCCCCGACACCGAGAACGGCGGCACCGGCCGCACGGCAGTCCTGGTCGGCTACGGTCCCCGCACCACGGAAGCCAAGCGCCGCCCGCGCAAGGGCGGAGCGCCGGTCTCCGGCGCGACGGCGAGCGCAAGCGCCGCAGGCGCGGTTGCACCGCAGGCCGTGTCCGCATCCGCAGGAACCGGTGCCCCGGGCAGTTCCGCTCTGGCGGGCGCAGCCGTACCCGCCCCTGCTCCGGTCGTCGCCGCTCCCGCCCCGGTCCCGGCTCCCGCTCCAACTCCCTCGGCCGCGGCAGTTGCCGCAGGCAACGTGCACGTACTGGCGAAGCCGCCGGTCCGCAAGCTGGCCAAGGACCTGGGCATCGACCTGGCATCGGTCGCCCCGACCGGACCCGGCGGGATCATCACCCGGGCTGACGTGGAGAACCACTTGGCCGGTGCGGGGGAGGCAAGCGCTCGCGGAGCCGCCGCGCCTGCTCAGCCGTACGCCGTACAGCCTGGTCAGGGCGACACCCGGATCCCCGTCAAGGGCGTGCAGAAGGTGATGGCGCAGGCGATGGTGGCCAGCGCGTTCACCGCACCACACGTCACCGAGTGGATCACCGTCGACGTCAGCGCCACGATGGAGCTGGTCGAGCGGCTCAAGCAGGACAAGGCGTTCCGCGACCTGCGGGTCTCGCCCCTGCTGATCGTCGCGAAGGCGGTCACGCTGGCGGCGCGCCGGACGCCGATCGTCAACGCGGCCTGGGACGAGGCGAACCAGGAGATCGTGCTCAAGGGTTCGGTCAACCTCGGCATCGCCGCGGCCACCCCGCGCGGGCTGATCGTGCCGAACATCAAGGGTGCCGAGTCGCTCACCCTGCCGGACCTGTGCCGGGCCCTGAACGACCTGGTCGCCACCGCCCGCGAGGGCAAGACCTCGCCGGCCGACCAGGCCGGTGGCTCGTTCACGATCACCAACGTCGGCGTCTTCGGCGTCGACGCCGGTACGCCGATCATCAACCCCGGCGAGGCGGCGATCCTCGCCTTCGGCGCGGTCCGCAAGCAGCCGTGGGTGGTCAACGACGAGATCGTGCCGCGCTGGATCACGACACTGGCGCTGTCGTTCGACCACCGCCTGATCGACGGCGAGAAGGGCTCGATCTTCCTCGCCGACGTGGCGAGCATCCTCGAGGACCCGGCCCGCGCGCTGATGTTCTGACCGAGTACGCCGAACGGCCCGGGTGCGTGAGCACCCGGGCCGTTTCCGTTGCGTACTGGTGCTACCGGATGCGGTTGACCGCGTCCAGCGCGTCGGCGATGCCTTCGCCGAAGAACGCGTTGTTGGCCGTGGTGCCGGTGCAGCGTGCGTCCGGCGTGGTCGGGCAGGCGGTGTCGTCGGCCTGACGCAGCAGGGCCTTCTCCAGGTCGCGCGGACCCCACCACGGGTGGGTGGACTTCATCAGCGCGGCGACGCCGGCGACGTGCGGGGACGCCATCGAGGTGCCGCTCTTCGTGCCGTAGCCGCCGGGAATCGTCGACAGGATGGCGCTGCCGGGGGCCGCGACGTCGATCTTGCCCAGACCGAAGTTCGAGAAGCTGCTCTTGGCCCGCGCCTGGGTGGTGCTGGCGACGGTGATCACGCCGGGCAGCTCGGTGGGGATGTCCAGGCAGTCGTTGTTGATCTGCCGGGTCACCGCGGTGCTGTCGTTCGGGCTGGAGGTGTCGGTGGTCTTGTTGGCCAGGTCGTAGTTCGAGTTGCCGGCCGCGGCGACCGACAGGACGCCCTTCTTGGTCTGGTAGTCCATCGCCCGGCGGACCGACTCCTGGACCGCGCCCTGGTCACCGTCGTCGTCGCACCAGAACATCCACGGGTCGATGAAGTAGCTGTGGTTGGTGACGTCCATGTCGTGCTGCGCGGCCCAGATGAAACCGCAGATCGCGTACTCGGGGTAGATGTAGCCGTCGTCGTTCACGACCTTCACCGACGCGATCCGCACGCCCGGCGCGACACCGACGATGCCGACGCCGTTGCGGGCCGCGGCGATCGTGCCGGCCACGTGGGTGCCGTGGTCGCTGGTGGTCTGGCGCCAGCCACCCGGCGTGGTGTCGGCGACGCCGTTGCCGGTGCAGTTGACCGAGTTCTTCGCGTCGAAGTTCGGCTTCAGGTCCGGGTGCTGGTCGTCGACGCCGCTGTCGGTGACGCCGACCAGGACGCGCTTGGAGCCGTCGGTGACCTGGTGGGCCTGGTCCGCCTTGATCTGGACCATGTCCCACTGCTTGGTCTCGTCCGGGTCCGGGACGACGGTCGACTCACCGGCGTTCAGTCCCTTGGCGGCGGCCTGCTTGGCCGCGCCGACCGGGCCCTCGGACACCGGCGCGGTCCGGGTCGCGCCGACCGACTGCACCTCACGGCCGTTACGGCCGGCCCGGACGTCGGTCCGGAAGTTCGGGTTGGTCGACTGCGCGATCACCACCCCGATCTCGTCGTACGACGCGACGACGGTGCCACCGGCGGCCTCGACCGCCTTCTCCACCCTCCCCACGTGCGCCGGGGTGGCCTTGGTGTTCACCACGTAGTTCATCAGGATGCCAGGCTCGGCCGCGGCGGTGGTGCCGCTCGAGGGTGCGAACGGGGCCGCCTGGGCGGCGGTCGCGGCACCGGCGGTGGTGAAGGCCAGGGCCGCCACCGCCAGGCCGGCGCTCAGCCGGCGGGTACGTGAGCTTCGGGACACACTCTCTCCTCGGTACACAGAGCGAAACGGAACGGCAACGCTGTGAGCCTAGAGCGGTTTGCCGCCGGCAGGCAGGTCTTTGCTGAGGTCACGGGGAATCCCGCAGGTTATCCACACGTTTATCCACAGAATGTGGACGCAAACGGCTGATTGAACGCCGGTGCTAAGATAGATACAACAGAGATACCAGTCGTAGTTTAGGAGTGTTGTGGACGGCGGGGTGCCCGGCGATCAGCCGGTGCTGGGGCACGAGACGGCGGAGATCGCCCGCGTGGTGGCCGAGGCGGCGCCGGGGGTGGAGAAGATCCCGGCCGCGGAGCGGGTCTACGCGTACGTGAAAGCCGCGATCCTGGACCGGGTCTACCCCGGCGGGGAGTTGCTGACCGAGGGCGAGCTGGCGACGGCGGTGGGCGTGTCCCGGACGCCGGTCCGCGAGGCGCTGCTCCGGCTGGAGGAGTCCGGCCTGGTCAAGCTGTACCCGAAGAAGGGCGCGCTGGTCCTGCCGGTGCTGCCGCAGGAGATCAACGACGTACTCGAGGCGCGCGAGCTGATCGAGACGCACGCCGCCAGCAAGGTCTGGCCGCGCCGCCGGCAGCTGATCGAGGTGCTGACCGCGAAGGTCGACGAGATGCGCGCGCACCGCAAGGCCGGTGACACCAAGAGCTTCCTGGAGGCCGACCGCGCCTTCCACGAGGCGATCGTCGGCGCCGCCGGCAACGAGATCCTCGCCAAGCTCTACAACAGCCTGCGCGACCGTCAGGTCCGGATGGGCGTGCCGGGCATCGAGGTCCAGCCGGCCCGGATGGACAAGTCGATCGCCGCCCACGCCGAGATGATCGAGGCGCTCGGCGGCAACAGCGTCAGGCGTTTCCGCGACCTGGTCGTGTCCCACATCGAGGTCGCCGCGGCGGATCTGCGAGGGGTGCGGTGACCAAGCTCCTCTTCCCCCTGGGCGGTCGGCGAGCCTGGGCGGTGTGGGCGGCTGCCGTCTTCACCTATCTGATCACCGTGCTGCACCGCGGCTCGATGAGCGTCGCCGGTCTGCAAGCGGCCGAGCGCTTCGACATCTCGGCGTCCGCGCTGGCCAGCTTCACCGTCGTCCAGCTCACCGTGTACGCCGCGATGCAGGTCCCGGTCGGCGTGCTGCTCGACCGCTACGGCTCGAAGCGGCTGCTGATCACCGCGTCCGGCCTGCTGTTCGTGGCCCAGTCGGCGTTCAGCCTGGTCGACTCCTACCCGGCGGCCCTCGCGGCCCGGGCGGTGCTCGGCGTCGGCGACGCGCTGGTGTTCATCAGCGTGCTGCGGGTGGTGATGTCCTGGTTCCCGGCGCTGCGGCAGCCGGTGATGTCGCAGGCCACCGGCATGCTCGGCGGCATCGGCGCGATCGTCTCGACGGTCCCGATGGCCGCGGCGTTCCACCACTTCGGCTGGACCGGCACGTTCGCGGGCGCGGCCGCGCTGAGCCTGGTCACCGGCCTGGCCGTCCTCTTCCTGCTCAAGGACACCCCGTACGACGAACCGCTGCACCGCACCAAGCAGTCGCTCGGCGAGGTCCGGCACAACCTGCGCCGCGCCTGGCGCGAGCCGGGCACCCGGCTCGGTCTGTGGACCCACTTCACCACCAGCTTCTCCGGATCCACCTTCGGTCTGCTCTGGGGCTACCCGTTCCTCGTCCGCGGCCAAGGGCTCGCCCCGACCACGGCCGCCGCACTGCTGATCGTCCCGGTGCTCGCGGGCCTGTTCTACGGCCCCCTGGTCGGCCGGTACGCCGCCCGCTTCCCGTTCTACCGGTCCTGGATCGTGCTGGCGGTGATCAGCGGTTCGGTGCTGATGTGGACCGTCGTCCTGCTCTGGCCGGGCCAGGCGCCGATGCCGGTGCTCCTGCTGCTGATCATCGTCCAGGCGGCCGGCGGTCCGGGGTCGATGCTCGGGCTGGACTACGCCCGGACCTTCAACCCGTCGACCCGGTTCGGCGCCGCGAACGGCATGGTCAACACCGGCGGCTTCATCGCCACGCTGATCTGCATCGGCATGGTCGGCATCCTGCTGGACGTGTCGTCCGGCGGCGCTCCGCAGGCGATCGACGACTTCAAGTTCGCGCTCGCGTTCCAGTACGTGCTGTGGGCGATCGGCACCCGGCAGATCCTCAAGTACCGGCGCAAGGCCCGCGGCAACCTGGCCCGGTACAACCCGGAGGCCTACCAGGCGCTGCTCGCGAACCGGATCATGCCGCTGAAGGGCTGATCCGCGGCCTGAGACAGCGCACTGGCACGGGCTGTCAGCCGAGTGCCAGAGCGCTGCCAGCGCCCGCGTGGAGTGTGGTTCCCGAAGACACGAAGTCATCTGGAGGAACCGAATGTCCACAACGAACCAGCCCGCCGTCGTGGCGGAAGGCCTGGTCAAGAGATACGGGAGCACGACCGCGCTGGACGGCGTGGACCTGACCGTGCCGACCGGCACCGTGCTCGGCGTGCTGGGCCCGAACGGCGCCGGCAAGACCACCGCCGTCCGCATCCTCGGCACGCTGCTGCAGCCGGACGCCGGGTACGCCAGCGTCGGCGGGTACGACGTGGTCAAGCAGGCGGGCCGGGTCCGGGAGATCATCGGCCTGACCGGGCAGTACGCGTCGGTCGACGAGGACATGTCCGGCCGCCGCAACCTGGTTCTGATCGGCCGGCTGATCGGCCTGTCCCGTCCGCAGGCCAAGAGCCGCGCCGACGAGCTGCTCGAACGCTTCGAGCTGACCGATGCCGGCGACCGGGTCGCGAAGACCTACTCCGGCGGAATGCGCCGCCGACTCGACCTGGCCGCGAGCCTGGTCGGCAACCCGAGCATCCTCTACCTGGACGAGCCGACCACTGGGCTGGACCCGCACGCCCGCAACGGCGTCTGGGACACCGTGCGCAATCTGGTGCTCGACGGTACGACGGTCCTGCTGACCACGCAGTACCTGGAGGAGGCCGACGCCCTGGCCGACTCGATCATGGTCTTCGACCAGGGCAAGGTGGTCGCCTCCGGGCGCCCGGCCGAGCTCAAGGCCCAAGCCGGCAAGCAGTCGCTCGACGTCCGCCCGGCCGAGCCCGGTCACCTCGAGCGGGTCGCCGCGATCGTTGCCGAATCGGTCGGCACCCGTCCGACCGTCGACGTCGTCAACGCGCTGGTCAGCGTGCCGGTCAGCGACGGTACCTCGATGCCGGTCGTCGTCCGCCGGCTGGACGAGGCCGGGATCGCCGTCACCGAGCTGTCGCTGCGGCTGCCCAGCCTGGACGAGGTGTTCCTCGCCCTGACCGGTCACGCCGCCGAGCAGGAGTCCGCCGCCGTCCTGGAAGGAGCGAGCCGATGAGCACCGCGACACTGTCCCCGACCGGATCGGCGCCACAGCCGCAGCACGCCGTACGGCGGAATCGCCCGTTCGCCTGGGTCCAGCAGAGCCTGACGCTGGCCTGGCGCAACATCGTGCGGATCAAGCAGAACCCCGAAGCGCTGGCCGACGTCACCTTCCAGCCGATCATCTTCCTGGTGCTGTTCCTGTTCGTCTTCGGTGGCGCGGTCTCCGGTGGCGGCGGCTGGCGGGAGTACCTGCCGTTCCTGCTGCCCGGCCTGCTGGTCCAGACCGTGGTGTTCTCCACGATGGGAACCGGCGTCGGCCTGAACGACGACTTCGCCAAGGGCGTGTTCGACCGGTTCCGCAGTCTGCCGATCGCCCGGATCTCGCCGCTGATCGGTGCGGTGCTCGGCGACGCCGTCCGGTACACGGTCTCGATCGTGGTCCTGATGGTGGCCGGTTTCGCGCTCGGTTTCCGGTTCCAGAACGGCGTCGGCTACGGGTTGCTCGCCTGCGTCGTGGTGCTGCTGTTCGCCTTGTCGCTGTGCTGGCTGTGGGTCTGGCTCGGCCTGACCCTGAAGACCGCGCAGGGGGTGCAGGGCATCGCCGTGCTGGTGATGTTCCCGCTCACCTTCGGCAGCAACGTCTTCGTGCAGACCGACACGCTGCCGGGATTCCTGCAGGCCTTCGTCAACGTCAACCCGGTGAAGTATCTGGTCGACACGATGCGCGGCATGATGCTCGGCGGTGACATCCGCACCCCGCTCCTGGTCACCGTGGCCTGGATGGTCGGTCTGGTCGCGGTCTTCGCACCGCTGGCGATCCGCGCCTATCGCCGGCGCACCTGACGGCGTACCGGAGGACCGAAGGCGAGGGCCGGAGCGGACAGCTCCGGCCCTCGCGTCGCCGGGCCGGCAACTGCTTCCCAGGGTGCTGACAAGACCTCGCTCAGAGTGACTAAGATGAACGAGTCACGCACGGGGTAGCGACAAGAGGTGTTATGAGCGATCCCTCCGTGCGCCGGTACTCCGGTCGTTCGGTCGACGAGTGGAAGGCCGCCAGGCGGGAGCGCCTGCTGGACGCCGCGCTGGAGCTGTTCGGGACCGACGGCTACCCCGCGACCTCGGTGGAACGCCTGTGCACACAGGCGAAAGTGTCGACCCGGCACTTCTACCACGAGTTCCAGAACAAGGAAGCCGTGCTGCTCGCGGTGCACGCGCAGGTGATCGAGCTGGCGGTGCGCACTACCGGTGAGGCGCTGGCAGCGACCGCGGACGCGCCGGTGCGGGAGCGGATCACCGCGGCCGTCGACGGCTACCTGCACACGATCATGACCGATCTGCGCCGGGCCCGGATCTCGTTCGTCGAGGTGGTCGGGGCGAGCCCGGCGGTGGAGGAGCAGCGGATCGCGTTCCGCGAGCTGCTGATCTCCAGCGTGATCTCGATCGGCGAGGCGGCGGTGGCGCGCGGCGAGATCACCCGCAAGGACTTCCGCTTCATCGGGTTGTGCTTCATGGGAGCGGTGAACACGGTCGTCTACGACTGGATGCTGACCGATCCGCGTCCACCCGAGCACCAGGTCCAGGACGCCCTGCGCGAGCTGGCCGTCAACCTCATGACAGGAGGGCGGGAACCCGGCCCGGCGGTGGACTGAACCGCTTGCCCAGTTCGGCCATCGCGTCGTCGTGCCGCAGTCCCGCCCCGGACTGGAAGGCGGTCTCGTAGCGGCTCTCGCCGAGTGCCGCCACGGTGTCGTCGACGGTACGGCGTACGCAGGCGTCGGGGATCGTGCGCGCTCCGCGCAGCGCACAGGCCAGACCGAGTGTGCGGGCAGCCAGTTCGGCGTCGCCGGTCAGCAGGTCCACCGACGCGACGACCTCGATCACGCTGGACGCGATCGGCATGTCCTCGGTGGTCAGCGCCAGCCCGGCGGCCTGGCCGACGGTCCGGCGGGCGTCCTCGATGTTGCCCTTGGCAACCAAGATCCGGGTCAGCTCGGCCAGCGCCATCGCTTCGCCGTGCGGCGCCATCCGCTCGGCCTTCGGATCGAGCATCGCGAGTGCCTGCTCGGCCACCGCGAGCGCCTCGTCCAGCCGTCCGGACATCCGGTGCAAGGCGGCCATGCCCATCAGCGCGAAGCCCTGGCTGCTCCGACCGCCGGTCTCGTCGGCCAGCCGCCGCGCTTCGTGCAGGTCGGACCAGGCGCCGTCGAGGTCGCCCAGCTCCGCCCGGCTGCGCGCGGCCTGGCCGAGCAGCTGGGGCAGACCTTCGCTGGTGCCCAGCTCGCGGACCAGTCGCAGCGCCTCGGTCACGGCGTCCAGCGCGTCCTGATGATTGCCGTGGGCCGCCGCGTGGGAGGACAGACCGCGCAGCGCGAGCGACGTACCCCACCGATCGCCGAGGGTGCGGAAGCCGTCGAGCGCGAGCTGCAGGTCGGCGGCCATCTGCTCGACGTCGCCCTCGTTCTCGCGGAACATCGCCGACATCATCACGGCCATGTTCCGGGTCCAGGCGTCCTGGCTCGACCGGGCCTCGTCCAGCTGCCGGAACGCGGTCGCCTTGTCCCGCCGGATCGCCGCCCAGGCCGCGTTGGTGAACCAGCCGATCGCGGACTCCCGGACCTCCTCGTGCCGCCGGCCGAGCAGCCGGACCTCGGCCAGTCCACGCATCGCCCGGGTCACCGAGTCCGACGGGTCCGCGCCGTTCGACAGCGAGCCGATCGAGTACAGCATCACGGTCGTCGCGCGCGCCAGCGGCTCAGTCGGTCCCGGTACGGCGAGGGCCGCCTCGAACCAGGCCACCGCTTCGGACGGACGGCCGCGCATGTTCCAGTACTCGCCGAGCGTGGCGACCAGTCGCAGCGACTCGTCGGCCCGCCCGCAGTCGATCGTGGTCCGCAACGCGTCCAGCAGGTTCTCGTTGTCAGCGTCCATCCGGGCCAGCCACTGCAGCTGCTCGCCGGTGCGCAGCTTCGGACCGCCCTTGCGCAGCAGGTCACCGAAGTACGCCGCGTGCGCCTGCCGTACCTGGTCGACCTCACCGGCGGCGGCGAGCTGCTCGGCGCCGTACGCCTTGACCGTCTCGAGCATCCGATAGCGGACCGAGCGGTCGTCAGCAGCGGCCTCCACGAGCGACTTGTCGACCAGCGACGCCAGTACGCCGAGCACAGCTTCCGGTGGCAGGCCCGGTCCGCTGCAGACCTGCTCGGCCGCCTCCAGCGTCGCACCGCCGGAGAAGCGCGACAGGCGGCGAGCGACCGCCTGCTCGTCGGGCTCCAGCAGCTCCCAGCTCCACTCCACGACGGCCCGCAAGGTCTGGTGCCGTGGCAACGCCGTACGGCTGCCGCTGGTCAGCAGGCGGAAGCGGTCGGTCAGGCGGTCCACGATCTGCGGTGGGGTCAGGGCCCGCAGCCGGGCCGCGGCCAGCTCGATCGCCAGCGGCATGCCGTCCAGGCGGCGGCAGATCTCCGCGATCGGCTCCCGGTTCGCGTCCGTGACGGCGAAGTCCGGCCGCACCGCGCGGGCCCGGTCGACGAACAGCCGCACGGCCGGGTAGTCGTCGTCGGTCGCGCCGGCCGGTGGCAGGTCGAGCGGTCCGACCTGATGCAGGTGCTCGCCGGGGATACCGAGAGGCTCGCGGCTGGTGGTGAGGACTCGGAGCCGCGGGCACTGGGCGAGCAGCGAGTCGACCAGTCCGGCGACCTCCTCGACCAGGTGCTCGCAGTTGTCGAGCATGAGCAGGATCCTGCGGTCGGCGATCACCTCCACCAGCCGGTCCGTCGCGGAGCGACTGGTGGGGAACTGGCTGGGGGTCAGCGTGGTCTGCAGGGTGTCGACGTACTCGCTCGCGCCCAGCGTCGACAGCACCGCCGGAGCGACGTCGGCCGCCTCCGCCAGCGGAGCGAGCTCGACGAAGTAGATGCCGTCACCGCTCTGACTCACCAGGGTCCGGCCGGTCTCGGTCGCCAGCCGCGTCTTGCCGGCGCCACCAGGCCCGACCATGGTCACCAGCCGGGTCCCGTCGCTCAGCTGCCGCGACAGCTCGGCCACGTCCTGCCCGCGCCCGACGAAGCTGGTCAGCGGAGTGCGCAGGTTGTTCCTCGGCTTCGCCACCGGAGCCGGCACGACGGCAGGAGCAGGCGCTGGCGGCGGGTCGAGCGCGTCACCCCGCAGCACAGCCAGGTGTACGCCGCGCAGCCGCGAGCCGGGGTCCGCGCCGAGCTCCTCGGCGAGCGTCGTACGGACTCGCTCGTACGCCGCCAGCGCTTCGCCCTGGCGCCCGTCGGCGGCCAGCGCGCGGATCAGCAGTTCGTGCGGGCGCTCCCGCAACGGGTGCGCGAGGGCGAGTCGCTCCAGCTCGGCCACCACGTCGCGAGCGTGACCGGTGGCGATGCCTGCCTCGGCCAGATCCTCCGCGGTGCCGAGCCGTAGCTCGCTCAGCCGGTCCGCCTCGACCTGGGCGAACGGCAGGTCACGCAGGTCGGCCAGGGCCTCACCTCGCCACAGCCGGTCGGCCTGAGTCAGCAGCGTGCGTGCCTGGCCCGGATTGCTGGAAAGTAGTTGCCGTCCGCGCCGAGCCAGCTCCTCGAACTGGACTGCGTCGACGCAGTCCGGTCCGATCGTCAGCGTGTATCCGGCCGGGCCGGACTGGACCGAGATGCTCGACTCGGTGGTGGGCAGGCTGGCACGTAGCCGCGAGACCAGCGACTGCAGCGCGTTCGCGCTCGGCGGCTCGCTGCCCCAGAGCCCGTCGACCAGTGTGTCGACGCCGACCGGGCGACCCGCGCCGAGCGCAAGCCTGGCCAGTAGTCCACGCAGCCGGACGCCGCGGACGTCCAGCGGTGAACCGTCGGCCGCCCACATCGCGAGTGGACCGAGCACCGCTATGCGCACCCCACCAGCCTCCCACAGCACCCGCTCAAACCCCCTGCCGTTTGTCACACTCTGCTTTTTGGCGTCGACTTCGTCGCCGCGGGTTTTGGGGCTTTGTCTCCCGCTCTTCCCTCGTCGTTCGGTCGCTTCGCTCCCTCTCTCCTCAGTCCAGAGCGGGAGGCCCCAAAACCTGTCCCCGGTCACCCTTCCGCCGCGACGGCGGAGCCGGCGCAGGCCTCCGGGGCGCCAGGCTCCCCTTCCCCCTCCACCACCTCCCCGGGCTAAGGTCGGCTCTCGTGACCGACATCGCCGCGCAGACCCAGACCGCCCTCACCCGGATCCTCACCGAGCGTCAGACCAAGGGCCGGGTCCCGGGCCTGGTCGGTGCGGTCGCCCGCGGCGGGAAGCTGACCTGGTCGGGAGGCGTCGGTTCCGCGTCGCTCGACAACCCAGGCGTGGCGCCGACGGCGGACACGCAGTACCTGATCGCCTCGCACAGCAAGATGTTCACCGCGGTCGCGATCATGGCGCTGCGCGACGAGGGCAAGCTGAGCCTGGACGACACGCTCGAGAAGTTCGTCCCGGAGAGCAAGCACGCCGGCATCACCGTGCGGCAGATGCTCAGCCATGTCAGCGGCATGCAGCGCGAACCGGTCGGCGACGTCTGGGACGTGATGAAGTTCCCCGACCGCGACGAGCTGGTCGCGGGCTGGAACGAGGCCGAGCGGATCGACAAGCCGCACCACCGGTTCCACTACTCCAACCTGGTCTACTCGCTGCTCGGCGAGATCGTCGCGCGGCTGGACGGGCGGTCCTGGTACGAGTCGATCCAGGACCGGATCCTGCGGCCGCTGGACCTGCGCCGCACGACGGTCGGCATGGACGGCGGCCCGGCGGCGTCCGGGTACTACGTGCCGCCGTTCACCGACGTACCGGTTCCCGAACCGCTGCTCTCGCTCGGCGCGATGGACGCCTGCGGCGGACTCGCCAGCACCGCCGAGGACCTGGCCAAGTGGATGGCGTTCCTGGCCGACCCGACCGACGAGGTGCTGTCGAAGGACACGCTGGAGGAGATGTGCCAGCCGCAGATCATGGCCGACCTGGACCGCTGGCAGCTCGCCTTCGGCCTCGGGTTCATGCTGCTCCGCGTCGGTGAGCGCGTCTTCGTCGGCCACACCGGCGGCATGCCCGGCCACATCACCGGCAGCTTCGTGCACCGCGCCTCCGGCACCGCGGGCATCGCGCTGATGAACACGAGCGCGGCGCCGTCCCCCGCCGCGCTGGCCACCGACCTGGCGATCAAGGTGCTCGACGACGACCCGATCCTGCCGCCGGCCTGGTCCCCCGGCACGACGGTCCCCGACGAACTCACCGGCATACTCGGCACCTGGTTCACCGAGGGCTCGCCGTTCGTCTTCTCGGTCCGCGAAGGCCATCTCGAAGCCAAGTCCCCGGCCGCCGCGGACTACGTCGCCCCGGCCGTCTTCGAGAAGATCTCCACCGACGTCTACCGCACCGTCTCCGGCCGCGAAACCGGCGAGCTGCTCCGCATCACCCGCGACGCCGACGGCACCCCGACGAAGTTGAACTGGGCAACCTACCTCTGCACCCGCGAACCCCTGGCCTTCGGCCAGCACCTGTAGAAGCAGACGGCGCCCGAGGTTTCTCGGGCGCCGTCGTGCTGCTACTACTCCGTGTACCCGGTGCGCCCGTCCAGCAGCTCCCGGATGATGTCGAGGTGTCCGACGTGCCGGGCCGTCTCCTCGATCATGTGGCAGAGCACGTAGCGCAGCGAGGCGGCTCCGCCCTCACGCACCGACGGGCCCTGCTCCAGCGCGTCCAGCGGCAGCGAAGCGATGGTCGCGTTCGACCGCGCGCACTCCTCGTCGTACTCGTCGAGCAGCTGCGCGAGCGGAACGTCGTCGACGAACATTTCAGCGTCGACATGCCCGCCCTCGGTCCACGGCGTCTGCCCCGTGTCGGGCACGCCGGCCACGTTCAGCTGGAACCAGGAGTACTCGTTCCAGCGCAGGTGCGCCACGATTCCCGCCATCGTCATCAGCGGCGACGTCGGCAGCACCTTGCGGTGTTCGTCGGCGGGGCTGAGCCCCGCGCACTTCATCCGGACGAAGGACCGCTGCAGGTCCAGCCAGCCGGTCAGTTGGGTTCGCTCGTCCGCCGTCAGCGGCGGACGCGTCACTACAGTCATTCACGACTCCACAGTGGATCTGGAGCCACCGCTCAGTCGCGGGTACGACGAGTCGGCGGCACGAAGGTCTTACCGGACATCGCGCTCACCTCCTCTCGTCTCGGACCAGACCCTAGCGGTCCCCGGCTCCGGAGTTCAACAGGATTGCCTTCACCTCGGCCTTGAGCACCTTGCCGACCTTCGAGCGCGGCAGCTCGGTCCACACCTCGACCTGCTTGGGCGTCTTCACGCTGCCCAGCCGGCTCTTCACGTAGTTGCGGACCTCGGACTCCGTCACGGTCAGCCCGGGATGCAACTGCAGTACGGCCGTGACCCGTTCGCCCCACTTCTCGTCCGGCAGCCCGACCACCGCGCAGTCCTGGATCGCGGGATACGTCATCAGCGTCTGCTCGATCTCCGCCGAGTACACGTTGAACCCCCCGGTGATGATCATGTCTTTCGCCCTGTCCACGATGTAGAGGTAGTTGTTCTCGTCCAGGAACCCGATGTCCCCGGTGTGGTGCCATCCGTACGCCGACGCGGCCGCGGTCGCCTCGGGATCGGAGTAGTAACCGGCCATCACGAGCGACCCGCGGACGACGATCTCCCCGCGTTCGCCGTGCTCCAGCAGCCGCCCGTCGTCGCCCATGATCGCGACCTGCGTCAGCGGACTCGGCCGCCCCGCGGAGGCGAACCGCTCGACCGCGGGTGACCCGTCGGCATGGAAATGGTCGGCCGGCGCCATCGTCGCGATCATCATCGGCGCCTCGCTCTGGCCGAACAGCTGGGCCATCACCGGGCCGATCCGCTCCAGCGCCTCCTCCAGACGGGCCGCCGACATCGGCGCGGCGCCGTACCAGAAGCACTGCAGGGAGCTCAGATCGCTGCTGGGCAAGGACTCCTCGGCCAGCAGCATGTAGATCAGCGTCGGCGGCAGGAACGTGTGGGTGACCCGATGCCGCTCGATCAGCTGCAGGAACTGCCGCAGGTCCGGCTTCGGCATCACCACGATCTCGCCGCCGAGAGTCATCACCGGGAAGCACAGGACGCCCGCCGCGTGCGTCAGCGGAGCGAGCGCCAGGTAGACCGGCCGGCCCTCGAACGGGTAGGCCATCAGCGTGATCGCCGACATCGTCTCCAGGTTCCGCCCGGTCAGCATCACTCCCTTCGGCCGCCCGGTGGTGCCGCCGGTGCCGACCAGCATCGTGACGTCGTCCAGCGGATCGGCCTGCCACGGCTCCGCCGGTACGCCGTCCAGCCACTCCGTCAGACTGGTTGCTTCAGGCAAAGAATCGTCCAGGCAAACGGCCAGCCGCAGCTTCGGCAGCTCGGGCAGGATCCTCTGCACCAACGGCGCGAACGCGCGCTGGAAGATCAGCACCGAGCAGTCGAAGGCGTCCAGCAGGTCACGGTTCTCGGCTGCTTCGTTGCGCGGGTTGACCGGACACCAGACCGCCCCGGCCCGGGAGACGCCGAACACACAGGCGAACGCGATCGGGTTGTTCGCCGACAGGATCGCGACCTTGTCGCCCGGCCCGATCCCGGACTTCGCCAGCGCCCGCGCGACCTGGTACGACAGCTCCTGCACCTCGGCGTAGCTGAGGCTGGTCCCGCCCATGGTCAGGCAGGGCGCGGCCGGACCGAGCGACGCGCCCTTGTCCAGATAGTCGTACAACCGCACGCGAACTCCTCGGCCGGGTGGAGCAGACGCGGGGGCGATCCCGGGGGGTTGAGGGCCCACCCCCGCGTCTGGGTCAGTGGTGAACGGTCAGCACCGGTTCGAGCACGAGGCCGAAGCTCCGCAGTACGCCGAGCAGTTCGCGGTGCCCGAAGGCCTGACAGGCCGAGGCGAGCCCGGTACGACGCGGCGGTTGCTGCAGCAGCGAGTACGCCGCGTACGCCTGCAGCGCGCCGGTCTGCTTGTAGTTGCTGTTGCCGTAGATCACGCAGTGCGCGCGGCCCAGCGGCCCGGTCGCGTAGACCGAGTCCAGCGAGGTGTTGATCCGGGGGTTCTCCCGCGGCGGCATGCTCGCCTGGACCGACGCGGCGACGTCGGCGAGCGCCGCTTCCTGCTGGTCGGCGGGCAGGGTCTTGATCTGCGACTCGACCATCTTCACGGCCTCGACGACACCCTGCATGACGGTCCGGTCGAAAACGCCACCGGCGACCTTCACGTTCGCGACCCGAGGGTCGTTGCGGAACCAGACCGGATGGCTGGTGCCACCCCACGGCAGCGCGAGCGCGGACTCGTGCTGGCCCGGCACGTTCACCTCGAAGGTGGTCAGCGGGTCCCACTTCACCAGCTGGTTCTGCTCCAGATAGTGCCAGTCGGCCTTCAGGATGGTGAAGATCGTCTGCGTCGACGCGTACGTCGGGAAGCCCTTCCAGAGCACGAGAATGTCGAGCGTGTCCAGGCCGGGCGTCTCCAGGCAGATGTTCGCCGCGATCTCGCCGGTGGTGTACATCTGCGCGATGCCGGGCCCGAGCAGCAGGCCCTGGGAGGCGAACTTGTCGCCCCAGTTCTCCTGTGCGGCCAGCATCCAGTCCTGCTCGCCGGTGGTGTCCAGGTAGTGGCAGCCGGCCGCCAGCGACGCCTCGACCACCTCGGGCCCGTACTTCACGAACGGTCCGACCATGTTGCTGACCACCTGCGCGCCGCTGAACAGCTCGGTCAGCGCGCCGACCTCGTGGTCGACCTCGACCACCTCGTGGTCCACGGTCTCGATCCCGGGCACCTTGTCCAGCACCGCCTGGATCCGGTCCTTGTCCCGGCCGGCCGCGATGAACGGCACGTGGTACTCGCGCAGGTACTCGCAGACGAGCCGGCCGGTGTAGCCGGAGGCGCCGTACACGACGACGGGTTTGGTCATCTCACATCCCCATTCCGCCGTCGACCGGCAGGCCCGCGCCGGTGATGAACTTGGCCGCGTCGGAGGCCAGGAAGACCACCGCGTCGGCCATGTCGCCCACCTCGCCGAGCCGGCCCAGCGGGGTCAGCCCGATCACGTCGCCGACCGCGGCCTCGGCCGACGGCCACAGGCCGAGGGTGACCATGTCGGCCGCCAGTTTCATGCCCATCTCGGTCGCCACCAGTCCGGGGTAGACGCAGTTCACCCGGACGCCGTACCCGAGCTTGCCGGACTCCATCGCCGCGACGCGGGTCAGGCGGTCGACCGCCGACTTGGTCGCGGAGTAGCCGCCGATGCCCGGGAACGGAATGGTCGCCGCGACGCTGGAGATGTTGACCACCGAGCCGCCAGACCCCGCCGGTCCGCCCGGGCGCATGGCCCGGAACGCGTGCTTCACACCGAGGGCGGTGCCCAGCACGTTGATCTCCAGCATCGCGCGTACGTCGTCCGGGTCGAGGTCGACGACCAGCCCGGACCGCTCCACGCCCGCGTTGTTCACCAGGATGTCGAGGCCGCCGAGCTCACCGACGGTCGCGGTGATCGCGGTCTCCCACGCGGCGTCGTCGGTCACGTCGAGCGGCACGAACGCCGCGGTCGCACCCGTCTGCTTGAGCTCGTCCGCGGTCGTGCGGCCCAGCTCCTCCTGGATGTCGGCGATCACCACGGCGGCACCGGCTGCGGCCAGCGCCTGCGCCATCCCGGCACCGAGGCCCCGGGCACCCCCGGTCACCAGCGCCTTGCGTCCGGTCAGGTCGTACATGGCATCTCCCCTCAGACGGTGCGGATGCTTTACGCCGCGGTCACCGGTGAGGCGGTGACCGGGCGGTGAACTCAGCGTCAAGGAACTTTGGACACTCGTCAAGACTTTCTTGGACAACTGTCAAGAAAAAGCGGGTGGCCGGGTACGATCGTGCTGAGGAGGCTCGCCGATGACTGAGGTGTCGGACCGGATCTCGCGCCGGCAGGTGGACAAGTTCGCGGAGCGCCGCGCACAACTGGCCACCTCGGCGCTGCGCACACTGTCCGAGCTCGGTTACGCCCGGACCAGCCTGCGCGAGATCGCCCAGAACTCCGAGTTCTCACACGGCGTGCTGCACTACTACTTCCGCGACAAGGTCGAGCTGATCACCGCCTGCGTCAAGCAGTACAAGGCCGAGTGCGTCACCCGGTACGACGAGATCGTCGTCACGGCGACCACCGCCGAGGGCCTGCGCCGCGACTTCGCCGACGCCCTGGCGATCACCTGCCGCGACGACGCCTCCATGCACCGCCTCTGGTACGACCTGCGCAACCAGGCCCTGTTCGAGGAGTCCTTCCGCAAGGACGTCCTGGAGATCGACCAGACCCTGGAACTGATGATCTGGCGAGTCGTCACCACGTACGCCGACCTCGCCGGTCGTTCCCTGGCCGTCACCCCCGCCACGGCGTACGGCCTGCTCGACGGCCTCTTCACCCAGGCCCTGCTGCGCGAGCTCTCCGGCGTCCCCGGCGCCACCGAAGAGCTCGCGGCCGCCGCCCACCAGACCCTGCCCAAACTGCTCGAACCCTGATGGACCCACGCTTCGACGTACCGCTCTACACCCGCGCCGAAGTCGCCCTCCACCTCGGC
This sequence comes from Kribbella sp. CA-253562, assembly GCF_050942265.1. Taxonomy (GTDB): domain Bacteria; phylum Actinomycetota; class Actinomycetes; order Propionibacteriales; family Kribbellaceae; genus Kribbella. The sequence continues at coordinate 8,377,934 of NZ_CP192049.1, read as the reverse complement.
CTCCCGCTGACCACCCTCGGCGCCTGGCTCGCTCCGGCGCCCTGGAGGCGCCGACCGCCCCGGCCCGTGGCGAGGTGACCATCACGTTCGCCGGCCTGGTCGAAACCCACATGCTCCGCGAACTGCGCCAAGCAGGCCTTCCCCTGCAAGCGATCGAGGACGCCGCCGTCACCCTGCGCTCCAAGCTCGACCGGCACCACCCGCTCGCCTGGCAGGGCCTCGCCCACGACGGCCGCGACCTGCTGATCGAGCTCGCCACCGACGGCCGGGATCCCGCCTGGGAACGGATCCGCGACAGCCAAGGCGGCCTGCCAGGCCTCGTACGCCGCGGCTCCGAAGCCGTCACCTGGGCCCCCGACGGCTACCCGAGCAGCCTCCGCCTGGTCACCTACACCGACGTCGCCGTCCACATCGACCCCGCCCGCGCCGAGGGCCGCCCGATCGTCGAGGCCTCCGACGGCCGCGAGATCCGCGTCGAAGACGTCGTCGACCAGGCCCGCGCCGGCACGCCGTACCGCACGATCGCCGCCAAGAACGGCCTCGAGGCCACCCAGATCGAGGCGTTGATCCGCCCGCACATCAGACCCCCGACCGTCCACCGCCGCCGCAAGCCCACGGACGACGTACTGCTCTAGAGGTTCCGCCGGTCGGTGATGCGTTTCGCCTTGCCCAGTGACCGTTCCAAGGCGTGCGGAGCGACGACCTCGACGGTGGCGGTGACGCCGACGTGGGTCTTGATGCGGTGGGACAGTTCGCGGGCGGCGGGGGTGTGGTCGGCCAGACCGGGCGCGGCCTCGACCTGGACGGTGAGTTCGTCGAGGCGGTTCGGGCGGGTGAGCACGCACAGGTAGTGCGGGGTGAGGCCTTCGACCTGCAGGATCTGTTCCTCGATCTGGGTGGGGAAGACGTTCACGCCGCGGACGATCATCATGTCGTCGGTGCGGCCGGTGATCTTCTCCATCCGGCGCATACCGGGCCGGGCGGTGCCGGGCAGGAGGCGGGTCAGGTCGCGAGTGCGGTACCGGAGGACGGGGAAGGCCTCTTTGGTGAGAGTAGTGAAGACGAGCTCACCTTCCTCGCCGTCCGGCAGCACTTCGCCGGTGACCGGGTCGATGATCTCGGGATAGAAGTGGTCCTCCCAGATGTGCAGCCCGTCCTTGGTTTCGACGCACTCCTGCGCGACGCCGGGACCCATCACCTCCGACAGCCCGTAGATGTCGACGGCGTGCATGCCGGTGTGCTGCTCGACCTCGGTCCGCATCTGCTCGGTCCACGGTTCCGCACCGAAGATCCCGATCCGCAGCGCGGTGTCGCGCGGATCGATGCCTCGGGCATCCATCTCGTCGAGGATCGCCAGGAAGTACGACGGGGTGACCATCACGATCTCCGCGCCGAAGTCGCGGATCAGGTCGACCTGCCGCTCGGTCATCCCGCCCGAGACCGGGACGACCGTGCAACCGAGCCGCTCGGCCCCGTAGTGCGCGCCGAGTCCACCCGTGAACAGCCCGTACCCGTACGCGACATGGCAGACGTCTCCGGCACGACCACCGGCGGCGCGGATCGACCGCGCGATCAGGTCGGCCCACCGGTCGATGTCGCCGCGCGTGTAGCCGACGACGGTCGGGCGTCCCGTCGTACCGGACGACGCGTGCACCCGGACGACCTCCGAGCGCGGCACCGCGAACATCCCGAACGGGTAGTTGTCGCGCAGGTCCTGCTTCCCGGTGAACGGCAGCCGGCTCAGATCCGACAGCTCCCGCAGGTCGCCCGGCGCGAACCCGGCCTGGTCCAGCGCGGCCTTGTAGTGCGGCACGTTCTCGTACGCCGCGCGCACGGTCGCCTGCAATCGCTCGAGCTGCCGCGCCCGCAGCTCGTCGACGGACAGCCGCTCCGCGGCGTCCTGCAACTCGGGCGGGCACGGCTCACCGAGGAATCGCTCGGTCATCTCAGGACCTCCGAAGGATCAGACCCGTGCCAGCAGGGTCGCGATGCCCTGGCCGACGCCGATGCACATGGTGGTCAGCGCGTACCCGGCGTCGCGGTGGCGAAGCTCGAGGGCGGCGGTGAGGGCGAGGCGGGCGCCGGACATTCCCAGCGGGTGACCCAGGGCGATGGCGCCGCCGTTCGGGTTGACGTGGTCGGCGTCGTCGGGCAGCCCGAGCTCCCGCAGCACGGCGAGGGACTGCGCGGCGAAGGCCTCGTTGAGCTCGATCACGCCGATGTCGGCGAGCGCGACGCCGGTGCGGTCGAGCAGCTTGCGGGTCGCGGGCGCGGGGCCGATGCCCATGATCCGCGGCGGTACGCCGGCCGCCGCGGTGCCGACGATCCGGGCGAGCGGGGTGACGCCGAGCTGTTCGACCGCCTCGCCGCTCATCACCAGCAGCGCGGCGGCGCCGTCGTTCACGCCCGAGGCGTTGCCGGCAGTGACCGTGCCAGGGTCGCGGAACGGCGTCTTCAGCCCGGCCAGCGCCTCCAGCGAGGTCTCCCGCGGGTGCTCGTCGATGTCGACCACGGTGACCGCGCCGCGCTTCCCTGGGACCTCGACGGCGACGATCTCCTCGGCCAGCCGGCCGTTCGCGATCGCCTTGGCCGCGCGCTGCTGGCTGCGCAGCGCGAACAGGTCCTGGTCCTCGCGACCGACACCGAAGTCGGCCGCGACGTTCTCCGCGGTCTCCGGCATCGAGTCGATCCCGTACTGCGCCTTCAGCACCGGGTTGACGAACCGCCAGCCGATCGTGGTGTCGAAGATCTCCGCCGACCGGGAGAACGCAGTTGTTGCCTTAGGCATCACGAAGGGCGCCCGGGACATCGACTCGACACCACCGGCGATCACCACCTCGTTGTCTCCGGCAATGATCGATCGAGCGGCCGAGGCGACAGCGTCCAGACCGGAGCCGCAGAGCCGGTTGATCGTCGAACCCGGCACGCTGTCCGGCAGCCCGGCCAGCAGCGTGGCCATCCGGGCGACGTTCCGGTTGTCCTCGCCGGCCTGGTTCGCGCAACCGAGCAGCACGTCGTCGATCGCCGCCGGGTCCAGCGACGGGTGCCGGGCGAGCAAAGCCTTGAGAACCCCAGCCGCGAGATCATCGGGCCGGACCGCGGCGAGCGCGCCGCCGTACCGGCCGATCGGGGTGCGAACGCCGTCGACGAGATAGGCGACGCGATTCATGAGTCCTCCTGGATGACGGTGCCGGGCAATTGGCGGCTGCGGCCGCGAAACTCCGCGACCACCTCGTCGCCGCGACAGACGGTGACGTCGTAGATCGCGTTGCGGCCGAAGACCGTCCGTTCGCGCGCTTCGGCCACCAGGACGTCGCCGCGCCGGGCGGCGGTGACAAAAACGATGTCGCACGCCTGCGCCACTGTCACCTGGTTGCGCGAGTTGCAGGCGAAGGCGAACGCGGAGTCCGCGAGCGTGAAGACGAAGCCGCCGTGGGCGATACCGTGGCCATTGACCATGTCGTCGCGCACGGTCATCTCCAGCCGGGCGGTGCCGGTGCCGACGGCGAGCAGCTTCATCCCGAGCCCGGCGCTGGCGGCGTCGTCGGCCCACATCGCGGCCGCCACGCGGGCCGCCAGATCTTCACCCATGGTTGTTACACCCTATCGACGATCTCACCAGCGACTGTAACATCAGGCTGGCAGACCACCTCAGCTTGGAGCGCACCCCATGACATCGACCGACTGGCTCGCCACTCACCGCGACCGCCTCGACAGGGCGCTGGCGGCGATCCGCAGCCGTGGCTACTTCTCCGCCTTTCCCGAGTCGCCGAGCCCGCGGGTGTACGGCGAGAACGCGGCCGCCGACGGCAAGGCCGCCTTCGAGCAGCACCTCGGCACGGCGTACGCGCTCCAGACCCCCGGCGCCAACGGGTCGGTCGTCACCGAGCAGTCGCCGTTCGGTCTCGAGCTGAACGTCGAGTACCCGCGCACCACCGAGAGCGGTCTGGACGAGTTGCTCGCCGCCGCGCAGCGAGGTCTGGCCGACTGGCGCAAGGCAGGGGTCGACGGCCGGACCGGCATCACGCTGGAGATCCTCGACCGGCTGCACAAGCGCGTCTTCGAGCTGGCCAACGCAGTCCAGCACACCAGCGGCCAGGCCTTCGTGATGGCTTTCCAGGCCGGTGGCGCGCACGCGCTGGACCGCGCGCTCGAGGCGGTCGCGTACGCCTACGAGGAGATGAGCCGCTACCCGGCCGAGGCAGTGTGGGAGAAGCCGGCCAAGGGCGACCCGATCCGGATGACCAAGAACTTCACCGTCACCGGCCGTGGCGTCGCGCTGGTGATCGGCTGCAACACCTTCCCGACGTGGAACTCCTGGCCCGGCCTGTTCGCGTCGCTGGTCACCGGCAACGCCGTCGTGGTCAAGCCGCACCCGCTCGCGGTCCTGCCGCTGGCGATCACCGTCGACGTCTGCCGCGAGGTGCTCGCCGAGGCCGGCCTCGACCCGAACCTGGTCACCCTGGCCGCCGAGCGTCCCGAGGACGGCCTGGCCAAGCCGCTCGCGCTGCGGCCCGAGGTGAAGCTGATCGACTTCACCGGCGGCAGTGAGTTCGGCGAGTGGCTGGAGCAGAACGCCACCCAGGCGACCGTGTTCACCGAGAAGGCCGGCGTCAACGCGGTGATCGTCGACTCGACCGACTCGTTCAAGGCGCTGTGCGGCAACCTCGCCTTCACGCTCTCGCTGTACTCCGGCCAGATGTGCACCACCACGCAGAACCTGTTCGTTCCGGCCGGCGGCATCGAGACCGACGAGGGGCACAAGTCGTTCGACGAGGTCGGCGCCGGGATCGCCGCCGCGATCGGCAAGCTGCTCGGCGACGACGCCCGCGCGGTCGAGATCCTCGGCGGCATCGTGAACCCGGCGGTGATCAACCGGCTGGAACTCGCCACCGAGTACGGCGACGTGGTGCTGGAGTCCCGCGCGATCAAGCACCCGCAGTACGAGGACGCGGTGATCCGCACGCCGCTGCTGGTCGCGATCGACGCCGACGACGAGGGCGTCTACGGCCGGGAGTGCTTCGGCCCGGTCTCGTTCCTGGTCCGGACCGCGGACACCAAGCAGTCGATCGAGCTGTTCCGCCGCACGGTCGCCGAGGGCGGCGCGATGACGGCTGGCGTCTACTCCACCGACGAAGGCGTGCTCGAGCTCGCCCGCGACACCGCGCTGGACGTCGGCGTCGCGCTGTCGGAGAACCTGACCGGTCAGGTCTTCGTGAACCAGTCCGCGGCGTTCAGCGACTTCCACGGCACCGGCGCCAATCCGGCTGCCAACGCGACGTACACCGACGGTGCTTACGTGGCGAGTCGCTTCCGCGTCATTCAATCCAGGCGGCACGCCTGATCCGCGGCGCTTAATCTGGTGGGCATGCCCAAATCTGTGGATGCCCAGACCCTGACCGAAGTCCTCGCGTACTACGACAGCTGGCTGGCCTTCAACCAGCGCTACCAGCGGATCCCCGGGATCCAGGCCGCCGTGTACGCCGAGGACCGGGTCGCGCTGTCCACGGCGTACGGGCTGGCGGACGTCGAGCAGGGCGTCGCGCTGAGCACGGAGCACCTGTTCCGGATCGCGTCGCACTCGAAGACGTTCACCGCGACGGCCGTGCTGCAGCTGGTCGAGCAGGGCAAGCTGCGGCTGGACGACAAGGCGTCGGCGCACGTCACCGAGATCGTCGGTACGCCGCTGGGGGAGCGCACCCTGCGCGATCTGCTCAGCCACGCCGCCGGGATCACCCGGGACAGCCTGGAGGCCGACTTCTGGCAACTCGCGGCGCCGTTCCCGGACCGCGAGCACCTGCTCGACGTGCTCCGCGCGGACACCTCGGCGGTGATCGAGGAGAACGACCGGTTCAAGTACTCCAACATCGGCTACGGCCTGCTCGGGCTCGTGATCGAGGCGGTCACCGGTACGTCGTACAACGAGCACGTCCAGGCGGAGATCGTGGCCAAGCTCGGCCTCGGCGACCTCGGGCCGGAGCTCGATCCCAGCCGGAGCACCCAGTACGCCGTGGGTTACAGCGCCTACGCCTACGCCGACCAGCGGGTGCCGATCGAACACGTCGACACCCGGGCGCTCGCGTCCGCGACCGGGTTCTACGGCACGGCGCACGACCTGGTCACCTACTGGTCGGCGCATCTGCCAGGGGACGAGCGGCTGCTGACCGATGGTTCGAAGCGGCAGATGCAGCACCCGCTCTGGAAGACCACGGAGGAGGACGGGCCGCGGTACGGGCTCGGCCTGATGGTCAATCAGGTCGCCAAACGGGATGTGTTCGGGCACGGCGGCGGCTATCCCGGGCACATCACCCGGTCCATGGTCGACCCCGGCCGGCGCGTCGCGGTGTCGGTTCTGACCAACGCCATCGACGGACCGGCGACCGAGCTGGCCGAGGGCCTGCTCAAGCTGATCGACCTCGCCGAGTCCAAGGACCGCGGGGAGGGCGACCTGTCCCGCTTCACCGGCCGGTTCGCGAACCTGTGGGGCGTGTACGACATCGCGCTGCTCGGCGGCCGGCTGTACGTGATCGACCCCACCGGCCCCGACCCGGCGGCCGAACCGATGACCCTCGAGCAGGACGGCGACACCACGCTCCGGGTCACCAACGGCTCCGGCTACGGCGGCTACGGCGAGCACTACCGGTTCACCTTCGGACCCGACGGACAGACGGAGTCGGTACGCATCGCCAACGGCCTGATCAGCCACCCCATCGAGCAGTTCTCCCTGCCCGAACGGGTGACCGTACGGTAGTGGCATGACTGTGCTTTCGGCCTCGCCTCCGGCTCGGCGTGGTCATGGGGCTTTGTCTCCCGGTCTTCCCTCGTCGGTCGGTCGCTGCGCTCCCTCCCTCCTCAGTCCAGACCGGGAGGCCCCATGACCTTTGTGCTCGACTTCGATCCAGGCCTGGAGGTCTGATGACGATTCACGGGGACCATCCGTTTCTGCCTGCCGAGAGCGACCGGAGTCCGGTCCGGCGCTTTCGGGGGCGGCTGGCTTCGCCGGTGGGGCTCTGGACCAGCGAGTACGCCGGGAAGCGGGCCGGGCTGACGGTGTCCTCGATGGTTGTCGGCGACGGTGACCCGGGAGTGGTGGTCGGCCTGCTCGACCCCGACTCGGACCTGTGGGAAACGTTGCGCAAGGCAAAGACCGCCGTGGTCGCGCTGCTCGGCGGACCGCACCAGCAGCTCGCGGACGCGTTCGGTTACGTGGCTCCGGCGCCTGGCGGCCCGTTCCGGATGGTCGAATGGACCGAGACCGAGTGGGGTCCGGCGCCGGTCGGCGTCAGCACCTGGGCGGGTTGCCGGCTGCTCACCGAGGACCCGCCCGAGGCGGGGTGGTCGGTGCAGGTCCAGCTCGCGATCGAGCACGTCGAGCTGCTCCCGGACGACGTACCGCCGCTGGTCCACCGGCGCGGGCGCTACACCGTCCTCTGAAGCCTAGCCCCGCGCCCGGATCCGCGCGGCCTCCGACTCCTGGAATTTCGTGCCGCGGACGAGGAAGTCGTGAATGACCTCCAGTTCGGCGCGGGTGTAGCGCTCCAGGATCGCCTGCCCTGCCGGACGAATCGGCCCGTACACCTCTTCAACACGTGACTCCGCCAGCGGTGTCGGCCGCACCAGCACCCGCCGCCGATCCGTCTCGTCCCGCGTCCGTACGGCGTACCCGGCGCCCTCCAACCGCTCGATCGCCGCAGTGGTCGCTCCCGGACTGAGCTGGGTCCGCTCGGCGAGCTCGCCCGCGGTCAGCTCGCCGAGCCGCAGCAGCAGGCCGATGCAGGCCAGGTCGGTCCGGTTCACGCCCAGCTCGGTCGCCGCCGTCGCGTCGACCTGGTCGGTCGCCTCCTGGAACACCACCACCGCGGTGGTGATCGCTTCGGTCAGCTCGGCCCGGGTTTGTTTCGACACTCGAAATACTTTAGCATCGGTTCCATTGTTTCGACGATCGAAACAATCGTCCCGTGAGGAGGGTTCGATGGCGTCCACCACCGCGTTGCCCGGCTGGCTCCCGATCGCCAACCGGGTGGTGAAGTTCCTGCACCGGCTGGGCCTGCCGCTCGGCACGATCCAGCTGCTGTCCGTGCCCGGCCGCTCGACCGGCGAGCTGCGCACCACCCCGGTCTCCCCGTTCACCGCCGGCGCTCACCAGTACGTCGTGAGCCCGGTCCCGAAGTCCGACTGGGTGCGCAACGCCAGTGCCGCCGGCTGGGGCACGCTCCGGCGCGGCCGCGTCAGCCGCCGGGTCACGCTCGAGACCGTCACCGACCCGGCCGAGAAGGAAGCGGCGCTCAGGGCGTTCCCGAAGCAGGTGCCGAACGGCGTCCCGTTCTTCGTCAAGGTCGGTGCCGTCACCAGCGCCTCGCCGGACGAGTTCGCCGCCGCGGCGCCCGGCTGCGCCGTGTTCCGCGTCGTTCCGGCCTGATTCTCGCCGTCGCCGCGTGCCCCCTGACGGCGCGGCGGAATGTCCGGACCTATGCTGCGGACATGCGAGCCACCACGATCCACGCCCCGTTCGACGTCCGGCTCAGCGAGGTGCCGGACCCGGTGATCACCGCCCCGACCGACGCGGTGGTGAAGATCGTCGCCGGCTGCATCTGCGGATCCGACCTGTGGTCGTACCGCGGCGAGAACAAGATCAAGCCGGGCAGCCGGATCGGCCACGAGTACGTCGGCATCGTCCAGGAGGTCGGCGCCGACGTCCGGACCGTGAAGCCGGGCGACTTCGTCGTCACGCCGTTCGTGGCCAGTGACGGCACCTGCCCGAACTGCCTGGCCGGGTACCAGTCGGTCTGCCAGAACCTGGTCGGGATCGGCAGCGACCGGGCCGACGGCGGCCAGGGCGAGTACGCCAAGGTCCCGTACGCCGACGGCACGCTCGTCGCGACGCCCGAGGTCCCCGACGACTCGCTGGTGCCGTCGCTGCTCACGCTGTCCGACGTGATGGGCACCGGCTGGCACGCCGCGCGTTCCGCGCGGGTGAAGCCCGGCGACACCGTCGTGGTGGTCGGCGACGGCGCGGTCGGGCTGTGCGGCGTACTGGCGGCGGTGCGGATGGGCGCCGAGAGGGTCGTTGCCTTGTCGCGGCATCAGACGCGGCAAGAACTTGCCAAGAAGTTCGGCGCGACGCACATCGTTGCCGAACGCGGGGACGACGCGCGGGACGCCGTCCTGGAACTGACCGACGGCGTCGGCGCCGACGCGGTGCTGGAGTGCGTCGGCACGGACCAGTCGTTCACGACCGCGTTCGAGATCGCACGGGCCGGCGCGACGGTCGGATTCGTCGGCGTACCGCACGGTGTGGAGGTGCCGATCCGCCGGATGTTCAGCAAGAACGTCGGTTTGGCCGGAGGTGTCGCGCCGGCGCGGGCGTACCTGCCGGAGCTGATGGCCGACGTCCTGGCGGGCGAGATCAACCCCGGACTGGTGTTCGACCAGACGCTGCCGTTGTCGGAGGTGGCCGAGGGCTACCGTTCCATGCACGAGCGGCGCGCGATCAAGACCCTGCTGCTGCCGGAGCGCTGACCCCGGCCGCTGCCACGCCTGGCCGAACCGGCTTGCACTAGCACGATGTGTGCGCTCTCATACCAGATGCGCACACGGCATCACGTCTGCGCAACGCGCCTGCGCGGAACGTTGACACCTGACCAACCCCGTGACCACAGTTGGGCGGTCAAGGGGGCATTCGTTGTCAGACAGCTCGATGAGCTGATCGGAGAGTGAAATCATGCGTGGTGGTTGGAGCAAGACCCTCGCGGTGCTGGGTGCCGCGGGTCTTCTCGCGGTCAGTGCCTGCGGGAACAGCGACGACGGAGGCAGTGGGGACGCGTCGGCGAGCAAGGACGTCACTGTCTTCACCTGGTGGGCCGACGGCGGCGAGAAGGCCGGCCTGGACGGACTGGTCTCGACGTTCGCCACGGAGTGCAAGGACTTCAAGTTCGTGAACTCCGCGGTCGCCGGTGGTGCCGGCTCGAACGCCAAGCAGGTGCTGGCGAACGACCTGGCCGCGGGCAAGCCGCCGTCGACCTTCCAGGCGCACGCCGGCGCCGAACTCGGTGACTACATCAGGAACGGCCAGGTCGACGACGTCAGCGACCTGTACAAGGAGTTCGGGCTCGACAAGGCCTTCCCGCAGAGCCTGATCGACAACCTGACCGTCGACGGCAAGATCTACTCGGTGCCGGCCAACGTGCACCGCGCGAACGTGGTCTGGGCCAACCCGGCGGTGCTGAAGAAGGCGAACCTCGACGCCACCAAGGCCCCGGCCTCGGTCGACGCCTGGATCGCCGACATGGAGAAGCTGAAGGCGGCCGGGGTCAAGGCGCCGCTGGCCACCTCCAAGGGCTTCGCCGAGGAGATGGTGATGGAGGTCGTGCTGCTCGCCGAGCTCGGCCCGGACAAGTTCACCGGCCTGTGGAACGGTCAGACCGACATGGCCGGCGCCGACGTCACCGCCGCGCTGGAGAAGTTCAAGAAGATCTTGTCGTTCAGCAACGCCGACCGCGAGGCGATCGACTGGCCGGACGCGCTGCAGTACGTGAACAAGGGTCAGGCGGCGTACACGGTGATGGGTGACTGGGTCGCCGCGCAGCAGCTCGCCGACAAGGTGCCGGACTCGGCGTACACCTACTGGCCGGCGCCGGGCACGGGCGAGACCTTCCAGTACCTGGCGGACTCGTTCACGCTGCCGACCAACGGGCAGACCCCCGAGGGCGCGAAGTGCTGGCTGAAGGTCGTCGGCTCGGCCGAGGGCCAGAAGGCGTTCAACACCAAGAAGGGCTCGATCCCGGCCCGCTCGGACGCCGTCGCCACCGACTACCCGAAGTACCAGCAGACCGCGATGGCGGACTGGAAGTCGAAGAAGATCGTTCCGTCCTGCGCTCACGGTGCGGCCTGCACCCTCGGCCAGAACGACTCGATCCTGTCGGCGATGGGTCAGTTCAGCAGCGGCATGGACGTCGCCACGCTGCAGAAGGCACTGGTCGCCGCGGCCAAGCCGAACTGATCTCCCTGTAGTTCTCACTTTCGGCCGACCAACGATTCGGAGTCCTGAGCCATGCACGGAAGGATCCGTACCTGGGGACCGGGGGCACTGGTACTGCTGCCCACGGTCCTGCTGCTCGGGTACTTCGTCTACGGGCTGATCGCCTGGACGTTCAACACGTCGCTGACCGACAAGCACAGCGCCCGGCCGGTGCCGACCAACCACGTCGGCTTCGAGAACTACGTGAACCTGTTCGGCGAGGAACGGTTCCTCAACTCGCTGAAGAACCTCGGCGTGCTCACGGTGGCGTTCATCGTGGGCACGCTGATCTTCGGCCTGCTCTGGGCCCTGCTGCTGGAGAAGGGGGTCCCGGGCGAAGGCATCTTCCGCTCGGTCTTCCTGTTCCCGATGGCGGTGTCGATGATCGCCTCCGGTGTCGTCTGGGGCTGGTTGCTGAACCCGTCCCAGGGCGACGACGCGCGCGGCCTGAACCGGCTGTTCTCGATCCTGCACCTGAACTTCCTCGAGAACCCCTGGTGGACCGGGGGATCGCGCTGGACGACGATGGCCTCGATCGCGCTGCCGGCGGTCTGGCAGCTGTCCGGCTACATCATGGCGCTGTTCCTGGCCGGGTTCCGGGGCATCCCGCCGGAGCTGCGTGAGGCGGCCCGGGTGGACGGCGCGTCGGAGTTCAAGCTCTACCGGTACGTGCTGTTCCCGCAGCTGTCCCCGATCGCGCTGTCCGCGCTGATCATTCTCGGCCACATGTCGCTGAAGCTGTTCGATCTGATCTACGCGATCACCGGGCCGAACCAGTTCCGCACCGAAGTGCCGTCGGTCTACATGTGGAACACCCTGTTGCGCAGTGACATGGCGAAAGCGGCCGCGATCGCGATCGTGCTGCTCGCCGTCGTCGCGGTCCTGGTCATTCCGTACGTCGCCTACACCGTCCGGCAGGAGAACGAAGAATGAGCGTCGTCGAGGCCGGCCAAGCGACCGGCAAGGCCGCGGCGGCCGTCGCCAGCAAGCCCCGGCGCAGTACGGTCAACGACGGGTCGACCCGCAAGAGCCGGACCGTGCGCTACATCCTGCTGCTGCTGTTCTTGTTGTTCGTGCTGACGCCGGTGTACGTCGTACTGATCACGAGCTTCAAGACGTCGGCCGACACCACGGCCGCCGCGCAGTGGTCGCTGCCGCAGACCTGGACGCTGGAGCCGTGGCGCAAGGCGTGGGACGTGCTGCAGCCGTACATGGTGCGGTCGCTGTCGCTCGCCGTACCGGCCGCGATCCTGGCCTCGCTGATCGGTTCGGCGAACGGGTTCGTGCTGGCCCGCTGGCGCTTCCCCGGGGCGAACCTGGTGTTCGCGTTCATCCTGTTCGGCATGTTCATCCCGTACCAGGCCGTGATGCTGCCGCTGCGGCAGACCTACCAGGACCTGGACGTCACCCGCGGCATCCCGACGCTGCTGATCACCCACGTCATCTACGGCCTCCCGATCTGCACGCTGATCTTCCGCAACTACTACGCGACCGTGGTCCCGCACGAGATCATCGAGTCCGCGCGGGTCGACGGCGCCGGGCTGGTCCAGACCTACGCGCGGATCATCCTGCCGATCTCGATCTCCGGCTTCGTGGTGACGCTGATCTGGCAGTTCACCTCGGTCTGGAACGACTTCCTGTTCGCGCTGTTCCTGACCCAGCAGAACAACGGGCCGGTCACGCTCGGACTCGCCGCGCTGGCCGGTGGGCAGAAGGTCGACTACGCGGCCTCGATGGCCGGTGCGTTGATCACCTCGTTCCCGACCCTGCTGGTCTACATCGTGCTCGGGCGCTGGTTCATCGGCGGTCTGATGGCCGGTGCGCTGAAGGGCTGACGGATTCCCGCTCCGGCCCGTGGCTCCCTGCTGGGGACACGGGCCGTAGTACTTTCGTGACCGCGTGTCGTAAAGGTTGTCCACAGGACTCGCGCAGCACCCTGCGGCTGGGTGGGCTTCGGCGGTAATCTCGCCAGAGTGACCAAGTCACGAGGGCGGGACGGGCGCGGCAGTCATCTGCGGCTGGTCGACTCCTCTTCCGGCCCCAACCCCCAGCCCCCGGCTGGTGTCGCCGACACCGACACCACGCCGAGCGTCGCTGTGCTGGAGACCCTGCAGGAGACCTTGCTGCTCGATCTGGCCGCGGCGCCGCCCGCCCTGCACCCGGTGATCGCCGAAGCCTCCGTCGCCCGCTCCGCCGCGCTGCTTGCCGACCAGCTCTGGCCGGCCGGACGGCCCGACGAGATCGGTGAGGTCGAGCGGTTCTTCTGGGCCGACGCCGCGCGCGTGCTCGGCGAACGCCGCGACGTGGATTCCTTTGTCCTGCTGACGAGTCTGGCCCGCACGGTCGGCCCGGCGGGACGGCTGCCGCTCCAGCGGGCGCATCTGTCCCGCGCGCGCACGCAGTTCGGCGTACCGGACTGGGTGTCGCGGATCGCGGGCTTCCGGCTGACCAGCGCGATCGTGTCCGAGGACGTGACCGGTGACGGACTGAGCGTCGTACTGGACTACGACGACGACCAGCATCCGCACACCGTGGTGGTTTTCGTCGACAACAACCTGGGCGCGATCGCCAAGGACGTTTTTGTCGGCCCGCCGGTCGACCGGGTGGTCGAGGCCTATCAGCGCGGTGGGCGGGTCACTGTCCGGACCGTCCGGCCGGCCGCCGCGGCCGGGATCATCCTGCAGGCGCTCGGCGAGACCCACGACCACGACGAGCCGCCGGTCACCGAGGACTTCGAGTTCTTCTCCGGCCTGCTGGTGAACCGCCTGACCCAGCTGCCCGAACGCCCGATCCGGCCGCCGATCCGTCCATTGCTGTCGCCGCGCCACCGCGAGCAGCTGGTCGAGGAGTTCCTCGACTCCCGGTACGCCGCCGGCCTGCCCGACGACGCCGGCGACATCGCCCGCCTCTGGGTGGACCACGCCCTGGACCGCACCGTCGGCGGCCCGCTGCGGGTCAGCGCCGTCCTGGTCGAGCTCTTCCTCGCCTCCTGGCTGCCCCGCAAGGTCCTTGCCGACAGCACCTACTTCGGCGCCGTCCCGGTGGTGGTCAAGGCGTGGCTGCAGTTCGCCGGCGACCGCACCCAGCTCGACCTGGACGCCATCGAGGAGGCCCTCGACGCCGTCGACGTCTGGACCCCCGCCCTGGAAGCCGCCGCCCTGGACGACCCGATCGGCTCGACGTCGGGCGAACGCGTGTTCCTCGACGAAACCAGTACCGACCTCGACGAGGCCTACCGCACCCTGTCCGGCCTGGGCTCCCCGCCCCGCCCCGACCTCGACGGGCTGGACAAGACCCAGGCCGCCACCCTGTCCGTTCTGGCCCCGCACGCCTGGCTCCTGGCCGGCGAAACCCTCGGCATCGCCTACGCCGCCGACGCCTTCGACATCGCCGAACGCCTGGTCCGCGAGGCCCCCGACCTGCTCACCAAGGCCCGCCTGTCGACCTGGCCGAGAGCCATCGTCTGGCACCTCGCCCACCACCACCGCCTGGTCGGCCCCGGCGAACCCCTCACGCCCCACTCCCTGGCCAACGACCTCGCTTCGTCGGCCCCCACCCTGCGCAAAACCACCAAGCTCCTCACGGACACCCTCGTCCTGCCGAGGTGAAGTCGGAGCGAGGCACTGCCTGGCTGGCGTGCGCTGACCGGTGCAGCACCGCGCGATGAGCGAGGACCGAGAAGGCACTGTGATGGTCGGTGTGCAACCCTGCGGTCATGGAAGCTGTCGGCACGTTCGCGATCGGAGTCGACCTTCGGCTCGTCTCCACAGCCGACGGTGGCCGGGCGACCCCGCTGCGTGGAGGATCCGCGCCCGAGCACCGCTTCACCTACCGGCCGAACTGGGGACTGCCCGCGTGGGGTGACGGCGAGCAGACGGCAGGTCCCGTGCTGGGGTTCTCGGCGGTGGACATCCAGCCGGGGGACACGGTGCGTGCGGTGCTGGTGCCGACGATTCCCGACCACCTCGCCGGCTGGCGCGCGGTCGCGCCGGGTGACGTCCTGCGGATGTACGAAGGGCCGCGGATCTGCGGGTTCGGGACGGTGGCGTGGGCAGAACCGGCCACCTGGCCGATGCCTCCCGCCGAGCGGGAACACTTCACCCGCTGGCTGCTCGGCGACGAGCGCCGGCCGGCACTGACCGATCTCCACCACTGATCAACCACCCGCTGCGGCCTGCGGACGTCGCGAGCTGAGCGTGGAACGGCGGTGGATGAGCGGGCTGATCGGTGGTGCAGGTCGGCGTCGGAGGTTGATGCGACCGGTCTCGGTGGGCGGAGGCGCCGGGGGAGTGGGTTGAGGCGGGGCGGACAATGGACGCATGCATGTGCGCGCGCCGGAGCTCAAGGGTCGGGGATGGTTGAACACCGGGGGGAGCGAGTTGAAGCTCGCGGACTTCCGGGGGCGGTTCCTGTTGCTGGACTTCTGGACGTTCTGCTGTATCAACTGCCTGCACGTCCTGGACGAGCTGCGGCCGCTGGAGGAGAAGTACGGCGACGCGCTGGTCATCGTCGGTGTGCACTCGCCGAAGTTCGCGCATGAAGGCGAAGAGGAGGCGGTCAAGGCGGCGGTCGAGCGGTACGAGGTGGGCCACCCGGTGCTGGACGACCCGGAGCTGGTGACCTGGCAGAACTACACCGCCCGGGCCTGGCCGACGCTCGTGCTGGTCGACCCCAACGGCTACATCGTGGCGCAGTACTCCGGCGAAGGACACGCGCATGCGCTGGACGCCCAGCTCGAGGAGCTGATCGCGCAGCACGAAGCGGCCGGCACACTGACGCGCGGCAAGTCGCCGTACGTCGCGCCGGAGCCGGTGGCGACCGAGCTGCGGTTCCCCGCGAAGGTGATTGCCGGAGGCAAGGGATTCCTGGTTGCGGACGCCGGCAACCACAGCATTGTCGAGCTGGCCGAGGACGCGACAACCGTGGTCCGGCGGTTCGGGACAAAGCAGCGTGGGTTCGAGGACGGGACGACGACCGCAACGTTCTCCGAGCCGAACGGGTTGACGCTGCTGCCCGACGACGTGGCCGCCCAGGTCGGGTACGACGTGGTGGTGGCCGACACCGTCAACCACGCGCTGCGCGGGATCACGCTCAGCACGGGCGAGACCCGCACCCTGGTCGGGACCGGCAAGCAGTGGATGGACGGCGACGGCACCGACGTACTCAGCTCACCGTGGGACGTCGCCTGGTGGCAGGGCAAGGTGTGGATCGCGATGGCCGGCGTGCACCAGTTGTGGACGTTCGACCCGCTGACCGGGGTCACCGAGATCGCCGCCGGTACGACGAACGAAGGCCTGCGCGACGGCGAACCGGCCCAGGCCTGGTTCGCGCAGACCAGTGGCCTGGCGGCGGACGGCGACCGGCTGTGGCTGGCGGACTCCGAGATCTCCGCGCTGCGCTGGATCGACACCGAGGTGCACACGGCGGTCGGGACCGGGCTGTTCGACTTCGGGTTGCGCGACGGCAAGGCCGACGAGGCGTTGCTGCAGCACCCCTTGGGCGTCACGGTGCTGCCGGACGGTTCGGTGGCGATCGCCGACACCTACAACGGAGCCGTCCGCCGGTACGACGCGCGGCAGGGCGTCGTCGAGACGATGGCCACCGGACTGGCCGAGCCCAGCGGAGCAGTTGTCGTCGGCAACGAATTGATCGTGGTCGAGTCGGCGGCGCACCGGTTGACCCGGGTGCCGCTGGGAGCCCCGGCGCAGGTCGACGAGTTCAGCACTCGTACACAGCGTCCGCCGATGGAGATCGCCGGCGGCGAGGTCACGCTGGAGGTGGTGTTCACGCCGCCGCCGGGCCAGAAGCTGGACGACCGGTACGGGCCGTCGACGCGGCTGCTGGTGTCGTCGACGCCGGAGAACCTGCTGCGTGAGGGCGCCGGGGACACCACGGACCTGAAGCGCCGGCTGGTGATCGACGAACGCGTCGGCGACGGCGTGCTGCACGTCGCCGTACAGGCCGCGTCGTGCGACGACTCGGAGGCGGTGGAGTTCCCGGCCTGCCACATGCACCGGCAGGACTGGGGTGTGCCGGTGGTCGTCACTGCCGGCGGTGCCCCGCGCCTGGAGCTCGTGCTGTCCGGAGCAACCAACTGACGAAACACAAACGGCCGGTCGTCGTGGCGCCCACCTGAGCGTCAGAACGACCGGCCGCGGTCTGGAGGTGCGACTATTCCTTGATGTCGCGGTGGTGCTCCTCGACGACGCGGTACTCCTCCTCGACCGCTGGGTCGATCGCGTCGTTCGGCACCCGCCGGCGGCGGTTGGTGATGTAGAAGGAGAGCACGATCCCAGCCACTCCGGCGAGCAGCAGGATGTACCCGACGGCGGTCAGGTCGACCGCCTCCCAGGAGTCACGGACGGCGAACGCCAGGATCGCGCCCACCACCATCAGGAAGATCCCCACACCGATGCTCATCCGAGCCTCCTCGTGAAGTCGTTCGACACCTTCGACGCTACTCCGGCCGGTGGGCGGAATCCATTGCCGAAGCGTGTCGGTCACGCCACGTGCGCCCCCGCCAGGTACCCGGCGCCAAACATCTCGGCGGCGGAATTCCACGACCGGCCGGTCGAGGTTCCGGGCGCTCCCTCCATCTTGTAATGTCACAGTCTGCAAGGACGGGGGCAACGCTGTGCGATCGAGATCTGGCGTCGTACGTCACTGAGACCGAGGAGTTCTCCATGCCCGCTGATTACGTCCCGGAGATCCGGATCGACATCCCGCACTCGGCGCGGATCTGGAACTACTGGATGGGTGGCAAGGACCACTACGACTCCGACCGCGTCGCCGGGGAAGCCGGACTGGCCGTGGATCCGGACATCTCCACGATGGCCGTCGAGTCCCGCAAGTTCCTCGTCCGCACCGTGCGGCACCTCGCCGCAGAGTCCGGCATCCGCCAGTTCCTCGACATCGGCACCGGATTGCCCACGATGCAGAACACCCACGAGGTCGCCCAGAGCGTGGCACCCGAGGCCAAGATCGTCTACGTCGACAACGACCCGATGGTGCTGACGCACGCCCGCGCCCTGCTGGTCAACACCACGGCCGAAGGCGTCACCGCCTACGTCGACAGCGACTACCACGAGCCCGAGCAGATCATCGCCGACGCCCGCAACGTGCTGAACTTCACCCAGCCGATCGGTGTGATGTTCATGGGAGTGCTCGGCCACGCCAAGACCTACGACGACCTGCGCCGCATCGTCGACACGGTGATGGACGCCGTGCCGTCGGGCAGCTACCTCACCATGTGGGACGGCACCACCGACAGCCCGGCCTACGTCGCGCTGTGCGAGGGCTATGCCAAGACCGGTGGCGCCCCGTACATCCCCCGGCCGCAGGAGGAGATCAAGGCGGTCTTCGACGGGCTGGAGTTGCTGCCACCGGGATTCGGGCCGATCGTCGACTGGCGGCGGGACTCCGACGATCCTCGCCCGCGGCGACCGATCGCTGCCTACGGAGCCGTCGCCCGGAAGCCGTAGTCCGGCGCCCGCGGGCGACCTTCGCGCCGTGGATCCATCCGGAGGCTGAGCCTCAGGAGTCGCGGGCGGTGAGCTCGACGTCGCCGGAAACCGTGGTGGCGCGGATCGTGTGGTCGGCCGTCGGGGTGTCGCCCAACGCGTTGTCGACGTCGCCGGTACGGGTCTCGGTTTCGACCCGGTAGGCCCCGCTCGGAGCGCTCACCTCGATGTCGCCACTGGTCACGTCGGCGGTCACGTCGTTGGGCTCGGCCAGTTCGACGTTCAGGTCGCCGGACGTGGTCCGCACGGTCACCGCGCCGCCCTTCACTTCGTGCGCCTCGATGTCGCCGGAGGTGGACTGCACGTCGAGCCGTCCGGTCAGCCGCTCGACCTGCACGTCACCCGCGGTCAGATCGAGCTTCACATCGCCCGACACGTCGGATACCTCGAGGTCGCCGGAACGCGACTTCAGGTCGACCGCGCCGGTCCCGGTGATCTTCACGTCGCCGCTGCCGTTGTCGCCGGTGACCTTCGTACCGCGCGGCACGGTCACCACGTAGTCGGCCCGGCAGTGCCAGCCGCAGTTGCCGTCGAGCTTGAGCGTGTCGCCGTCGACGGAGAAGCCGGTGTCGCGCTTCAGCAGCCAGTACTTGCGCTTCTCCTGCACGGTTGTCTCGGCCACGTCGCCGACCTGCACCGTGACGTCGGAGTCCGGCGACTCCAGCCGGACGGTGGAGATCCGCTCGCTCACCTCGTGGGTGTCGTCGGACTCCTTGTCACCCCACGTCCAGATCCCCAGGCCGATCCCGGTCACCAGCAGCAGCGCACCGACCTGCTTGACGTCAGCCATCGTCCGTCCAATCCTCGTCCCCGCCCTGCACCGTCGTCTCGACCCTAGGTCCGTACGACGGCCGCCCGGATCAGGCGACGACCCCCACCGGTCCCTGATCACCGACTCAGGGGCCGCTCAGGACCAGCTCCCGTAGGCCGGGACCGGTGACGGCTCAGGACCGGTGCTGACCCCGCATCACCGCGGCGGGCAGGTCGTCGGTCAGATTGCCGAAGAACGTCCGGGCCCACAGGTCGTCGCCGTGCCAGTACGGGCCGTCCTCGCCGGGCAGCGACTTCGGCGCCGTGCCGCGCTTCAGCGCCTGCCGGCACTCCGCGCACAACGGCAGCGGCACCGTCGTCCCGTCGCTCTCGACCTGCGTCGGCCGCCCGGAAGCCCTTCCGTGCAAGGGATTGAAGGCACACAGCGGCGGTACGTCGTCCACCTTCCGGCCGGCCGCGATCGCGACCGCCTGGTCGTACTCGCGCCGGGCCTGGTCGAGCAGCACCATCGCGCCGACCAGGTCGACCAGGTCGCGGGACGCGTCCAGCACCTTGCCGGCCGCGTGATGCGCGTCGAGCGCGGCCTGCTGGTGCTTCAGCCCCGCGCCCTCGGTGGACGGCAGCGCGGCCAGTTCGGAACCGAGCGTGGTCAGCTCCGAGGTCGTCTCCTGGGTCAACCGCCGACGGCGCTCGGCCGCGACGGTCTGCGCGACGTGCGGCGGGATGCTGAAGGCCTTCTCCCGCCGCGGGCGGCTCGAGCCACCGCCGCGCCGCAGGCCGATGATCAGGCCGAGCACGACCATCAGCGCCACCGCCGCGATCACGATCGCTACCACCGTCGACCCGTTGCCCTCGTCGGAGGACCCGGACGACGACGGCTGCCGGACCGGGGTGTTCTTGCGATCGACCGGGCCGAGCACCGGCCCGGCGAGCAGCTCGTAGAACCGGGCGATCACCTCGGTCGGGCCGGCGTCGTACCCGGTGTCCTCGAGCGCGTGCGACCGGGCGTTCTGCAGCCGGTCGTTGTCCTCGCCGAGCTGTGGGACGTCGTTGACCTTGTAGTACGGGAACCGCTGGCCGCCGTCGGTCACGACGTACAGGCCGGGCTTGCGCAGCGCGTCGATGACCAGGGTCAGGGCGTTGCTCTCCTTGCCCTGGAACACGTCGCTCGGCGTCAGCGGCAGCACGATCGTGTAGACCGGGTAGTCGAGCGCCTCGGCCTTGGCCCGGACGGCGTCCCGCAGGTTCTGCGGCAGCCCCGTCTTGTACGCCGGGTCGATGTACAGCGGGTCCTTGGCCAGCGCGGCCGCGATCTCCCGAGCCCGCTCGGCCGGAGTCTGGGCAGCCTGCGCCGGCACCGCGAGCAGCGCGAGCACCACCGCCAGCACGGTCGTCAGCCCGGACCTCACGATCAGCCCGGATCTCGTCAGCGCGTTCACACCCGTCCTCCCCGTCGTACGGCGACCAGAGCCGCCACTCCCAGCACGATCGCGGCCAGCAACGCGCCGCCCATCAGTCCGATCACCACGCCGCCGACACCGTTGCCGATCGCCTTGCCGACGGTGAACCGTTCGGGCGGGGAGTCCCGTTCCTCCCGGGGCGGCAGCGGTTCGGTCCGCGCGGGCTTGGCCTTGTACCGGTCGCCCGTCTCCACCTCGTCGAGGTAGTCGCTCAACTGCTGCGACTTCGACTCCTTGGAGCTTCCGTAGCCGCGGCTCGGCGCATAGACCGGCACCAGGTGCTCGACGCCGGTGGTGAGGTAGTCGTCCATCACCACGTAGATCCCGGGCTTGCCGTTCGCCGTGGCCAGCCAGCCGGCCAGCAGCTCGGTGTCGCCCTTCTCCTGGAACCAGGCTCCGGTCGGCACCACCGCGACGTACACCGGCAGGTCCATGCTCGCGATCCGGGACCGCATCGCGGCCACTTGGTCGTAGGAGTACTGCGAATCGTACTGCGGGTCGACGTAGACCGGCTGGTCCTTCCAAGCCGCCACGGCAGCCGTGATCCGCGGGTCCGTCGGGGTGGTACCCCAGGCGGTCGCCGGCAAAGCCAGTACGACGGCCGCGAGCGCCAGCGCCACCGCGCGTCGGAGCAGCTGTGTCATCGGACTCCTCCGTAGACCCGCTCGACGCGCTCGGCCAGATCGTCCGACAGCGCACCGCAGCCGGTCGCGACGATCGGGCTGTCCTCGGGGTCGAGCGTCCAGTACGGCACCAGGTCCGCGCCGAACAGCCCGGCCTTGGCCGGCACCCGCAGGCCGTGCGGAGTGTCGCCGCGGGCGACGGTCTCCGCGCAGGTCCGGCAGGCCGGGACCTCGGTGTCGTCGGACCACTCGGCCAGCTCCGTGCCGGACGGGTGCGTGGGATCGAAGAAGCACGGCGGTTTCAGCCCGTCGCCCGCGGCCACCTGGTGAGCCTGCCGGGCCAGGACGAAGGCGCCCGTCAGTGCGAGCACGTCGTTCGGCTCGGCCTTCCGCAGGGTCCGTGCCGCGTCGAGCCGGTTCCGGGCGTCGTCGCGCCGGTCGAGCTGGTGGGTGCTCGGCGTGCGCACCTTCTCCAGACCGCGCAGCGCGCGGCCCGCCTTGGGGATCCAGCGATCGGCCTGCGAGCGGACCCTGGCCAGCGTGACGTCGCGCGCCGAAGCGATGGCCTTGACGCCGTCGGCCGGACGCCGCTTGCCGGTCCGGCGCTTGGTCTTGGTGAGGGTCGCCAGGAGTACGAACACGAATCCGAGCAGGCCACCGATGCCCATCCCGGTGAACGCCGACAGGTCTTCCTTGTCCGTCACCGACCGGCCGGTCCGGCGCTCGCGCTCGGGCTGCAGGTCGGCGGCCGGGATCGGCGGCAGCGCCCGTCCGTCGTACGCCGTACCGGCCTGCTGGATCGTGCGGACGATCCTCGGCGCGGGCAGCTCGCGGATGATCTTGTTGTCCGCCTTGTCGTCCAGTTGCACGCTGACGAGCGTGCGGCCCTTCAGCCCACCGGGACGGAAGAACTCCTCCGTGCCGCTCCAGTGTTCGTCGGACACCGTCCACACCAGGTACAGCCCCGGCTGGCCGACCCGGGCCTGGAGCAGCGTCGGCAGGTCGGTGTAGTTCTTGACCGTGTACGGCGTCCGCGGGATCAGCGCGACGTACACGCCGAAGCCGGCCGATGCCGAGGCCTTGCGGATCCGGTCCAGCTCGGATCTCGGGAAACCCGGCCGCAGGGCCGGGTCGACGTAGATCCGGTCCGCGCGCCAGGCAGCGGCGATCTGGTCCGGGAGCTCCGGCGGGGCGGCATGGGCGGCACCGGCCGGGAGCAGCGCCAAGACGGCGAGCAGCGCGGCCAGGACGCGGAAACGGGCGGACATCGCGCTCACCTTACGACGACCTGCTGCCTTCACGCCTGCACTGACGTGCACCGGCGGCTTCCGGTTCCGGAACTGAGACGGCCCTGGCTCGGACAGGGGAGACCGAGCCAGGGACGGGTGGTGCTCAGAGCGGAAACGTTGCTACAGCTGCCCCGGATCCGGCAGGGCAGATCGCGGGGCAGATCAGCGGGCAGATTTCGGGCCGGTCAGAAGGCCGACTCGGGCAGGTCCATCACGTCGAGGTCGGTCAGCTCGGCCTTGACCCGCTCGGCGCGGACCGTCGGCATCGTCGAGCGGACGAACCAGCGGGCCGCGGCGACCTTGCCGGCGTAGAAGTCCTGGTCGGCCGGCGACAGGTCGCCGCCGAGCCGCTCCAGCGCCACCTCGGCCTGCCGCAGCAGCAGCCAGGAGCAGACCACGTCGCCGAGCACGTAGAGCAGACGCGACGTGTTCAGCCCGACCTTGTAGATGTTGCGCGGATCACCGTTCTCGGCCTGCGGGTTGCTGGCCATCAGCGCCTGGCCCATCACCGCGAGGATCTTCTGGGTGTCCTCCAGGCCCCGGGCCAGCAGATCGCGCTCCTCCTTCAGCCGGCCGTTGCCGGCCTCGGAGGCGACGAAGCCCTGGATCTGCTCGGCCAGGTGACCGAGCGCCTGGCCCTGGTCCTTGATGATCTTGCGGAAGAACAGGTCCTGGCCCTGGATCGCGGTCGTGCCCTCGTACAGGGTGTCGATCTTGGCGTCGCGGACGTACTGCTCGATCGGGTAGTCCTGCAGGAAGCCGGACCCGCCGAAGGTCTGCAGCGACTCGGTGCCGAGCAGCGTCCACGACTTCTCCGAGCCGTAGCCCTTCACCAGCGGCAGCAGCAGGTCGTTGACCCGCTCGGCCAGCTCGTCGGTCTCCCCGGCGTACCGGGCCTGCTCGGCGCGGTCCTGGTAGGTCGCGGTGTACAGCACCAGCGCGCGCAGCGCCTCGGCGTACGACTTCTGCGTCATCAGCGAACGGCGGACGTCGGGGTGGTGGGTGATCGTGACCCTCGGCGCGGTCTTCGCGGCGTTGGTCAGGTCGGCGCCCTGGACCCGCTGCTTGGCGTACTCGAGCGCGTTCAGGTAGCCCGACGACAAGGTCGCGATCGCCTTCGTGCCGACCATCATCCGGGCGTACTCGATCACCTGGAACATCTGCGCGATGCCGTCGTGCACCTCGCCGAGCAGGTAGCCCTTGGCCGGGGTGTTCTCGCCGAAGGTGATCTCGCAGGTGGTGGAGACCTTGATGCCCATCTTCTTCTCGACGTTCGTCACGAAGGCGCCGTTGCGCTCCCCGGTCAGCTCGCCGGTCTCCAGGTCGAAGTCGTACTTCGGCACGACGAACAGGCTCAGCCCCTTGGTGCCCGGGCCGCCGACGCCCTCGATGCCCTGCGGGCGGGCGAGCACCAGGTGCACGATGTTCTCGGTCATGTCGTGCTCGCCCGAGGTGATGAAGCGCTTGACGCCCTCGATGTGCCAGGTGCCGTCGTCCTGCAGCGTCGCCTTGGTGCGGCCCGCGCCGACGTCGGAGCCGGCGTCCGGCTCGGTCAGCACCATCGTGGCACCCCAGCCGCGGTCGATCATGTGCTTGGCGATCAACTTGTCCCGGTCGGTGCCGTTGCGCCACAGCACGTGCGCGAAGTTCGGCCCGGCGGCGTAGATGTGCACGGCCGGGTTCGCGCCGAGCACCATCTCGGCCGCGGCCCAGCGCAGCGAGGGCGGAGTCGGCTGGCCACCCAGCTCCGGCGGGAGCTCGAGCTTGTACCACTCGGCGTCCATGTAGGCCTGGTAGCTCTTCTTGAACGACTCCGGCATCCGCACCTCGTGCGTGGCCGGGTCGTAGACCGGCGGGTTGCGGTCGGCGTCCTCGAACGACGCGGCCAGCTCGTTCTTGGCCAGCCGGTCGATCTCGCTCAGCACCTCGCGCGCGGTGTCGACGTCCATCTCGGCGTACGGGCCGTGCCCGAGCACCTGGTCGCGGCCCAGCACCTCGAGCAGATTGAACTCGATGTCGCGCAGATTCGACTTGTAGTGGCTCACTGGTTCCCCTACCTCGTTGTGCGTCAGGTACGCCGTACCGGCCGGTAACTTGAGTATATACCGGCCGGTAACGAAGGCAAAGCGGGAAACGTGAACGTGTCCGCTAGGGGGTGTAGACCGCGTTGCTGCCGTAGAGCGGGTTGGTGAAGCCCGAGATGTAGCCGGCCGAGTTGGTACTGCCGAGGTCGTAGGTGAGGAAAACGCCGTAGCCCTCGTTCTTGGTGCGGGTCGCCAGGGTGGCGGCGTTGGTCGAGACGTTGATGTGGACGGCGGCCGGCGAGAGCCGGGCCTTGTCGCTCGGGCCGCGCGGGATCGACCAGGTGCCGTAGTACGGGTTCCAGGCGTAGTCGAAGGTGTTCGCGATGCTCTGGCCGTTGTAGCTCAGGCGTTCCGCGCTCGGGCCGATGTCGTACAGCGTGATCAGCTTGGTCGGCAGCTTCTGGCGCAGGGCCGAGACCAGGTAGACGAAGGAGCTCGCGTTCGGCAGGCCGGTGCCGTTGACGCCGTACTCGGCGTACTCGTCGTCGAAGTCGATGCCGTCCAGGCCGTACCGGTTGACCGCGTCGGCCAGCTCCTGGGCGAACGCCGAGGCGGCCGCCTGGGACGGGAAGTTGGCGAACCCGGCGCCCTGGTGGTTGCCCAGGATCGACAGCAGCACCTTGATCCCCTTGCGCTGCAGCGGGCGGACCTCGGTCTCGACGTTGTCGAGCACGCGCTGCACGTTCTCGTTGAAGTGCAGGTAGGCCTTCGTGCCGTCGTAGTTGATGTTGGCCGCGAAGATCACCGCGACGTCGAAGACCTGGGCGCCACCCTTGGCCAGGGTGTACTTGCCGACGTTCAGCATGCTGTGGTTGTTGACCTCGACGTAGGCGACCGAGATCGGGCCGTTCTTCGCGCGCGGCTTGCGGGGTGCCGCCGAGGCGGTCAGCGGGACGCCGGTCGCAGCCGCCGCACCTCCGGCGGCCAGCAGGGACAGCAGGGTCCTGCGACTCAGGAACTCGTCTTTCATCTCTACCTCTTTCAGGGCGGGTACGGAGGGAGATAAACCGGTATAGCGCCCCGATCATCGAGTCGCGGTGCATGCTGTGTCAAGGCTCGGCCACGGGCAGTGACCGACCACCAGGCGGTACGGCGACTCGCGGTCTGGGAACTCGTAGACCAAGATGGACGGGTCAATGGGAGGAAAGTTACCGGGGGCGAGCGGGAGAGGACCCGATGAGCAGCTCTGCAGGGACCCCGACGGTCGACGTACGGCGGCACCGCCGGTCGCTGGTGGCCGGCACGGTCGGCAACTTCGTCGAGTGGTACGAGTTCGGTGCCTACGGCTTCTTCGCGACGGTGATCGCGGCCAACTTCTTCAGCAGCACGTCGACCAGTGACGCCGAGAGCCTGATCAAGACCTACGCCTCGTTCGCGCTGGCGTTCTTCTTCCGGCCGATCGGTGCGGCGGTCTTCGGCCGGGTCGGCGACCGGATCGGGCGGCGGCCGACGCTGATCCTGGTCCTGCTGCTGATGACGCTGTCGACGACGCTGATCGGCCTGCTGCCGACGTACGCGACGGTCGGGGCGGCGGCGCCCTGGCTGCTCACGCTGGTCCGGGCTTTGCAGGGGTTGTCGGCCGGAGGTGAGTTCGGTGGCGCGGTCGCGATCATGACCGAGTTCGCTCCTCGCACCAAGCGCGGCCTGTACGGCGCCTGGCAGTCGCTGACCGTCGCGCTGGGGCTGCTGGTCGGTGCGGGGTTGGCCGCGATTCTCGCCACCGTGCTGAGCACCGAGGCGTTGCACGACTGGGGCTGGCGGATTCCGTTCCTGCTCGCGCTGCCCTTGGGGCTGGTCGCCTTGTTCCTGCGGCTCCGGCTGGACGAGACGCCGAACTTCGCCCGTGTCCAGGAAGCCTCCGAGCGGGTGCCGGCCGGCGCGGGCGAGGTGGCCAAAGCCATTGCCCTCGGCATCGGCCGCCTGATGGGGTGGTCCGCGGCCGGCTACACGTTCCTGGTCGTGATGCCGTCGTATCTGCAATCGACGCTCAACGCGACCTTCCAGCAGGCGCTGGTCGCGACCGTGCTGGCCAACCTCGGCTTCGCGGTGTCGATCATGCCCGCGGGCTGGATCAGCGACAAGGTCGGCCGCCGTCCGGTGATGGTGACGGGTGCGGCGCTGGTCGTCGTCCTGGCGTTCCCGCTGATGAATCTCCTGCAGGACAAGGAGAGTTCGACCGCGGCGAAGGGCGTCGCGGTGTTCGTCGCCGGACTGGTGGTCGGGCTGATGGCCGGACCGGGGCCGGCGATGCTGTCGGAGATGTTCACGACCCGGGCGCGCTACACCGGGCTCGGGCTGGCGTACTCGCTGTCCAACGCGGTCTTCTCGGGCTGCGCAGGCCTGATCATCACCGAGCTGATCAAGCGGACCAAGAACGTCGACATCCCGGCCTGGTACGTCGTGATCACGTGCGCGGTCAGTGTGGTCGCGCTGATGACCCTGCGCGGCGACGACCACCGGCGCGAGCTGCGGGACTGAGATGCGCGTCATCGGGTTGATGTCAGGCACGTCGTACGACGCGATCGACGCGGCGGCCGCCGAACTGCGGCTGGACGGCGACCAGCTGGTGCTGCAGCCGCTCGGGATGCTGAGCCGGCCGTACTCGTCGGAGCTGCGGACGGAACTCGCCTCAGCGTTGCCTCCGGCAAGCACTTCGCTGGCCTCGGTGACTCGCCTCGACACCTTGATCGGGCAGGCGTTCGCGAGCGTCGCCGAGCAGGCCGTGGAGCAACTCTGCGCTGGTCGGGCGGACCTGATCGTGTCGCACGGGCAGACGGTCTTCCACTGGGTGGACGACGGTGTGGTCCGCGGGACGCTGCAGATCGGGCAGCCGGCCTGGATCGCCGAGGCGACCGGCACGACCGTGGTGTCGGACCTGCGCTCGCGGGACGTCGCCGCCGGCGGGCAGGGAGCGCCGCTGGTGAGCCTGTTCGACGTGCTGTGGTTGCGGGGCCGGGGTGGGACGCCGGTCGCGCTCAACCTCGGCGGGATCGCGAACATCACCGTCGTACCGGGTGAGGGCGATCCGGTGGCCTTCGACACCGGGCCGGCCAACGCGTTGATCGACGCGGTCGTCGGCGAACTGACGGCCGGGCGGCTGGCGTTCGACGCGGACGGGTTGATGGCGTTGCGCGGCAAGGTTCATCCGGAGCTGTTCGACCGGTTGCTGGCCGAGCCGTACTACGCGCGGCCCGCGCCGAAGAGCACCGGCAAGGAACTGTTCCACCTCGCGTACCTGGCCGAGCGGATGCAGGGGCTGCCGGAGATTCCATCCGATGATGTCGTCGCGACTGTGACGGCGCTGACCGCGCGTACGGTCGCCGACGCGGTGAAGACCCACGGCGGCACCGAGGTCATCGCCGCGGGCGGCGGCATCCGCAACCCGGCCCTGATGCACCGGCTCGCGGAGGAGCTCGGCGACCTGCCGCTCCGCAGCACCGACGAACTGGGCCTGCCGTCGGCAGCCAAGGAGGCCTACGCCTTCGCCGTCCTGGGCTTCCTGACCGTCCACGGTCTGGCCGGGACGGTTCCGAGCTGCACCGGAGCGCGCCACGCGTCGGTGCTGGGGACGATCACGCCCGGTCGGGGGCCGCTGAGCCTGACGCCGCCTGCCGCGGTGCCGACCAGCCTGCGCTTGGCGACCGCCGACTGACGCCGGCCGTGCCGTGCCGACCGCCGATTCGCGCCGGCCGTCGCCGTTTCGACTGACGCCGGCCGTCGCCGTGCCGACCGGTCGCTGGGCGATATCGGCCCGGCGTACACACGGGGATCCTCCGCCTGGGCTCTACTCCTTGACCCAGGCGAGGATCTCGCGGGCCGACTCCTCCGGGGTGCCGGTGCCGTCGACCGAGCGGGGGACGAGCTTGCGGATCTCGGCGGCGTCGCGGACCGCGCCGTCGATCTCGCTCTCGGTCCAGCCGCGCTCGGCCAGGCGCGTACGGCGTACGGCGTCGGGGCAGTCGAGGTGCAACCAGCGGCCCTCGCGCAGCTCACTCGGACTCAGCGGGGCGAGCAGCAGGACGGGGATGCCCGAGCGGCGGACCAGCTCGGTGATGCGCAGCCAGAGCGTGTTGTACGCCGGCCAGTGCGGCGCCGCGGCCGGATCGGCGATCGAGATCCCGAGCAAGCGGCCGTCGTCGTCGAGCAGCTCGTCCATGTCCATCACCGCGAGCCCACCCTCGTTGAGCCGCAGCAGCTCCGGCACAACGGTGGACTTGCCCGCCCCAGGCGCTCCCGTCACCACGAACAACCTCGACACGGGACCATTGTCCCCATCGCGCCCGGCCGGCGCGCGTTGACCTTCGAGTTGGCTGAAGGTGTTGGATCGGGGGTGTGGTGGACGACCTGGTGAGCATCAGCGCGTTCGCGCGGCGGGTCGGGCTGACGCCGAGCGCGCTGCGGTTCTACGACGACTGCGGGGTGCTGCGACCGGCGGTCGTCGACGAGGGCAACGGATATCGCTACTACGCGCCCGAGCAGGAGCCGCGAGCCCGGCTGTTGCGGGATCTGCGGGAGATCGACCTGCCGTTGCCGGAGGTACGGCGGGTGCTGGACGGCGAGCCGGACGCCGCGGCGGCGGTGGTCGAGGCGCATCTGCGGACGGTCGAGCAGAAGGCGGTCGCCACCCGCCGGGCGGCGTACCGGATTCTGGCGAGCCTCTCCAGTACGCCGGAACAGCCGGTCGCCGGCGGGTCGCCGCGGGTGACCTTGGGCGGGCCGGAGCTGGCGAGCGCGATCCGGCAGGTGACGCCTTCGGCCGCGCGGCCTGGGGAGCAGGGCGGCGGCGCGGACTGGCTGCCGGCGCTGGGTTGTGTGCGGATCGAGTTGAGCGAGGCTGAGGTCACGTTGGTCGCGACCGATCGGTACCGGCTCGCCGTTCGCAACGTGCGTCCGCAGTCCTTCGAGGGCACGCCCGGCGCGATCCTGGTTCCCGCACCGGCTCTGACCGAGCTGTCCCGCTGGCTCGCCGCGGCCGACACCGTCGAGCTGCAGGCAGGTGCCGAGCTGACCATCACCAGCCGCACCGAGACCCGCACTCTGCCGGTGGTGAACGCCGAGTATCCCGACTACCAAGTTGTCCTGAACGGCCTGGAACCGCCCGCCTGCCGCGTGATGGTCGACCGCGCCGGTCTGGCTGAGCTGCTCGGCACCGGCGAAGTGGTTGCCCTGAGCATCGACGCCCTCGCCGTCACGATCGGTGACCGGAGCATCGACGCGATCACCACCGGATCCCCGCTCCGCATCGGCTTCACCACCCGCCTGCTGGCCGAAGCCCTCACCACCGGCGTCGGCCCCGACGTCCTGCTCGAGATCCATGCCCCCGACCGCCCCGTCGTGATCCGCTCGGCCGACCAGGGCACGTTCACCACCCTGGTGATGCCGCACCGGCTGGACTAACCGAAGTCGATCTCGAACGTCGGATACTCCGGCTGCGGACAGGCCTCGCCGCGATACCCCAGCCGCTCGTAGAACGGCGCCGCCCGTTCGTGATGCGCCTGCCACTCCAACCAGCGAACCTGTCCCGCCGCGTAGCCGATCAGCCGATCGCCGTCGGCGGCGCCGAAGATCGCCCACCGGGGATCCGCGAGCAGGTCGGCGTAGACGAGTCGAGCTTCGGCCTCGGGCAACTTGGTGCCGAAACCTTGCAGCAGCGGCCGGAGTTGGGACCAGTCGTCGGGCGTCAGACGGCGGACGGGCATGGGGTCCGCGTGTCAGCTGGACGGGGCAAGCTACCGACGAGTGCCGGTCAGGTACGGCGTGAGTACCAGGTCGAGCTGGTCGCGCACGAAGTCGGTCAACGTCCCCCAGCCGTTGACCGCCCAGACCTGGAAGGCTCCGTTGAAGCAGACCAGGATGAGCCGGGCCAGGGCGTCCACGTCCGCCTCGGGTGCCAGCTCGCCGGCGTCCTGGGCGGCGCGGAGCAGGCGCGCGGCGGTGTCGACGATCGCCGCCGAGTGGGCTACCGCGTGCGCGCGGAACTCCGGGTCCGCGACGTCGAGCTGGACGAAACCCAGCCCGTTGCCCAGCTGCTCGCGCCGCTCGATGTGGGCGACGCTCGACAGGGCGAAGTCGCGCAGCGCCGCGAGCGGCGAGGTGTTGTGCGCCTCGGCCTGCTCGGCGGCGCGGATCACCATCAACGGGGAGCGCGCGGCCGACGCGAGCAGCAGTCCGCGCTTGGAGCCGAACCGCTGGATCAGCGTCGGCGCCGCCAGCCCGACGCGGGCGCCGACGGCCGCGAGGGTCAGTTTCACCGGGCCGAGTTCGGCCAGTACGACGCGGGTCGCGTCCAGGATCGTGTCGTCGTCGATCAGGCGTGGGCGGGCCACGGCGTACCCCCATCATTTGTAAATGGCCGTTCACTAACCGCAGGACAGTAACAGATCACTGCCCGATCAGTTATTCGTGAACGACGGCCGACCTCTGCCAGTGGCGGGGGTCGTGCCGGTCGGTCCTCCGCTCGGACTCGACAGGTCGTACAACGGGAGCCCCACTCATGCGTTTCGTCCGCGTCACTCTTGGTCTGCCACTCGCGCTGGTGGGGGTGGTCGTCACGCTTGCCGGGGCGGCCTCCGCGTTCTGGCTGGTCGGTCCGGACAGCACCGTCGACACCGGAGAGCAGCGGCTGACGAGTCGCGGCCCGGCGGTCGCCACGGCGCCCGACCTGCTCGACCGCCACGGCTTCACGCTGCACGTGACCGCCGCGAGTTCCCGGCCGGTTTTTGTCGGCGTCGGCCACGACCTCGACGTCAGCAGCTATCTCGGCGGGTCGGCGTACACGCGGGTCGTGCGTTTCGATCCGCCCTCGGACTTCGCGACCCAGGAGATGAAGGGCGCGACCGGCCGCCTCAACCCGCCGACCGGGCTCGACTGGTGGCTGGCGGACGCCGCCGGGCCGGGCGAGCAGTCGGCCGAGTGGGAGACCGAGGACGGCGCGTACGACGTGGTCGTGATGAACGCCGACGGTACGCCGGGCGTCGACGCCACGGTCACCGTCGGGGTGGAGCTCAAGGGGCTCTTCGGGATCTGTCTCGTCGTTCTGGGCGTCGGGCTGATCGTGCTGTTCCTGGGGATCTGGCTGCTGCTGCCGCGCAGACGCCAGCCGGTTGCGAGCAGCACGCCGGCTCAGCAGACGACTCCGTACGCCGGTCCTGGCGTGCAGTACCCGCTGGTCCCGCAGGCGCCGGTGTCGCCGCCGCCGGTCAAGCCGGTCGAGGTGCCCGAGGAGGAGCGCCAGCCGGTCGCGCAGCCTGTGAAGCCGATCAGGGCGCCCGTCGGAGCGCCGGTCGGGGATGACCAGCCGGAGCCGGACGAGCCCGAGGAGGAGCCGGAGCGGCGGCCGGAGCCCGTGCCGGGCATTCCCCCGCAGTACCAGGCGCCGGCGTACTCGCCGCCGCGGTTGAAGCGGGTGGGCAGCCTGCTGACCGGCGGGATGCTGTTGCTGACAGCAACTGGTTGTGTCGCGATCCCGCAGCAGAACACCAGCTCCGGACCCGTCACCCGGGCCGCCGTGACGGTCGCAGACGGGCTCGCCGCCGTGCAGAAGTACAACGAGCTCAACAACCGCGCCAACCAGGCCCGCGACGCCAAGCTGTCCGAGGCGATCGAGACCGACCCGACGCTGACCATGACGCGTGCCGGCTACCAGATCAGCCGGAAGACCGACGAAGCCGGCAAGGACAAGGTCAAGCCGTTCACGTACACGCAGCCGAGCATCGGCGCCCCGCAGTACGGGTCGTACCCGATGCGGTTCGTGGTCGCCTCCGGTGTTTCCACCAGCCCTGACAGCAAGCAGCTCGGCGTCTGGGAACGAGCCACCGCCGGCGACCCGTGGGTGCTCAAGTACTCGGTCTACCCGAGCGCGACGATGAAGCTCCCGCCGCTGGCAGGTCTGCGCACCCCCACCAAGGCCGACATGAGCAAGCTCGCCAGCCTTCCCCAGACAGCAGCCGCGAACCTCGCCGCCTACCTCACTGGCGGTCCGAAGTCCCCCCAGGCGGCCCTCTTCACGCCGTCCCCCGGCACCGTCAGCCTGCTCAATCAGCGCGCCAAGGACAAGATCGCCGACGCGAAGAAGCCGTACATCTCCACCGCCACCGACACCTTCCGCCCGTCCGGCGATCCCCTCACCTTCATCACACCGAACGGCGAGGCCCTGGTCTTCCTGGCCCTCACCGAGCAGTACCTGCAACACATCGAGCCCGGCTCGAACGCGTACTGGACCAGCGGACCACCCACCGCCTTCAGCAGCTACGTGAAGTACACCCAGACCCTGCACCAGGACTACCTGCACCAGCTGGCCGTGGTTATCCCCGCCAAGGGCCAGGGCAAGATCCAGATCCTCTCCCTCGACGGCCAACTCGTCGGCGCCGGCGGCAGCTGAGCTGGTCGACTCCAAGACCTCGCATCCCGTCGGGTGCGAGGTCTTGTGACGTCCGGGCCGGAGGTCGAGGGTGTGGGGATGGGTGGGAGATGGATCTTTGTTGTGGCGGGTTTGGTGGTAGTGACCGGGGGCTGCGCGGACGGCGGGGAGGAGGGGACAGGTGCGCCTGTCGCCGGGGTGGTGAGCGGGGCGCCCAGCACGCCGACGCTCGCACCGGCGACGACTCCGCCGACAACGCGTGCAGCGACGACGACCTCGCCGACGGCATCCGAGCCGACGCCGGTGCGGACCGAGCCGACGACGCCGGTGCGGACCGCGCCTGCGGAGCCGGTGACCGTACGGCGATTGGTGGTGGAGACGCGGGCCATCGCCTTCAAGCGGGTGACCAAGCAGGACGCGTCGCTCGAGGTCGGGACGCGGGAGGTCGCCACTCGGGGCCGAGCCGGGGTGCAGCGGTTGACGTACGAGGTGACGGTGACGGGTGGGAAGCAGGTCGGGAAGCGGCTGGTGCGACGAGTGGTGACGCGCAAGCCGGTCACTGAGGTGACTGCAGTCGGGACGAAGGCTGTCGAGGAGACCGGTGGGGGCTGCGATTCCAACTACAGCGGTTGTGTGCCGATCGCGAGTGATGTGGACTGCGCAGGCGGCAGCGGCAACGGGCCGGAGTATGTCGAGGGGCCGGTGGACGTTGTCGGCTCCGACGTCTACGGGCTCGATGCCGACGACGACGGTGTGGGGTGTGAGAGCTAGCGGAGTACGGCGGTGACCGTGGCGCCGTGCAGGTGGTGGGTGGTGTAGGTGAGGCGGGTGCCCAGGAAGGTGTGAGTCACCTGTACAGCGGGGTTCGGGGTCGTGAGGGTGAGGCGACGGCCGGGGATCGTGAGGGTGATGGTCGAGCGCGTGAAGGTGGGGTCGGAGACGGCGATGGTCAACTGACGGCCCTGGGTGCGGACGACCGTCGACGCAGGCCCGTCGACGATCAGGCCGGGGAGTAGGTGCGGTCCCGCGGCGAACGTGTTGGCGGCGGTGAGGTTGAGGGCGGGGTGGTGGATCGCCTGGGCCCGGGTGGTGTTGGCGAGGATCCGGGGCGGGCGGTGGGAGTGCAGCTGGGTGCGGGTGGCGTTCGGCAGCAGCGAGTAGGCGTGGGAGGTGAACGCACCGGCGGGCTGGTCGAGGGTCAGGGAGAAGACGTTGCGGGTGACCGCGGTGTCCGGGTTCGACGTACGGACGACTCGGCGGCTGCGGGTGACCGGGGCCAGATCGACGCGGGTGCGGGCCGGCTGGTGGAAGTAGTAGCCGACCGACTGGGTGCCGTTCGTGTAGTGCAGCCAGCGCAGCTCGGCGACGCCGGAGCCTGACCAGCGGCGGCCGTTGCGCAGCACGCCTTCGACGGTGACGGGAGCCGCGGGCAACGACGGCCGGGCGTCGACCGTGGTGGTGACGGCACGATCGGCGTCCCCGACCCCAGCAGCGAGTACGACGATCTCGTGGTCCAGCAGGAACCAGGACTTGGTGGCCGACGCGTTGCGGTACACGACGAAGTCCTCGGGCAGCTTCGCCCGCTGCGCGTACGGATAGTCGTCGGACTGCACCCATCCGACCGCCCCGAAGGTGTCGAGCGTCGCACCACCGGAGTACCGGTTGGTGCCGCGCGGGAAGTACACATAGGTGTTCTGCGACTCCGACGACGCGGTGAAGTTCAGCGGATGCGCCGGGTTGTCGTAGAACGCCTTTCCGTACAGCTCCGGGATCGTCCGCCGCTGCTCGACCGGCGCTGTCACGCCCGCCAGCCCGTACGGCGAGACCGTGGTGAAGTAGTCGACCCCGTACGCCTGGGTCTGGTCCTGCCCGGCCAGGTAGAGGTAGTACGCCCCGTCGCCCTGGAACCACGGCAGCAGGTTCTCGCCGCTCATGTACTCGTACTTGCTGATCCGCGCCGAGCTCCGCGCCAGCGCGAACGCGTAGCCGGGCCGCCGGTGCACGGTCTTGTCCATCGCGTTGAACGCCACGCTGCTCGCGGCCGGATTCAGATCCGCGGCGACGATCGCCGGATCGCCGACGATCTCGTGGAACCGCGCCACGCTGACCGGCGAAACGAAGCTGTTCGGGTTCAGCGTCGGCCGCGCGGTGAACTTCACGTACGACCGCAGCAGCGCCGCGTCCGCCGCGGCCGCGTAGTCGGCCAGGTCGACGACCGCCTCGATCACCACCGCGACGTCGTCGTACCCGGTGCCGGGCCGGGAGACCGCGCGGCCCTTGACGACCTCCATCATCCAGCCCTCGAAGATCAGCGGCGCGAACCCGGTCTCGACCCAGCCCTGCACCACCTTCACCAGCCCGTCGCTGGTCGCGTACGCCGTACCGTCGAGCAGCTTGACGGTCTGCACGACCCGGCTGAGCAGTGCCTTGCCGTACGAGCCGGTGTAGGCGACCGAGCTGTGCTGGATGAACGAGCCGTCGGCGTAGTACCCGTCGGTGACGCCGTGCCGCAGGTCGTACGGGTCGATCGTCGCGAACACGGTGAACTGGTCCTGCAGCGCCTTGCGGATCCGGGCGTCGTTGCCGAGCAGCGCGCCCTGGACGATCCGGTTGGTGGTGATGTCGGCCAGGTTCGCGCCGGTGTGGAAGCGCGAGTCGAGGTTCACGTCGCCGTCGATCCCGTTGCGCAGGTAGGCGTCCATCGACGCGACGTACGTCGTGACCAGGTCGCGCGGCGCGTCGAGCAGCGCCAGCGTGCGGCCGGCGTACGTCGAGATGCCGATCTCCCAGGTGAACCAGTTGCCGTAGTACCCCTTCGCCTGGTCGCCGTAGTAGTTGGCGTGCAGCCAGGCCAGCTTGTCGAGCACCTTGGCGCGGATCGCCGCGTTGCCCTGCAGTTCGGAGGCCGGACCGGGGCGCCGTACGGCGAGCGCGATCTCGTAGAGGTGCTGGTACGACGCGCTGAGGTTGGGGTCGCTGGTGCCGAGAGGCAGACCGGCGAACGCCTCGGTCGCGCCCGCGCGATCCATCGCGGTCAGCCAGGTGCGGGCGGTCTGGTCCATCGCGGCGAGCTTCGCGGCAACCT
This sequence comes from Kribbella sp. CA-253562, assembly GCF_050942265.1. GTDB lineage: Bacteria > Actinomycetota > Actinomycetes > Propionibacteriales > Kribbellaceae > Kribbella. Next base: position 8,341,726 of record NZ_CP192049.1, on the reverse strand, counting down.
CAGGACGCGCGTTGGACTCGGCGGTGCCGGTGAAGATGCCGGCCAGGTTGGCGAGCAGCTGGGCGGGACCCTCGACGGTTGGAACCTCCGTTCCCGTGGCGGTGCCGACTGCGGACGCGGGCGCGGGATGAACCGCGGTCAGCAGGGTGGCGGCAGGGACGAACGACAGCAGGCGGCGGCGACTGAGCTCCACAACAACTCCCGGGCGGAAGGGAAGAACCTCACCGTTTGAGTCAAGCAGCAGAAACTATCTTCCGGCAACCGTTTACCACCGACTTTCTGCCCAGCGGAACAGATCGAGGCCGACGGAGGTTGCTGCCTTCGGTGCTCACGGCGACCGGCGCCGGAGCGGAAAGAGGTGAGCGAAGCGTGGCCGAGGTGCTGGTGGTCGGAGGAAGCGGCGGACTGGGGCTGGCGATCGCCCGGGAGTACGCCGAGCGCGGTGACTCCGTGGTGGTGACGAGCCGGACCAAGTCAGGAGCCGATGAGGCCGCGGCGCTGGTCGGCGGCTTGGCCCGCGGGCTGGCGGTCGACCTGACGCAGCCGGAGACGATCGAGTCGGCCCTTGCCGAGATCACCGCGGTCGACCACCTCGTCATCACCGCGAACCTGCCGAGCGGGAACACGATCGCCGGCTTCCAGCTCGGCGACGCGATCGCCGCGGCGACGGTCAAGCTCGTCGGGTACGCCGAAACCGTGCGAGTGCTCACCGACCGGTTCCGGCCGGGTGCTTCCGTCGTACTGCTCGGTGGTCTGGCCAAGGACCGGCCGTATCCGGGATCGACGATGGTGACCACCGTCAACGGCGGCGTCTCCGCGCTCGCCCGGACACTGGCGGTGGAACTCGCACCGCTGCGCGTGAACGTGCTGCACCCCGGCATCGTCGGTGACACTCCGAAATGGCAGAACGCCGAGCTGTCGCAGGTCGTTTCCCGGACGCCGATCGGCCGGACGGTGACCACCGCCGAGGTTGTCGACGCCGTCGACTTCCTGCTCCGCAACGGCGGCGTCAATGCCGTCGACCTCGAGCTCGACGGGGGCGCCCGAGTGTCCTGACCAGAACTCGCCGGACGATCCGAAAAGCCGCGGTTTCTCCCGCTGATCGGTGCCTGGGGCATGCAATCGGCGGGACTACCCGCTGGATGAGGGGTCAAACGCGGTGGTCAGTTGATCTTCGAATAGGCCGTGTCGCGGCCGTGGCGGAAAGCGAAAAGGCGCCTCCGGGAATTCCGGCGGCGCCTTCGTGCTGTCAGGACATGGGCCCTGCGGTGGAGCGGGTGACGGGAATCGAACCCGCACTGTCAGCTTGGGAAGCTGATGTTCTGCCATTGAACTACACCCGCACGCTCACAACGCGATGGATCATACCTGGTCGGTGGGGCGGTTTGCACGGGGGGTGAGGCGGGCAGTTTTCCACAAAGCCGCGCCCAAGGACTGGGCACAGCGCCCGAACTCTGGCAGATTAGAACGCGTTGCCGGGGGCAACAATGGACGCAACGTGAGGATGCGGTCCTGACCAGGACCGGACAAGATGGTTGCGGGGCAACTGCAAAGAAGGGGTGAAGAGGTGGCAACTGACACTAACGACGCGCTGGACAACCTGGAACGGGAGCTCGTCACGATGGCGCGCCGGCTGCGAGGTCTGCAGCGGACACTGTCCGACGAGGCACACCCGGACCTGGAACCGGCCCAGTACGCGTTGCTGAACCACGTCGAGGAGCTCGCTCCGGTCCGGATGGCGGATCTGGTCGCGGCCCTCGAGGTGGACAAGGGTCCGGTCAGCCGGGCCTGTGCACGGCTGGAGGAGGAAGGTCTGCTGAAGCGGGCCGCCGACAAGTCCGACGCCCGCGCCACGCTGCTGACGCTGACCGCCAGTGGCAAGCGCAAGCTCGCCGCGGCCCGCAAGAAGCGGCACAAGGTGATCGAGGACCTGCTCAAGGACTGGTCGCCGACCCAGGTGAAGACCTTCGCCAACCAGGTCTCGAAGTTCAACAAGCTGGCCTGACCGAGCCGGCGAAGCTGTTGCCGACGGCCCGCAGGTGAGCACTGTTCCGGAGAGCTGAGGGGTCCGGACCGGAGCACCACCAGTCGACGGGGAGCGACCAGGGCCGTCGTCAGTACGAAGTTGTGAGCGGCGCGTAGGCGTCCGGCCTGCCCTGCGAAGGCCGGGCTGCGGTACCGTGCCTGCGTGCTGCTCTCCGACCGCGACATCCTGGCCGAGCTCGACGCGAAGCGGGTCCAGCTGGATCCGTTCGACGCTGCGATGGTGCAGCCGTCGAGCGTCGACGTGCGCCTGGACCGCTACTTCCGGGTCTTCGAGAACCACAAGTACCCGCACATCGACCCCGCCGAGGAACAGCCCGACCTGACCCGCACGGTCGAGCCCGAGGGCGACGAGCCGTTCATCCTGCACCCCGGTGAGTTCGTGCTCGGGTCGACGTACGAGCTGGTGACGCTGCCGGACGACGTCGCGGCGCGGCTGGAGGGCAAGTCCTCGCTGGGCCGGCTCGGGCTGCTGACGCACTCGACCGCCGGGTTCATCGATCCGGGCTTCTCCGGGCACGTGACGCTGGAGCTGTCGAACGTCGCGACGCTGCCGATCAAGCTGTGGCCGGGCATGAAGATCGGCCAGCTGTGCTTCTTCCGCCTGTCGTCACCGGCCGAGCACCCCTACGGTTCGGCGAAGTACGGCTCGCGCTACCAGGGCCAGCGCGGCCCGACGCCGTCGCGCTCGCACCTGAACTTCCACCGCACCGACATCTGACCGTACGACGATCAGCCGACGGCCTTCTGGACCACCAGGATCTTCTCGGTCTTCAGCGGGGCCTCGTTGCCGGGGTCCTGCAAGTAGGCGCTGCCGTACTTCGACACCATCGCGGGCGACTTCGGCCGGCCGTACAGCAGTGAGGTGTCACCCCAGCCGCCGCGGCTCGGCAAGCTCGTCGGGATGTCGCTCGGCGACGCCGCGTCGCCTGGGCTCTCGCCGTCACTGGGGCTCTCGCCGTCGCCCGGGGTACTGCCGTCCGACGGGGTGCTGCCATCGGATGGAGTGCTGCCGTCCGACGGTGTGGCACTCGGGACCGCGACGTCCTGGCCGGTCTTGGCGTCCAGCAGGATCGGCTGTCCGTCGGCCGTGCCGTAGACCAGACCGTTGTAGATCGCGGTCACGGTCGGCACCACCCGGTTGGCCGACGCCGCGCTGTAGCCCCAGGTCTTCTTCCCGGTGGTGTCGTCGAAGCCGGTGATGTCGACCTGCTGCAGGTTCGCGGAGCCGGTGCAGACCATCGAGGCGACGTGGTCGGACCAGCAGCTGCCCTGCGTCGTCGAGTCCGGCGAGTTCGGCAGTTTGGTCTCCACCACCGTGCCGGTCGCGATGTCGGTCGCGTAGTACGAGGAGACGTAGTGGCCGTCGTACTTGGTGTCCTTCACATAGCCGTGGCCGACGAAGTAGCCGTGCTTGCCGCCGGAGCCGACCGGGCTCAGGTAGTTCATCATGGGGACCGGAATCGTCTTCTTCACCGCCGCGGTGACGCCGTCGACCTGCACGATCGCGGAGTTCTTGGCGCCTTCTTGCTGGTCGCCCTTCGCCGCGACCACCACACCGTCGCGCACGCCGGCCGCGGTCACCGACGGGATCGGGGTCGCCTTCTTCGTGGCCGGGTCGGCGAACACCGTCAGCTTGTTGAGCTTGGTCGACCGGTCCGGCGACTGGACCTGGACGCCGACGGCGATCTGGCCGGTGGCGGCGTCGTAGGCCGCCGGGGAGAAGTTGCGCACGCCGTTGCCCGGACCGAGCAGCGCGCTCAGGTCGGCGACCGCCTCGGCGAGAACCTTGCCGTCGGCCGGGTCGATCCATTGGACCTTGACCTGGCCGTGCGACTTCTGCGTGCCGCTGCCTTGCACGTGCTGCGAGTACGCGACCGCGATCACTTCCTTGCCGTCCAGTTGCACCGCCATCGGCTCGGTGAAGTCGCTGGTCGTCGTGGTCGGGTCGTCCGAGGACGGCACCTCCCAGGTGTTCGCGCCGAGCGTGTAGCCGGTCAGTCCGCGGCGCACCGCGTACAACGCGGTCTGGCCGACCATGCCGGCGTTGATGTCGAACGCGGTGTTCAGCTCGCCGGTCGAGGTCTGCGCCAGCGCCGAGACCGGGGTGAACGCCTTCGGCGGATCGAACGCCGGGAACTCCGGCGCGGTCGGCGTCGCCGAGGCCGACGGTGTGGTGTCGGCCGGCGCCTGCTCGGACGACTTGTCGTCACCGGCGTTGCAGCCGGCCAGCAGGACGGCGGCGACAGTTGCCATGATCAACGGACGCAGCATTCGGTGGTCTCCCATGGTGTCAGCCGACCGCCTTCAGGATCTGCAGGACGCCGGCGGAGTCGGTGCTGGACATGTTGTCCTCGCGCACGTACACGCCGCCGAACTCGGACACGCTCTGCGGCGACATCGGCGTGAGGTCGGGCTGTGCCGGGGTCGGGCCGCCGGTCGGGCTGATCTCGACGGACGACGAACTGCCGTCGGCCGGGGTGCTGCCGTCGGTCGGCGTACCGGCGTCGGTCGGGGTGGTGTCGTCACCGGGGGAGACCGCGTCGCTCGGCAGGGTGCTCGGCGACGGCGTCGGGATCGGGACGTCCTGACCGGTCAGCGCGTCCACCAGCACGGGCTTGGTCTCGACCATCGCGTAGACCAGGCCGTGGAACACCGCGGTCACCCCCGGCACGACCCGGCCGGCGCTCTTCTCGGTGTAGCCCCAGATCCTCTTGCCGGTCGTGTCGTCGAACGCGACGATCTCCTCCTCGTTCGCGCCCTCGCCCGCGGTGCAGACGACGGTCTTCTGGCCGTCCGGGAGGCAGCCGTACCTGAGCAGGTACTGGGTGTCCTTCACGGCGGACTTGGTCTGGACGACCGCGCCGGTGGCCGGGTCGACCGCGTAGATGCTGCCCACGTAGGCGCCGAGGCCGTAGGCGCCGATGCCCTTGGTGTACTTCTGGCCGTACAGGTACGCGTACTTGCCGCTGCCGCCCGTCGGGTTGAGTCCCTCCAGCCCGGGCACCAGACCGGACTTGGTCACCTTGCCGGTGGCGACGTCCACCAGCGCCACCGAGCGCCGGGTGTTGTCCTTGCCCTGGGCTCCGACCAGGACGCCCTGGCTGATCCCGGCCGGCTTCATGAACGGGACGCCGACGCCCTTCTTGGTGGCCGGGTCGGCGATCACGGTGATGACGCCGGATTTGGCGCCGATCAGACTGGTCGGCGCGACCCCGATCGCGAACTGGCCGGTGGCCCGGTCGACGGCCTGCTCGGTGAAGCCGCCGGGCAGACCACTGTTGACCTCCTGGTCACCCAGCAGCGCGGTGGCGTCGAAGGTTGCCTCGGACAACGGTTTGCCGTCGGCCGGGTCGAGCCAGCGGAACAGCACCCGGACGATCGGCTTCGACGTCCCGCCGCCCTTGACCCGCTGGTAGTAGGCGACCGCGACGGCCGGCTTGCCGTCGACCTGGACGGCGACCGGCGTGCTCACGTCCTGGGTGACCACGCTGCCGTCGGTGATGTCGGTGGCCGGTGTCCGCCACGTCGTCGCGGTCCCGTTCATCGTCTGGCCGAAGGCGCCGCTGTGGCTGTTGGCCACCGCTGTCATGCCGACCATGGCGACCCGAGGGGTGAAGGTGGTGTGGTCCTTCTCCTCCGGCAGCGCGGTCGCGGTGACCGCTGCGAACGCCTTCGGTGGGTCGTATGGCGTCGATGCCGGGACGCTCGGCGTACTGGGGGTCTGGCTCGCGCCGTCCGTCGAAGTGCTGTCCGCGGAGGGCTTGTCGTCCCCGCTGTTGCACCCGGCCAGCAGCGCGACCGCGGCCGTGGCGGCGAATACCTGACGCAACATCTTCGTTTCTCCCCGAGTCCGGCACCGATGACCAGCGGAACGCTAGCAGCGCGAGCGGGCCGTCGATCGGCCCGTGCCGGGACCGGGAGATTGCAGCTTCCTGCAACTTTTCCTGACTGGTCAGCGGACCACGGACAGGCCGGTTCGCCGGTGCCGCGGTTGCGGCTCGAGGCGGTCGGCCAGCCGGCGCAGCACCCCGGCCAGCTCGCGCCGGGGAGCGTTGACGCCGTACGCCGTCTGACGGTCGGCCCGGTCCTGCTTGCGGAGCGCTCGCTGCTCGGCCTGCCGCAGTTGCTCGGCGACCTGACACCGCGCGATCTCCTGATGTTCGGTGATCATCGTGCTCGTCCCCTCGGTCGTCCCCGTGCTGGTGATGTCTGATGGCCTCAGGCCCGGACGACGGTGATGTCGCCGGAGACCGTGCGCGCCCGCAGCATCAGCGAGCGCTCGCCCTCGGCCGGCTGCTCGCCCGGCTCCAGGTCGCACCGGATCCGGCCGGTGACCGTCTTCAGGTCCAGGTACGTCGGCACGCCGTCCGGTACGCCGATCTGGACGTCACCGCGGGCGGTCTCGGCCCGCACGCTCGGCCCGTCGGCCAGCTCGACCCGGACGTCACCGGAGCCGGACGTGGCGACCGAGTGATCGCGGATCCGCTCGATGGTGATGTCGCCCGAACCGACCTTCACGGTGGTCGGCCCGTTGGCCTCGCCGACCCGGACGTCGCCGGACCCGGTCGACAGTCCGGCCAAGGCATCGGCCCGCTCGATGTCGATCGAGCCGGAGCCGGTGTTCGCCCGGAGCTGGCCGGCCGCGTGGTCGACCCGGATGTCGCCGCTGCCGGTGCCGGCCGCGAGCGTGCCCTCGACCCGCTCGAGCCGGATCTCGCCCGAACCGGTCGACAGCCGGGCCTCGCCGAGCGTCGCCCGGGCGGAGATGTCGCCGGAGCCCGTCTTGATCCGGGCGGCCAGCACGTCCGGGGTCTGGATCCGGATCCGGACCTCCGGACCCCGCCGGTGGTTCTTCGTGGTCTCGACGATCAGCTCGCTGCCGGACAGCTTGCACCGCACATCGTCCTCGGTGCCGTTGTCGACCTCGATCTCGACCTGGGTCCGATCGCCGTCGACCGGCACGATCTCGACCCGGCCGGCGCCGATCTCGATCCGGACCCGGTCGAGCTCGCCGGGCTCACTGATCAACTGCTGGCTGAAGCCGCTCACTGCGCCCATCCCGTCATCCGCTGGCCCGGTCCGCGTCCACCGCGGCCGTGGCTGTGTCCTCGCTCGCGGCGGTCGCCGCGCTCGCCGCGCTCGCGCCGGTCTCCGCGCCGCCCGTCACCGAACACGCCGTCCGGGCCGAACGGTCCGTCGGGACCGAACACGCCGTCGGGGCCGAAGACCCCGTCGGGACCCAGCGGTCCGTCCGGCCCGAGCGGGCCGTCGGGGCCGAACACCCCTCCGCGCGGCGGGCGCGGTGGGCGGGGCGGCCGGGAGCCGCGGCGGCCGCGGTCGCCGGTCAGGGCGGTCATCACGGTGCGCATCAGCCACGCGTTCGAGGAGATGCCCTCGGCGGTGGCGGCTTCGTCGACCTTGTTCTTCACCGAGAGCGGCAGCCGCAGCGTGATCCGCGCGGTCGGCTCGTCGGCGTCCGGGGCGAGGTCGGTCGCGCCGGAGTCCTGGGTGTCGTCGGTGTCGTCGTCGTCCAGGTCGTCGTCCGCGCCGGTCAGGTGACTCGGGGCGGGGGTGACGACGAACTCGGGACGGCCGCCGGCCATCCGGAGCTCGACCGATCCGGGCGACAGCTCACGGCTGATCTCCCCGGCGGCGTCGGACAGGGCTGAGATGAGGGCCAGGCGGCCGGCGTCATCCAGCGTGGCTCCGAGGCGTTGCGCCACGGAGCGGGTCTGGTCGTCGGCCAGCGCGGTGGCGTTCTCCACGCTACGGCGGACCGACTCGAGGTAGTGGTCAAGTTCCATGACAGCAAGCATGACGTCATGATGACGTCACTGTCAACCTCCAGTGATGTCATTCTGTCGCCGTCGTGCTGTCACCGGCACAATGGGAGCAGTCAACGAGAGGGGACCACCAGTGTCCAGAGGAGTACTCGTCACCGGAGCGTCCCGCGGGGTCGGAGCCGAGGTGGCCAGAGTCTTCGCCGCGGCCGGCGACCGGGTCGTGCTGCACTGCCGGGGAGCCGTCGACCGCGCCGAAGCGGTCCGCCAGGAGCTCGCCGGCGACGGGCACGGAGTGGTCTCCGCCGATCTGGGCGATCCGGCCCAGATCCCTTCCCTGGTGGAGAAATCAGCCGCTGTGCTCGGCCGGGTCGACGTCCTGGTCAACAACGCCGCGCTGTACGTCGACGAGCCCGTCGCCGGATCCCGCCGGCTCGGTCACCCGATCACCGAGACGCCGTACGACGAATGGGTGGCGGCCTGGCGCCGGACGCTCGCGGTCAACCTCGAGGGCGCGGCGCATCTGACCTGGTGCGTGGCGCGGCAGATGATCGACCAGGACCCGGCCGACGGCGTCCGGCGGGGCGCGATCGTCAACGTCGGATCGCGCGGGGCCTACCGCGGCGAGCCCGACGTCCCGGCGTACGGGGCCTCGAAGGCGGGGCTGCACGCGTTCGGGCAGTCGATGGCGGTCGCGCTGGCGCCACATGACATCACCGTGACGTCAGTCGCGCCCGGATTCATCGCCACCGACATGACCGCACAGCTCCTGGACGCGCCCGAAGGCGACGCGATCCGCGCGCAGAGCCCGTTCGGCCGGGTCGCCACCGCCGAGGAGGTCGCGGCGGCCGTCCACTGGCTCGCCTCGCCACAGGCGGTGTGGTCGTCCGGCACCGTGCTCGACCTCAACGGCGCCTCGTACCTGCGCTGACCGCGTAGCGTCCGAAGAGCCGCGCACGGTTCTTCGGACCCGACTCACGAGCCGTAGACCTCGAGCTCGACGATCCGGGAATAGCTGTTGCCGTTGCCCGCCAGCGCGAGGATGCGAACGGCGTCGGCCGCGACGGGGGCGAAGGTCGAGGTGACGTGGCCGAGGGTGTTGCCGCGGACCTCCGCCACCGTTCGCCAGCCGTCGCTGCCGGAACGGACCTGGACGTCCCAGTCGCGCAGCCCGTTCGTCGCCGCCGGGTACTTGACCGAGTCGAGGGTGTAGAGCTCGACGCGGCTGATCGTGGTCGAAGCGGCGAGTGCGACGTCGTAGGTGTCGGGGAAGGCCGCCCGGGTGCCGTCGTTCCAGCCGGTCAGGGTGTCCCAGTGCTCGGAGTCCTTGTCGCCGTCGACCGCGCCGCAGACGGCGAAGTTGCCGTGTGTCGAGGAGGCGGTGGCCTGCTCGCCGAGCGCGACGTTGCTGCGGGGCGTCTTCGGCGGCAACGGCTCGACCTGGACCGGGACGGAAACCTTGGTGCCGTCGGCCTCCAGGTCGATCCGGTACGTGCCGGGCTCGGCATCCCGCGGGACCCGGACCTCGACCGGCGCGCTCACCGGCTGATCGGGATCGGTGGCGGGAAGGTACGACGAGAACACCTCGCGGGACAGCTGCAACGGACCGCTCGCGGCGAGCGTCAGGTCGGCGTACCGGCTGTCGGGTTCGGTGTTGGTCATGGTGAGGTCGAGCCGGGCCGGGAAGCACGGCAGACCGACGACGCTGAGCTGCCGCGGGTTGGTCGTCACCTGGACACCGGCGGGCTTGCCGCCCGGCGAAGTCGTTGCTGTGAGCATCGAAAAGGTGGTGGTGGCGACCACGGTCGCGGCGACCGTCGCGGTCAGGGTGAGGGCGGTGCGGGACATCGGGAGCTCCTCAGACTGTCTGGATTCCGGGGCGGCCGTCCTCGACGAGGAGTTTCGCGCGGGTGCTGACGGTGCCGTTCGGGACCGTGACCCGGTCCACCACGCGGAAGTCGGAGATCCACTGCCGCGGCGTGATCGTGCAGCTGACGTAGCCGCGCTGGAAGTTGCCGTACTTGATGTGCGGGTTCTCGCGCAGCAGCGTCAGGCCGCCCGCGTCGTTGTCCATGCCGTCCAGCCCGGACGTGATCGACGTCCCGACGAACTCGCTGCCGACGGTCGGGGAGTCCGGGTCGGCGAAGTCCAGCTTGAGGTCGGAGGCGACGCTGCGGTGCAGGTCGCCGCCGATCGAGACCAGGTTGCGGACCTTGCGCCGGTACGCGCCGCCGAGCACCCGGTCGCGGGAGGCGGCGTACCCGTCCCAGGTGTCCATCGGGACCAGGATCTCCGGACCGTCCTTCACGTCCAGCTGGGCCAGGGCGTTCTGCTGGGCGAGCACGTTCCAGCGCGCGCGGGACGCGGTCCAGCCGTCGAGCAGCCAGCGTTCCTGCGCGTCGCCGGTGAGCGTGCGGGCCGGGTCGAGCGACTCCGGGCCGGGCGGCTTCGACCCGTCGCCGTACGCCTGGTCCGAGCGGTACTGCCGGGTGTCGAGCACGCTGAACTCCGCCAGGCGTCCGTACCGGATTCGGCGGTAGAGCTGCAGGTCCGGACCCTTGGGCAACTGGGCGAGCCGCAGCGGCATGTGCTCCCAGTACGCGCGGAACGCGTTCGCGCGGCGTACCAGGAACTGCGCGGGCGGCGCGCTCGGGTGCGCTTCGTCGGCCCAGTTGTCGACCACCTCGTGGTCGTCGGTGGTGACCACCCAGGGCGCCGACGCGTGCGCCGCCTGGAGATCGGGGTCCAGCTTGTACGACGCGTACCGGTTGCGGTACTCGTCGAGCGTGACGGTCTGCCGCGTCACGTAGTCCTCGTTCGAGTGCGGCCGCACGCCCCGGTCGATGCCGAACTCGTAGATGTAGTCGCCGAGGAAGAACACGACGTCGTGCTCGCGCCGGGCCAGATCGGCGTGCGCGGTGTACCAGCCCTCCCACCAGGCCTGGCAGGAGGCGAAGGCCATCGTCATCACCGGAACGTTCGCGTCGTACGCCGGGGCGGTGCGGGTCCGGCCGACCGGGCTGTAATGACCCGCGACGCGGAAGCGGTACCAGTAGTGCCGCCAGGGCCGCAGACCGCGGACGTCGACGTGCACGGAGTGGCTGGCCTCGGACCGGGCCTGGGTGGCGCCGTGCCGGACGACGCGCCGGAAGTGCTCGTCCTCGGCGACCTGCCACTGCACCTCGACCGGACGGCGGTCCATCCCGCCGAAAGGCGCCAGCGGCTCGGGAGCGAGCCGGGTCCAGATCACGACCGCGTCCGGCAGCGGATCACCGGACGCGACGCCGAGCGTGAACGGATCACGCCGGTCCGGCCGGCCGGTCGCGCCGGCGTCGGCCCGCTCGATGTCGGGCAGGGCGCCGGTCAGCGCCAGGGCGGCGGCCGCACCCGTCACGGTCAGGAACCCGCGCCGGGTGCTGCCCAGCAGCTCACTCGTCGTCATCGGAACACCTGACCAGGTGCGGTGGTCGCACCCGTGTCAGGTAATCGACGAACCGGCGAACCGGGGACTACGAAAGATGGTGACTCAGCTGACGACGTTCTTCGCCGCCGGTGCCTTGATCGAGACCGGGGCCGTCGTCGGGTCCATGGTCATCACCATGCTGATGCCCATCAGGTCGAAGGAGAACCGGCGGGCCATCTTGTCGTCGTCCATCCAGAACGAGTACGTCAGCGTCTTCGGCGCTCCGGCCGGCACCTTCTGCTTCAGCGCCTTGAAGGCCACGGCGGCGTCGATGCTCAGCAAGTAGCGATCCAGTTCCACCCCGCCGATGGTCTCGGTCCGGACGAATTTCACGCCGCGCAGCGCGCCCTGGAAGGACTTGAACGTCTTGGTCGGGTCGCCGTTGCCGGCCAGCTTCCTGAACTGGGCCATCGACGGGTCGGACGAGTCGATCCGCACGTACTTGCCGGCCGGGGTCACCCCGGGGATCGACATGTACAGCGACTTGCCGACCGCAACGATCTTCGCCTTCTTGCCCTCGAACGCCGCGCCGGTCATCGTCATCGACATCGCCGGCGGCTTGGTCTGCTGGACTCCGGTGATCGTCGTCAGCACCTGCCCGCCGGCCGTCATCTTGCCGGTGATGCGGTAGCTCTTCTGCTTGGCCAGAGCGGTGTTCATGGCCGGCAGGAACGTCACGCGGTTCAGGCGGACCGGCGCGGGCGCGACCTTCTGCGGCGCGGCCGACGGAGCGGCCGACGGCGTGACGACCGGCGTGGGCATGCTGTCCGTTGTCGCGATGACCGCCGAGTCGTTCGAGCCGGCACCGCACGCGGTGGCGCCCAGGATCAGCGGCAGGGCGGCGACAGCGGCAGCCGCCCGTGCACGAAACCTCACAGTGTTCCCCTCCCAGGGTGAATCGAGACGCCGGATGCTACGGGCCTCGACGGCACCCTGGGAAGGGAGTTGCAGCTAGTTACAGTCAGCTCTCGCCGCGCTTGACCGAGGCGAGCAGCAGCTGGGCCACGTCGTTCACCTCGACCTCTTCGCGCGCTGTTCCGTCGGCCTGCTTGGCGGTGAGGCCGTCGGACAGCATCACCCGGCAGAACGGGCAGCCGGTGGCGATCTTGTCCGCGCCGGTCTCGACCGCCTCGGTGGTCCGGTTCACGTTGATCCGGCTGCCGATCTTCTCCTCCATCCACATCCGCGCGCCGCCCGCGCCACAGCAGAACGACTTCGTCTTGTTGCGCGGCATCTCGGCGTACTCGGCACCGGGGATGATCTCCAGCAGTTCGCGCGGGGCGTCGTACACCTGGTTGTGCCGGCCCAGGTAGCACGGGTCGTGGTAGGTGATCTTCTGCCCGTTGAGCGTGCTGTCGGCCGGTGCGACCGGGGTCAGCTTCTTCTCCCGGACCAGCCGGTTCAGCAGCTGGGTGTGGTGGATGACGTCCAGCTCGACGCCGAGCTGGGAGTACTCGTTCTTCAGCGTGTTGAAGCAGTGCGCGCAGGTGGAGACGACCTTCTTCGCGCCGGTCTCCTTGAACACCTCGGCGTTCTGCATCGCCAGCTGCTGGAAGACGAACTCGTTGCCCGCGCGCCGGGCCGGGTCACCGGTGCAGGTCTCGCCGTCACCCAGTACGGCGAAGCTGACGCCGGCGATGTTCAGCAGCTCGGCGACCGCCTGGGTGGTCTTCTTCGCCCGGTCCTCGAAGGCGCCCGCGCAGCCGACCCAGAACAGGTACTCGACCTCGGCCAACGTCTCCACGTCGGTGCCGACCTGCTTGACCTCGAACGGCAGGTCCTTGGCCCAGTCCATCCGGCCCGACGGGTTCATGTTCCACGGGTTGCCCTTGTTCTCCAGGCCCTTGAACAGCCCGTTCAGCTCGGACGGGAACGACGACTCGATCAGCACCTGGTAGCGGCGCATGTCCATGATCGCGTCGACGTGCTCGATGTCGACCGGGCACTGCTGCACGCACGCGCCGCACGACGTACAGGCCCACAGGGCGTCCTCGTCGATCACCGCGACGTCGGGCGAACCGACCAGCGGGCGCTCCATCTCGGCCTGGACCAGGTCGGGCAGCGACTTGCGCTCCTCGTCGGACGAGGCCAGCAGGTACGGCGCCTTGGTGTAGGCGTTCTCCCGCAGGTTCATCACGATCAGCTTCGGCGACAGCGGCTTCTCGGTGTTCCAGGCCGGGCACTGCGACTGGCAGCGGCCGCACTCGGTGCAGGTGGTGAAGTCGAGCAGGCCCTTCCAGGTGAAGTCCTCGACCTTGCCGACGCCCAGCGGCGAGTCCTCGTCCAGCTCCTCGATGTTCTCGAAGTCGATCGGTTTGCCGCTGACACTGATCGGCTGCAGGGCGCCGAGCGCCGTACCGCCGTCGGCCTTGCGCTTGAACCAGATGTTCGGCCAGGCGGTGAACCGGTGCCAGGCCACGCCCATCGTGGCGTTCAGCGAGATCGTGATCATCCAGGCGAACGAGATCAGGATCTTGATCATCGCGACCAGGTAGATCGCGTTCTCCAGCCGCGACTCCGGCCAGCCGGCGACCGCCTCGCCGACGAACCAGGTCAGCGGGAAGTGCCAGCGCGACGCCTCGCCCAGGTGCGAGGCCAGGCCCCACTCCAGGGCGCGCAGGGCGAGGATGCAGATCACCACGCCGAGGATCGTGTACTCGACGTAGTACCCCTGCCAGCTGCGCGAGCCGAAGAACCGGCTGTAGCGGCCCTCCGGCCCGGTCGGCCGGTGCCGCAGCCGGATCACGATCAGGCCCAGGATCGTCAGCAGGCCGGCCCAGCTGAGGATCTCGGTGACCCACTCGAACACCACCCAGTGCCCGACGATCGGCAACGCGAAGTGCGCGTCGAACAGCTGCCCGAACGCCGTCACCAGACTGAGGATCAGGCCGACGAAGCTGGCCGCGACGAACCAGTGCAGCACACCGATGTGACTCCACTGCAGCATGCGGGTGTGCCCGAGGGTCTCCCGCAACATGGTCACGGTCCGCTGCCCCGGATGGTCGGTCCGCCGGGCCGGCTGCCCCAGCTTGATCACGGAGACGATCTGTCCGATTGTCCGCCCGAACAACGCGACTCCGACCGCGGCGATCGCTAGCGAGACGACGATGGCGAGGATCTGCATACCAGCGATGTTATTGGTTGGTTACCGACGAGTCATGTCGGTGAGGGGCGCATCACGCGCGTGTTCCGTCTCACTTCCGTCGCTTCACCTTGATGTCGTCGAGGCAAGTCGCCGTCGTCCGCAGCCGCTGATGCTCCAGCCCGAGGCCGTCCAGCAGCTCCAGAGCAACCAACGCACCGGTGTCAGCAGCCTCCTGATCAGACCGATCCGCCGCCTGAACAACCGCACACCGAATGGTGAAAGGCCGAAGCTCGGCGTCGTAGCTCAACGTCCCGGCCTCGGTGTAGTCGGCCATCAGCAGGTCATGCTGATCGAGTTCCGCGCGAAGCTTCTCCCGCTGCGCTTCGGTCAGATTCTGAAACTCCCCGCGCGTGACGACCCGGTAGGTGCGGACCTCTGAACTCATGGCTGGGACTGTAGTGGTGGGTGCGGCGCAGGTGATCGCGATTTTCCACAGACGACGGAGAGCTCGGTCGCCGGCCGCAACCGTCCGCGACCCAACTCTATTTTGTCTTTCTCTTCTCTCTTTCTGTTCTTCATCTTGTACGCCGAAGGGCCCGGCCGATGGGATCGGCCGGGCCCTTCGTCTACCTGCTGGGTACTACTTCGTGCCGAAGACCTGCAGTTCGGTCATGTCGGTGAACTGGCAGCCGCCGTAGGCGCCGGCTGGGCAGTTCGTGGCGAAGTCGGGGACCTGCGGGCTGAGCATCCAGAAGCGGACGTACTGGACGTTCGTGGTCGCCGCGGACGGGGTGAGTTCGGTGTACTTGCCGCGGTTGGCGGCGGTGAACTCGCCCTCCTGGGCGGTGGTCCAGGTGGTGCCGTCGGGTGAGGTCTCGATCCGGTACTTGCCGGTCGAGGCGCTGCCCGGGTCGCCGCAGGTGTTCGACGGGTCGACCGAGAACTTCGACACCGTGACCGCCGCCGGCAGCTTGATGTCGATGTGCTTCGGAATCATCACGCCGCTCGGCGTGCCGTTGTCGTCACCGGTGGTGCTGCCCCAGCCGGTGCCCTGGCTGGAGTCGATCGCGTACGCCGGGCCGCAGGCCGGGGTGAAGTCCGGGCCGTTGAAGTCGACGACCGAGCCGCCGCCGGAGGCCGCCGCCCAGTTGCGCCGCGGCGCGAAGTTCGCCGTGGTGCCACCGGCCGTGACGGTCAGCGGGTTGCCGAGCAGTTCGTAGCCCGCACCGGACACGACGAACTTGCCGTACTTGCCGGGGAAGACGTTGTCGATCGCGTAGCTGCCGTCGGCCTTGGTGACGGCCGAGTAGTCACCGGCGTACCCGGAGGCGTGACCGCCGATGAAGACCAGCGCGCCGGCCACCGGAGCGCCGGTGTCCTTGTCGGTCACCGTGCCCTTGATCGTGGTGGTCGTACCGGTCGGCGGGAGGTGGAAGTCCTCGACCGGGTGCGCGTCGCCGCCGTCCAGGACACCGGCGTACCAGCCCATGCCGCGGTTGGCGAAGACCTGCCAGATGATCTTGGCGTTCTTGCCGCCGGAGGCGATCAGGTCGGCCTGGACGATCGCGTTGCGCATGTCGAGCATGGTCGGGTCGTTCGCGGACAGCTCCATCGCGCGGGTGATGATGCTCAGCGCGTAGGTCCGGCCGAAGCGCTCGCGCAGGTCCCACAGGGTCTGCGCCCAGACCTCACCGGAGGAGTGCACCTCCGGCGTACCGCCGATGGTCGGGAAGTCGCCGTAGGTGTAGCCACCCTGCGAGCCGTCGATGCCGACACACGTCGGCGCCTTGGCCTTCACCCGGCAGTCGTTCGCCTGGGTGCGGATGGTGCCGCCGCCGGTGACGTACTTGCCCTCCATCACCTCGCCCGGCGCGGTGGTGTCCTTCTCCAGACCGTGCGAGACCAGGTAGTCGAGCGCGTAGAAGTCGCTCCACGCCTCACCCATCGAGCCGGCCTGGATGCTGTTCAGCGTCGAGTTGCCGGTCGCGTCGACGACCAGGCGGTTCGACAGGCCGTGGGTGTACTCGTGGTACAGGATGTCGGCCGCGTTCGACGAGCTGCTCGGCACCGTGGTGTTGTCGCCGGCGGTTCCGAACAGGTACATCTGCATGGTCGGTGGGGTGCCGTCCGGCGGGGTGTTCATGTTCGCGTTGTTGACGTGGTTGCCGTCCGGGCCGCCGTCGGCACCGGTGGCCGCGCCGTCCAGCGCGTTCAGCAGCACGGGGTCGCCGCCGGCGGCCTCGAAGTTGCCGGCCGCCGCGGTGAAGCTGATCGGCGGCTTGGCCAGCCAGTCGTGGAAGTTGCTGGCCAGGTAGAAGCCGTTGGTGACGTCCTGGTTCATGTTCGTCTTCCAGGAGTCCGGCTTGGCCGGGTCCCAGGTGCAGACGAACGTCGCCGAGCACAGCGGGTTGGACTGGAACGGCACCAGCTTGTACTGCGACGAGTTCGGCGTCCCGGGGACCTTGACCGTCTCGCCGGCGTTCGGCTGGTTGTCGTCGTTCACGTCGGCCCAGGCCGCGACCGAGGTGCCCTCGAGCAGCGTCTTGGCGTTCTTCGGCAGCCACTTGTTGTAGATCAGGTTCTCGGTACGCTGCGTGCCGCCCTTGGCCGCGCCCGGGTAGTTGTCCTGCACCAGCGCGTCGCCGACACCGTCGCTGGACAGGTCGCGCCGGTACAGCAGCGCGCCGGTCTGGGCGTCGATGACGTGGGTGTAGATCAGCGAACCACCCGCGTTGGTGTACGTCGACCAGCCCTTGCGCAGGCCGTCGGCTGTGTGGAACCAGACCGGCTTGGCCCAGTCGCCGTTGCTCCAGGTCGTGGTCGTGCCCGACGCCTTGGCGGTGGCGCTCTTCGCGGTCCCGCCGACGTCCTCGGCGGCGGCGCTGCGGGCCGCGGCGGCGGTCAGCTTCGCGGCGGCCTTGCGGGTCTGCGCCTGCGCGACCAGGCCGGCCACCGGCGCGCCCTGGACGGAGACCAGCTTGCCGTCCTTGGTGACGTTGGCCTTGACGCCGTTGCCGAACACCTCGAGACCGTCGACCACCTGCACCCAGGAGATGTGGTGCGTGCCGAGGTCGTCGACGTAGTCCTTGCGGAGCTTGAGGGTGCCCAGGTCGGACTCGGACAGCTTGAAGACCTCGGGGTGCGCCTTGATGTAGTCCAGCGCGACCTGGGTGGCCTTCTTCGAGCTCGTGGGGGTGAGGAAGCCGTTGAGCTTGGTCACCTGCGACGGCGTACCGGTGTTCTCGTCGATGCCGACGATGCCCTGGCTGCCGAGCGAGTCGCGGAACTTCTCCGCTGCCGGGGTGTCCTTGCCGACCACCTTCGCGGCGCGCGCGAGGCTGGCCCGCGAGCTCGGGGTGCGGGCGTCGAAGTTGCCCTTGCGTTCCTTCGAGGCGATCGACGGGCTGTGCTCGTCGCCGGCGTCGGGGGTGGCGGTGGCGGCCGAGGCGCCGCCGCCGGCGGTCACGGCCAGTAGGGCGGTGGCGGACACGGCAGAGACTGCCAGGAGCCCCCGCCCTTTGCCTGAAACTTTCACAGCAACGCTCCATGAAGTTGTCTGCGCGAGTCGCCCTCCACGACTCGTCCGGGCCGACCCTAAGCGTCCGCCCGTGCCGGGCGGAAGAGAATTGGGCACAAATACGTCGAGACGAGGGTTGTCCTTCGTGTGCGCCACGGAACGGGCAGTGACCAAGAATGGTCGCGCTGAGCAACAAGTCGAAAGCACAGCGTGTTCACCTCTACGCTGAGCCGGTATCGTCGCCGAACTCCTGCGAGGACCCTGGTGCTGCGTTACCCGCTGATCCATCCGCCGTTGCTCGGGGCCCTGGCCCGGGCCGGCCACGGCTCCGTCGTACTGCTTGCTGACGGCAACTACCCGTACGCCACCGCGGTCGCGCCGGCCGCCGAGACGATCTGGCTCAACTTGCGACCCGGCCAGATCCCGGTGGACGACGTACTGGAGACGCTGCTCGGCGTCGTACCGGTGGAGGCGGCGCGGGTGATGGCGACCGGGACCGGCGAGGAGCCGGACGTCTACGAACGCTTCCGCGAGCTCCTGCCCGGTACGCCGCTGCAGCCGCTGTCCCGCGCCGACTTCTACGCCACCGCCCGCGGTCCCGAGCTGGCCGTCGCCGTCGCGACGGGCGAGCAGCGGTTGTACGCGAACATCCTGCTGACCCTCGGCGTGGTCAACGCGTCCTGACGACAGCAAGGGCGAACCCCGTGGGGCCGCCCTTGCTCGTTGGCTCAGAAGGCGCCGGCGCCGTTCGGCGTACCGAGTCCGGTGGGTCCGTCCCAGCCGGTGCGAGCCGTGCACCACTGGCTCGTGGGGCAGGTCCCGTTGCTGCCGCTGGTCACGTCGAACAGCGCTGTCGGATTGGTGTACGGAAGCGAGTTCGCGTAACCGGCGGTGTTGCCCGACAGCGCGTAGACGGCCGCGATGATCGGGGCCGACTCGCTCGTGCCGCCGAACTGCGCCCAGGTCGAGCTCGACTTGGTGGTCGGGTAGTAGATCGCCATGCCACCGGTGTTCGGGTCGGCGGCCGCGGAGACGTCGGCGCTGGCCCGCTTGGCGCAACCCGTCCCGTACGCCGCGGCCACGGCGAGCGCGGTGTTGTACGCCGAGCAGCCCGACCCGGCGCCGCTCCACGCGGTCTCGGTCCAGCCGCGGGTCGTGCTCGACCGGGCGAGCGACGTACCGCCGACTCCGGTCACGTACGCCGAGGCTGCCGGGTACGGCGCGCCCTGGTAGCCCTTGTCGCCGGTCGATGCGGTGATCGCGATGCCCGGATGGTTGTAGTACGAGCCGTAGCTGGCGTCGGAGACGTCGCCGCCGCTGTAGCTGTTGGAGATCGCGACCACGCCGGGCTGCTTCGACGCGGTCACGACGGCCGTGCCCAGGTCGGCGAAGCTCGCGCTGTTCGCCTGCACAACGAGGATCTTCGCGTCCGGTGCGGTGGCCGACACGGCGTCGACGTCGAGGGCCTGCTCACCGGCCCAGCCGGCGTCGAATCGCGGCGCGGTGGTGCCGCCGGTCTGGTTGATGACGCGCAGGCAGCCGTTGGCCGTCGTACAGGCTGGAAGGCCGAACTGGGCGCGGTAGACGCCGAGGTCGCGTTCCAGGTTCGGGTAGCCGTAGGCGTCGACGATGGCGACGGTTCGGCCGGCCGCGCTGAGGCCGGTCAGCTTGTACGCGTCGCGGAGGCCCGCCGGTGTCAGACCGGTCGCCGGTGGGGTGGTGGTGGCCGGCGTGACGCCCTTGTCGTCCACGAGTTTGAGCGCGTTGCAGGTCGCCGCGTGGGCGGAGGCCGGGGCCGCGCACAGCTTCGCGGCGTGCTTTCCGGCGGTGTACGGGGAGGGCGCGGCGGCCGCCCCGGTGAGCTGGACGGTCAGTCCTGCGACGGCGAGTGCTCCGGCGCCCAGGGCGGACACGAGAATCCGTTGTCTCAACAGAACTCCTCGAGCTGGGGGTTGGTGCCCGAAATCGTCCGCCCGCTCACGGTACGGAATCCAGCGATCACAGCCACGACAAATGTCATGGGTCAGCTACGCACCAAGCCTCGCCGAGAGTCGTTTTTCTGCAGAAGCACGGTGATTTTCCGCATTACATCCGACCCCGAAGGATTCCCCCTGACTTCACCTGTACGGTCGGTTCATGCAGCTCACCGACCAGGCGGCCGCGCTCCAGGCCGAAGCCTTCCGGCTCCTCGACCAGCTCGACCTGGCCACGGCGTTCCCCGGCTACGGGCCGCCGCAACTCATCGGCAGCGCGAGGTCGGGGCTGCTGGTACTGCGCGATCTCGACGTCATGTTCGACGCGCCGGGTGCCACGACGAGCGGCGTACTGGCCGGGCTGGCGGTGCTGGCCGAGCGGTGTGAGCTGCTGTCGGCCGACGTGCGTGACGAGCGCGGTGATCGACGGCCGACGCCGCGGCTGACCGACGAGCGGTTCTACGCCGTACTGGAGGTGGGGGAGTGGAAGGTCGACCTGACCTTCTGGATCCACGAGGTCGAGCGGCCGCAGGTAGCGGCTGCGGTGCGGTTGCAGCGGATCAGCGGCGAGCAGCGCGAGGCGATCCTGCGGCTCAAGCACGAGTGCCCGGGCTATCCCGACCTGATCGGTGGGACCGACATCTACGCCGCCGTACTGGAGCACGGCGTACGGGCATGACAAGAGTGCCGGCCGTCCGGCAACGCCACCGGACGGTCGGCACTCGCTTGGGGGTTACAGCAGGCCGAGCTCCCTCGACTCCGCGTCGCTGAACAGGCGGGACCTGATCAGGAACCGGACGCCCTCGGGGGCCTCGACCGAGAAGCCGCTGCCGCGGCCCTTGACCACGTCGACGGTCAGGTGGGTGTGCTTCCAGTACTCGAACTGGTTGGCCGACATCCAGAAGCCGACCGGCTTGTCCAGGCCGTCGACGACCAGGTCGCCCAGGTGGACGTCGGCCGCTCCGGTCCTGAACTCGCCGTCGGGGTAGCACATCGGTGAACTGCCGTCGCAGCAGCCGCCGGACTGGTGGAACATCAGCGGCCCGTGCAGCTCGGTGAGGCGGCGGAGCAGGTCCGCCGCCGCCTCCGTGTACGACACCCTCTCGACCATCAGGCGACCTAGAAGAATCCGTCGCGGTCGGGTGAGTAGCTGACCAGCAGGTTCTTGGTCTGCTGGTAGTGGTCGAGCATCATCTTGTGGTTCTCCCGCCCGATGCCGGAGTTCTTGTAGCCGCCGAACGCCGCGTGCGCGGGGTAGGCGTGGTAGCAGTTGGTCCAGACCCGGCCGGCCTGGATCTCCCGCCCGGCCCGGTACGCCGTGTTGATGTCGCGCGACCAGACCCCGGCGCCCAGCCCGTACAGGGTGTCGTTGGCGATCTTCAGCGCGTCGGCGTAGTCGTCGAACCGGGTCACCGACACGACCGGGCCGAAGATCTCCTCCTGGAAGATCCGCATCTTGTTGTCGCCCTCGAAGATCGTCGGCCGGATGTAGTAGCCGCCGCTCAGGTCGCCGCCGAGATCGGCCTTCTCGCCGCCGGTGATCACCTTGGCGCCCTCGGCCTTGCCGATGTCGATGTAGGACAGGATCTTCTCGTACTGGTCGTTGCTGGCCTGCGCGCCCATCATCGTCTCGGTGTCCAGCGGGTTGCCCTGCTTGACCGCCTCGGTCCGGGCCGTGGCGTCGGCCAGGAAGTCGTCGTAGATGCTCGCCTGGATCAGCGCCCGCGACGGGCAGGTGCAGACCTCGCCCTGGTTGAGGGCGAACATCGTGAAGCCCTCGAGCGCCTTGTCGTAGAAGTTGTCCTTGCTGCCGGCCACGTCGGCGAAGAAGATGTTCGGGCTCTTGCCGCCGAGCTCCAAGGTGACCGGGATGATGTTCTCCGAGGCGTACTGCATGATCAGCCGGCCGGTCGTGGTCTCACCAGTGAACGCGACCTTGGCCACTCTGTTGCTGGAGGCAAGCGGTTTGCCGGCCTCGACGCCGAAGCCGTTGACGATGTTCAGCACTCCCGGCGGGAGCAGGTCGGCGATCAGCTCCATCAGCACGTGGATCGAGGCCGGGGTCTGCTCGGCCGGCTTCAGGACGACCGCGTTGCCGGCCGCCAGCGCCGGGGCGAGCTTCCAGGTCGCCATCAGGATCGGGAAGTTCCACGGGATGATCTGCGCGACCACGCCGAGCGGCTCGTGGAAGTGGTAGGCGACCATGTTGTCGTCGACCTGCGAGATCGAGCCCTCCTGGGCCCGCAGCGCGCCGGCGAAGTACCGGAAGTGGTCGATCGCCAGCGGCATGTCGGCGGCCAGCGTCTCGCGCACCGCCTTGCCGTTGTCCCAGGTCTCGGCGACCGCGAGCAGTTCGAGGTTGTCCTCGATCCGGTCGGCGATCTTGTTCAGGATGTTCGCCCGCTCGCTCGACGACGTCCGGCCCCAGCCGGGCGCGGCGCCGTGCGCGGCGTCCAGGGCGGCCTCGACGTCGTCGGAGGTGCCACGGGCGATCTCGGTGAAGTTCTCACCGGTCACCGGCGTCGGGTTCTCGAAGTACCCGCCCTTGGCCGGGGGGACCCACTCACCACCGATGAAGTGGTCGTAGCGGGATTTGTAGGTGACCGGGCTGCCTGCTTGCCCGGGAGCGGCGTAGATCGTCATTGGTCCTCCTGCTCCTGCGGTGCCGGTGCTCCCGCAACCTACGAGCGGCGACGTTGCATCAACGTTGCACGCCCTGGCCTTGAACGGTGTGCCGATCCGGGCGAGGGTTGAGTGTGGACGCACCGGACCAGGCCCGGCGGCTGAGCGAGCTCTACGACGAGGTGCTCAGCGGCGGTCGCGTTCCCGGTGCCCCGCGGCCGCTGGTCGCCGAGTCGTGGCAGCGCTCGCTCGCCGCGCTGGTCGACCCGGAGCTGGACGCGCCGCCGGTCGTGGTGTCCGGCGACGAGCTCGCCGAGCTGCGCGAGCAGCACCCGCTGCACGCCGTGCTGCCGGTGCTGCGCCAGACGCTGACCACGATCGCGGACGAGGCCTCGCACATCATGATCGTCACCGACGCGCGCGGGCTGATCCTGTGGCGCGAGGGCGCGGCCGGCGTACGGCGGCAGGCCGACCGGATCGCGTTGTCGGAGGGAGCGATCTGGTCCGAGGACGCGATCGGGACCAATGGGATGGGTACGGCGCTGGCCGCCGACCAGCCGGTGCAGATCCACTCGGCCGAGCACCTGGTCAGGCGGATCCACGCCTGGACCTGTGCGGCCGCGCCGGTGCACGACCCGGACACCGGGAAGCTGATCGGAGCCGTCGACGTCTCGGGCCCGCTGCGGACCGTGCATCCGGCGATGATGGCCCTGGTGACGGCGGCGGCCGGGCTGGCCGAGGGGCAGTTGCGGGTCCGGATGGCCGCGGCCGACGAGGTGCTCCGGGCCCGGAACATGCGCCACCTGATCGCGCTCGGCGACGCGCCCGGCGCGCTGCTGACGCCGACCGGCCGGGTGCTGGCGGTCCAGCCGCTGGCCTGGTTGCCGGATCGGCTCGACGTACCGGCCGGCGCCGATCGGATCGACCTCGGGGACGGGCGCGAGGGTGTGATCGAGCAGCTGGACGAGGGCTACCTGCTGCGGCTGCCCGGCACCGCGCGGAGTCGCCGTACGTCGCTCCGGCTCGAACTGCTCGGCGCGCGCCAGCCCGTCGCGGTGGTCGGCGGCCGGGAGATCGCGCTGACGCTCCGGCGGGCCGAGGTGCTCGCGCTGCTCCTGCTGCATCCGTCGGGGCTGACGGCCGAACAGTTGATGCTGCAGCTGTACGGCGACGAGGGAAATCCCACCACCGTGCGCGCCGAGATGCACCGGCTGCGCAACCTGCTCGGTGCCGGTGTGCTCGACACCAAGCCGTACCGGATCCTCGCGGACGTCAGCGGCGACGTGACCGACGTCCAGACGTTCGTCCGCCGAGGGGAGCTGTCCCGGGCGCTCGACCTGTACGCCGGTCCGTTGCTCGTGCGCTCGGACGCGCCGGCCTTGCGCGCGGAACGCGACGAGCTGGACGCGACGCTGCGGCGCGCCGTGCTCGACTCCGGGGAGGCGGAGCTGCTCTGGCGCTACGGTCAGACCTCGGTCGGCGCGGAGGACCTCGAGGTCTTCGAGGTGCTCGCGCGGTGGCTGCCCGCGGACGACGCACGCCGGGCCGCCGTCGCGGCACGCATCCGCAGGCTGACCGATGAGCTCACGATGTGAGATCGGCGATTAAGTCCATCGAATTAGTCTAGTTTGACCGGGTGGATGCAGGGGCTCGAAGGTCGTCGTCAGGCCGGTGCGGGCGGGGCGGCGACCGAGCCGCGCTCGATCAGGGCCGGCTCGACCGTGGTCCGGCGGACCCGGCGGTTGGTGTCGACCGCGGAGGTGACGCGGGCCACCACGTCTTGGACCAACTCGTCGAGCGGCCAGCGGAACGTGGACAGCGGTGGCGTCAGCAACTGGGACATCGGCTGGTCGTCGTAGCCGAGCAGGGACAGCTGGTCGGGGATCGTGATGCCCAGCTCGGTCGCCGCGGCGTACACGCCGAAGGCCATCGAGTCGGCCAGGGCGAGGATGCCGGTCGGGCGTGGGGTCCGGCGCAGGATCTCGCAGGCGACCGCGGTGGCGCTGGTCAGGTCGTGTGGACACGGGACGATCTCGGCGGTGAGCTTCAGCTCGGCGGCGACGCGCTCGGTGATCTCCTCGGCCGGGCGGTCGGTGTCGAAGCGCCGCGACGGGGTCAGCACCACGACGTCGCGATGACCTGCCTCGGCCAGTCGGCGCAGCGCCGTACTGATGCCGAGCTCGTTGTCGAACAGCACCTCGGACTTCGCCTTGGCGGCCGGCAGCGCGTCGCCGATCGCGATCACCGGCACCTGCTGGGCGATCGGCGCCCAGCCCTTGGCGGCCGGGTCGATCGGGATCACCACGATCGCGTCGGCGCGGTGGTCGACCAGGTGCTGGGCGAGCTCGAGCTGGCGATCGGCGTCGCCGGCCGAGTCGATGATCCAGGCGTTGCGGTCGGGGGCGAGCAGCTCGCGGCCGAGCGCGGCGGCGAGGCGCTGCTGCCACAGGTCTTCCAGCGAGGCGCACAGTACGCCGACCGAACCGCTGCGGCCGGACGCGAGCGCGCGGGCGACCGGGTCGGCCTGGTAGCCGAGTCGTTCCGCCGACTCCTGCACCCGCTGGCGGGTCTCGGGCGTGCCGTGCAGACCTCGCAGCGCGTAGGAGACGGCGGCCATCGAGAGACCGGTGTCAGCCGCGATGTCCTTGAGGGTCGGCCGTCGGCCAGTACCGGACATGAGGTCGAGCCTATGGGGTGGCGTGGACAAAAACTTGACAAGAACCGCTTTGAAGCGCTTCACTCCTCATATCTTGAAGCGCTTCAAACTGAGCGGCGGGAAGGAGTGAGGCGATGATCGACGTGCACCAGCACCTGTGGCCGGCCGAGTTCGTCGACCGCCTCCGCGCCCGCACCACCCCGCCGTACCTGAGCGGCTGGACGCTGCACACCAGCGGCGAACAGCCGTACGACGTGGACCCGGCGGCGCACGCCGTCGACAAGCGGGTCGCGCTCGAGCTCGACGCCGGGACGTCGCTGGCCGCGGTGTCACTGTCGAGCCCGCTCGGGATCGAGCAGCTCGGTGATGCCGCCCTGCTGGACGCCTGGCACGTCGGCGCCGCGGCACTGCCGTCGCCGTTCCGCGCGTGGGCGTCGGTTGATCTGCGCGAGCCGGATCTGTCCGGGCTCGCTGGGCTTTTCGCCGATGGCTTCCTCGGGGTGCAGTTGCCGGCGCACGTCCTCGGTACGCCGGACGCATGGGCCGAGATCGCGCCGGTGCTGGCCGTCGCCGAGCAGGCGGACAAGCCGGTGCTCGTGCACCCGGGCATCGCCGGGGCGGGCAACGCGGGGCAGATCGGGGCAGATCAGCTGCCGGGCTGGTGGGCGCCGGTGGTCGATTACGTGAACCAGTTGCAGTCCGCCTGGTGGGCGTGGCACGCGTACGACGGTCGCGGCTCGTTCCCGTCGTTGCGCGTGTGCTTCGTCGCCGCCGCGGGCTTGGCTCCGGTCCACCACGAGCGGCTCGCTGCCCGCGGCGGCCGTCTCGGCACGATCGACCCGCGGCTTTTCGTCGACACGTCGAGCTACGGACCGCAGGGCATCGACGCGGTCGCTCGCGTGCTCGGCATCGACCAGGTCGTGCACGGCACCGACCGCCCGTACGCCGGCGTCACCGAGCTCCGGCAGGGCGAGGCCGCCACCGCGGTGATCCGCTACGACAACCCGCACCGGTTGCTGTTCGGCACGTCACCACCGCGGAACGATCCGGACCGTCTCGGCTTCGGCCGCGGCGCACCGGCGTACTGAAGTCTTCCCGGCGCTTGCTGTGCCGGGCTGTCCTACTCGCCGCCGTCCGGCGGTCGAGCCCGAACCAAAGCCGGCAGTGCCGGCGTCCTCCGAGAGGGGAGTGCAGTGACTGCTCAGCCCGTTTCCGACGCACCCGTCGTTCCCGCGCGCCAGGCCAGCCGGCTCGTGGAGCTCAACGACTGTCTGTCGCTGGACAACCTGCCCGGACGTGACCTCGACCCCACCGAACTGGCCGAGCTGGCCGCCGGCCTCGCCGCGCAGCCGCACCTGTGGGAGGACAAGGTCGCCTACAGCGACGAGGAGCGCGTCTTCGCTTCCCTGCACCGCGACGCCAACGTCGACGTCTGGCTGATCTGCTGGACCCCGGTCAACGACACCGGCTGGCACGACCACGATGTCTCCTCGGGTGCCGTGGCTGTTGCCCGAGGCAAGCTCGTCGAGCACAACCTGGCGATCGGCACCGAGTCCATCGAGACCGAGGTCACCGCCGGCGACGTCTACGGCTTCGGCCCCGACCACATCCACCGCCTCACCGGCCTGGACAAGGGCTCCGTCACCATCCACGCCTACAGCCCGCCGCTGTGGCGCATGGGCCAGTACTCGGTCCGCGACGGCGTCCTGCGCCGGGTCTCCGTCTCGTACGCCGACGAACTCCGACCGATCGACTGACATCAATGCCCTCTTCGTTGCCAGCGGCAATTTCCCGGACTTTGACACACCGAACTCTTCCCTGTCCCGAACCACCTCGACCAGGAAATTCCGCTTCGCCATGCGCCGCAGCGTAGTGAGCAACGCACCGAACAGCACCTGAGTTCGCCTCATCCTCGCCAACGTCGGGCACGTGGATCCCAGGTTCCGGTGACCGAGGGACGTCATGCACGCTGGCCCACCGCGAAGAACTGGGAGCTGGCCGGGAGGAGTTCGGGGAAGCGGTCGGCGATTCTGGAGCAAGTGAGGGCTGTTTGCAGCGGGTCCGGGTCGGTCAGCGTTGCCGGGGGTTGCTGGTGGTGGAAGTGCGCGTCGAGGGCGACGGTCAGCCAGCCGCCGGGGCCGGTGAGGCCGTGGACGGTGATGGAGCGGAGACCGTGGCCGGACATTTCCTGGCGTAGCTGGGAGACGGTGTGGTACGTCGTTTCGGCCATGCGGTCGTTGGCGGGGCTGAAGCCGGTGTCGAGGATTTCCTGGACGACGGGTTGTCGTTGCTGGAGTTCGTTGGCCAGCAGGGCGCCGATGAGGTTGGCGGTTCGGTTGAGGGCTACGACGGCGACGAAACCGCCGGGGCGCGTGACACGGGTGGCCTCCTGCAGCGCGGTCAGGCGGTCTTCGAGGCAGGTCAGGTGGTACAGCGGGCCCGCCATCAGTACGGCGTCGAAGTACTCGTCCTCCCAAGGGAGTTTTCGGGCGTCGCCCACGCAGGCGTCGATGCCGGCGGCCCGGGCTTGCGCGACGTGGTGAGGGATGGGGTCGAGCAGTTCGACCGAGTAGCCGCGGTCGCGTAACCACCGGGCGTGGGTGCCCGGTCCGCCGCCGATGTCGCCTACTACGGCCGGAGGGTCGGGTAGGTACTGGCCCAGCAGGTGCTGCATCCGTGCGAGTTCGAACTGGCCTTTCACGGTGGATGTCAGCCGCACGTTTTCGTCTCGCTCCGCGTAGTGCGCCTCGAGCGCGGTGTCGATCAACATCCTTCGACTGTGACGTCGGTCGAGGCGTCTCAAGAGGGCTGATTCCGGGGCAGATCGATGCGTTGACACGGAGGCCCGGGCGCTTCGAAGGGGACTGTGGGCTCTCACCCCAGCGGACCTGCGGTGAGAGCCGACAGCAACATTCTTCGTTGTCTTACGGGTGGCGGAGCACGCCCAGGAGGCCGTGGGTCTCGTTGGCGATTCCCGCGGAGAACCAGATCGCGTCGGTGCCGCCGGTGGTGGCGGTGCCGGGGGTCAGGGCCCAGAGGCCGGGGATCACCAGCGGGTGGCCGGTGGTGTTCTTCAGTTGGTCGAGGCGGCCGTGGGAGTCGCGTCGTACGACGTTGACGCGGCCGTCACCGAAGTTGCCGATCAGGAGTGCGCCGGCGAGCTTGCCCCACGACGCCGGCGCGACGGCCAGGCCCCACGGTGCGTTGAGGTTGCCGCGCGAGGCGATCCGCGCGACGAAGTGGCCGTCGGGGGTGAACTCGGTGACGTAGCCGTTGCCTCGGGTGTTGACGCTGCGGCCGGTGTTCGGGTCGACCTTGGCGTAGCTGACGAAGACCCGGTTGCCGAGCGTCTGCACGTTGAAGGGCGCGAATCCCTTGGGCAACGCGAAGTCGCGGAACGACCACCAGGGCTGCTTGACCTGGGCGAAGGCGTTGTCGAAGACGTCGATCCGGTTCTGCGCGAAGTTCGCCGCGTACAGGCGGTCGGCGGTGGGTGAGATCGCCAGGCCGGTGTACGACGCGCCGGGCACGGTCGCCTTGATCTGCGCGGCGCCGATGAGCGGGCTGACCGGCGGAGCCCACGCGGCGATCGAACCGGTCAGGGTGGCGAAGATGAAGCGGGCCGGAGCGCTGGCGGTGCCGTTGCTCAGGACGAAGCCGGTGCCGGAGTTCGCGACCTGGCCCGAGGGCGCGGGGACGTCCACCCGCACGGTCGGGACCTTCGTCGCCGTCACGGCGCCCGGTGCGGACGAGTACAGGGTGGACGACGAGCTGCCGGCGTTGGACACCCAGAGCGGCGACGTCGCGCCCAGCGCGAGACCCCACGGGTTCACCAGGTCGGGATCGAGCAGAGCGGCCTGGCCCGGTACGTCGGACACGAGGTTGACCTGCTGTACGGCGAGACCGTCGCGCGACGTGTGCGCGTCGGCGGTGGCCGGGGCGACCAGGGCCAGACCGCCGACCAGGGCGGTGGCGAGGGCGATCGTTCCGGTTCGAGTTGAGCGGCGGGGTCGGCGCAGCGACATGTCACAGTCCTTCGGGTCGGAAGTGGAACACCTCCCACACGGATGGTTCGGCTGGCCGGTTCAGAGCCGCGCAGGGTGGACAATGCGGTGTCCGTACCGAGTGGGGGAGAACAGCCATGACCGAGCTCGCGATCACGCCGCTGAACCCGGCGATCCTGCCGGCCGCGACCGGGAACTACACGCACGGCGTCGAGGTGACCGGCGGCCGCCGGATGGTGTTCGTCAGCGGGCAGGTGCCGTGGGGCGACGAGCAGGGCCGGATCCCGGAGGACTTCGAGGACCAGTGCCGGATGGTGTGGCGCAACGTGCTCGCCGTCCTGGACGAGGCCGGGATGGGGGTGCGCAACCTGGTGAAGGTGACCACGCACCTGTCCGACCGCCAGTACCGGGCGGCGAACTCGAAGATCCGCGAGGAGGTGCTCGGCGACCACGCGCCGGCGCTGACGATCTTCATCTGCGACATCTACGCCGAGGAGTGGTTGCTCGAGATCGACGCGATCGCGGTGGCCTGAGCAGGCCAGTCGTCCGGAACTGGCTCTGGCTCCCGGTGCTCGCTGGGCCCTAGCGTCGGGCGCATGCGGATCAGAATCGTCGACGCGTTCACCGACCGCCCGTACGCCGGGAACCCGGCCGGGGTCTGTTTGCTGCCGCCCGGCCCGTGGCCGGCCGAGGCCTGGATGCAGCGGGTCGCCGCGGAGGTGAACCAAGCCGAGACGGCCTTCGCCCGGCCGTCGGAGGCGGCGGAGGCGGACTGGGACCTGCGCTGGTTCACGCCGACGGTCGAGGTGAACCTGTGCGGGCACGCGACGCTGGCGACCGCGCACGCGCTCCGGGCTGACGGCGCCTGGGACACAGGAGCCATCGTGCGGTTCACGACCCGCAGCGGGGTGCTGATCGCGCGAGCCGGGGACGGCGAATCGATCGTGCTGGACTTCCCGGTAGCTCGGCCGGTTGCGGAGGAGGCGCCGGCGGAGCTGGCGAAGGCTCTCGGCGTCGAGCCGGCGGAGGTCCACGCGACCGGGGCGCTGGGAGATCTGCTCGCCGTGGTCGACAGCGAGGACGTCGTCCGAGGACTCGAGCCCGACCTGGCGGTGATGGCCGAGCTCACCACCCGGGAGAACCTGCGCGGCGTGATCGTGACCGCCGGGAGCGACGAGTACGACTTCGTGTCAAGGTTCTTCGCGCCGGGGACGGGGATCGCGGAGGACCCGGTGACCGGGAGCGCGCACACCGCGCTGGCGCCGTACTGGGCGCAGCGGCTCGGGCGGGAGCGGCTGACGGGGTTCCAGGTGTCGCGCCGCGGTGGGGTGGTGCGGGTCGAGCTGCACGGTGACCGCGTTCACCTGATCGGGAACGCGGTCACCGTGATCGACGGCGAGCTGACCGGCTAGACCGGCCCGCGGAGCCGGCCGGTCAGGCCCAGGTCTCCGCGTGGGTGACGACGCCGTTGGGGGCGCTGATCTCGGTGATCACGTCGTCGGCGTCGGCCTCGAGCGGCTCGAACGGGTACTCCGGTACGACGTACGCGCGAGCGCCGGCGACCAGGTCGACGCCCGGCAGCTCGAACCACGCCTCGCCGGTCTCCCGGCTGATCTCGTAGATGGCCTGCTCGGCGGTGTCGACCGGGTCGCGGTCGCCGGACTCGTCGAGCTCGACCGGGTGCCGCTCCTGGGCGGTGCGACCGGCCTCCAGCAGCGCCTCCAGGTCGACCACCTTCAGGTCGAACCGGGACACCACGCTGATCAGGTGGTCCTGCTCCTCGGGCTCCTCGTCGTCGATCTCCTCGACGTCCTCGTCGAGCAGCAGCGGCGTGGTGCCGGTGAGCTCGAAGACCGCGTCGTTCCAGCCCTCGACGAGCTCCTCGAGCTGGGCGTTGTGCTCGTCCAGCACCGACTGCTCCTCGTCGCCGGTCATCGCGAGCAAGGCCTCGGTGTGGGCCTGCAGGCGCTCGGCGAGCAGCCGGCTGGCCTCGGCCAGCGCCTTGCGGGACTCATCGGAGAAGAACTGCTCGGAACCCTGGGCGGGGAACTGCTGGTCGTCCACTTCAGTCACTGCGTTCTTCCCTAACTGTGCGAAGACTTCTCATTGCCAGGCGTAAGTATGTGGGCTCCGGCCGCCACCGCGAAGTCGTGCCCGGATCGTCCGCGTGTGAGAGCACCGTGAGAGCTGCCCGGGCCGGTGTGAGAGAGCTGCGAGAAGACGGCTGACTGGGCAGCCGCCGGTGTGCAGTGGTCTGTGACGCGCGAACCGGGGGAGGCGAACTGACACTATGGGAGGTATGGCAGGTCGCGGGCGGCTGAGGATCTACCTCGGCGCCGCGCCCGGTGTCGGCAAGACGTACAAGATGCTGGGCGAGGCGCGACGGCGGCGGGAACGCGGCACGGACGTGGTGGTCGGCTTCGTCGAGACCCACGGGCGCGAGCACACCGCCGCGATGCTCGACGGCCTGGAGGTGGTGCCGCGCCAGATCGTCGACCACCGCGGCGCCAGTTTCACCGAGCTCGACCTGGACGCGCTGCTGGCCCGCCGGCCGGAAGTCGCGCTGGTCGACGAGCTCGCCCACACCAACGTGCCGGGCAGCCGGAACGCGAAGCGCTGGCAGGACGTCGACGAGCTGCTCAGTGCCGGCATCGACGTGATCTCCACGGTGAACATCCAGCACCTGGAATCGATCAACGACGTGGTCGAGAAGATCACCGGCGTACCGCAGCGCGAGACCGTGCCGGACCGGGTGGTGCGGGCGGCGGACCAGATCGAGCTGGTCGACATGGCTCCGGAGGCGCTGCGCCGCCGGATGGCCCACGGCAACGTGTACGCCGCGGACAAGGTGGATGCTGCCCTCGGCAACTACTTCCGGGTCGGCAACCTGTCCGCGTTGCGCGAGCTCGCCCTGCTCTGGCTGGCCGACCGCGTCGACGCCGGGCTTCAGCAGTACCGCGAACAGCACGAGATCGACGCCACCTGGGAGGCCCGCGAGCGGGTCGTCGTCGCGCTCACCGGCGGTCCTGAGGGCGAGACGCTGATCCGGCGTGCGGCGCGGATCGCGGCCCGATCGGCGGGTGGCGACCTGCTCGCCGTCCACGTCACCCGGTCCGACGGCCTGACCGGGGCCGATCCGGCGCGGCTGGCCGAGCAACGCCGGCTCGTCGAGAGTCTGGGCGGCAGTTACCACCAGGTGGTCGGTGAGGACATCCCGGACGCCCTGCTCGCGTTCGCCCGGGCGGAGAACGCGACGCAGCTGGTGCTGGGGGGCAGCCGGCGAACCTTCCTGTCCACGATGTTGACCGGTCCGGGCATCGGCGCGACCACCATTCGTGAGTCCGGCGACATCGACGTGCACATCGTCACCCACGCCGAAATGGGCCGCGGGCGGCTGCCGCGCGCGCAAGGAAGTCTGTCCCGGCGGCGACTCGGCTACGGGTTCGCGCTGGCCGTCGTACTGCCTCCGGCGCTGGCGCTGCTGCTCGGCCTCGGCGGAGACACGCTCAACCTGACCAGCAACGTGCTGGCCTTCCTGTTCGCGGTGGTCGTGGTCGCGCTGGTCGGTGGGCTGTGGCCTGCGATGCTGACGGCGATCGCCGGGACCGTCGTGCTGAACTTCTTCTTCACCCCGCCGACCCGGACCTTCACCATCGCCGAGCCGAACAACGCGCTCGCCCTGGGCATCTTCGTCGCCGTCGCCGCGCTGGTGTCCTCCGTGGTCGATCGGTCCGCCCGCCGGACCCGGCAAGCCGCTCGGGCCGCGGCGGAGTCCGAGACTCTCGCGACGCTGGCCGGCACGGTGCTCCGGGGCGAGACGGCACTGCAGGCGCTGCTGGAGCGCGTCCGTGAGGCGTTCGGGATGACATCGGCCTGTCTGATGGAGCGGATCGACTCCGACGAGCTGACCGAGACCTGGCGGCCGATCGCTTCCGCCGGTACGCCGACCTGCCGCCGGCCCGAGGACGGCGACGCGAAGATCCCCGGCCGCGAGGGCTTGGTGCTCGTGCTGCAGGGCCGGTCGCTGGCCGCCGACGAACGTCGCCTGGTCGGGGCGTTCGCGGCGCACGCCGCCGCGCTGGTCGACCGGGCCCGGCTCAGCGAAGCCGCCGCCGAGGCGAAACCGCTGGCCGAAGCCGACAAGCTCCGCACCGCGTTGCTTCGCGCTGTCGGACACGATCTGCGCTCGCCGCTGGCGTCAGCGAAGGCGTCGGTGACAAGCCTGCGCAGCTCCGACGTCGAGTGGAGTCCGGCCGAGCGCGACGAGCTGCTGGAGACCGCCGACGAGTCGCTCGACCGGCTGAGCCGACTCGTCGACAACCTGCTCGACCTGAGTCGGTTGCAGGCCGGCGTTCTGCCGGTGTTCACCCGGCCGACGGCGCTCGACGAGATCCTGCCCGGCGTACTGGGTGAGCTCGATGACGACGGGGTCGGGGTGACGGTCGAGCTGCCGTCGGGGTTGCCGTTGGTCGACGTCGATCCGGCGCTGCTGGAGCGGGTGCTGGCGAACCTGCTGGCCAACGCGATCCGCTACTCACCCGCGGGCCGGGGACCGTTGCTGACCGGAAGCGCGTTGGGTGACGTGGTGGAGATCCGGGTGATCGACCGCGGACCGGGGATCCCGGTCGAGGACCGCGACCGGGTGTTCGCGCCGTTCCAGCGGCTGGGCGACACCGACAACACGACCGGCGTCGGCCTGGGGCTCGCCCTGGCGCGGGGACTGGCCGAGGCGATGGGTGGTTCGCTGCGTCCGGAGGACACGCCGGGCGGTGGGCTGACCATGGTGGTCTCGATGCCCTCGGCAACAATGAACGACGCACCGGTGCCTGGCCGGCTCGAGCGGGGAGGAGCCCGATGAGGGTGCTGGTGGTCGACGACGAACCGCAGATCGTGCGCGCGTTGCAGATCAACCTGAAGGCGCGCCGGTACGAGGTGCACGTGGCCGGCAGCGGTACGGCCGCGCTGAAGGTGGCCGCCCAGTACCCGCCCGACCTGGTCATTCTCGATCTGGGCCTGCCGGACTTCGACGGCGTCGAGGTGATCCGTGGGCTGCGCGGCTGGACCGAGGTGCCGATCCTGGTGCTGTCCGGCCGGACCGACAGCACCGACAAGGTCGAGGCGCTGGACGCCGGCGCCGACGACTACGTGACCAAACCGTTCGGGATCGACGAGCTGCTCGCCCGGATGCGCGCCGTACTGCGGCGCAGCACCACCACCGCCGAGCAGCCGGTCGTCACGGTCGGCGGCGCCGAGGTCGACCTGTCCGCCAAGCGGGTGACGCTGGGCAACGGCGACGAGGTCCGGCTCACGCCGACCGAGTGGCATCTGCTCGAGGTGCTCGTCCGGCATCCCGGCAAGCTGATGTCGCAACGTCAGCTGCTCACCGAGGTCTGGGGCCCCGGCTACGAGAACGCCGGCGGCAACCTGCGCTTCTACATGGGGCAGCTCCGCCGCAAGCTCGAGGCCGACCCCGCCCGCCCGAAGCACCTGCGCACCGAACCCGGGATGGGTTACCGCTTCGAACCCTGAGGCGTGTCCGATTCGTGCAAGACAGCGGACGCCGGAGTTGGCAGGGTGACGGCATGGACATTTTCGAGGGTGGACGGGAGTTCGTCCGGCGAGACGGACGGTTGCTGGAGCGTCGGCTGTTCGCGACCCTGTTCGAGGGCGCGGATCCGGCCGGCGTGGTGGACGCGCTGCGCGGCTACCGGAACGCCGACGGCGGGTTCGGGCACGCGCTGGAGCCGGACAAGCGGTGCCCGGCCAGTACGGCGCTCGACGTGGAGATCGCGTTCGACGTCATGCTCGCGGCCGGCGTACGGGACGAGGAACTGATCGGCGGAGCGTGCGACTGGTTGCAGTCGGTCGCGACGCCGGAGGGTGCCGTGTCGCTGGCGAGTCCGGTGATCGAGGGGTATCCGCGGGCCGAGCACATGTCCGACTGGACCTACGTGCCGGGGCTCAACCCGACGGCAGGACTGGTCGGGCGGCTGCACGGGCTCGGGTTCGAGCACCCGTGGCGGGATCGGGCCGCCGAGTGGTGCCAGGCCGAACTGGCCAAGGGACTGCCCGAGGAGGGGCACGCGATGCTCGAGGCGCTGCATTTCCTGGAGCACCAACCGGACGTCGACATGGACAAGGTCCGGGAGTCGCTGCCGAAGCTGACCATGTTCCGCGCGGATGCCGCCGACCCGTCGTACGGCGTGACGCCGTTGCAGTTGGCGCCGACGCCGGACAGCAGGTGGCGGCAGCTCTTCACGCAGGAGCAGATCGACGGTCACCTCGATCGGCTGGTCGCCGACCAGCAGGACGACGGCGGGTGGGCGATTACCTGGGAGCCGCCCGGTCCGGCCGCGACGCTGGAGTACCGCGGCGTCGTCACCGTCGCTGCCCTGCACAGCCTCCAGCAGAACGGTCGCCTGTCAATCGACTGACTGACGTCACTCTCCAGCTGTGGAAGAATGCGGCCGGTGAGGACGACTCGGTGACGCTCGGCGAAGGCTGGGTGCAGTCGCTCTTCGCGACGGTCGCCATGGTCGCCTCTACGCTGCCGGGTGCCACCGGACCGGTGGCACCGGCCCGGGTCGCGCCGCCGGACGGCTGGGTCGCGAGCTGGGGCGTCGCCGTCACCCAGGCCGGCTCGTCCGGGCCGTCGGCGACCGGAGTCCGCAACACCACCATCCGGCAGGTCGCACACCTCTCGCTCGGCGGCGGCATGATCCGGCTGCGGCTGTCCAACCGGTTCGGCAAGCAGCCGCTGGTGGTCGGTGCCAGCTCGGTCGCACCCCGCAAGGGCGGCGCCGGTACGCCGAACCTCGAGCTGCTCAAGAGCGTCCCGGTCACCTACGGCGGCCGGGCGGCGGTGACCATCCCGGTCGGCGCGGAGACGGTGTCCGACCCGATCGACCTGCCGATCGACGACGACAGCGACGTCGTGATCAGCACGTACTTCCCCGGCCCGACGGGTCCGCTGACGCAGCATCCGGCCGGCTACGCGACGGCGTTCACGGCTCCGGGCAACCAGACCCGCGCGGGCGGTGCGCCGTACCGGAAGATTCCGGGCATGGCCCGGTTCGTGGTGTCCGGCGTCGAGGTGAAGACCCGGGCCGAGGGAGCGCTGGTGGTGTTCGGCGACTCGATCACCGACGGCGCCTCGTCGCCGATCGACCAGAACCTGCGCTACCCCGACCAGCTCGCCGACCGCCTGACCCAGCGCCGGTACGCCGTGGTGAACGCCGGCATCGGCGGCAACCGGCTGCTCGCGAACGGCGGGGTCAACGGCGAGGCCGCGATCGCCCGGTTCGAGCGGGATGTGGTCCGGCGGACCGGCGTCCGGGCGGTGGTGATTCTCGAGGGAATCAACGACATCCGGGCCGGCAAGGGCGCGATCTCCGGTGCGCAGCTGATCAACGCCCACCGCCAACTGATCGCCCGCGCGCACGCCGCCGGGCTGAAGGCGTACGGCGCGACGCTCACGCCGTACTGGGCGGCGCAGTACTACACCGTCGGCGGCGAGGTCGCGCGGCAGGCGCTGAACCAGTGGATCCGCACCTCGGGCGAGTACGACGGCTACGTCGAGTTCGAGCACGCGGTGCGCGATCCCCTGCAGCCGTTGCGGATCCGGCCGGGCTACGACAGCGGCGACCACCTGCACCCGAACGCGAAGGGCTTCACCGCGATGGCGCGCGCGGCCGATCTGGACCTGCTGACCAGCTAGCGGGCACTTCACCGCAAGGGATCGACCGTTCACCGAACCGTCCTTCGCGCAGGACTGGGTCGGCAGTTGGGCCGTCGCGGTCACCCCACCCGGCACGTCGGGCCTGTCCGCGACCGGCGTCACCGACACCACCCTGCGGCAAGTCGCACACTTGTCGGTCGGCGGGTCCGAGCTGCGGCTCAGGCTCTCCAACGTCTACGGCACCAGCCCGCTCAAGGTCGGCAAGGTGACCGTGACTCCGCGATCCGACGCGCTCGCCGGTACGCCGACGGTCGATCCGGACAAGCTGGTCCCGGTCGCCTTCGGTGGCCGGTCGTCGGTCACGATCCCGGTCGGCGTCGAGTGGGTCTCGGATCCGGTCCGGCTCGACGTCCCCGACGACACGGATCTGGTGATCAGCACGTATTTCCCGGGACCGACCGGGCCGTTGACCCAGCATCCGGCCGGGTATGCGACCGGCTTCTCGGCTGCCGGCGACCAGACCGGCAGCGCCGGTACGGCGTACGCGGCGATCCCGGGGATGGCCCGCTACGTGATCGAAGGCGTCGACGTGAAGAGCCGCGTGCGCGGATCGGTGGTGCTCTTCGGGGACTCGATCACCGACGGCGTGGTGTCGCCCGTGGACAAGAACCTGCGCTACCCGGACCAGCTGGCCGACCGGTTGCTGGCGCTGCCGGGCTGGCGTGAGCTCGGGGTGCTCAACGCGGGGATCAGCGGGAACCGGCTGCTGGCCAACGCCGGTACGGCGGGAGACTCGGCGCTGGCGCGGTTCGACCGGGACGTGCTCGGCCAGACCGCGGCGCGCAGCGTCGTGTTGCTGGAGGGCATCAACGACATCGGGAACAGCCGGGGTGCGACCGATCCGGCCGACCTGATCGCGGTGCACCGGCACTTCATCCAGCGCGCGCGGGAGGCCGGGTTGAAGGTGTTCGGGGCGACGCTCACGCCGTACGAGGGAGCCGGCTACTACTCGGTCGAGGGTGAGGCGGACCGGCAGGCGCTGAACCACTGGATCCGGACGTCCGGCGAGTACGACGGCGTGGTCGACTTCGACCGGGCGGTGCGCGACCCGCAGCAGCCCGGCCGGATGCTGCCGGCCTACGACGTCGGCGACCACCTGCACCCGAACGCGGAGGGCTTCAAGGCGATGGCAGCGGCGTTCGACCTGGCGGCGCTGACGCGATGAGCTTTTCGATCCTGCTCGAATAGGCGAAAGCTGTTTCGGAGAACGCTTTTCCGGCCTCTGACCTCCGCGAAGGCCGTGCTGGGTCAGGGGCCGGGGGCTCTTGCGGGGCTCTGGCCGCCGCCTGACCTCAGCCGGATTCGGCTGGGTGTTCCACCTGGCGATCGCCCCATTGGGTCATCAAGCCCCGGGCGATCTCCAGGTCGTCGCGCAGTGAACGGTCCGCGAGGGCCGGTGGGAGGGCGATGAGCGCGTCGGCCAGCCAGGGGCCGATGGATGCCGGAGCGAGGTCCTCGGGAGTGAGGCCGGCCAGGCGGATCGCCCGGACGGCAGTGACCAGTTCGCAGGCCAGGACCTCGCGCAGCGCGTCGAGCAGTTGGGTGGTGAGGACGGCAGCCTGGGGAGCGAAGCTGGCGTGGTGCTCGGCGCCGCGTGAAAGGGTGGCCGTACCGAGGGTGGCCGGCTGCGCGGTCGAGCGGACCGCGGACAGGGCGTCGTGCGCGACGTACTCGATCATCATCACGCCGGAACTCGCCTCGGCGCCGCTGGCCAGGAAGCGGGACAGGCCGGTGAAGTCGGGATCCACCAGATTGGCGACGCGGGACGTGGACAGCGTGGCGACGCTGTGCAGACTGAGGCGCAGCGAGTCCAGCGCGAGCGCGATCGGCATCGCGTGCCAGTTGCCATTGTGCAGCACGGTGCCGCCGGCCACCAGCGGGTTCTCGGCGCAGGCGTTGATGTCGATCCGCAAAGCGTTGCCCAGGGCATCTACATGGTCGACGGCGGGACCGAGCACCTGGGCGAAGGCGCGCAGGCCGAAGGGGTCCTGGATTCGCGCGGCCGCGAGTGGCAGCCCGGCGAGCAGTCCGCGCATCCGGGTGGCGACGCGCACCTGACCGGGTTGCGGCCGCGCCTCGTGCACGCGGACGTCGTACACCTCGGCGTTGCCGCGCATCGCGACGTGGGACAGGGCGCCGACCAGCGGGACGACGTTGATCAGCGTCGACGCCTCGACGTACGCCAGGCAGCACTCCGCCAGGGTGATCGCGTTGCTCGACAGCAGTGGCAGCGCGCTGGTCCCGTCGATCACGTCGCCGAGGGCGAGGCCTAGCTCGGCGAGCGGACCGAGGTCGCCGGTGCCGATCGCGCCGCCGCGATGCAGGTCGGGCAGGTCGTCCTCGTTGAGCAACGTGACGATCGCCTCGGCCACCTCGGGTGCGAGTCCTGAGCCGCCGGCCGCGAGCTGGTTGACGCGGATCAGCAGACCGAGCCGGACGACGTCCCGCGGGTACGGCGTGGTCCCCGTGGTCGAGTGCGACGCGAGCAGGCGAGTGCCGTGCTCCGGGTCGGTGGTGAGCACGTCCCGGTTGGCGCCGACGCCGGTGGTCCGGCCGTAGACGGGCTGGTGCCGGGCGATCTCGGTGACCGCCGCGGCCGAGTCGGCCATTCGTTTGCGCGCGACCTCGCCCAGGCGGACCGGCGTACGGCGCTGGCCCAGGGCAACGGCCGTCAACGGCGTCAGTCCGGCCCCGGAAAGCTCGATCGGCTCCACAGCCACAGTGTGGGACCTGGGAGCCGTCGTGGCGTAGCACCTTCGAACGGTTCTTGTCTCGGATCCGAGACGTGGGTCCGGGCAAAGGAAGGCCCGCCGATCCTGGGGGAGGGAGATCAGCGGGCCGGGGTGGCAGCAGCCGCCGGGTCGAGCGGCGACCGTGCCTGGTCTAAGGGGTGCGGGTCATCGACCCGCACCCGGGGTCCTACTTCTGGCCGTAGCGCTTCTTGAACTTCTCGACGCGGCCCTGGGTGTCCATCACGCGCTGCTGACCCGTGTAGAACGGGTGGCTGGCGGAGGAGATCTCGACGTCGACCACCGGATAGGTGTTGCCGTCGTCCCAGACGACCGTCTCGGAGCTCTCCCGGGTGGAACCGGTCAGGAAGCTGAAGTTGCCCGACTTGTCGCGGAAGACGACCCGACGGTACTCCGGGTGAATGTTCTGCTTCATGCAGCGGTACTTCCTTCCAGATAAGGGGCGAACGGGTCGGTCAGGCTTCTGACCTCTTCGTCCGCACGTAAGACACAACCGTTCAGGCGGCGTTCTAATTCCCAGACGTCGAGGCCGACGCCGGTGAAGGACAGGTAGCTGGCGCGGTCGCCGTGCTCGGGGTGCCACTCCAGCGCCGACCGGGCGCGATGGCTGCCGCTCACCTCCGGCCAGCGGTCGGCCGGGAGGTCGGCGAGCCAGCGGCCCAGTACGCCGATCGAGATGTTCGTGCCGAAGCTGTCCCAGCCGAGACGGGCCTGCGGCTGGGTCGCGAGCCAGACGGTTCCCTTGCCGCGGGCCGACTTGTCGACCAGTTCCTCCAGCGCGTCGTACAACCGTTCGGGGTGGAACGGCCGGTCCGACGACCAGGTGAACGTCCGCACCGGCCCGGTTTCTTCCCGCAGCGGCGCACTGATCGTCCCGGGTTCGACCCGCGCTCGCGCGGCGGCGAGGTCGTGCAGGTGGACGCCGGCCAGCTCGACGGCCCGCTCGACGAGCCGGTGCCTGGGGGTTGAGGGCGGAGGCGAGCGCCCGAGCGACGGCGGCCTCCGGCGCGCCCGGTGAACCAGGCGCACCCAGTGAACCCGGCGGACCCGGCGTGCGCGGCGGTGCGACCAGTACTGCGTCCGCGTACTCCACCTGGTGCACGATCGCTTCGGCGAGCGCCCGGTTGTCCTCGACGGCGGTGGGGATCCCGCGGTCGCGCAGCAGTTCGTCGCCGGTGGCGTCCGTGACGAAGCTGCCCGCCTCGACGACCGCCAGGACCGCGCTGACCTGCAGTTCCTCCGCGGCGTCGCGGGCGATCTCCTCGGCCAGCGCCTCGGGGTCACCGGCGCCGGGCACGTTCACCACCGCCGCGGCGTACCGGTCGACGCCCGCGATGCTGCGCAGCAGCGCGACCAGTGAGCCGCGCATCGCGCAGGACACGCACGGGTGGCCCATCCGGATCACCTCGCGGTCGATCACCCCGGTCGTCGTCCGCGCGATCCGGACCACCGATCCACTGGACAGCCCGCGCACGTCGTACTCGACCAGGACGGTCCCGGGCAGCAGCAGTTCGGCCGCCGCGGCGTCGCGGGCCGGGGTGTCGACCCCACTGACCAAGGTGACCGGCAGCATCCGTACCCTCTTCCTCGACAGCTTATTGAAAATGATTACCAACTCAACCTACACTGCACCGACCGGAATAGACAGCCGGGTCCCCGGCGTTCACGGTAGCGAAGTCCTACGGCGCGCGAGCGCCCAGAAAGGTTGGTCGATGGCCAAGCACAACGACATCCGTCCGATCGTCAAGCTGCGGAGCACGGCCGGAACCGGGTTCACCTACGTGACCCGCAAGAACCGCCGCAACGACCCCGACCGGCTGACGATCCGCAAGTACGACCCGGTCCTGCGCCAGCACGTCGACTTCCGCGAAGAGCGGTAGGAGCCGGTGGCCAAGACCAGCAAGATCGCCAAGAACGAGCAGCGCAAGCGCATCGTCGCGCTGTACGCCGAGCGCCGGGCCGAGCTGAAGCGGATCATCGCCGATCCGCGGACCGACTTCGCGGCCCGCGGCGAGGCGCAGCTGAAGCTGCAGAAACTGCCGCGCGACGCGAGCCCGATCCGGGTCCGCAACCGCGACGCGGCCGACGGCCGGCCCCGCGGGTACCTCCGCAAGGCCGGCATCTCCCGAGTCCGCTTCCGCACGATGGCCCACCGTGGGGAGCTCCCGGGAATCACCAAATCGTCGTGGTGATCCCCGCGAAGGCCCGGCCGGAACCAGGTGGATCCGGCCGGGCCTTCGTTGTGTTCGCGAGCCGACGTGCACCACTGATCAAGCAATGCCGGCCAGCGCCCAGCACGCTCAGACGCGGCGTGGCGGTACCGAGATCGGCAGGTTGGTCAGTGGTGCACGTCGGCGTCAGCCACGGAGGCGGCGGGTGAGCGCGTCGGCGGCTTGGCGGACCCGGCGGGCCAGGAGGGATCGTTCGCCCGGGGTGACCGCGTCGCTGCG
Organism: Kribbella sp. CA-253562; assembly: GCF_050942265.1. Classification (GTDB taxonomy): domain Bacteria; phylum Actinomycetota; class Actinomycetes; order Propionibacteriales; family Kribbellaceae; genus Kribbella. The sequence goes on along the minus strand of NZ_CP192049.1, from coordinate 8,299,642 downwards.
GAAGGAGATGCTGATCGCGGCGGCGGGGTGGCCGGCGTGGTCGACGGCGGCGCTGGCGACCGAGGTGACACCGGCGGTGACGTGGGACTCCTCGATCGCATAGCCCTGCTGGCGTTCGTCGGCGAGCAAGCGGCGGAGCTGGCTCAGGGTCTGCGGGCCGTGGTCGGTGCGGCGGACGAAAGTCTCGGGGGTCGGGAAGAGGGCGCGGACCTGCGCGGGAGGTAGAGCTGCGAGCAGAGCCCGGCCGGAGGCGGTGAGAGTCGCGGGGAGGCGGACGCCGACATCGGTGACCAAGGTGACCGGGCGAGGCGGCTGTTCCTTGAGCAGGTAGACCAGTTCACGGCCGTGCAGTACGCCGAGGTGCGCGGTGTGACCGACCTCGGCGACGAGTTGGGCCAGCAGCGGCCGGGCCAGGCGCTCGAGCGGATCGTGCCGCAGATAGGCCGAACCGATCTCGAACGCCGCGACGCCCAGCCCGTAGCGCTTGTCCTCCGGCAGGTGCACGACGAAACCCTCGTCGATCATTGCCCGCAGCAAGTGGTACGTCGATGAGCGTGGCAGGCCGACCGCGGAGGCGATGCGCTCCATCGGTACGGGTCCGGGCTGGGTGGCCAGGAACGTCAGTACCCGCAGGGTCCGGGTCGAGGCGGGAACGTTGCCGCTCACAACTGCGAGCGTAGCCCTCCTGTCTCAGACTTCGGACGATTGACCGCTCCGGGCGCGGCCGCGCCGGATCCGGGCCCGGACCAGCTCACCGGCCAGGGCGATCGCGAACAGTCCGCCGGCCAGCCGCCAGTCGAACGTCCGGTCCGCGCCGGACAGCAGAAATCCGACCGCGGCCGACAGGACGGCGAAGAACGACAGCGACCTCACGAGCTTCTTGGTCACAGCGTCTTCTCCGCCGTCCAGGACGAACCGGCGAGCCGGTAGCCGAGCCAGTGATTGACCGCGAGCATCGGCGCATTGGCCGCGTCGTTGCCGGTCGAAGCCGTCTCCAGCCCGGCCAGGTGGGCCCGACGCAACGCGTGCGACTTCACCACTTTCGCCAGCCCGCGACCCCGGTACGCCGGCACGGTGCCGGTCAGATTCGACCAGATGACCCGCCGGTCCGGGTCAGCAGCAATGGAGACGAACGAGACCACCTGGTCGCCGTCGAGCAGCGCGATGCCGAGGTCCCGGCGCAGGTCCGGGTGGTTCCAGTCCGACGCGACCCAGGCCTCGTACGGCGGGACGTGCGACAGCCCGCTCGGATCTCCTCCCACGACAGCGGCCGTCGCGTCCCAGACCTGGCGCGGGTCCAGTACGTCGAACGTCGTCACGCGCAGCCCGGCCGGTGGATCGACCGGGTCGGGGCTGTCCGCGAGCTTCGCCAGCGACTGGCTCAACCGCCGGCCGACGACGTAACCGCGCCGCTCGGCGAACGCCTTCGAGGCGTCCTCGTCGTTGACGACGGTCAGGAACGACACCGCGCCGGCCTCGGACCCGAGCCGCTCGACCTCGTCGGCGAGCGCCCGGCCGGCGCCGTGGCCGCGATGCTCCGGGAGCACATGGACGGCGATCCGCACCCGCGGCGCGGTGTCGGCCGGATCGGGGCGGAACACGTTGCCGAATCCGACGACCGTGTCCGCCTCGACGGCCACCAGCACCACGCGCGCCGTACTGGAACGCAGTTCGGCTTCTATCCCTCGTGCCGTCTTCACCAGCTGGGGCAGCGAGGCCGCGTACACCGCCGCGATCCCCACCCCGTCTCCCGGGGCCGCCGGGCGTACTTCGACCATGCCCGCACCCTAAACCGCGCCGGGGTCGCGCGAAGTGTCTCGGATCCGAGACGAATCGTGGGGTGGCGGTGCTGTCGGTCCGGAGGCGGGCGCGGTGCAATGGGCGGGTGGAGACAGCCGAAGTAGTGGTGGGTACGGGCCCGTTGGCCGCCGATGACGTGGTCGCGGTGGCCCGGTACGGCGCGGCGGTGCGAATCGACGACCACGCGCTGGAGCAGATCGCGAAGTCGCGGGCGGCGATCGAGGCGCTGGCGCACGCGGACACTCCGCACTACGGGGTGTCGACCGGGTTCGGCGCCTTGGCGACCCGGCACATCGCGCCGGAGCTGCGCGCCCAGTTGCAGCGCAGTCTGGTCCGGTCGCACGCGGCGGGTTCGGGTCCCGAGGTGGAGGCCGAGGTCGTCCGCGCGCTGGCCCTGCTGCGGCTGTCGACGCTCGCCACCGGACGGACCGGCGTCAAGGTCGAGACCGCCCAGGCGTACGCCGGACTGCTGAACGCCGGGCTGACCCCGGTCGTGCACGAGTACGGCAGCCTCGGCTGCTCCGGCGATCTCGCGCCGCTGTCCCATGTCGCGCTCGCGGTGATGGGTGAGGGCAAGGTCCGCGACCGCGACGGCAACCTGCTCGACGCCGGCGAGGCGCTCGCGGCCCACGGCCTGCGGCCCGTCGTCCTGGCCGAGAAGGAAGGTCTCGCGCTGATCAACGGGACCGACGGCATGCTGGGCATGCTGGTCCTCGCGCTCGCCGATCTCGACCGGCTGCTGAAGACCGCGGACATCGCCGCGGCGATGAGCGTCGAGGGGCAGCTGGGCACCGACCGCGTTTTCGCCGCCGACCTGCAGGCGTTGCGCCCGCACCCGGGCCAGGCCGCGGCCGCCGCCAACCTGCGCGCCGTACTGGCTGACAGTGCGATTGTCGCCAGCCATCGTGGTCCGGACTGCAACCGCGTCCAGGACGCGTACTCGTTGCGTTGTTCCCCGCAGGTGCACGGCGCCGCGCGGGACACCGTCGCGCACGCGGCGACCGTCGCCGGCCGCGAGCTCGCCGCCGCGATCGACAACCCGGTCGTGCTGCCGGACGGCCGGGTCGAGTCGAACGGCAACTTCCACGGCGCCCCGGTCGGCTACGTGCTGGACTTCCTGGCGATCGCCGTCGCCGACGTCGCGAGCATCAGCGAACGACGGACCGACCGCTTCCTCGACGTCGCCCGCAACCATGGGCTGAACGCGTTCCTCGCCGACGACCCAGGCGTCGACAGCGGGCACATGATCGCGCAGTACACCCAGGCCGCGATCGTGTCCGAGCTGAAGCGACTCGCCGTTCCGGCCAGCGTCGACTCGATCCCGAGCAGCGCGATGCAGGAGGACCACGTGTCGATGGGCTGGTCCGCCGCGCGCAAGCTGCGCCGCGCGATCGACGGCCTGGAACGCGTGCTGGCCGTCGAGATCCTGACCGCCGCTCGCGCCCTGGACCTGCGGGCTCCGCTCGAGCCCGCGCCCGCCACCGGCGCCGTACGGCGTGCGCTGCGCGAGCACGTCGAGGGCCCCGGGACCGACCGCCACCTGGCCCCCGAGATCGAGCACTCCGTCCGGCTTGTTGCCGACGGCACCTATTTGTCCGCTGCCGAGGCCGTCACCGGCCCACTCGCCTGAAAGGCTGGATCACCCATGTCCGGACCCCGTCCCGTGCGCGCACCCCGCGGCACCACTCTGACCGCCCAGGGCTGGCCGCAGGAAGCCGCGCTGCGGATGCTGCAGAACAACCTCGACCCCGAGGTCGCCGAGCACCCCGACGAACTGGTCGTGTACGGCGGTTCCGGCAAGGCCGCGCGGGACTGGAACTCCTTCGACGCGATGGTCCGCACGCTGACCACGCTGAAGGACGACGAGACGATGCTGGTGCAGTCCGGCCGCCCGGTCGGCGTGATGCGCACGCACGAGTGGGCGCCGCGGGTGCTGATCGCGAACTCCAACCTGGTCGGTGACTGGGCCAACTGGGAGGAGTTCCGCAGGCTGGAGGCGCTCGGCCTGACCATGTACGGCCAGATGACGGCCGGCTCGTGGATCTACATCGGGACCCAGGGCATCCTGCAGGGCACCTACGAGACGTTCGCGGCGGTCGCGGAGAAGAAGTTCGGCGGCACGCTGGCCGGGACGATCACGCTGACCGCCGGACTCGGCGGCATGGGCGGCGCGCAGCCGCTCGCGGTGACGATGAACGACGGCGTCGCGATCTGCGTCGACGTCGACGAGTCGCGGATCCAGCGCCGGATCGAGCACCGCTACCTCGACGTCCGGGCCGACTCCGTCGACGACGCGCTGCGGCTGGCCGAAGAGGCCAAGAAGGCCCGCCGGCCGCTGTCGATCGGTGTCCTCGGCAACGCCGCGGTGATCGTGCCGGCGTTGCTGGAACGCGGCGCGCCGATCGACATCGTCACCGACCAGACCTCGGCGCACGACCCGCTGATGTACCTGCCAGTGGGCGTGGACTTCGAGGACTGGAGTGCGGCCCGGCAAAAGGACCCGGCCGGGTTCACCGAACGCGCGCAGGCCTCGATGGCCCGGCACGTCGCGGCGATGGTCGGCTTCTCCGACGCCGGTGCCGAGGTGTTCGACTACGGCAACTCGATCCGCGACGAGGCGCGCAAGGCCGGGTACCACCGGGCCTTCGACTTCCCGGGCTTCGTGCCGGCGTACATCCGGCCGCTGTTCTGCGAGGGCAAGGGCCCGTTCCGGTGGGCGGCGCTGTCGGGCAACCCGGCCGACATCGCGAAGACCGACCAGGCGATCCTCGACCTCTTCCCGGACAACGAGCACCTGACCCGGTGGATCAAGATGGCCGGCGAACGAGTCGCGTTCCAGGGCCTGCCGGCCCGGATCTGCTGGCTCGGACAGGGCGAGCGGGACAAGGCCGGGCTGCGGTTCAACGAGATGGTCGCCTCCGGTGAACTCGAGGCGCCTATCGTGATCGGGCGGGACCACCTGGACACCGGCAGCGTCGCTTCGCCGTACCGGGAGACCGAAGGCATGCTGGACGGCTCGGACGCGATCGCGGACTGGCCGTTGCTCAACGCGCTGGTGAACACCGCCAGCGGCGCCTCCTGGGTGTCGATCCACCACGGCGGCGGAGTCGGGATGGGCCGGTCGATCCACGCCGGTCAGGTATCGGTTGCCGACGGCACCGAGCTGGCGCGGCGCAAGCTCGAGCGGGTGCTGAGCAACGATCCGGCGATGGGCGTGATTCGGCACGTCGACGCCGGGTACGAGAGGGCGGCGGAGGTCGCGGCCGAGCAGCGCGTCCGGATTCCGATGCAGGAGTCCTGACGCCGGTCCGGCGGCGGGTCAACGAAGCACACAGTGCGACCGCGGCAATCCACAGCGCTAAGGTGCACTTTCCCGAGGACTGAGAAAGCCGCTGATCGCGTGGCTGAAGGCCGTCGGTCCCCTAGGATCGAGTCCGCGATCGCCGACCAGCGCGAAGGGGCGCCATGATCGAGTTCGAATCCGTCACCAAGCAGTATCCGGACGGCACGGTGGCCGTCGACACCCTGAGCTTGCGGATCCCGAGCAACGAGATCACCGTGTTCGTCGGCCCCTCGGGCTGCGGCAAGACGACCTCGCTGCGGATGATCAACCGCACCATCGAGCGGACCAGCGGCCGGATCTCGATCGACGGCGAGGACATCAACGCCGGCGACCCGGTCACCCTGCGGCGCGGGATCGGCTACGTGATCCAGCACGCCGGACTGTTCCCGCACAAGACCGTCGTCGACAACGTCGCGACTGTGCCGAAGCTGCTGGGCTGGGACAAGCGCAAGACGCGGGCGACCGCGATGGAGCTGCTGGAACGGGTCGGCCTGGATCCGAAGCTGGCCGAGCGGTACCCGGCCCAGCTGTCCGGTGGTCAGCAGCAGCGGGTCGGCGTCGCCCGCGCGCTGGCCGCCGACCCGAAGATCATGCTGATGGACGAGCCGTTCAGCGCGGTCGACCCGGTCGTGCGCCACCAGCTGCAGGAGGAGTTGCTGCGCCTGCAGCGCGACATCGGCAAGACGATCGTGTTCGTCACCCACGACATCGACGAAGCGATCAAGCTCGGCGACAACGTCGCCGTCCTGCGGGTCGGCGGCAAGCTCGCCCAGTTCGCGCCACCGGCGGAGCTGCTGGCCAAGCCGGCCGACGACTTCGTCGAGGGTTTCATCGGTCAGGACCGCGGCTATCGCGCGCTGACCTTCGTCACCGCGGAGAACCTGCCGCTCGGACCGGTTCCGGCCGACCTCGCGATCGGTGCGGACGGCAGGCCGACCGGCTGGCGCAAGGACGGCGACACGTTGCCGGTCGGCGCGGTGTTCCAGCGCGGCGACTCCCTGCGGGCAGCGATGGACTCCGTGCTCACCTCCCCGATCGGGCAGGGCGTCTGCGTCGACGAGGCAGGCAAGCCGGTCGGCGTGATCGACTACACCGCCCTCACCGGGGTGCTGCGCCCATGACGTGGGTTGGCGACAACAGCACCCTCATCTGGGAGCAGTTGCGGGAGCACCTCTATCTCGCGCTGATCCCGATGGTGCTCGGGCTGCTGATCTCGATCCCGCTCGGGTACGTCGCGACGCGGTACAGCTGGCTGGCCAACCCGCTGGTCGCGCTCGGCGGCGTGCTCTACTCGCTGCCGTCGATCGCCCTGTTCATCGTGCTGCCGGCGCTGATCGGCACGAAGGTGCTGTCCGCGGCCAACATCATCATCGCACTGACCATCTACGCGGTCTCCCTGCTGATCCGCAACGTGATCGACGGGTTGCGCTCGGTGCCCGAGGACGTGCTACAGGCCGCAGTGTCGGTGGGCTATGGAACGCTGCGAAGGGTGGTGACCATCGACCTGCCGATCGCGGTCCCGGTGATCTTCGCCGGGCTGCGGGTCGTCACGGTCGCGAACATCTCGATGGTCAGCGTCGGCGCGATCATCGGCATCGGCGGCCTGGGGGAGCTGTTCACGCTCGGGTTCCAGCAGGACTTCCTGACTCCGATCGTGGTCGGCGTGGTGCTGTCGCTCGCGCTGGCCCTGCTCGCCGACGTCGCGCTGGTCGGCCTGCAACGCCTGCTCACGCCGTGGGCCCGGGTCAACACCCCGAAGGAGGCCTGACATGGTGCAGGGATTCCTCGACTTCATCAGCGACCCGGCGAACTGGTCCGGCGCCGAAGGCATCGGCAACCGGATCGTGCAGCACCTGGCGTACACGTTCCTGTCGCTGGCGATCGCCGCGCTGATCGCACTGCCGATCGGCCTGCTGATCGGGCACACCCGGCGCGGTGCGTTCCTGGCGATCAACACCGGCAACGCGGCCCGCGCGCTGCCGACGCTGGGCCTGCTGACACTGATCGTGCTGCTGATCGGGATCGGCCGGGTGCCGGTGATCATCGCGCTCGTCGTGCTGGGCATCCCGCCGATCATGGCCTCGACGTACGCCGGGGTGTCCGGCGTCGACCGGTCCACGATCGACGCGGCCCGCGGGATGGGCATGACCGGCCGGGAGATCCTCACCAAGGTGGAGATCCCGATCGCGATGCCGCTGATCATCTCCGGCTTGCGCAGCGCCACCCTGCAGATCGTCTCGACCGCGACCGTGGCGGCCTACGTCGCGCTCGGCGGGCTGGGGCGGTACGTGATCGACGGGCTGAGTCTGCGGGACTTCCCGCAGATGCTGACCGGCGCCGTCCTGGTCGCCGTACTGGCGATCCTGCTCGACCTGGTGTTCGCCGTCGCCGGGCGGTACGCCGTCTCGGCCGGGCTGACCGGCCGCGTGCGGCGCAACACCGACACCAAGACTTCCACTGCTCCGGCACCGGCCGGGGTGCAGTAAACGGACCTCTGGAGGATCCCGTGTTCAGAAGAACCTTCATCCGCAGCGCCATCGCCGCGACCGCCGTGTTCGCGCTCGCAGCCTGCGGCGGTGGGGAGGACCCGCTGAGCGGCGGCGGCGACAACGACGCCGGCGGCTCGGCGCCCGACAAGGTCGACTCGCTCACCGTCGGCTCGGCCAACTTCGCCGAGAGCCAGGTGCTGGCCGAGATCTACGCCCAGGCGCTGGAGGCCAAGGGCATCAAGGTCAACCGGAAGCTGAACATCGGCGCCCGGGAGCTCTACATGGCCGCGATCCAGGACAAGTCGGTCGACCTGCTGCCGGAGTACACCGGGGCGACCCTGGTCTACTTCAAGAAGGACGCCACCGAGAACGAGGCCGAGGCCGTCTACAAGGCGCTTCCGGGCGTCCTGCCCGCCGGGCTCGAGGTGCTGAACAAGTCCGAGGCGGCCGACGAGGACGCGATCGTGGTGACCCAGGAGACCGCGCAGAAGTACTCGCTGAAGTCGATCGGCGACCTGAAGGCGGTCAGCAAGGACATGGTCGCGGGCGGTGGTCCGGAGTTCAAGACGCGGACCGCGGGTCTGGCCGGCATGAAGGAGAAGTACGGCGTCGAGTTCAAGGAGTTCAAGACGCTGGACGCCGGTGGACCGCTGAGCCTGAAGGCGCTGAAGGACGGCACCATCCAGGTGACGCAGTTCTTCACCACCCAGTCGGCGATCAAGGACAACAATCTGGTCGTGCTGGAGGACCCGGAGCACATCCACCTGCCGAACAACATCGTTCCGCTGATCCGGACCGATCACAAGAGCCCTGACGTCGAGACGACGCTGAACGCCGTACAGGCCAAGCTCACCACCGACGGCCTGACCGATCTGGTCAAGCGCGCCGAGGGTGGCAGCGAGTCCGCCGCCGCCGTCGCCAAGGACTGGCTGTCGAAGAACCCGCTGTCTTGACCGATTCCTTCGAACAGATGTGGACGGCCCTGTCCGCCGTCGGCCGTGACCCCTCCACCGGGGGTTACCGCCGCGGCGGCTGGACCGCCACCGAACGAGAAGCCACGTCCTGGTTCGTCGACCAGTGTGCCGCGCGGGGCTTGAGTCTCGAGTCCGACGGCATCGGCAACCTGGTCGCCTGGTGGGATCCGGGCTCGCCGGCCCAGGGGGCCGTCTCGCCCCCGGGTGTTGTGACGGGCAGCCACCTGGACTCCGTCATCGACGGCGGAGCCTTCGACGGGCCGCTCGGTGTCGTCTCCGCGCTTGCGGCCGTGGATCGGTTGCGGGCCGAGGGGTTCGAACCTTCCGTGCCGATCGGTGTGGGTGCGTTCGTCGAGGAGGAGGGATCTCGCTTCGGGATGCCTTGTCTCGGGTCTCGGGTTGCTGCCGGGGTGCTGGCTCCGGAGAAGGCGTTGAAGCTGCAGGACCGGAACGGCGTTCTGCTGGCTGACGCTCTGGAAGGCGCCGGGATCGACCCGGCTGGCGTAGGTCCATCGCCACTGTTGGAGCGGATGGGGACGTTCGTCGAGCTGCATGTCGAGCAGGGCAGGGCATTGACGGCTCCAGTAGGTGTGGCGAGTTCGATCTGGCCGCACGGGCGGTTCCGGTTCACGTTCGGCGGCGAGGCCAACCACGCCGGCACGACCTTGATGGAAGACCGGCACGACCCGATGCTCACCTACGCGATGACCGCACTGGCCGCCAACAAGCAGGCCCGGCTGGCCGGCGCCCGCGCGACGTTCGGCCGGCTGTCCGTCGAGCCGAACGGGACCAACGCCGTACCGTCCCAGGTGACCGCCTGGCTCGACGCCCGCGCCGCCTCGACCGAGATCCTGGAACAGTTGCTGGCGGCAATCACCCGGCAGGCGACCGAGCGGGCCGAACGTGACGGGACCACCGTCGAGGTCGTCGCCGAGTCGGTCTCCCCGGTCGTCGACTTCCCGGTGGGCCTGCGCGACCGGCTGTCCGCCGTACTGGATGGTGCGCCGGTACTGCCAACCGGTGCTGGGCACGACGCCGGGGTGTTCTCCGACGCCGGGATCCCGACCGCGATGTTGTTCGTCCGCAACCCCACCGGGATCTCGCACTCCCCGGCCGAGCATGCGGAGCTGGACGACTGCCTGGCCGGCGTCGACGCGCTGGCGGCGGTGCTGAAAGACCTGGCTCGATGACGGCGTACTGGTGCGCCCGGGCGGTCCTGCCGTCCGGGGTCGCCGACAGCGTGCTGGTCACGGTCGACGACGGACGGATCACGGCCGTCTCGTCCGGCGCCGCCCAGCCGCCTGACGCGGTCCGACTCGACGGCCTCGTCCTCCCCGGCCTGGCGAACTGCCACAGCCACGCGTTCCACCGGGCCCTGCGCGGTCGCACCCAGACCGAGCGCGGCACCTTCTGGACTTGGCGCGAGCAGATGTACGCCGTGGCGTCCGTGCTCACGCCGGACAGCTATTACCGGCTCGCCCGCGCCGTGTACGGCGAGATGCTGCTGACCGGCATCACCGTGGTCGGCGAGTTCCACTATCTGCACCACGCCCCCGGCGGCCGCCGGTACGACGACCCGAACGCGATGGGCGAGGCGCTGATCGCGGCCGCGCGCGACGTCGGACTGCGGATCGCGCTGCTCGACACCTGCTACGTGGCCGGCGGCATCGACCAGCCGCTGAACGAGGTGCAGCAGCGGTTCAGCGACGGCGACGCGGCCGGCTGGGCCTCGCGCGTCGGACGACTGCGCGGATCGGACGGCGTGGTGATCGGCGCGGCCGCCCACTCGGTCCGCGGCGTCCCGGCCGACCAGCTCGGCGCGGTCGCCGGGTTGTTGCCTGACGCACCTTTGCACGTTCACCTGTCGGAGCAGGTCGCAGAGAACCAGGCCTGCGTGGCGGCGTACGGGCGGACGCCGACGCAGGTGCTCGACGAGGCCGGCTTCCTGAGCGCGCGGACGAGTGCCGTGCACGCGACGCATCTCACGCCGGTCGACGTCGGACTGCTCGGCAGCTCCGCGACGTACTCGTGCTTCTGCCCGACGACCGAGCGCGATCTCGCCGACGGGATCGGTCCGTCGGTCGCCCTGCGCGCGGCCGGATCGACGGTGACGCTGGGATCGGACAGCCACGCGGTGATCGACCTGTTCGAGGAGATGCGAGCGGTCGAGCTGGATGAGCGGCTCGCGTCGCAGGAACGCGGTCACTGGTCGGCGCCTGAGCTGCTGGCCGCGGCGACGGTCGACGGGCATCGGTCGCTGGGGTTCGCCGACGCCGGGAAGATCGAGGTCGGTGCGCGCGCGGATCTGGTCGCCGTACGGACCGACAGCGTGCGCACGGCGGGGACTGGGGCGTCGGTGGAGACGGCCGTGTTCGCGGCGTCGGGAGCCGACGTCACTGACGTGGTGGTCGACGGTGTTCATTGTGTTGCTGAGGGCAACCATTCGACACTCGACGTGGCAGCCGAGCTGGCGGCCGCGATCGCGGAGGTGACATGAGCTCGTTGCTGCTGACCGGGATCAGCTCGCTGGTGACCAACGACCCGCAGCACGGACCGCTGCTCGGCGAAGTGCACGACGCCGCACTGGTGGTCGAGGGCAACAAAGTCGCCTGGATCGGGCCGCGCACGGCGGCTCCCGCGGCGGACGCCTCGATGGATCTGGGCGACCGGGCCGTCGTACCGGGCTTCGTGGATTCGCACGCGCATCTGGTGTTCGCCGGTGATCGGGCCGAGGAGTTCGCGGCGCGGATGACCGGGCAGCCGTACAGCGCCGGCGGCATCCGGACCACGGTCGCCGCGACCCGCGAAGCGGCCGACCAGCAGCTCGCCGCGAACGTGGCTCGCCTGGTCGCGGAGATGCGGCGGCAGGGAACGACGACGGTCGAGATCAAGTCGGGCTACGGGCTGACCGTGGCCGACGAGGCGCGCTCGCTGGCGGTCGCGGCCGACTTCACCGACGAGACGACCTACTTGGGCGCGCACGTCGTACCGGCTGAGTTCGCCGACGATCCGGGCGGTTACGTCGACCTGGTCACGGGACCGATGCTCGACGCCGCGGCCAAGCATGCGAAATGGGTCGACGTGTTCGTCGAGCGCGGAGCCTTCGACGCCGACCAGGCCCGGGCGGTTTTGCGCGCCGGCCAGGCGGTTGGTCTGTCGGCGCGGGTCCACGCCAACCAGTTGGGCGAGGGGCCCGGCGTACAGGTCGCCTGCGAGGTCGGCGCCGCGGCGGCCGACCACTGCACGTTCCTGACCGACGCCGACGTGGACGCCTTGGCCTCCGCCGGAGTCGTCGCGGGATTGCTCCCGGCCATCGAGTTCTCCACCCGCTCGCCGTACCCCGACGCCCGCCGGCTCCTGGACGCCGGCGTCACCGTCGCCCTGGCCACCGACTGCAACCCCGGCTCGGGCTACTCGTCGTCCATGCCGTTCTGCATCGCGCTAGCCGTCCGCGAGATGCGCATGAGCCCCGCCGAAGCCCTCTGGTCCGCCACCGCCGGCGGCGCCGCGTCTCTGCGCCGTACCGACGTCGGCCATCTATCGGTCGGCGCCCGAGCCGATCTCGCGGTCTTGGATGCGCCGTCGTACGTGCACCTCGCTTATCGGCCGGGCGTCCCGCTGGTCACCCAGACCTTCGTCGGCGGCCGACCGGTCACCTGAGCGAACGCCCAGCACTCACCAAGGGGACCCGCGGTCGATCCGCGCAGCGTGAACGGCCGCTCAGGCGGCCGTTGGAAGCCGGTTGGTGAGTGGTGGAAGTTCGAGGGCCTCACGCACCGCCTCCACGATCCAGTCGGGGTCGTACATCACGTCCTCCCAACTGAACCGCAACACAAGCCAGCCCCGCAGGCTGAGGTTGACCAGCCGGCGGCAGTCGCGGGCCAACGCGACCCGGCCGCCGTGGTGCTCGAATCCCTCCGCCTCGAGCCCGATGCGTCGATGCCGGTGTCCCAGATCAAGCCGGGCGCTGAACCCACCGCCCCGCACGGGGACCTGCGGTTCGAAGCCTTCAACGCCTGCCTCGATGAGGATGGCTCGAAGCGCCGACTCCAGCACCGACTCGGCCTTCCGGTCCGCGAGACCGACGACCCGCTGGATCCGCACGTGGTGCGGTCCGGACAGCCGGGCCGCGGCGTCCAGCAGTTCGTCGTGATCGACCAAGCCCAGGTGAAGGGCCGAATCAGCGACCGCGAGCGCCTCGGCCAGCGGCAGCGTCCGGACGCAATCGAGCACGGTCCGGACCGGTGTTGTCACGTCGTCGATCACTGGTACGTGGGCCCAGTGCAATACGCAGGGAAGTCCAGCCCGGCGCCGCAGTCGTCCGGGGCGAAGCGTCACATGGGGGAGTGTCGGGGCCGAGAGGACTCCCATCTTCCAGTGCTGAGCAGCGCTGAGGTGTGAGACCGCGCCACCGTGACTTCGCGCCGCGGTCAACGCCGGCGGCGCCTCCGGAAGCGCGTACACCCCTTTGGCGACCCGGCGAATCGTCCCGGCAGCGAGTGCCGCGCGGATCGCGCGTGCGGACACGACGGCCAGCAGGTCGGCGAAGGCCGCACTGCCACCACGCCGAGCAAGCACCTCACCGACCTCCGCCATTGCAGCAGCTTGACGGATTACCGCTGCCAGCGGCCGCGATTGTCCACAGGTGCGGACGTCCAGCACTCACCAAGAGGCGTCCGCGGCCGTGGTGCGCGGTGGTCTGAGCGTGGAGGCCGGGTCGCCGCGGCGGTTGGTGAGTGGTGGACGTCCGCATGTGAAAGCGTGGAGCCATGAGTCGCGTGGTGATCGCCCAGAGTATTGCCGGTCAGCTGCCCTACTTCCCGAGTGCCATCCGGTTGGCCGACGGGCGCGTGCTCGTCGTGTGGCGGGAAGGGCTCGGGCATGTGCGCAGCGTGGGGCGGATCGTCGCGGCGGAGAGTGCGGACGACGGGCGGACCTGGTCGGAGCCGCGGGTGGTCGTGGACACGCTTTACGACGACCGGGATCCGATGCTGGTGCAGCTCTCGGGTGGGGACATCCTGCTGAGCTGGTTCCAGATCGACTGGTCGGTGCGGCCGTACACCTGCCCGGCCGTGCTGGTTGCCCGGTCCGTTGACGGCGGTGCGACGTGGGGCAAGCCGGTGACGGTCGGGTCGGCGATGGTCGATCACGAGACCAGCGAGGTGTGGCACAGCTTTCGGGCGGGGCACATCGTGGCGCACGGGCAGATCCTCGAGTTGCCGAACGGCGATCTGCTGGCTCCGGTCTACGGGGTGTTCCCGGGCGACGCGCGACACTCGGCCAGCGTTGTGCGGTCGATCGACGGCGGACAGACCTGGCCGGCGTCGAACGAGGTGGTGCTGGGGCGGAGGCCGGAGCGGGAGTACCTGGAGCCGGTGCTGACGCTGTTGCCAGGTGGGCAGGTGGTCGCGCTGCTGCGGACCGACGAAGAGGCTGAACTGGTGCGCTCCGACGACAACGGGCTGACCTGGTCGGAGCCGGAGCTGTGCGGGTTGCACGCGTCGTCGGCGGACACGCTGACGCTGTCGGACGGGGCCGTGCTGCTCGCGTACGGCGACGTGTCCAAGCGGTTCAATCCGGGGCGGCCGACGGTGGCGACGATCATCCAGGATCCGCTCGGGCCCTGGGACCAGGACCCGCTGCGGGTGGTCATCGACGCCGGCCAGAACACGGTGGACCAGGCCAACCCCGCGGTAGTCGAGCTGCCGGGCGACGAGCTGCTGGTGATCAGCTACGACATCTTCACCCGAGAGATCGTCGGAGAACTGCTGCCGCGGTCCGCGCTGCAGTAACTGTGGTGCGCCTGCGCGGTCGAGCCTCACGTTGCGGTGAATCCGGTGAGCCCGTCGTCGAGCTTCACGTTTGCAGTTGATCCTGTGCGCCTGCGCGGTCGGCCGTCACGCTGCGGTAAATCCGGTGCGCCCGCCCGGCTTGGCCGTCACGCTGGGGGCGTGTCCAGGTCAGCGGTACACCAGCAGGCCGGCGGCGGCGTCCGTGGGCGGCTGCGGTCTGCCCACCGCTGGCGGCAGGATCGCGTCGACCGCTGGGCGTCGGCCGACCTCACCGGCTGGTGGCGAGATGCCGAACTGCTCCGCGACCTCGGCCCCGCCCTGGCCGGCCTGTACGACGAGTCGCCGACCGTCGTGGTTGGACCGGTGTCGCGCGGCGCCATGCTCGGCGCGCTGACCGCGGCCGCGCTGGGCGTCGGCTTCGTGGAGGCGCGCAAGGACATCGCGCAGGCGACCGACAGCGACCGCTGGGTCCGCCGGACGACCGGACCGGACTACCGCGACCGCAACCTGGTCTTCGGCTTCCGCCGGGACCTGGTGCAGTCCGGCGACCGGGTCCTGATGGTCGACGACTGGGCGGACACCGGCGCCACCGCGCGGACCATCCGTGCCCTGGTCGAGGACTGCGGCGCCCAGTTCATCGGCGCGGCCTGCATCGTCGACGGCCTGCTGGACCCGCGACTCCGGCATGACCTGCCGGTCCGCGCGCTGCTCGACGTACGCACCCTCTAGCCGGTCCGCCGACGATCCCGCCGCCCAGGGGCATCCCCGACCGTCTAGATCAGCTCCTTCGACAGCATCGCGCTCGTGGTGCCGTCGGGGCGTTGGAGTTTGCCTACCTCGACGAAACCTCGGGCGGCGTGCAGGGCCAGGGACGGGATGTCCGGGGGGTCCGACTGGACTCGGCAGACCAGGCGGTCGAAGGGTTTGGCGGAGCGTTCGACGGCGCGGTAGACGGTGGTGGCGATGCCCTGGCGGCGGTGCTGGGGGGCGATCACCAGGCGGTCCAGGTAGAGGTAGCGGTCGGCGTAGGTGTCGGCGAACCACTGGAAGTCCAGGCCGTCGTACGCCGAACCGGGGGCGATAGTGAGCACGAAGCCGGCGACCTGGCCGTCGACGTCGACGACGGCGGCGTGGGCCGCGATCAGGCGGAGCCAGTCCAGGCGATCCGGGCCGAGTGGGTCGAGGTGGGACTCGGCGGCGTTGAGGGCGAGCACGGCGGGCTCGTCAACGGTGGACAGGGGGCGGAGTTTCACTCCACCACCCTCCCACGGCAATCGGTTTCAGCGGCAGGGGTCGGCTCAGGGCCGGACGGGGGTGATCCCGGAAATCCGGGGGCCGGGGTTGGGAATGACCTGCGGGTGGTGCAATGTTGAGCCAGGTGTACTCAAGTCTGCCGGACCAGCTCCGGGGGCAACTTGAATTACCGGTCTCGGATCGGCAACATTGAGTCTGCATCACTCAACTTCGTGGAGGTAACGCTAATGGCCCGCGCGGTCGGTATCGATCTCGGTACGACGAACTCCGTCATCGCCGTACTGGAAGGTGGCGAGCCCACCGTCATCCCCAACGCCGAGGGAGCGCGCACCACGCCCTCGGTGGTCGCCTTCGCCAAGAACGGCGAGGTCCTGGTCGGCGAGGTGGCCAAGCGCCAGGCCACCACGAACGTCGACCGCACCATCCGGTCCGTCAAGCGCCACATGGGCGAGGACTGGAACGTGAGCATCGACGGCAAGAAGTTCACCCCGCAGCAGATCAGCGCGTTCGTGCTGCAGAAGCTGAAGCGCGACGCCGAGGCGTACCTCGGGGAGCAGGTCACCGACGCGGTCATCACCGTGCCGGCCTACTTCTCCGACGCGCAGCGCCAGGCGACCAAGGAGGCCGGTGAGATCGCCGGCCTGAACGTGCACCGCATCGTCAACGAGCCGACCGCGGCCGCGCTGGCCTACGGTCTGGACAAGGGCACCGAGCAGACCATCCTGGTCTTCGACCTCGGTGGCGGCACCTTCGACGTCTCGCTGCTGGAGATCGGCGACGGCGTCTTCGAGGTGAAGGCCACCAGCGGTGACAACCACCTCGGTGGTGACGACTGGGACCAGCGGATCGTGCAGTGGCTGGTGACCCAGTTCAAGAACAAGAACGGCACCGACCTGTCCGGCGACAAGATGGCCATGCAGCGGCTGCAGGAGGCCGCGGAGAAGGCCAAGATCGAGCTCTCCAGCGCCGCCGAGACCAGCATCCACCTGCCGTACCTGAGCCTGACCGACTCCGGCCCGCTGCACCTGGAGGAGAAGCTCTCCCGGGCCGAGTTCCAGAAGCTCACCAACGACCTGCTCGAGCGCGCCCGCGCGCCGTTCAAGGCCGTCATCAAGGACGCCGGCATCGACGTCAGCAAGATCGACCACGTGATCCTGGTCGGTGGTTCGACCCGGATGCCCGCGGTCGCCGAGCTGGTCAAGGAGCTGACCGGTGGCAAGGACCCGAACAAGGGTGTGAACCCGGACGAGGTCGTCGCCGTCGGCGCCTCCCTGCAGGCCGGTGTGCTGAAGGGTGAGGTCAAGGACGTCCTGCTGCTCGACGTGACCCCGCTGAGCCTGGGCATCGAGACCAAGGGTGGCGTGTTCACCAAGATCATCGAGCGCAACACCACGATCCCGACCAAGGGCTCGGAGATCTTCACCACCGCCGAGGACAACCAGCCGTCGGTGATGATCCAGGTCTACCAGGGCGAGCGCGAGATGGCCCGCGACAACAAGTCGCTGGGCAACTTCGAGCTGACCGGCCTGCCGCCGGCGCCGCGCAACGTGCCGCAGATCGAGGTCACCTTCGACATCGACGCCAACGGCATCGTGCACGTCAACGCCAAGGACCTGGCCACCGGCAAGGAGCAGCGGATGACGGTCACCGGTGGCTCCGCGCTGCCGAAGGACGACATCGACAAGATGGTCCGCGACGCCGAGCAGTACGCCGAGGAGGACCGCAAGCGCCGCGAGGCGGTCGAGTCCCGCAACCAGGCGGAGGGCTTGGTCTACCAGACCGAGAAGTTCCTGCAGGAGAACGAGGACAAGGTCCCCGACGACGTCAAGACCGAGGTCAAGGACGGCGTCGCGGAGCTGAAGAAGGCGCTCGAGGGTGACGACGCCGACGCGATCAAGGCCGCGTCGGAGAAGCTCGCCCAGTCCAGCCAGAAGATGGGTGCCGCGATGTACGCGAACGCCCAGGCGGCCGGTGGCTCGTCGGAGGAGGGTGCCTCGACCGACGGTTCGAGCACCGGCGCCGACGACGACGGTGTCGTCGACGCCGAGATCGTGGACGAGGACCGCCCGCAGGACAGCAAGCCCGAGGACACCAAGTGACCGATCGACCGACCGACCCAGGCAGCGAGTTCGGCGACGGCGAGCCCGTCGTCCGGGACAAGCGCCGGATCGACCCGGAGACCGGCAACCTGCGGGAGACCGGCGAGGCCACCTCGTCGGCCCCCGCGGGGGGTGCCGCGCCCGGCATGCCGGGCACCCCGGGCGCGCAGCCACCGCGTGACCCGTCCGATCTGATCGGGCCGTCGGCCCAGGAGGCTCTGTTGACCGAGGCGCTGGCCGAGCGTACGGCGGACCTGCAGCGCCTGCAGGCCGAGTACGTGAACTACAAGCGCCGGGTCGACCGGGACCGCGAGGCCAACCGGGAGCAGGTGATCGGCTCGGTGCTGACCGAGCTGCTGCAGACCCTGGACGACATCGGCCGGGCCCGTGAGGCCGGCGAGCTCGAGGGCGCGTTCAAGGCCGTCGCCGAGTCGGTCGAGCGGGTCACCGAGAAGCTCGGACTGGTCAAGTACGGCGAGGTGGGCGACCCGTTCGATCCGCGGATCCACGAAGCGCTGCTGCACAACTACTCCGACGAGGTCGACGGACCGACCGCGACGCTGGTCATGCAGCCGGGCTACCGGCTGGGCGACCGGATCCTGCGGGCGGCCCGGGTGGCGGTGTCGGAACCGACCGAGCAGCTGCCGGCCGGCGCCGAGAACGGGGCTGAAGGCAACGATGACGACAACCAGGCCGCAGACAAGCCTGCGGAGTAACCGGGCGGAGGAGGTGAGGCGCCGATGAGTACCAAAGACTGGTTGGAGAAGGACTTCTACAAGGTGCTCGGCGTCTCCAAGACCGCCGAGGCCGACGAGATCAAGAAGGCCTACCGCAAGCTGGCGCGCAAGTACCACCCGGACTCCAACGCCGGGGACGCGTCGGCGGAGGCCAAGTTCAAGGAGGTCTCCGAGGCCTACGACGTCGTCGGTGACGTCAAGAAGCGCAAGGAGTACGACGAGGCCCGCCGGCTGTTCGGCAGCGGTGGCTTCCGGATGCCCGGTGGCGCCGGTCAGGGTGGACAGGGCTTCGGCTTCGACGTCGGCGACCTGTTCAACCGTGGCGGCGCCGGCGGTACGGCGGGCGGCGGTCTGGGCGACATCCTGGGCGGCATGTTCGGCGGTGGTGGGCGGACCACGACCACCACGTCGACCGCGCGGCCGCGCCGGGGCGCCGACATCGAGACCGAGGCGACGATCGAGTTCGGCGAGGCCGTCAACGGTGTCACCGTCGCGCTCCGGATGACCAGCGACGAGCCGTGCAAGACGTGCCGCGGCACCGGTGCGAAGTACGGCACCGTGCCGAAGGTCTGCCTCAAGTGCGAAGGCACCGGCATGCAGACCTCGGTCCAGGGCGGCGTGTTCGCGATGACCGAGCCCTGCACCGAGTGCAAGGGCCGCGGGCTGGTCGTCGACCAGCCGTGCGAGACCTGCCACGGCTCCGGCCGCGGCCAGTCGAGCAAGACCATGCAGGTCCGCATTCCCGCGGGCGTGCAGGACGGTCAGCGGATCCGGCTCAAGGGCAAGGGCGCGGCCGGCGAACGCGGTGGCCCCGCGGGCGACCTGTACGTCACCGTGCACGTCAAGCCGCACCGGATCTTCGGCCGCCAGGGTGAGCACCTGACCCTGTCGGTGCCGGTGAGCTTCACCGAGGCCGCGCTGGGCGCCGAGATCAAGGTCCCGACGCTGGACGGCCTGCCGGTGACGGTCCGGATCCCCGCCGGTACGGCGAACGGCAGCAAGCTGCGGGTTCGCGGCAAGGGATCGGTCCGCCGCGACGGGACCAAGGGTGACCTGCTGCTGACGCTGGAAGTGCAGGTGCCGCACGAGCTGACCGACGAGCAGCGCGAGAAGCTGCGCGAGTTCAACTCGGCGTCGGACCAGCCTGATCTGCGGGCCGGGTTGTTCGGGAGCGCGTGATGGGCATCCCGTTCAGCCAGGTGCCGACCTGGGACGACCGCACCCCGATCTACGTGATCTCGGTGGCGGCGCAACTGGCCGGCATGCACCCGCAGACCCTGCGCCAGTACGACCGGCTCGGGCTGGTGGTCCCGAGCCGGGCCAGCGGCCGGGGCCGGCGCTACTCCGCGTACGACGTGGCGAAACTGCGCTACGTGCAGCACCTGTCGCAGGAGGAAGGCATCAACCTGGCCGGAATCCGGCACATTCTCGAGCTGCAGTCCGAGGTCGAGGAACTCCGCCGCCGCAACAACCAGTTGCTGGCGGAAGTTCAGCGTGGCGTCGGCGTCTCCCGCCGCAGCACGGCCAGCCGGGTCTTCTCGGCCGGGCCGGCCGGTGACGTCATCGCGATGGGCCGCCAGCAGACCACCACCCGCTGGATCCGGACCCAGCCGTTGGAGATCGGTCCGCGGTAACCGGCGGTTGGAGCCGGCTGCCGACCGACCGAAGCCCGGCGCACGTGACGTGCGCCGGGCTTCGGCGTACCGGTTGTTCATCTCGGAAGGCTTGTGGGGCTGGCGTGGCGGTCTACCGTGGAGGGGTGACGGTGACTCTGGAGACTGAGCGGCTGTTGATTCGGGAGTGGGTCGAGGGGGACGCGGAGGCCGCGCTGGAGATCTACGGGGCGGCGGATGTGGCGCAGTGGCTGTCGCCGGCGATCGAGCGGATCTCCGACGAGGCCACGATGAAGGTCGTGCTGCACGCCTGGATCGAGGCGCAGCCGAACTTCGTCGTGCCGGCCGGGCGCTGGGCGATCACCCGCAAGGACGACGGCGAGGTGGTGGGCGGGTTGCTGATCCGGTTGCTGCCGCCGTACGAGGAGGATCTGGAGATCGGCTGGCAGCTGAAGCCGGCCGCGTGGGGGCAGGGCTACGCGACCGAGGCGAGCCGGGCGTTGATGGGCTGGGCGTTCACCGACGCCGACACCGACGAGCTGTACGCGGTGGCGCGACCGAACAACCATCGAGCCATCGCCACCGCGAAGCGGCTGGGCATGGAGTGGGTGGGGGAGACCGACAAGTACTACGACCTCAACCTGCAGGTGTACCGGATGCGAGCCGCCGACTTCGTGGCTTGAGCGTCTGGCTCAGCAGGAACGCGACACCGATCAGCACGTACGCCGAACCCGCGGCGTGCTCGAGGAGCGACCAGTCGCGCCCTTCGGCGGGCAGCAGCGTATGCGGCCCGACGGCGAAGACCGCGAGCGGAATCATTGCCCAGCGCATCGACCGTACGGCGAGCAGCGCGGCCGGCGCGATCCACACCCAGTGGTGCGACCAGCTGACCGGTGAGGCGAGCAGACCCCACACGGCGACGACCAGCAGTGCTGTGACGTCGTCCCCTTCGGCCCGGCGACGCCAGGCGGCCAGCCAGGCCAGGGCGCCGCTTGTCACCACCAGTGCGACCCACAGCGCGCCGCCGTCGTCCATCACCCGCGCCAGCACCGCTTGGAAGCACTGGTTGAACGCGTACGTCGCTCCGCCGATCCGGTCCGGGTCGAAGAGCACTCCGAACCAGTAGTCCCGTGAGTCACCCGGCGCGAGCCACCAGGCGAGTGCGGTGAACCCGGCAAAGCTCAGCGCCGACACCGCCGCCGACAGGTAGTCCCGGCGTACCAGGAAGAAGACCACGAAGACGGCCGGTGTCAGCTTGATCGCGGCGGCCAGGCCAACCAGGAGGCCGCGGGGCCAGGGCGCACGGAGCAGGAGGCAGTCCAGCGCGACCAGGCCCATCAGGATGAGGTTGACCTGGCCGAAGCCGATCGTGGACCGCACCGGCTCGAGCAGCATCGCCACCAGCGCGCCTGACAGGCCGATGACGACCGTCCGCCGGTTCCACCCGTGCAGACGGGCGCCGACCACCAGCAGAGTCGCGGTGAGCCCGGCGACGCTGGCCGCGTTCATCACCA
This sequence comes from Kribbella sp. CA-253562, assembly GCF_050942265.1. Taxonomy (GTDB): domain Bacteria; phylum Actinomycetota; class Actinomycetes; order Propionibacteriales; family Kribbellaceae; genus Kribbella. Next base: position 8,278,027 of record NZ_CP192049.1, on the reverse strand, counting down.
GCTCGGCGACGGTGAAGGGCACGGCGTACAGGGCGGTGAAGAGGATGGCGGCCAGCGGTGGATAGGTGAACGGCAGCCGGATCCCGGGGACGAGGTCGGCGAAGCGCTCCGAGTACAGGCTGATCCCGTGCAGCCAGGCGTAGCCGCCGGTCCGGTAGACCTTCAGGTCGAGCGATCCGGCGTACCAGGTCAGCAGCACCGGCAGCAGCGCGAGCAAACCCACCAGGACAACGATGCGGCGGTCACGCAGCACGGGTCAGCCTCCGGCGGAAGCCGTAGAGCGCCAGGCCGAGTACGGCGACCCCGCAGAGCGCGTAGGAGTTGCCGACGACCAGCTGGATGCCGTGATGGGTGTACTCCTTGTCGCCCAGGTACGGCGAGTGCCACGGCAGTCCGAACGCCGTCGTCACCACCCAGGCGAGCGCGACCCCAACCAGTACGCCGCGCCGAGTGCTGCGGGCCCGCAGCGCGTGGTGCACCAGCACGGCGCAGATCGGCAGCGCCCAGACCCAGTGGCCGGTCCAGGAGATCGGCGACGCCAGTAGTCCCACGACGGCAGCCAGCAGCACGGACTCGAGCACGAAGCCCCGCTCGTAGGCCCGCCGTACCGCCAGGAAACCCAGCGTGCAGGTCAACGCCACCGCCATTAGCCAGTACGGCGCGATGCCGTCGATCCCGCCCGCGACCCGGGCGAAGACCCCGCGCCAGGCCTGGTTGCTGATGAAGTGCGTCGCGCCTGGCCGGCTCGGGTCGAACATGTACACGCCCCAGAACTGCCGGGAGGCCTCGGGCATCGCGATCGCTCCGGCCGCCATCGTGCCGGTCGTCGCCGCGGCAGCCGTGGCCGCTTCCCGGTAGCGACGCGTGACGAGCAGGTAGACGATGAAGATGCCCGGCGTCAGTTTGATCCCGGTGGCGACGCCGACCAGTACGCCGCGGAACCGGTGCGGCAGGTGTCCGAGCAGGTCGACCAGGAGCAGCGCGGTCAGGATCAGGTTCACCTGACCGAGGTCGAAGGTGGACCGGACCGGCTCCAGCGCCACTCCGGCCGCCCCGACCGTCAGGCCGATCGCTGCGACGCGATAGCGCGACCACTGCGGCCTGAGCCCACGCAGCGTCACGAGGCCGATGACCAGCAGGGCGGAGGCGTTCAGCAGCGTCATCAGGACGCGGCCGCCCGCCGTACCGAGCAGGGCGACCGGTGCGAAGAGCAGCGCGGCGAACGGCGGATAGGTGAAGCCGAGAGCCATGTCCTTCGGGTAGGCCAGGTGCGCGGTGTAGATGTCCTGGCCGTGCAGGAACGCCTGCGCCGACACGACGTACACGCGCAGGTCGTACTGCAGGGAGTTCGGCGGCCAATGCCACAGGCAACCAATGAGGAACAGGATGACCGCGGCAACCATCAGCTGCGGCCGGCGGGTGCGGACAGCGGTGCTGCCGGCCGGGCGAAGGGAGGGACTGATCGTCATGCTCTCGACCCTCGCGGCGCGACCCCCTCCGCCACATCGCCGCGAAGTGCCAGCCCTGCTCGCCGCTTCGAGTGACCCGCCGAGCCGACGAATCACTCCAAAGAGTGACGGCCCGGGACCCCGCTCGCCCACAGAATGGCATCGTGACCGCAGACGTGACCATCGCCCCGCTGGGCCGGCCCGCGGTCCGGCGTCCCTTCGTGCTGGAGCAGAAATGACTCGCGTCAGGCAGTTCTTCGGTACGCCGTACGCCGACATCCTGCTGGCGCTGGTGGTCCTCGCGGTCACGCAGGTCGTGCTGCTGCGGTCCGCCGAGGACTGGGCGTGGGCCACGCTGGTCTTCACGCTGGCGGTGGCCCTGGCGCCGGTCCTGATCGCACTGGCCGGGACCGCGCCGGTCTGGGCGGCGGTCGGGCTGGTCGTCGGGACTTTCCTCTCGATGTCGCTCGGCCGGACGAACTGGTTGCTGATGGCGGGCTGCTGCCTCGCGCTGGTCCGGCTGCCGCGACGGGTCCCGGCGCTCACTGCCGTGCTGACCGTCGGGGCGGTCGCGGCGCTCCCGATGCTGCTGAACGCGGTCCGGGACCGGATCGTGTCGCTGATCTACCCGAACGTCCACTACGAGCTCACCCACGCCGACGGCACGATCGAGACCCGGCTCGGCATCGCGCAGCACCGGTTCGACCAGATCTGGGTCGCGAGCTGGCCGTGGTGGCAGTCGCTGCTGCTGGTGGCGGTGGGTATAGGCGCGGTGGCGTGGACCTGGTTCGTCCGCAAGGAGCCGCGGCCCCGGAGGGTGACCGGGCGGGAGTCGCTGGCGGCGCTGCTCGGCGACCCTCGGCATCAGTGGGGCCTGGACGCGCTGTTCGCCGTCGCGATGTCGTCCGTGCTGCTGATCGACCTGTGGCGTGATCAGGTTGCCGACGGCAACTGGTGGAGCGCGCCGGGGTGGATGCCGTGGGCGATCGCCTACTCGGCCCTGGTCCTGCTGGTACGGCGCCGCTGGCCGGTGCTGCCGGTCGTCGTACTGGCTGTCAGCGCGCTCGTCACCTACTGGCAGTCCCCGCAGAGCTGGGCGGTGCTGGTCGCGCTGGCCGTGGCGCTCTTCTCGCTCGCCGCCGGCCGGACGAAGGTGCGCTGGGTGCTGGTCTCGTCGGTGGCGGTGCTGGCTGTGCTGCCGCTGATCGCCTGGCGGATCCGCTACCCGCAGATGTCGCTGATCTTCCCGAGGCTCAAGACCGAGCCGGTGTTGTTCGACTTCGACGGGGTCCTGCGCAACTTCACGTACGACGGCCTGGTCAACCACAAGTGGCCGGTGTCGCTGTCGCTGCTTCTGCTGCTCCCGTTGTCGCTGGGCTTCCTCGCCAGGCTCTACCGGCGCAACCGCGAGGCGTCCCAGCGCGAGGCAGCGCTGGAACGCGCCGCGGCGGAGCAGGACGCGGCGCAGGTCGTCCTGACCGAGCGGTCGCACATCGCCCGGGACCTGCACGACGTGGTGGCGCACGCGGTGAACCTGATGGTGATCCAGGCCGAGACCGGGCCGGACCTGATCGCTCGTGGTGACCAGGAGGTGCTGGCAGGCTTCCAGCGGATCGGTGACGCGGGACGGCGCGCGCTCGGGGAGCTGGACCGGATGCTCTCGGCGCTGCGCGACGCGGAGGGGGTGCCCGACCCGGAGCTGACTCCGCAGCCCGGGCTGTCCGACCTCCAGCGACTGGTGAAGGACGTGGCGCACGACGGGCTCGCCGTAGAGCTCGACGTGCAGGGCGACACCGAGCTGGCGCCGGCGGGACACCAGTTGGCGGCGTACCGGCTGGTGCAGGAGGCGTTGACCAACGTGGTGCGACATGCGGAGGCGACGAGGGTGGTGGTGACGCTGCGAGTCCGGGCCGACGAGCTCGGCGTCGAGGTCAGCGACAACGGGCGTGGGTTCGACCCCGAAGTGGCACGGACCGGTGGACGGCACGGCCTGGCCGGGATGCGCGAGCGGGTTCGGATCCACCACGGCACGCTGACGATCGACTCGGCCCCCGGCGCCGGGACCACTGTCGCGGCGCGGATCCCGTTGGCCGCCGAGGTGGTCCGGTGATCAAGGTGATGGTGGTCGACGACCAGGACCTGGTCCGGGACGGCATTTCGATGATCCTGGACGGCCAGCCCGATATCGAGGTGGCCGCGCAGGCGGTCGACGGTGCCGACGCGATCCGGCAGGCGGCCGCGCTGCTGGACCTGCGGGTGGTGCTGATGGACGTCCGGATGCCGGTGATGGACGGTATCGAGGCGACCCGCCGGCTGGTCCAGGGCCCGAACCCGCCGAAGGTGCTGATCCTGACCACGTTCGACCTCGACGAGTACGTGTACGACGCGCTGCGCGCCGGGGCCAGCGGGTTCCTGCTCAAACGGTCCTCGCGGGACGAGCTGATCAACGCCGTCCGGGTGATCGCCGACGGCGACGCGTTGCTCGCACCGCCGGTGACCAGGCGGCTGCTCGACCGGTTCGCCCGCAGCCGGCCCGACCCCGACGAGTCCGGCCGGCTGGACGAGTTGACCGCCAGGGAGCGCGAAGTGCTCCGACTGGTTGCCGAGGGCAACTCCAACGCGGAGATCGCGGCGGCCCTGCACCTGACCGAGCACACGGTCAAGACGCACGTCAGCCGGATGCTCACCAAGACTGGCCTGCGCGACCGGGTGCAGGCGGTGATCCTTGCCTACGACACCGGGCTGGTCGCGCCTCGGCCATTGGATCAGCGCGCTCCGTAGGCCGGTTTCAAGGGCCTTGGGTCTGTTGCCGGGGTGGGTGGCGGGAGCACACTCGGCAGTGGGGAGGGGGACGCCATGGGGGTGCGTCTGGACAACACAGGGCTGCTGGCTCACTACGCCGAGTGGGTCGGGCGCAGGGCGTCACGAGTGGTCGCTGGGCTGGGACCTGAGGACGGTACCGCGCTGCTGTACGCCGCCGACGAGTTGCTGGTGTCCGGCGACCTGGCGGCGGAGCTGGCTCGGCGGTACTGCGCTCAGCGGTGTGGAGAGCGGCTGAAGTTCCTCGACGTGCCGCGGGTGGCTGGACAGGAGGCGCTGCTGGAGCTGGCGGCCGTGGCGTTCTTGGGAGACGTGGTGGTGACGTCGGACATGGGTGCTGCCGTTGCCGCGCTGGCCGCCCAGTGCAGGTTGGACGGCCGGGCTGCTGAGCTCGTGGCGGTGACACCTGGGCGCTGCCGCAGTATGGCTTTCGAGGGGAACAACTCCTTCGGCACCGCGGCCCTGATGGAGTTCCAGGCTTCTCGCTGGAGCCCGTGCTCGCCCCGCAGTTGGGGACCGGGCACGTACGACGCGGCCGGCGATGGCTACTTCCGCTTGCAGGTCCCGCAGCGGACGATCTACACCCGGCCCGCCGTCACGGTCTCCGGCGGCGTCGAGGTCACCCTGTACGACGAACGGCGGGACGCGCTGGACCGGTGGATCGGCGTCGACGAGCTCACGATCCATCCACCGGAGTGGTCCACCTGCTACCTCACGGTGACCGGCCCGCGGTACCGGATCGGTACGGCGATGTGGCTCGACACCTGGATCGTCAGAGGAGTTCAGCGCGAGATCGAGGTGCTGCCGAAGTGGTGGGCCGATCCGCCGCCGCTCCTGCTGCGCGAGGAGGTCACCCACTACCTGTACGAGCCCGAAGGACCCCTTCTCTTCGCTGACCCCACGGGCGCCGTGGAGGTCGAGCTGATGGATCGGTCGGGCGACGTGATCCGGACGGCGGCGTCGACCGAGGCCGGGCTGGTGCTCGACACGTCGGACCTGCAGGCCGGGCAGTACGTCGTACAGGTGACGCGGGGGCCCGACCCGACCTCGCTGCACCTGCTCCCGCCCGTGGTCAGGGCCGGGCGACCCGCACCGGACGATCGAGCTGGTCTGCTGCCGTGAGGAGATCCCCCTCGTGATGACGGCGCGCGACCAGTTGCAGACCGACGGGTGATCCGGCCGCGGTGAAGCCCGCGGGCAGGCTGATCGCCGGATGGCCGCTGAGGTTGAACGCCCACGTCAACGCGACGCTCATCGTGTCGCCCGGGCCCTCGTGCGGGTGAGGTGGGTTCGGCGTGGTGGGCGTGGCGATGAGGTCGACTTGGGTGAAGACTTCCTGCAGCAGGCGGTCGTTGATCTCGCGTGGGCCGTCCGTGGTTGTCGCGTGGGGGAGCGTGTTGTCCTGGCGGAGCGCTGTCCAGGCCGCTTCCGGATCGTGGAGCTCGACCTCGACGGAGCTTTCGGTCAGCGCACCGGTCGAGACCAGGTCGGTCAGCGCCGCCCGAGCGATCGCCGCGATCTCCGGCGCGGTCTCGGCGAACCCGAGATCGGCCGACCACACCACGCGCAGTGGACGCGCGGCGGTCGCCGGCACGTCCATGACGGACAACCAAGCGCGCAGATCGGCGGGATCCCGAGCCAGTACGCCGCCCGCGGCGAGGCCCGTACGGTCGCCGGCGGGGACCACGCCGTTCGTCGGTTTCAGCCCGAGCACTCCGCACCACGCGGCCGGAATCCGCACCGACCCGGCGCCGTCGCTGCCGGTCGCCAGCGGAACCATCCCGGTCGCGACGGCGACCGCCGACCCGGCCGACGATCCGCCTGGCACCAGCGCCGGATCCCACGGGTTCAGCGTCGGCCCGCGTTCGGTCGACCCCCAGGTCTGCCACGCGGTCCCGGCGCCGGGGACAGCCGTGAGCCCGATCGGTACGGCGCCGGCCGCGGTCAGCCGCTCGACCTGCCGAGCGCTCTTGACCGCAATCGGTACGCCGAGGAACGGCTGAGCTATCCGGCCCGTATGCCGCGAGGCCGCGTCGCCAGCAGCTCCGGTCGACCGGGCGAGGTCGATTGCCCGGGCGAGGTCGGTCGACCGGGCGCGGTCGATCGCACGCGCGGCCGCCCGGGCCCGCTCCGGCCAGAGCTCCCGGAACGCCCGGACGGACCCGTCCAGCCGGTCGACGCGGCGCAGCGCCGCTTCGACGACGGCGAGCGCGGACAACTCCCCGGCGGCGACCGCGGCGCCGATCGCCACCGCCGAGAGGTCCTCGTACTGCTCGCCACTCAAAGCTTTCTCCCCGCTGCGAACGGTTGTCGAGCACTGCCGATCGGGGACAACCCTGGGTTGACCCGGGAGAATTCGCAAGGTTGAGTGGAATGGACTCAACTTTAGGTACGTTGTCTCTAGAGACTGCTGTTGACAGAGCTTGAAAGGCTGGAACCAGATGGACGTTCAGCGGTTGACGACGCTGGCCCGGGACACCCTGTCGGTCGCGATCCGTCAGACCTCCGCGGCGGGCAACCCGACCGTGGAACCGATTCACCTGTTGTCGGGGCTGCTCGCGCAGCCCGAGGGGACCACCGTGGGGCTGCTGGAGGCGGCCGGCGGGGACGTCGACGCCGTCCGGCGGCGGACCGCGGAACAGCTCGCCCGGCTGCCGAAGGCCAGCGGGGGCAGCGTGCAGGCTCCGAGCCTGTCGCAGAAGACCAGCGACGTGCTGAACCAGGCGGAGCAGCGCGCGCTCGGGCTCGGCGACGAGTACGTCTCGACCGAGCACCTGCTGATCGCGCTGGCCACCGTCGAGGGCGTGGCGAAGACCGCGCTCGGCGTGACGGCCGACGCGTTGCTGCAGGCGTTCGACCAGATGCGCGGCAACCGGCGGATCACCTCGCCGGAGGCCGAGGGGACCACCAAGTCCCTGGAGAAGTACGGCATCGACCTGACCGAGCGGGCCCGCGAGGGCAAGCTCGACCCGGTGATCGGGCGCGACTCCGAGATCCGGCGCGTGGTCCAGGTGCTGTCGCGGCGGACCAAGAACAACCCGGTCCTGATCGGTGAGCCCGGCGTCGGCAAGACCGCCGTCGTCGAAGGTCTCGCCCAGCGGATCGTGGCCGGCGACGTACCGGAGTCCCTGCGCGGGCGGCGGCTGATCAGCCTCGACCTGGGCGCGATGGTGGCCGGCGCGAAGTACCGCGGCGAGTTCGAGGAGCGGCTGAAGGCCGTGCTGACCGAGATCAAGGAGTCCAACGGTCAGGTCATCACGTTCATCGACGAGCTGCACACGGTCGTCGGCGCGGGCGCGTCCGGCGAGGGCGCGATGGACGCCGGCAACATGCTGAAGCCGATGCTGGCCCGCGGTGAGCTGCGGATGATCGGCGCGACCACGCTGGACGAGTACCGGACCCGGATCGAGAAGGACCCGGCGCTGGAGCGGCGGTTCCAGCAGGTCTTCGTCGGCGAGCCGAGCGTCGAGGACTCGATCGCGATCCTGCGCGGCCTGAAGGAGCGCTACGAGGCGCACCACAAGGTGGCCATCTCCGACAGCGCGCTGGTCGCGGCGGCGACCCTGTCGAACCGGTACATCTCCGGCCGTCAGCTGCCCGACAAGGCGATCGACCTGGTCGACGAGGCGGCGTCCCGGCTGCGGATGGAGATCGACTCCTCTCCGGTCGAGATCGACTCGCTGCGGCGTACGGTCGACCGGCTCAAGATGGAGGAGTTGGCGCTGTCCCGCGAGGAGGACGCCTCCAGCCAGGAGCGGCTCGAGCGGCTGCGCGCCGACCTCGCCGACCGCGAGGAGGAGCTGCGCGCGCTGGAGGCCCGCTGGGAGCGGGAGAAGTCCGGCCTGAACCGGGTCGGTGAGATCAAGGAGCGGATCGACGAGCTGCGCGGCCAGGCCGAACGGGCCCAGCGCGACGGCGACCTGGAGACCGCCGCCCGGATCCTGTACGGCGAGATCCCCGAGCTGACCAAGGAGCTCGAGGAGGCCGCCGCCGAGCCCGAGGTCACCGACGGCCCGGACGCGATGGTCAACGAGGAGGTCGGCCCGACCGAGATCGCCGAGGTGATCGCGATGTGGACCGGCATCCCGACCGGCCGGCTGCTCGAGGGCGAGACCGGCAAGCTGCTCCGGATGGAGGACGAGCTCGGACGCCGGCTGATCGGCCAGCGCGAGGCGGTCAAGGCCGTCAGCGACGCCGTACGGCGGGCGCGGGCGGGCATCTCCGACCCGGACCGGCCGACCGGTTCGTTCCTGTTCCTCGGCCCGACCGGTGTCGGCAAGACCGAGCTGGCCAAGGCGCTGGCGGACTTCCTGTTCGACGACGAGCGGGCGATGGTCCGGATCGACATGTCGGAGTACGGCGAGAAGCACAGCGTCTCGCGGCTCGTCGGTGCCCCGCCCGGCTACGTCGGCTACGAGGAGGGTGGCCAGCTGACCGAAGCGGTCCGCCGCCGTCCGTACTCGGTGATCCTGCTGGACGAGGTGGAGAAGGCGCATCCCGAGGTCTTCGACATCCTGCTGCAGGTGCTCGACGACGGGCGGCTGACCGACGGCCAGGGCCGCACGGTCGACTTCCGCAACGTGATCCTGATCCTGACCAGCAACCTCGGATCGGCGTACCTGGCGGACCTGACCATCGACGACCAGGTCAAGCGCGACCAGGTGATGGCCGTGGTGCGGCAGTCGTTCAAGCCGGAGTTCATCAACCGGCTGGACGAGATCGTGCTGTTCGACGCGCTCGGCAGCGAGGAGCTGACCCAGATCGTCGCGCTGCAGATCACCGCACTGCAGAAGCGGCTGGTCGACCGTCGGATCACGCTGGACGTCGGCGAGGACGCGCTCGAGTGGCTGGCGATGACCGGCTACGACCCCGTGTACGGCGCCCGGCCGCTGCGGCGGCTGGTCCAGTCGGCCATCGGCGACGAGCTGGCCCGCGGGCTGCTGTCCGGAACGGTGCGCGACGGTGAGACCGTGCACGTCCACCTGAACGAGGCGAAGGACGCGCTCGAGGTCAGCTGACCCTCTCAGCTGCCCGGGATTCCCTGTGGATCCCGGGCAGCTGCTGTTCCTGAGGCGGACGACGTACGGTGCCGGCTTCAGGCGCGTGCTCGGCATGTGCCGGCTACTGTCCGGCCAGCTTGGCCACGACCGGGGCGAGGGTGTCGGCGAAGTCGGCGCCGATGACGAAGGAGGAGAAACCGATCTCCTCCCGTCGGCGCTGGATCTCTTCGGCAGCCGCGGCCGGATCAGTTGGAAGCATGATCAGCGAGTCGGCCGCGCGAAGTGCGGCGGTGTCGAGATTGGGCGCAGCCATGAACGCAGCGACGCCGTCACCGACGACAGAGACATGCAGGACGAGTTCGATGTCGCGGCGGGCGGCGAAGTCCCGGATCCGGTGCGTGGCTTGCACTCGGTCCTCGTCCGGTGAGAGGACGAACGTGGCCGCGTCGGCGACTTCGAGCGCGAGCGCTTGCGACTTCGGTCCGCTCACGGCCATCACGACCGGCGTGTGCAGATCGGGGCCGTCGAACGCCCGGAGGGAGTCCACCGTCTCGCGCATCCTCGCGCGACGGTCGGCGAGGGAGACGGCAGGCAGTCCCAGTTCGACCTCGATCCCGGGGCGACCGGCGCCGATGCCCATGTCGAACCGGCCTTCTGTCAGTATCGACAGTGAGTGGGCTTCCCAGGCCGTGGCCCATGGTTGGTGCAGCGCGGCGGCGTAGACCCACGAACCGACCCGCAGGTCAGTGATCGCGGCCGCGGTCGCCAGGGTAGGGGCAAGTGATGGTTGCCACGTCGGTACGTCGGGCATCAGCAACGTCGAGTAGCCGCTGTCGGCGATGCGGCGTACGCGGTCTCGCCACGTCGGCAGGTCGGACCTGACCGGGGCAACGACCCCGAAGCGGAACGGTCGGGTTGCTCGCTTGGTCTGGACGGGCATGGTCGTTCTCCTTGAGTCCTGGGGCCGGGATTCGGTTGGCCCGGTTTGCCCTGTCCACGAACGGACCAACCGGATTCCGACAACCGGGCGCCGTTCGAGTTGACAGTGATCTGACAGCAGCGATTCCTACGCTGCCTCGAAAGTCCCGTGCTCGACTCGAGGAGCTTCCGATGAATCTGCGTATCACGATGCTGTCGGCAACCACCCTGCTGCTCGCAGCCGGCTTCTTCGGCACCGCGGCCCAGGCGGCGACCGGTCAGCCCGACCGCGTCGACACCGCCCCGGCATCCGCCGCCGCTCCCGTCGACAAACCCTTGTCGCCGACCAACTGGTTCGGCCCCGCGGCCCTCAGTCAGTGTTACACCAGCGGCGTCATGTGTTTCTGGACCAGCCCGAACTACACCTCGCCGAACAACTCGATCCTGGTCGGCCAGCCGATCCGGTCCGGTGACTGCCGGAAGGTCCAGCCGAACGAGAACTACCTCGGCAGCCGTTCCTTCTGGAACAAGACCACCATCACCCAACGCGTCTGGAGCAGCGACCGCTGCACCGGCCAGAACTTCCTGGTCGGCACCAACGGCAAGAACGCCAACGCCCCCTTCATCGTCAACAGCCGCGGCGGCTACTGACGCCCGCGGCACGCGCGCTCGCGCGGGCGGGTCTGGCGCCCGGGCCGTCGCGCCCCACGCCCGCTCAGCCAGCAGACCCGCCGCCTGGCCACGCTCGCAAACCCGGCGCGGATCCCGTCCGGTGCCGCTTGCACCCGTGCTGCCCGGGTTGGTTGACGAAGCACGCTGTTTCAACTGCGGGTGACGACGTGGTGGGGAGTGATGCGGACGACGACCCGCTGGACGTGTGGCGGGAGGTCGGCGTACTCGGCGGCGGCGTCCGGGCCCTCGTACTTGATGGCGAGCGCCTGGGCGAGCGCGCGGTCGGTGTCGGGGGTGATGGTCGCGGTGCCGCGGATCTCGGCGTACCGGAGGGGGTCGGTGGCGTCGATGACGATCAGGCTGGCGCGTGGGTCGGACTCGAGGTTGCGGATTTTGCGCAGGCCCGCGGTGGAGGAGATCAGGACGTCGGTGCCGTCGCGGCCCACCCAGATCGCGGAGGTCTGCGGGCTGCCGTCGGGGTTGACGGTGGCGAGCACGGCGAGGTTGGCGCCGTCGAGCAGCGCGCGGGCCTGATCGGGCAGTTCGGTGGTCATCGGCGCAGTGTAGGTGTGGGCGGGTTGGGTGATCTGGGAGGATCGGGGCAACAAGCGGAGGACACCCACTCAGATGAGCGATCACCCTGGCAGCCCCCAGCCGCACGACCCCGACGACCGCGATCCGTCCGGCCAGCCGCAGGAGCCGCCGACCGAGCGCCCGGCTTCCGGCGGGCCGGTTGGTGGACCTGGTATGCCGCCGGCGGGTGAGCGACCTGGGCCGTATCAAGGGGTGTTCGGTTCGGCCGGGCAGGCGCCGCAGAGCGGTCCGCAGTACGACGTGGGTGCCGGCGCCGAGCGGCCCGGACCGTACGGCGGGGCTTTCGGCCAGCCGCCGGGTGGCTACGGGGCGCCCGGTGGCTTCAACGCGCCCGGTGGCTTCAACGCCCCTGGCGGGGTCAACCAGGGCCAGTCCGGCGGGCCGAACCAGCCCGGCTGGGCGCCGTACGGCTATCAGCCGGCCGCGATGGCGCCGCCGAAGCAGGTGACGATCGCGTCGGTGATCTCGTTCGCGCTGGGTGGGCTGTGTCTGCTGCTCGGGCTGTTCGCGTTGACGTCGGCCGGTGAGCAGATCGCCGAGACGCTGACCGGGGACGCCGGGGCGCGCGGGCTGGTGGCCGCGGTGATCCTGATCTGCGCGGTGGCGTACATCCTGCCGGCCATCTTCGTCCGCAAACGCCGGCCGTGGGCGCGCGTCATGCTGATCGTCGTCGCGGCGTTCGGGATCATGGGCGGCGTCACCGCCCTGCCCGGCAGCCTGCTCGGCCTCGCGCTGCACATCGCTTTGCTGGTGATGATGCTGCAGCAGCCGACCAAACTCTGGTTCACCCACCGCTGATGGAGATCTGGATCAACCCGGCCTGCTCCAAGTGCCGCGCCGCCACCGCGGCGTTCGACGAGGCCGGCCTCGACTACACCGTCCGGCGCTACCTCGACGACCCGCCGACGGCCGAGGAACTCGAGGCAACGCTCGAACGCCTCGACCTCGAGCCCTGGCACATCGTCCGCCTGAACGAGCCGGCCGCCGCCCCACTCAAGTCCGTCCCCAAGGACGCCGAACACCGCGACCAGTGGATCGCCGCGATGGTCGCCGACCCGATCCTCATCCAGCGCCCGATCATCACCGCCGACGACGGCACCACCGCCGCCCGCGACCCGGAGACCTTGTCGCGCTTCCTGCCCGGGCAGTAGCCAGTCGCTTCCTGCCTCCGCCGGACCCGGTCAGAGCTTGGTGAGCCGGTTCAGCGCCTCTTCGAGCACCTCGCGCTGCTTGCAGAAGGCCCAGCGGACCAACGGGCGGCCCGCGTCGACGTTGTCGTAGAAGACCTGGTGCGGGATGGCGACGACGCCGGTCTTCTCCGGGAGCATGCGGCAGAACTCGACGCCGTCGGTGTGGCCGAGGGGCCGGATGTCGGTGGTGACGAAGTACGTGCCCTGGGGGCGATGGACGCCGAAGCCCAGGGACTCCAGGCCGTCGCAGAGCAGGTCGCGGCGGCTCTGGAGGTCGGCGCGCAGGCCGTCGAAGTAGTCGTTGCCTAGGGCAAGCGCTCCGGCGACGGCCGGCTGGAACGGGGCGCCGGAGACGTAGGTGAGGAACTGCTTGGAGGTGTTCACCGCGGTGACGACGTCCGGCGTACCGGTGACCCAGCCGATCTTCCAGCCGGTGACCGAGAAGGTCTTGCCCGCGCTGCCGATCGAGACCGTGCGCTCCGCCATCCCGTCGTACGACGTGAGCGGGCGGTGCTGCAGGCCGTCGTAGATCAGGTGTTCGTAGACCTCGTCGGTGATCACGACCAGGTCGTGCTCGACGGCGAGGGCGGCGATGCCGCGCAGCTCGTCGTCGGTGAGCACGGTGCCGGTCGGGTTGTGCGGTGAATTGATCAGCAGGACCTTGGTCCGCGGCGTGACGGCGGCGCGGAGTTCGTCGAGGTCGAGCCGGAAGTCGGGTGCGCGCAGGGTGACCGGGACGCGGCGTCCGCCGGCCATCGCGATGCAGGCCGCGTAGGAGTCGTAGTACGGCTCGAGGGCGATCACCTCGTCGCCTGGTTCGACGTACGCGAGCAGGGCGGCGGCGATCGCCTCGGTGGCACCGGTCGTGACGAGCACCTGGGTGTCCGGGTCGTACTCGAGCCCGTAGAACCGCCGCTGGTGGTCCACGATCGCCTGCCGGAGCGCCGGGATGCCCCGGCCAGGCGGGTACTGGTTCGCACCGGCCCGGATCGCGGCGATCGCCGCCTCCAGCACGGAGTCGGGCCCGTCGGTGTCCGGGAAGCCCTGGCCGAGGTTCACCGCCCCGGTTCGCACCGCGAGCGCCGACATCTCGGCGAAGATCGTCGTCCCGAGACCGTCCAGCCGCTGAGCATGTGCACGCATGCCCTCGACCCTAACCCCCGCCGACCGCTGCCGCCGGAGACGCCCGTACGCCGGAACAGCGCGCCCTTGATCAAACCGTTCGCCCGTCGGGCCCGCACCGGCGAGGATGGCGCGATGGACGTCGTACCGCACAGCCCGCGCGATGGGATCTACCCGGCCACCGAGGACTACGTGCACGCGATCGAGGTGCGCGGACCGGGCCGGACGTTGTACGTCGCCGGCACGATGGGCCTGGACCCGGCCGGCGTACCGGGCGCGGACCTGGCCCAGCAACTGGAGCTGATCTGGTCCAACCTCCGGCGGATCCTCGCGTCGGCGGAGATGACGGTCGACAACATCGTCCGGATCACCAGCTACCTGCGCTCGGCCGAGTACGCCGAGGCGAACGCCGCCGCCCGGATCCAGGCGCTCGGCGGCCGGGCGGTGCCGACGACGGCGATCGTGGTCCAGACCCTCAGCGAGGACTGGCTGGTCGAGCTCGAGGTCATCGCCGTCGACTGATCGCTTGCCCGCGGGTCCGGGGCGCAGCGCTCGGCTGCGCCCCGGAACCCTCAGTTCCAGGCCGAGGGCGGCGGCGGTGGGACGACCGGCGGGCGGTCCTCGCACCACGTGGCGCCGGACCAGCCGCCGTCGTTGCCGGTCAGGAGGCGGACGTCGAACTCGGGTGGGCCGTTGAAGTGGAACGTGCCGCAGTTGTTGACGAACGGCGCGCCGACGTTGCGGGCGTCGACGTTCTCGAAGGTGGCCCAGCCGCCGACGCGGGCGTTGACGACGTTGGTGCCGGTGCCGTCGACCCTGACATCGCGAACGGCGACGTTGGTGATCGAGTGCTCGTCCTTGACCGGCCAGTCGACCACGAACAGGAACGCGTTGTACGTCGAGTCCAGGAACGAGCTGTCGGTGATCTCGATCCGGCCGTCCAGGTCGGACTGCAGCGCGTAGAGCCAGATCGCGCCGAGGCCGAGGTCCCAGTTGAGGTCGCGGGGTCCGCCGCGGACCGTGGTGTTGCGGGCGAAGGTGAGCGTGCCCTCGAACGGCGTGGAGCCGAAGCGGGAACCGGCGTGCAGGGTGCTGCCCTCGCGGATCGGGTCGGCGACCAGGTTGTCGGTGACCGCGTTGTCGCGGCCGCCGTAGATCGCGATGTTGTTGGCGAGCACCGGCGTCTGCACGGTGTTGTGGTCGTAGACGTTGTGGTGGTTCGCCAGGCCGGCCGGATTGGCCTCCGACCACATCGCCAGGCCGTCGTCGCCGCTGTTGCGGACGAAGTTGTTGGTCGCCCGGACGTTCGAGACGCCCAGGTGCAGGTTCATCCCGTCGGCGATCTGGTCGACGATGATGTTGTCGCGGATCAGCAGTCCGTCCATCGGGCCGTCCAGCCAGATCCCGACCTTGGTGTGGTGCAGGTACAGCCCGCGGATCGACGAGCCGCCGCCGATCGCGCCGCCGATGCCGTTCACCTGGTCGGTGTCGATCCGGTCCCGGACGTCGCTCTCGATCGCGAAGTCGGCCAGGTGGACGTTGGTGCTGCCGCCCTGGTCGGCGTATTTGCCGTAGAAGCCCGGCGCGCTGTGCACGGACTTGTCCGGCGCGGGCTCGGGCAGCGGCAGCACCTTGCCCTTGATGATCGACCACCAGTTGCCGGCGCCCTGGACCGTCACCTTGTCGACGACGATGTGCCGGTTGACCTGGAACGTGCCGGCCGGGATGAAGACCGACCAGCCGAGCTTCTTCGCCGCCGCGATGGTCCGGTCGATCGCCGGCGCGGCGTCCCGCCGTCCGGTGGGATCGGCGCCGAACAGCCGGATGTCGAGCGATCGCGCCGGCTGCCGCTTCGGGGCGGCTACCAGTTCGAAGTCGGCGACGTCGAGCACGTACCAGGACGCCGGGGTGTGGCGCGGGATCTCGAAGCGCACCCGGTCACCGGCCTGGTAGGTCTTGCCGAGCATCAGCCGCTGCTCGTCGTAGAAGTGGTTCGGGCGGAACGGCTTGCTCACCGGGTCCGGTTCGGGCTTCCACCAGCCCGGGTTCGGGTCGACGTCCGGGTCGTTGGAGAACGGGTACATCCCGTACAGCCAGGCGTACTCCGACGTCAGCGTCATGGTCTGCTTGCGCTTGCCGTTGACCGTGACGTCGAGCGGTGCGCGCAGGCCGCCGCCCGACGGCGTGTCCGGGATGCTGTAGCGCAGCGTCAGGGCGTTCGCGGGCCGGGTGAGCGTGAACTCGACGTACTGGCCGCGCTCGGTCAGCCGTACGGCGGTGCGCCCGGAGGCCTCCGCGGGCAAGGTGTACGCCTCGCGGCTCGGGCCGATCCGCTCGCCGTTGGTCCAGGCGTTCTCGGCCTCCTGCTCGACGAACGGCACGGTCGCGCCGCTGCCCTGGACAAGCGCGGGGTCGAGGCCGGCCCGGGTCTCGCGCGGCGCTGGGCGGATGGGTTGAGCGGACGCGGTCAGGGCGGAACCGGACAGCAGCGCGCCGATCACGACGCCGGTCACCGCCAAGCGGCGACGAAACCTTGGGTGGGACAACGGAACCCCCTCGGACGTTGGTGCCCGGACAGTACGGCGCGTGGCGTGGCTCTGCAAGATCTCGACAAGAGAAAGAAATTTCCGGGCAGCATCGATGGATGGGAGACTGTGCGACGGTGAACGCCACAGCCTTGTCCCTCGTGCTCGGTGCCGCCGTCCTGCATGCCGGATGGAACTTCGCCGCCAAGCGGGTCCGGCGGGGTGGCGCCGTTTTCGTGTGGGCCTACTACACGGCGGCGAGTGTGCTGCTCCTGCCCGCTCTGGTAATCGCGCTGGTGCTGTCGGAGCAGCGGCCGACGTGGACGTGGCTGGTCGCGGCGGTTGTCACCGCGGTGCTGCACATCGGGTACGGGATCGTGCTGCAGCGCGGGTACGACGTGGGCGATCTGTCGGTGGTCTACCCGGTCGCTCGCGGGACCGGGCCGTTGCTGGCGGTCGCCTTCGCGGTGCTGCTGCTGGGGGAGCGGCCGGGTGTGCTCGGGCTGATCGGGGCCGGGTTGATCGTCGCCGGTGTGCTCGGGATCGGTAGTGGCTCGCGGCAACCAGTTGCGCGCGGTGGAGTGAAGGCCGGCCTCGTGTACGGCGTGGCGACGGGCGCGCTGATCGCGGCGTACACGTTGTGGGACGCGTTCTCGGTGACGACACTGGCGGTGCCGCCGTTGATCTACTTCGGGGCCGCGTCGGTGTTGCAGAGTCTGCTGCTGTTGCCGCAGGTGGTTTCGCAGCCCGAGCAGCTTCGGCTGCTGTGGAAGGAGAATCGGCGCGAGATCCTCGTTGTCGGGTTGTTGTCGCCGGCCGCGTATCTGATGGTGCTGTACGCGATGCGGCTCGCGCCGGTGAGTCTGGTGGCGCCGGCTCGTGAGGTGAGCATCGTGCTCAGTGGACTCGCTGCTTGGTTGGTGCTCGGTGAGGCGGGAGCGCGGCGGCGGTTGATCGGCAGCGTGGTCGTGCTGGCGGGGATCGTTGCGATCGCCCTCGCCTGACCGCCCGCAGATGCGGCGGGTTCGCAGCGTGGAAGGCGGCCGGGGGCAGTCGCCGTCGACGCGCTCCAGTCACCGAAGCCGCCGCGGGGTCCGCGGAGGGTGGTGATTTGCCAGGTTGACCGATCGAATGAACCGTTGCCCCACCTGATTCCGGGCCCTGAAGGACCATTTGGTGGGTTAACCCGTCAAATGGTGGGTTCGATGGGGGCATGCGGCACTGGGACCCATCAGTGGAGGGGTTAACCCACCAAATGCGGTGGGGCGGATGCGGGAAGTGTGGCGTGGGTGCTGCCTGCGCGTCGGGGGTAGTCGGGTGTGGGGTGGGCTGCGTGCGGGGTTAGTCCGGTGTGGGGGCTGCGTGTGGGGCCGGGATTAGTCCGGAGTGGGAAGCGCGACTTGCGGATCCGGGCGGAGGGCCCGGAGCCAGAGTTCGGTTTGGGCTATGTGGGCTGACGCGGCGGTGGCGGCGGCGGCCGGGTCTCGGTGGGTGATCGCGGACAGGATCGCCCGGTGGCCGAGGTCGCTGGTGCGTTTGATCGCCTCGAAGTCGGCGCCGGGGGCGAAGATGCGGTAGTGGCCGCCGCGGCCGCGGATGACGCCGGTCAGGGCGGTGACGGTGGGGTTGCCGCCGGCCTCGCAGATCGCGCCGTGGAACTCGGCGTCGAGGGCCTGGATCTCGGCCGCGTCCGTGGTCGCCTCCAGGCGGTCCAGGATGTCGCCGAGGCGCTCGGTCAGGGCTGGTTCCTGGCGGGCGGCGGCGGCCGCGGTGGCGTGCGCCTCCAGGATCCGGCGGACCTCGAGCAGCTGCAGCACCCCCTCGAGCGGGATCAGCTCGACCGACAGCGAGAAGCGGCTGATGATCTCGGCCGGGTCGAGCGCCGAGACGTAGGTGCCCGAGCCGTGCCGGGACTCGATCACCCCGAGCGCGGCCAGTGATCTCGTAGCCTCCCGCAACGAACTGCGGGACACCCCGAGGTGGTCGCACAACTCCGGCTCCGGCGGGAACTTCGCCCCCGGGCCGAGCTCGCCCGACGCGATCATCTGGCGCAGGCCGGTCAGGGCGCGATCGGTTGCTGCCACGGTCGCCTCCTCCCGTTCCGGCTGCCGGACGTTCCGGCGTACCGATGTTAAGTCCTCAGACCACTTACGGTCACATCTGCGGCAAGTTCTTGTCCACCCCGCGCGAATGTGGTTAATGTGCGGACAACGGTTGACCAACTCATCTGATGTCCCCCACTCTCCTGGCCCACATCCCCTGAGGAGAAGCGCCATGCGTCACCGCACGATGCTCGCACCCCTGACCGCCGTGTTCGCCGCCGCCACGCTGGCGCTGACCGCGTGCGGTCCCGGCCCGGCCGAGAAGGCCCAGAGCGGGGGTGAGGTCAAGCTCCAGATGGTCGAGAGCCTGACCAACCCGACCCGTACGGCGCTGCTGAAGAAGCTGATCGCCGACTTCGAGAAGGCCAACTCCGGTGTCAAGGTGCAGCTGATCTCGCCACCGACCAACCAGGCCGACCAGAAGATCCAGCAGATGCTGCAGTCCGGCAAGGGTGTCGACGTGCTCGAGGTGCGCGACACCACCGTCGGCCCGTTCTCCACCAACAAGTGGATCTACGACATGGCGCCCGACCTCAAGGACTGGGACGGCCTGCAGGCGCTCACCCCGAACGCCCTGGCGGTCACCCAGCAAGGCGGCAAGTCGTACATGGTCCCGTACGGCTTCTACGGGCTGTCGCTGTTCTACCGCAAGGACCTGGTCCAGCAGGCCGGCTTCACCGGTCCGCCGAAGAGCTGGACCGAGCTGGTCGAGCAGGCCAAGAAGATCAACGACCCGGCGAAGAACAAGTACGGCTACTCGTTCCGCGGCGGGCTCGGCGGCGCCGGCAACGCGATCGCGGTGATCTCCGGCTACGTGATCGACGACATCAACAAGGACAACGCGTTCAAGCTGACCAACGGCAAGACGATCTTCTCCTCGCCGAAGGCCGTCGACGCGCTGAACCTGTACGTCGACCTGTTCAAGAACGCCTCCCCGCCGTCCTCGGTGAGCTGGGGCTACCCGGAGATGGTGCAGGGCTTCACCTCCGGCACGACAGGCTTCCTGCTGCAGGACCCCGAGGTGATCGCCACGGTCCGCGAGTCCAAGACGATCAAGGAGGACCAGTGGGGCACGGCGCCGCTGCCGGTCGGCCCGACCGGCAAGGCCGCGCAGCCGCTGGCCAACGCCGGCTGGGGTGTCGCGCAGGGCAGTGAGCACAAGGCCGAGGCGGTCAAGCTGGTCAAGTTCCTCACCTCCGGCGACGCGGCGATGACGTTCTCGAAGGAGAACAGCCTGGTCCCGATCCTCAAGTCGGCCGCCGACGACCCGTTCTTCAAGGACGGCCCGTGGGCGTCGTACGTCGCGATGAACTCCTCGCCGGAGACCTACGTGGTGGTCACCCAGCCGCGCGGTGTGCCGTGGTCGACCGAGTGGGGCAACAAGGCCGACGCCGACGTGCAGAAGCTGATCACCGGCAAGGCCCAGCCGGCCGAGATCCTGAAGAGCTGGGACGAGTACTGGACGAAGAAGTGGGCCGGGAACTGACCTGATGGCTGTCACCGAAACCAGGCCGGCCGCGAGCTCCCGCCGTACGGCGGGCTCGCGGCCCCCGGCCGGACGACGGCGGCGGTTCAGCGGCCGGACGGCGCTGGTGCTGCTCGCCTTCATGATGCCCGCGATCGTGTTCGTCGGGCTGTTCACCTACTACCCGTTGCTGAACGGCATCCAGATGGCGTTCCGCAACTACAACCTCAACGACCTGTCCGACACCTCGTGGGTCGGGCTGCAGAACTTCCGCACGCTGCTCGGCGACGAGATGTTCCGCGGCACGGTGAAGAACTCGATCGTGTGGGTGGTCGGGTCGCTCGTCCCGCAGTTCCTGATCGGCTTCACGATGGCGCTCTGGCTGCGGCGCAAGTTCCGCTTCCGGGGCGCGTATCAGGCGCTGGTGTTCTTCCCCTGGGCGGTGTCGGGCTTCCTGATCGGCATCCTGTTCCGCTGGATGTTCAACGGCGAGTTCGGCGTGGTCAACGACCTGCTGATGAAGGCGCACCTGATCGACACGCCCGTGCCGTGGCTGGCCGACGCCCGCTACGCGATGGTCGCGGTGATCAGCGCGAATGTCTGGTACGGCGTGACGTTCTTCGCGATCATGATCCTGGCCGCGCTGCAGTCGGTGCCGGACGAGCTCTACGAGGCGTCCGCGATCGACGGCGCCGGCAAGGTCCGCACGCTGTTCAGCATCACGATCCCGTCGATCCGGACCACGCTCGCGCTGACCGTGCTGCTGCGCGTCATTTGGACCTTCAACTCACCCGAGCTGATCTTCGGCATGACCGGTGGTGGTCCCGCCAACGAGACGCACATCGTCACGTCGTACATGATCCAGGTGACCCAGGAAGGCGACTACGGGCGTGCCTCGGCGATGGGCGTGATGGTGGTCTTCGTGCTGTTGCTGTTCGCGATCTTCTACCTGCTCGCGGTCCGGTCCCGGACGCCGCGACGGAAGGCGGTGGCCGGATGATTCTCGACCAGAGCCTGGCCGGCAAGGTCGCGAAGTTCACCGGGCTGGGCATCTGCCTGGTGCTCACGGTGTTCCCGCTGTACTGGATCCTGGTCACGTCGTTCAAGGACCCGGGGTCGATCTTCGCCTACCCGCTGAAGTACTGGCCGTCGGAGTTCTCGCTGGCCAACTACACCGGGCTGTTCGAGCAGTCGAACTTCGGGGTCTTCATCGGCAACAGCCTGATCGTGTCGCTGGTCGCGGCCGCGCTGGCGACGGTGGTGTCGCTGCTGGCGGCGTACGTGCTGGCGCGGTTCGAGTTCGTCTCCAAGGGCGCGGTGATGGGCGCGTTCCTGGTCACCCAGATGATCCCGGGTTTCATCGCGCTCGGCTCGCTGTACATCCTGATGACCAGGCTGTACTTGGTCGACAGCCGGGTCGGGCTGGTGCTGGTGTACGTCGCGGTGTCGATCCCGCTGTGCACGGTGATGCTGCGCGGCTTCTTCGAGAACGTGCCGGCGTCGCTGGAGGAGGCCGCGATGGTCGACGGCTGCTCGCGCTTCTCGGCGCTGTTCCGGGTGCTGGTCCCGGTGATGACGCCCGGCATCGCCGCGTCGTTCATCTTCAACTTCGTGAACTGCTGGAACGAGCTGTTCCTGTCGGTCACGCTGCTGAACTCCGACAGCAACAAGACCGTGCCCGCCGCGCTGAACGGCTTCATCTCCAGCTACAACATCGACTGGGGCTCGATGTCGGCCGCGGCCGTGCTGTCGATCATCCCGACGATGATCCTGTTCGCCGTCGCCAGCCGCTACATCGTCCAGGGGCTGACCGCCGGAGCCGTCAAGGAGTGACAGACTGGGGTCACTCACCGACGGAGGGACAGAGGCGTGGCTACTGCGCTGGTTACGGGACCGACGGCGGGGATCGGGCGGGCCTTCGCGGAGAAGCTGGCGCGCGAGGGCTACGACCTGGTCCTGGTGGCCCGGGACGAGAAGCGGCTGCAGGAGGGGGCCGACGAGATCAGCCGGCTGTACGGCGTGCGGTGCGAGGTGCTCGCCGCTGACCTGACGGACCCCGAGCAGCTGGCGCGGGTCGAGCGGCGGTTCGCCGACGGGCCGATCGAGGTGCTGGTGAACAACGCCGGGTTCGGGCAGAAGAAGCCGTTCTGGGCGAACACGATCGAGCAGGAGGAGCAGCAGCTCGACCTGCTGGTCCGGGTGGTGCTGCGGCTGACCCACGCCGCGGTGCTGCCGATGATCGAGCGCGGGTCCGGCGCGGTGGTGAACGTGTCGTCGGTGGCCGGCTTCATGCCGCGCGGCACCTACAGCGCGCACAAGTCCTGGGTGACGAACTTCTCCGCCGGGCTGGCGATCGAGCTGCACGCCAAGGGCGTCGCGGTGATGGCGTTGTGCCCGGGCTTCGTGCACACCGAGTTCCACCAGCGGATGGGCATGGACAAGACCGTCGTCCCGTCGTTCCTCTGGCTGGATCCGACCGACCTGGTCGAGGCCGCCTGGTCGGACCTGATGCAGGGCAAGGCGATCTCGATCCCGACCTGGCGGTACAAGTTGATCTCGGCCGGTGCGCGGTACGTGCCCCGGACGCTGATCGCCCGCTTCTCGACCCTCGGCCTCGACGGACGCCGCCGCGGTTGAAGGTCCTCACCTGGAACCTGTGGTGGCGCTTCGGCCCGTGGCAGCACCGCGCGGCCGCGATCCTCGCCGTACTGCGGCAGGCAGACGCGGACCTGATCGGCCTGCAGGAGGTCTGGGCCCGCGACGACGAGAACCAGGCCGGCCTGATCGCGGCCGAGCTGGGAATGCACTGGGCCTTCGCGCCGCTGCGCAAGCCGGAGCCGTGGCAGCGTCGCGGCGGAGACCCTTCGGTTGCCGTGGGCAACGCGATCCTGAGCCGGTGGCCGATCGAGGAGTCGGCGGTGCTGGACCTGCCGGGCGCCGAGGGCCGTAATGCGCTGCATGCTTTCACTGGCGGGGTTCCGTTCTTCACCACGCACCTCGAGGCGCCGCTGGACGCCTCGGCGACCCGGTGCGCGCAGGTCCGCGCACTGGCGCAGTTTGTTGCCCAGCGCCCCCATTCGCATCCGCCGGTGGTCACCGGAGACTTCAACGCGGTGCCGGACTCCGACGAGCTCCGGCTGTTCAGCGGGGTCCGGACGGCGCCCGCCGTACCGGGGCTGGTGCTGATCGACGCCTGGGAGTACGCCGACGGCCCTGGCGCGACCTGGGACGCGACCAACCCGTACGTCGCCACGACGTACACCCCGAGTGCCCGCGTCGACTACATCCACGTCGGCCCGCCGGGACCGCACGGGCTGGGCCGCGTGACCGGCGTACGGCGTACCGGTGACGGGCCGGTCGACGGGGTCTGGCCGTCGGACCACGCGGCCGTCCTCGCGGTGATCGGGAACTGAGACACAAAACCGGCGGAAAATCCGGAGCCAACCAAACGCCGCTCGCTAGCGTCCATCTGGTCGAGGCAGTGCCGAGCAGAAGGTGGACGACATGTCCGTGCGGGGATGGAAGTACGCGGCCGGACTGGCTGTCCTGCCGTTGGTGCTGGTGGCATGTGGCAACGACACGCCGGGCTCGGGCAGCTCGGCTCCGCCGACGACCGAATCATCGGGTCCGTCGGCCAGTGTGACGCCGACCGTGGCACCGACGGGAACGCCCTCGGCGGCTCCCAGCGTGACGCCGACCGGCACTCCGACCGGCGTACCGACGCCGACGAAAACCCCGGGAAGACCAGTGGAGACACCGAGCCCCGTCAAGCCGATCCGACTGACCAACTCCATGCTGCTGACCGGCGCCGAAGTGGCCAAGGCCGACCCGAAGCGCGGCTGGGCCGCGACCGGCGGCAGCGCCAGTACGCCGATCTGCGGGCGCGGGTCGACCCGCGGCGACGGGGTGCTCGGCGCGCTCAGCCGCAACTACTCCAACGGGCTGGACGCGTCCGGCGGCCAGTGGCTGACCCGGTACAAGGACGCGAAGGCAGCCGGCGCGGCGTACGAGTCGATCCTGAAGACGATCGCGTCCTGCAAGGCGGCGCGGCCGGCGCCGACGCACGCGCGCAAGATCACCGAGGACCGGGCGGTCGCGCTCGGCGACGCGACCCGGATCGTGCGCTGGTACGACTATCCGCTGCCGTCGGATCCGGGCAGCGAGGACGGCGGTTTCCCGTACGCCGTGACCCGCAAGGGCGCGATCGTGTCGGTGGTGGCGTTTCGGGAGATGGGCAAGGGCATCAAGCCGGCCAACTTCGAGGCGATCGCTCGTTCGGCGGCGGCCCGGCTGGGCTGACCCACAGACCTGGGGGAAGGGGGATCCGCGGGCGGTGCTCGCGGATCCCCCTTTGATTGCTCGGCTTAGCGAGGTCGCTCGGCCAGCGAAGTCGCTCGGCCCGGCGTGGTCGCTCAGCCCAGCGCGGCGCGGATCGAGTCCGCCAGCGGGGTGGTCGGGCGGCCGATCAGGCGGGACAGGTCGCCCGGCGTACCGGCGAGGGCGCCACGGGAGATCGCGTCGTCGACATCCGCCAGGACCTCGGCGAAGCCCTCCGGCACGCCGACCTTGACCAGCAGTGCCAGGTTGTCCTCGTGGCTCAGCGAGGTGTGCACGACCGGCTTCCCGGTCTGCGCCGACAGCTCGGCGGCGAACTCGTCGAACGTCCACGCGACGTCGCCGCTCAGCTCGTACGCCTGCTTGAGGTGGCCCTCGGTGCGCAGTACGACGGCAGCGGCGGCGGCGTAGTCCTCGCGGGTCGCCGTCGCGATCCGGCTGCCCGGCGCGACACCGTTGACCACCGCGCCCCGCTCGACGATGCCGGCCAGGTCGCCGACGAGCATCTCGGAGTACCAGTTGTTGCGCAGGAACGTGTACGGCAGGCCCGAGTCGAGGATCAGCTGCTCGGTCTCGCGGTGCTCCGCGGCCAGCAGGAAGTCCGCCTTCGGTCCGCCGAACACGCCGGTGTAAGCCAGCTGGGCGACGCCCGCCGCCTTCGCCGCGTCGATCACCACCGTGTGCTGCGGCACCCGGCGCCCGGCCTCGCTGGCGGAGATCAGCAGCACCCGGTCGCCGGCGGTGAAGACGTCGTCGAACGACTCGGGCTGGTCGTAGTCCGCGATCGCCACTTGGACACCCTGCTCGGCCAGGTCCGCCGCCTTCTCCTTGCTCCGTGCGACGGCGGTGATGTCCCCGGCCGGGACCCCCGCGGCCAGCAGGTCCTGAACGACCAGCCGGCCGAGTGCTCCGGTCGATCCCGTGACGACGATGCTCATCTGTGTGTTTCCTCCGGTTGAGTTCGTGTAGCACTCACCGTAGCCGGGGTACTAACTGTACGAAAGTACCCACTTTGAAGTAAGGTACTGATCCGAGAGTGAGGAGGCCCCGATGACCACTGTGATGCCCGACGTGAACCGCGTCGGCTGCCCGTCCCGCGTGATCCTGGAACACGTCACCAGCCGCTGGGGCGTCCTGGTCCTGGCCGCCCTGCTCGACCGCTCGTACCGCTTCAGCGAACTGCGCCGCCACATCGAGGGCGTCAGCGAGAAGATGCTCGCCCAGACTCTGCAGGCTTTGGAGCGCGACGGTTTCGTCCACCGGGTCGCGCAGCCGGTGATCCCACCGCGGGTCGACTACTCCCTCACCCCACTCGGCACCGAGGCCGCCACCCACGTCCAGGCGCTGACCCACTGGGTCGAGTCGAAGGTCCCGGACGTCTTCGAGGCGCGCGCCGAGTACGACGCCCGCGGCTGATTGCGGTCCGGTTGCCCGACCCTCAGGATGGGCCGGTGAACCGCCCTGGATTCGGTCAGCTGCTTCGTGGTTATCGCACGAACTCGGGCCTGACGCAGGAACGCCTGGCCGAGCGATCAGGCCTCAGCATCCAGGCCATCAGTGCGCTCGAAAGCGGACGCCGCCGGCGCCCACGCCCGATCACGATCACCCTGCTGGCGGACTCCTTGGGGCTGTCGTCTGAAGATCGGCGTGCGTTCGCCGCCGCTGCCCGGCATCCGGCAGCGGGTGATCCCGGCCGGCAACCCGCACCGAAGGTCGCCGGGAGCATCAACGCGGCGGGCCGGCTTCCTTCACCGCCGGCGGATTTCACCGGGCGCTCCCGGCAGCTCGACGAACTGACGGCGTTGCTCAAGGCACCGTTCCGGGCAGCGCCCGGCATCGTGGTGTCCGCCATCGGCGGCATGGGCGGGGTCGGCAAGACGGCTCTGGCGGTGCAAGCCGCTCACCTCGCGACCGACGTATCGCCGGACGGACAGCTCTACCTCAATCTCGGCGGCGGTACGCGTCCGTTGACGGTCGAGGAAGCACTGGCCGCGCTGCTGCAACTGCTCGGCGTACCCGCGGACGGATCGACACAGGTCGAGACGGCCGCCGCGCGGTACCGCAGCGCCCTGGCCGGTCGGCAGATGCTGATCGTGCTCGACGACGCTGCGAGTGTGGAGCAGGTGACGCCGTTGATGCCGGGAGTCGCCGGCGTCGTCGTTCTCGTCACCAGTCGCCGACGGCTGACCGAGCTGCCGGGAGCGCTTCATCTCGAGCTCGACGTGATGGACGAGACCGAAGCGATTCAGCTGCTCGGGCGGCTGGTCGGCACCGAACGGATCGACCAGGACCCCGACGCCGCCCGCGACGTCGTACGCCGGTGCGGCCTGCTTCCGTTGGCGATCCGCATCGCAGGATCGCAGGTGGATCGGATGGCGGGCGGGCTCCGTGAACTGGCTGATCGGCTGGTCGAGGGTTCTGAGCGGCTGCGAAACCTCGCCGGGTCGTCCGGGGGAGTCGGCCGGAGTATTTCGCTGTCGCTGACCGCTCTCGCGGCAGGGACGTCAACCGATCGAGCAGCGGCGGAAGTGTTTGCGATGCTGTCGGTCTTCGAAGGTGACCGCTTCCCGTTGCGCGCGGCCGCAGCCGTGCTCGGACGTCGCGTCGACGAGACCGAGAACCTGCTCGAACGGCTCGTCGACAGCCACCTGCTGGAGACTCCGGCGCTACATCAGTACCGGATGCACGACCTCGTCCGGGTCGTTGCGGTAGCGGACGCCGAGCGCAGGTTCGACGGCGCGGCTCGGGAGCGACTGCGCCGCCGCGAGACCGACTGCTATCTCGCCATGCTCTGGCGCTTCGACGAGTTGATGGGCGGTCCCGACAAGTACGGATCTAGAGACGAGCATGCCTGGTCAACGGGCGCCGAGGACGTCAGCGACGCCGCAGTCGCCGCCGACTGGCTGGACGCCGAGTTGCCGAACCTGGTGCGGCTCGTCCGTCGGTCGGCGCAGGGTGACAGCGGCGAGCAGGTCCTAGCGGTACGGATGGCTCTGGGCATGCCGAAACTGGCGAGCCGGCTGATGCGCTTCGGCGAGACGCATCAGGCACTCAAACTGGTAGTGGATCTGCCGGTAGAGCTGGATCTCCGCGTGGAGGTCGGCCGCAAGTACCAGCTGGGTTTCTCGTACAGCACTCTCGGCCTGTACCGGGACGCCGTGCCGTGGCGGGAACGCGCGTTGCCGCTCGCGCGGGAGCTCGGCGACCCTTGGGCGCTGGCCGCCGTGCTGATCGATCTCGGGTACAACCTCGGACGATCGGGCCGGGCCGCGGACGGCCTGCCGTACGCCGAAGAAGCGCTCATCGTGACCGAGCATCCACAGGCCGCCAAGCTCAGAGTCGGCGCGCTGGTGGGTCTGGGAGCGCTGGCCGGTTGGCTCGGCGACGTCGAACGGCAGCGGATCGCCTTCGAGGAGGCGATCGCGAGAATGCCGGAGAGATCCAGCCCCGGGGCGGACGTCGTCCACCGGAACCTGATCGGTCACGCACTCACCGAGAGCGGTCAGCACCACGCCGCGGTGGACGTGCTGACGGAGAACCTCGGCAAGGTCCGTGAGCTGGGAACGGAAGTGATCGAGAGCGACACCCTGGAGGTGCTCGGCCTTGCCTGGCTGGCGCTCGGGGAGCATGCGAGGGCCCGGAAGGTCCTGGCGGACGGAGTGAAGATCGCCGTGCGCTACCCCACCGATCACCGGGAAGGACGGCTACGTCATCACTTGGGCCGCGCGTTGACCGGCCTCGGATTGGTCGAAGAGGCTCGCCGTCAGTGGGAGCTCGCGCTGATCCAGTACCAGCTGGTGGCCGACGTACGGGCAGACGAGGTGCGGAGGCTGCTGGCGGGGTCAGCTGAGGTCTAGCGGCCCGATCCGGTGTTTGCGCCGACGTGTCCGTGGCCGCAGGATGGGCCGGTGAACCGCCCTGGATTCGGTCAACTGCTTCGCACATATCGCACCCGCGCCGGCTTGACGCAGGAGCGGCTGGCGGAGCTGGCGGAGGTCAGTGTTCAGGCTGTCAACGCGCTGGAGGGTGGACGGCGGCTGTTTCCTCGGCCTTCGACGGTCACTCAGCTGGCTGAGGCGATGGGACTGGCTGACGACGAGCGGGAGCTTCTCGAGGTAGCAGCTCGGCGGCCGAAGGGCCGGGAGGTCGGTGGCGGCGTACCGCGCCAACTACCACCAGCAATCGGGGATTTCGTCGGGCGGGACGGGCAGCTCGGTGAGCTTGTTGGGCTGCTGCGGTCGCCGCTGGCTGCGGCGCCGGGGATTGTGATCTCGGCGATCGGCGGAATGGCTGGGATCGGGAAGACCACACTGGCGGTTCAGGCCGCTCATCAGGTGCTGGAGGAGTTTCCCGACGGGCAGCTGTATCTCAATCTCCGAGGGGGAGGCGACGAACCGCTTGCCACGGCGGAGGCGCTCGATGCTCTGCTGCAGACGCTCGGTTTGCCGCCGGCCGGTACGGCGGACGACGTACCGACGACTGCGGCGAGGTATCGGACGGCGTTGGCAGGGCGGCGCATCCTCTTGCTGCTGGACGACGTCGCGAGTGTCGAGCAAGTGGCCCCCTTGATGCCCGGCACGGCGGGAGCAGTCGTGGTGCTCACCAGTCGGCAGCCCTTGTCGACCTTGCCCGGGGCGCGGCACCTGGCCCTGGAGGTCCTGTCGGAGCACGAAGCCGTCGCTCTGTTGAGCGAGGTGGTCGGTGCCGCGGCGGTTGAAGCGGATCGAGACATTGCGCTCGAGATCGTGCGCAGGTGCGGCTTCCTGCCGCTCGCGATCCGGATCGCCGGTGGTCGAGCGCGGACGAGCGGGCTGGGCGAGCTTGCGGCCAGATTGGCGAAGGCCGAGGGCCGGCAAGAGGTCCTGACCGGACCGGCAGCGGAGGTGGCCCGCAGCATCAGCCTGTCCCTGGATCACTTGGCGAGCAGCAGTAGTCCCGTCGATGTCAGCGCCGGGAGCGCCTTTCCTGTGCTGGCGCTGCTCGACGGCGACCGGTTTCCGTTGCGCGCTGCAGCCAAGGTGCTCGAAGTGTCACTGGACGATGCCGAGGACCTGCTGGAACGGCTGGTCGACGTACACCTGCTGGAGGCACCCGCGATTCACCAGTACCGGATGCACGACCTGGTGCGGGAGACGGGGCGGACGCTTGCCGCCGCAATGCTGCCTTCGTCGATGATCGCGGACGTGCGTTCGCGGGAGCTGGCCTGCTACCTCTCGACAATCTGGCGCTGGCACGAACTGGTGGGCCGGGACGAGAAATACGGCTCGAGAACCGGCGTCCCATGGTCAGCAGGGGCAGAAGATCTGGAGGACGTCGGCCGGGTCGAAAGCTGGCTGGAGAGCGAGTTGCCCAACCTGCTGAGGTTGGTGCGCGTCGCGGCAGCAGGCGATTCCGATGACAGGCTCGTGGCCGTCCGGCTGGCTCTTGGAATGCCGGTGCTCGCGGTGGCTCTGATGAGATTCACCGAAGCAAGGGCGGCCGTAGCGATCGCGACGGAGGTTCCGGATGACTTGCCGCTGGACCTGGAGTTCGGACGGCTCTACTGGGCCGGTGCGATGGCCAGCGCTCTTGGGCTGTACGAGGAGGCGGGGCACTGGCTGCGTCGGGCGTTGCCGGTCGCACGCGCGCTGAACTCCTCGGCTGATATCGCGGCCTGCCTGATCGATCTCGGTTACGGACTGGGGTGCCTCGGCCGGCCGGCCGAGGGCATGCCGTTGTGTGCGGAAGCGCTCGCCATGGTCGTCGACTCCGGCCTGGGCAAGCTGGAAGTCGGCGTCAACGTCACTCTTGGTTCGCTGGCCGGACTGGCCGGTGATCTGGAGTTGCAGCGGTCGGCGTTCGAGCGCGCACTCGCGCTGATGCCCGGTCGTTCTGCGCCCGTACCGCGTGCGATCCACACCAACATGGTCGGACGGTCCTACCGGGACAGCCATCAGTACGACGCCTCTGCTGCGATCCTGCGAGCCAATATCGAGGTGATCCGGGATCTGGGGCAGGACATCCTCCTGGCCGATGCGCACGAGGAGCTGGGCGCGACCTTCCTGGCCGCGGGGAGGTTCACTGAGGCGGAGCAGATCCTGCGTGAAGGGCTGATCCTCGCCGCTCGTCGCCCCACGGAGAACCGGGAAGCGCCGATGCGGACCTTGCTGGGACAGGTGCTGGTCGAGCTGGGCTCTCCTGACGAAGCGTCGGAGCAATGGAGACGAGCGGTCGTGCTGTACGACCGGGTCGCTGATCCCCGGGCCGTCGACGTGCGGAAGTTGCTGTCAGAGGTTTAGCTGAGCGGCGGTCTCGGCCAGGGTTTTGAGGGTGGCGGTGATCAAAGGATGGTCCGCCCGGGCTCGGCGGGTCGCGACCAGCACTCGGCGGGTGGGGGTCGGGAGCGCGAGCGGGCGGATCACCGCGGGGGTGCTGGGCGGGAGCGTCAAGCGAGGGACCAACGACACCCCCGCGCCGGCGGCGGCCAAGGCGGCGACTGAGCGGAAATCGTCAGAAGTGTGCACGACCCGCGGCTGGAAGCCGGCCTGTTCACACGCCAGCAGGACGACATCCCGGATGGGATTGCCGATCGACGTCATGATCCAGTCGTCGGTGGCCAGGGCCGCCAGGTCGACGGAGTCTTTGGTGGCCGACGGGTGAGTCGGCGGCAGGACGGCCACGAACGGTTCGGCGTACAGGGGAGTGAGCACCAGGCGGTCGTCGGCGGGGCGCGGGGAGCCGCGGTGTTCGACGGTGATGGCGAGGTCGACCTCGCCGTCCAGGAGTTGGGTGACCGCCTGGTGGCCTTCGGCGTCCTGGACGACGAGGTGCAGGCCGGGGGTGGACTCGCGCAGGGACGCCAGGGACGGGGCGACCAGGAGGCTGATCGCGGTGGCGAAGGCGGCGATGCGGAGTTCGCCGGTGGCGCCGTCGGCGTACAGGCGCAGGGCGTCCTCGGCGCGTTCGACCTCGGTGAGGATGGTGTCGGCGTGGCTGAGCAGGAGGCGGCCGGCCGATGTGATGGCGACCCGGCGGCCGCGGCGTTCCAGCAGCTCCTGGCCGACCTCGGACTCGAGGGCGGCCAGTTGCTGGGAGACGGCCGATGGGGTGAGGTGCAGGACCTCGGCGGCGGCCGTCACGGTGCCGTGGTCAGCCAGGGCCCGCAGCACCCGCAACCTGCGCACTTCGATCACGGCCCTCAGCTTCGCACACGGCGTGCCGGGCGCGCGGTGAGCGTCGGGTCCAGGGGATCAGGGAGCGCAGCGTACGGCGCGCGGGCCGTTCCTCGTGCGGTACGACGGGAGCGTCGGGCATGGCCGAGTGGGTCTCGCGGTGCACTTTCTCGAACACGGTGGTGGGAATGACGTACACGGTGGTTCCTTTCGTCTCTTCGACGGTAGGTTCGGCCGTGTTGATGCGTCCAATGAAAGTTCTGGCACGACTTCATGCTTGTGATGCATGATCGAGATCATGGAGCTTCGCCAGTTGCGCTCGTTCGTGGTGGTCGCCGAGGAGCTGAACGTCGGCCGGGCCGCGACCCGGCTGCACCTGACCCAGCCGTCGCTGAGCCGGCAGATCGCCGCGCTGGAACGCGATCTGGGCGTCGAGCTGTTCGCGCGGATCAAGAAGCGGTTCGTGCTGACCGCGGCCGGCGAGAGCCTGCTGGCGGATGCGCGCGAGCTGCTCCGGCGGGCCGACGACGCGGTTCGGGACGCGCAACGCACGCAGCGCGGTGAGTTGGGGAC
This sequence comes from Kribbella sp. CA-253562, assembly GCF_050942265.1. Taxonomy (GTDB): domain Bacteria; phylum Actinomycetota; class Actinomycetes; order Propionibacteriales; family Kribbellaceae; genus Kribbella. The sequence continues at coordinate 8,246,112 of NZ_CP192049.1, read as the reverse complement.
GTTGCGGCTGCGGTTCGTACAGTCCGCGACGTTCGAGACGCTGCCGAAACTGCTCGGAGCGTTCCGCGACAGGTACCCGCACGTGGTGCTCGACCTGGAGCGATGACGACGCTCCGGCAGCTCGAAGCGCTGAAGGACGGCCGGATCGACATCGGACTGCTTCGGCTGCCGGGCTCGGAGCAGCAGAGCAAAGGGCTGGAGTCACGGGTCGTGTCGCGCGACCCGCTGGTCGCCGTACTGCCGGCGAAGCATCCGCTCGCGCGGCGGCGACGGGTGAGCCTGGCCGAGCTGGCCGAGGACGACTTCGTCTTCTACAACCGCCCCAGCGGCCCGGCGGTGTACGACCGGATCATCGGCTACTGCCGCGACGCCGGATTCACCCCGACGATCACCCAGTACGGCGCCGACGTGCAGACCATCGTCTCGCTGGTCTCCGCTGGGCTCGGCGTGTCACTGCTGATCGCGCCGACGCCGCGCACGGACCCCGAGGCGGTCGTCTACCGCGAGCTGTCCGACGACCTGCCCCCGTGGGAACTGTCCGTGGCCTGGTCGCCGGACAACCGCTCACCCGTACTGCGGCGCTTCCTGCAGCTGGTCTGATCAGCCGAAGACGTCGGGGTCGCCGCCGGTGCGCCGGCCGGTCTCCAGGTCGGCGATCGCGGCCATGTCCTCGTTGTCCAGGGTGAAGTCGAAGACGTCGATGTTCTCCGCGATCCGCGCCGGGGTCTTCGTCTTCGGGATCACCACGTTGCCCAGCTGCAGGTGCCAGCGGATCATCACCTGGGCCGGCGACTTGCCGTGCTTGCCGCCGAGCTCCTTCAGCACCGGGTGGTCGATCAGCTCGCCGGAGGCCAGCGGGCTCCACGCCTGCGTGACGATGTCGTTCTCGGCGTGGAACGCGCGCAGCTCGTCCTGCGGCAGCTCCGGGTGCAGCTCGATCTGGTTCACCACCGGGTGCACGTCGGTCTCGTCGAACAGCCGGCGCAGCGCGGGGATGTGGAAGTTCGACACGCCGATCGACCGGACCCGGCCGTCGGCGTACAGCTTCTCCATCGCTTTCCAGGTCTCGACGTACTTGTCCTGCTTCAGCGACTGCCAGTGGATCAGGTAGAGGTCGACGGTCTCCAGGCCGAGCTTGCCGAGGCTCTTGTCGAACGCGCGCAGGGTGGAGTCGTAGCCCTGGTCGCTGTTCCACACCTTGGTGGTGACAAACAGTTCCTCGCGGGGCAGGCCGGCGTTCGCGATGGCGCGGCCGACGCCCTGCTCGTTGCCGTAGATGGCGGCGGTGTCGATGTGCCGGTAGCCGGCCTCGAAGGCGGCTTCGACGACACCGGTGACGATGTCGTTCTCGACCTGCCACACGCCCAGGCCCAGCTGCGGGATCTCGACGCCGTTGTCCAGAGTGATCGTGGGGACTGTGCTCATCTGCCTATTCCACTGGGCCGAGGGGCTTCAGCCCAGTCATCCGACGTGTGACAACAACCTCATCCACCGGCCGTAACCACCTCGTAGGTCTTCGCATCGGGCTCCAGGAAGCGCAGCAGCGCCTCACCTTCACGCTCCAGCGCGGCCGTTGTGCGCTTGAGGATCCGCTCGAACGGTGTCAGCGTGAGAGTGGCCACAGCGCGTTTCTTCTCGGCTGTCCACAGCCCGGCGACCTGGCCGTCGACCAGGAAAGTTGCCTTCACCCGCAGGTTTTTCGTGAACACCGCCGGTCGATAGGCGTCGGCTATCACCCGTTCGCGGTTCACGTACGCGAGCAGCAGATTGTCGAACTCGGGCAGGAACCGTACGGGCGCAGGGGTTTCCGGGTCGGGCCGCGGAGCATCCGGTACGTCGTACAGCGTGCGGCCGGTCTCGTCCTCGAAGCGTTCCAGCTCGGCCGCGTCGAAGACCGCCTTCGCCCCCGGCAGTCCCGACCAGGTCTGGAAGTCGGCCGGCGTCGCGGGCCCGAACGCGTCCAGATATCGGATGACCAGCTCCTGCGGTACGGCGCTCAGGAACGGCTTGCGGCCGAGCCACTGCTCCGCGAGCGTGAACCGGGCGTTGGCCTGGTAGCCCCAGCGGGTCTCCGACGGATGGATCACCAGCGGCACCATCATCCGGGTGCAGAATCCGAGCGCGCGATCGTTCACCGCCGGGAACTGCTGCTGCAGCGCGTCCCGCACCTCGGTGAAGGTCAGCGGTCCCTCCTTCAGCAGCTTTCGAGCCGCCGCGACCACCTTGTCCGGCTCCAGCCCCTCGGCGCGGTCCTTGAGCATCCGCAGCCCAGCCTCCAGCACGGGCGCCAGGGTCGTGCGGAATCGCAGGTAGTCCTCGGCGGTGACCAGATGCAGCGTCCCGCGGTACAGGGTCGCGCGCACCACTTCCCGCGCCTCGACCGCCGCGGTCAGATCACCGTCGGCGAACCCGTTGAGCCGGGTCCACAACCCGACGTACGGATGCTTGGGTTCCTGCCCCTGCATGCCCGCCAGTCGTCGTACTGCCTCGACCACTCCGACGTCGGCCCGCTCCAGCAACAGCTGCCGACTCAACGTCGCCCGGTTGACCGCCTGCGCACTCAGCACCACCATGACGGCATCCTGCCGCACACATCAGCTGTAGTCGTCCTCGTTGTACTTCGGCAGTCCGAGGTGTCGTCTGATCTCGGCGGCCGGGCTGGTGCCGCTCGTGGCGCGACGGAGGTGCGTGGCCATCTCGCTCAGGCTGCCGGACGCGGCGACCTTCAACCAGTGCGGGCGGGCGGCGGCATTGACACGGCCGAGCGCCTTGATCTTGCGGTCCACCACCACAGGCCAGGCGATCGCCGCCAGTTGCCGTGACTCGGCCAGATTCGCGGCGGCCACAGCGCGGGCGCGGACCTTCAGCGTCTGCACGGACGCGCCGCTGTTGGCCGCCTTCTCGAACCGCTCCAGCGCGACGTTGTAGGGCCTCGTCACCGCGAGATACCGAACCCGGGCCTGGGCGACGGTCAGGCGGACCGGTGCCGGCTTGGTGGGCTTGACCGTGGGACGCGGCCCGGCTGTCGTTGTCTCAGGTTGTGCCGAGGCCGCGGTACTGGGCGCGACCACAGGCATGGGGTCGGCACCGTCGTCGGTGCCGCAACCGGTCGCCAGGAAAGCCAAGACCCCGGCCACCACCAGTACTGCGCGCATGTCGCTCCTCACCCGGACGAATCGGCACAGCCTAGCGTCGGGGTGAGCAGCGGCGGTCACGCCAGCGCGGCGCGGGCCTCCACGAAGGCGGCGACGGCGCGTTCGACGTCCTCGGTGGAGTGGGCGGCGGACAGTTGGGTGCGGATGCGGGCCTTGCCGTGCGGGACGACGGGGTAGGAGAAGCCGATCACGTAGATGCCGAGTTCGAGCAGCTTGTCGGCCAGGCGGCCGGCTTCGGCGGCGTCGCCGATCATCACCGGGGAGATCGGGTGGTCGCCGGGCAGGACGTCGAAGCCGGCTTCGGTCATCTTGGTGCGGAACAGCGTCGTGTTGGCGGTGAGCTTGTCGCGCAGGTCGGACGAACCGCCGATCAGCTCGAGCGCCTTCAGCGAGGCGGCCGTGACGGACGGCGCCAGCGAGTTCGAGAACAGGTACGGACGGGAGCGCTGGCGCAGCACCTCGACGATCTCGCGGCGGCCGGAGACGTAACCGCCCGACGCGCCGCCGAGGGCCTTGCCGAGCGTGCCGGTGACGATGTCGACCCGGTCCTTCACGCCGAACAGCGACGGCGTACCGGCGCCGTCCGGGCCGACGAAGCCGACCGCGTGCGAGTCGTCGACCATCACCAGCGCGTCGTAGCGCTCGGCCAGGTCGCAGATCTCGTCCAGCGGGGCGACGTAGCCGTCCATCGAGAACACGCCGTCGGTGGCGATCAGCCGGTACCGCGCGTCGGCGGCGTCCTTGAGCTGCGCCTCCAGATCGGCCATGTCCCGGTTCTTGTACCGGAACCGACGAGCCTTCGACAGCCGGATCCCGTCGATGATGCTGGCGTGGTTCAGCTCGTCGGAGATCACCGCGTCCTCGGCGCCGAGCAGCGTTTCGAACAGACCGCCGTTGGCGTCGAAGCACGAGCTGTACAGGATCGTGTCGTCGGTGCCGAGAAAGGTGCTGAGGGCACCTTCCAGGTCCTTGTGGATCTCCTGGGTGCCGCAGATGAAGCGGACCGAGGCCATCCCGAAGCCCCACTGGTCCAGCGCGCTCTTCGCGGCCCCGATCACCTCGGGGTGGTCGGCCAGGCCGAGGTAGTTGTTGGCGCAGAAGTTCAGCACCTCCTTGCCTGAGGCAACAGAGATCGCGGCGTTCTGGGGCGAATGGATCACCCGCTCGGCCTTGTAGAGCCCGGCGTCCCGGATCTCGCCGATGGTGGCTGTCAGGTCGTCCCGCATCCGGCCGAACATCAGTGCTTCTCCTCGTACGTCGGGGTGGTCCAGTCCATGATGACCTTGCCGCACTGCCCGTGCCGGGCGGTGTCGAAGGCCTGCTCGTAGTCGGCGTAGCCGAACCGGTGGGTGATCACCGGGCCCAGGTCGAGACCGCGCTCGAGCATCACCGACATCGAGTACCAGGTCTCGAACATCTCCCGGCCGTAGATGCCCTTGATGGTCAGCATGTTGAGGACGACGGTGCTCCAGTCGATGGCGATCGCGTCGGCCGGCAGCCCGAGCATCGCGATCTTGCCGCCGTGGTTCATGTTCGCCAGCATGTCGCGCAGGGCGACCGGCTGCCCGGACATCTCCATCCCGACGTCGAAGCCCTCGCGCATGCCGAGCTCGCGCTGGGCCTCGGCGATGCTCTCCGCGCCGACGTTCACCGCGCGGGTGACGCCGAGCTTGCGGGCCAGCTCGAGCCGGTACTCCGACAGGTCGGTGATCACCACGTTGCGCGCCCCGGCGTGCAGGGCGACCGCCGCGGCCATGATGCCGATCGGCCCGGCGCCGGTGATCAGCACGTCCTCACCGACGACCGGAAACGACAGCGCGGTGTGCACGGCGTTGCCGAACGGGTCGAAGATCGCCGCCACGTCCAGGTCGACCGGATCGCGGTGCACCCACACGTTGGTGGCCGGCAGCGCGACGTACTCGGCGAACGCGCCGGGTACGTGCACGCCGAGGCCGCGGGTCTTGATGCACAAGTGCCGGCGGCCGGCCCGGCAGTTGCGGCAGCGGCCGCAAACCAGGTGACCCTCGCCGCTGACCACGTCACCGACCGCGACGTCGCGCACGCCGGCGCCGATCTCGACCACCTCGCCGCAGAACTCGTGCCCGGTGACCATCGAGACCGGCACGTTCTTCTGCGCCCAGGCGTCCCAGTTCTGGATGTGCAGGTCGGTGCCGCACAGGCCGGTCCGCAGCACCTTGATCAGGACCTCGTCCGCCTCGACGCTCGGCTCGGGGACGTCCTGGAGCCACAGACCGGGCTCGTTCTTCGCCTTCACCAGCGCCTTCACGCCATCCTCCTCCGCCCGCGCCGTCGGCTCGACGACCGCCGTCCACATCGTCGTCCCCGGCAACCTTGTCCGTCCATCGACACGTCGTACACAGGCTTTGCAGTCGATCTGCATACTGGTCGCCATGACGCGCCGCGGGGTGATCAGGAGTGCGGGAGTGCTCCTGCTGCTCGCGGGCCTCGGGCTGCTCGGCTGGGTCGGCTGGCAGTACGTCGGCACCGGGATCACCGCGAATCACACGATGGACCAGCTCGAGCAGGACCTGCGCGATCGCTGGAAGACACCCCCCGGCCCCGGCGCCGAGCCCCGAACCGGTACGGCGATCACGCTGCTGCGGATCCCGAAATTCGGCGCCGACTGGGAGAAACCGGTGGTCGAGGGCGTCGGCAAGGACGAACTGGCTCGCGGTCTCGGGCACTACCCGCAGACGCAGCTGCCGGGACAGCCGGGCAACTTCGCGATCGCCGGGCATCGGGTCACCCACGGGTCGCCGTTCCGCAAGCTGCTGGAGCTGGAGCGCGGCGACCAGGTGATCGTCGAGACCGCGGACGCCGTCTACACCTACGAGCTCGACGGCTCCCCGAAGGACCTGACCGTGAAACCGGCCGACACCTGGGTCCTCGACCCGGTCCCCGGCAAACCCGGCGCATCGCCGACCAGGCCGATGCTCACGCTCACCACCTGCCAGGACCTGTTCCACTCCCCGGACCGCTCGGTCGCGTTCGCCCACTTGGTGAGAACCGATCCCAAGTCCTGATTTAGGCTGTGGCCTCATGAGCGCTGATCGGGATGCCCTGCTGGACCAGGTGAAGAACAAGGCCGTCGTGCACGGGAAGGTGACGCTGGCCTCCGGTAAGGAAGCCGACTACTACGTCGACCTGCGCCGGGTCACCCTGGACGCCGAGGCGGCGCCGCTGATCGGGCCGCAGCTGCTCGAGCTCACCGCGGACCTGGAGTACGACGCCGTCGGCGGGCTGACGCTGGGCGCCGACCCGGTCGCGCTGTCGATGCTGCACGCCGCCGCATCGCAGGGCCGCAAGCTGGACGCGTTCGTGGTCCGCAAGGCCGAGAAGGCGCACGGGTTGCAGCGCCGGATCGAGGGTCCCGAGGTCAAGGGTCGCCGGGTGCTCGCCGTCGAGGACACCTCCACGACCGGCGGTTCGGTGCTGACCGCGGTCGAGGCGCTGCGCGAGGCCGGCGCCGAGGTGGTCGCGGTCGTGGTGATCGTCGACCGCGCCACCGGCGCCAAGGAGAAGGTCGAAGCCGAGGGCCTGGAGTACCGCTGGCTGTTCGGCCTGGACGACCTCGGCCTCAACTGACCTACGCCGGCGCCGAGTCCCGGGAGCTGCTGGGGCGGTCGAGTTCGACGTGCGGACGCGACTGCCACAGGGCCCACTCGGCGCTGACGTCGCCTGCAGTGCGGAGCAGGAGCGGCAGATAGTCCGTCAGCAGCTTCTCGGTCGAGGTCTCGGCCGCGTGCACGGTGACGTTCATGGCCGCCTGGACCGTGCCGGTACCGTCGCGGACCGGCGCGGCAACAGACCGTACGCCGGGCGCCAGCTCCTCGTCGGCCAGCGCCCAGCCGCGCGCGCGGATCTCGGTGAGCTGCTCGCGCAGCTGCTCCGCCGACCGGCCGATGTAAGCCGGGAGCCCGGCCCGGCTAGGTTGCGCCAGCGTCTCCTCCAGTTCGTCGGGGGACAGCCCGGCGAGCAGCACCTTGCCCTGCGACGTCTGGGCGGCCGGGAACCTGGTGCCGATGTCCACCCGGAGCGCGATGATCTTCGGCACCGACACCCGCGCCACGTAGACGATGTCCGACCCGTCGAGCTGCGCCATCGACGACGACTCCCCGGTCCGGGCGACCAGCGCCTCCAGGTGCGGCCGGGCGATGTCCCAGAGTCCGAGCGCGCCGACGTACGCCATGCCCAGGGTCAGCACTTTCGGGGTGAGCTGGAAGGCGCCGGCGGTCGAGCGGACGAAGCCGAGCTCCTCCAGCGTCAGCAGCAGCCGGCGCGCGGTCGGGCGGGCCAGTCCTGCCGCGGCCGCCACTTCGCTGAGCGACATGCTTCGGTGGTCGGCGTCGAAGCAGGCGAGCACATCCAGACCGCGAGCCAGCGACTCGACGAAATCGGGACCCGCTCCTCGTCCTGCCATCGGTACCTGCCTCCGCTCCTGCCGTGGTCCACGGCGCGGACCGGTCGTCGCCGACGAGCCTAAGGCCACCGGCGGGTGGTTGCCGTCAGGTGCCCGCGCCGGGCTCGCCGAACATGCTGCCGCGCGCCTCCCGCGTCGACTCCGACTTGTACTCGGTGTACTGGTACGGGTTGTCCAGCACTTCCTCGTCGGGCAACCCGGGGTTCATCCCGGCGAGCCAGGCATCCTCGCCCAGCGACGAGCGCAGGTGGTCGACAGTCGCCTCGACGTTCCGCCGTACGGCGGGCAGGTCGGCGCCGACGAGCCGGTGCTCGTGCTTCACGACGCGGCCGTTGACCAGCACGGTGTGGACGTCGCCACGCTGGGCCTGAAAGGCGACCTGGCCGTAGGGGTTGAGCAGCGGGAAGGAGACCGGCGAGGCGTCGTTCTTGATCAGGACGACGTCGGCCTTCTTGCCGGGCTCCAGGCTGCCGAGGTCGTCGCGGCCCAGCGCCCGGGCGCCGCCGCGGGTGGCCCAGTCGACCACTTGCTCGGCCCGCAGGTGCACGTGCGTGACAGTCTCGCCCTTGACGTGGGCTTCGAGGTGCTCGCGGGACCGGTCGGCGCCGAGCGTGGTCCGCATGGCCGAGAACAGGTCGCCGCTCCACCAGACGCTGGTGTCCATCGACAGCGACACCCCGATGCCGTACCGGCGGACCTGCCAGGTGGGCGGGTAGCCCTGACCGGCACTCTGCTCGGATTCGGTCGACACCGAGATCGAGGCGCCGCTTGCGGCGATCCGCTGGTAGGAGTCGGCGGTGAGCGTGGCCGCGTGCACGAGAACGGTCTCCGGCGTCAAGAAACCGTTCTCGTGCATCAGCCTGATGCCGTCGTCGTTCGTCGCTCCCCAGACGCCGGCATGAGTCGTCACCGGCAGCCCGAGCTCGCGGGCCACCTCGAAGGCGGCCCGCTCCGGGAACGCCGGGTCGCCGGTCACGTCGAAGGCCAGCTGGACGCCGAGCAGGTCCTCGGCCCCGGTCCGGCGGCGGTCCAGGAACGACCGGACCGCCGGGTCGGCGGTCCAGTCCCAGGGACCGGCCTGAATGTTGCCATAGGCAAGTACGAACCGGCCGGGCACGGCCTGCAGCGCGTCGACGGCGGCCTCGGCGTGATCGACGGTCTGCAACCCGTGCGACCAGTCCACGGTGGTGGTGATGCCGGCCTCCAGCGACTCCCAGGCCGACAGCAGGTTGCCGGCATGGATGTCCTCGGGCCGGAACACCTTGCCGTGCTCGAGGTAGTACCAGACGAAGTACTGCGTCAGCGTCCAGTCGGCGCCGTACGCGCGCATCGCGGTCTGCCACATGTGCCGGTGGGTGTCGATCATGCCGGGCATCACGATGCCGCCGCGGGCGTCGATCTCCGTGGTCTGCTCGGGCACGTCGAGTGCGGGGCCGACGGCCGCGATCCGGTCGTCGACGACCAGCACGTCGGCGTCGGTGAGCACGGTGTGCGCGTCGTCCATGGTCAGCACGGTGCCGCCGCGCAGCACCACCGGCCGGCCGGGCGCCGGTGCCTCGGATGTGGTCATGGGCTCTCCCCGGGAGTGCGGCGGACGTTCGTCCGTATGACGGTCACATCACTATCGAAGCCGGGTTGAGGCCTGTCAAGAGCTGGGCCGGGAGCCTTGACAGTGCGATCCCAAGGCGCGGAGACTGCGACAGCAGGACTCAACGGACAACTGTCCGCGTCGAGGGGAGTTGACCGTATGACCGAGGCTCGCTCCGGTCCGCTCGCCGGCCTGGTGGTCGCCGACTTCTCCCGGATCCTGGCCGGGCCCTACGCGACCATGCTGCTGGCCGATCTGGGCGCCGAGGTGATCAAGGTCGAGTCGCCCGGTGGTGACGACACCCGGTCGTGGCAGCCGCCGGTCCGGGACGGCATCTCGACGTACTACCTGGCCGTGAACCGCAACAAGCGCTCGATCGCCCTCGACCTCAAGGACCCCGGCGACCTCGCTGTGGCCCAGGCGCTCGCGAGGCGGGCCGACATACTGATCGAGAACTTCAAGCCCGGTGGCCTGGCGCGCTTCGGGCTCGACTACCCGACAGTTGCCGAGGGCAACCCTGGCGTGGTCTACGCCTCGATCAGTGGCTTCGGCAGTGGGCCGAAAGGCGCCGCGTTGCCCGGGTACGACCTGATCGTGCAGGCGATCTCGGGGTTGATGAGCCTGACCGGCGATCCCGGCGGCGAACCGTTCCGGGCCGGCATCTCGGTCTTCGACGTGATGGCCGGCATGCACGCCACGATCGGTGTCCTGTCGTCGCTCAACGCCCGGCACGCGACCGGCCGCGGCCAGCACGTCGAGGTGAACCTGTTGTCCTCGGCACTGTCGGGCCTGGTCAACCAGTCCAGTGCGTACGTCGCGGGCGGCGTCGTCCCGTCGCGCATGGGCAACAGTCATCCCAGCCTGTTCCCGTACGAACCGCTGCCCTGCTCCGACGGCGACCTGATCATCACGGCGGGCAACAACGGCCAGTTCCGCAAGCTCGTCGAGGTGCTGGGCGCGCCCGAGCTGGCCGACGACCCGCGGTTCGACCGGAACGAGAAGCGCACCGAGAACCGCGACGAGCTGCGGCCGCTGCTGGTCGAGCGGCTGAAGACCCGGACAAAGTCCGAGTGGTTCCACGCGATCATCGCCGCGGGCGTGCCGTGCGGACCGATCAACACCATCGACGGCGGGGTGGCCTTCGCCGAGGAAATCGGGCTCGACCCGGTGGTGACGGTCGGGCCGGAGGACCACGGCGTGCCGAGTGTGCGCAACCCGATCACGTTCTCGGAGACGCCGGCGGACTACCTGCTGCCGCCCCCGGCGCTCGACGAGCACGGGGACGAGATCCGGCGGTGGCTCGCGGCCGAACGGCGTACGGAGGAAGGAACGGCATGAGCGAAGTGCCCAGCTTCCCGACCTCGCTCGGGACGTCCACGGCCGACGAGATCCGCCTGCTCGGGCAGGACCTCACCGCCGACCTGATGGGCAAGGTCGGCTTCGGGGAACTGGCCTTCTGGCTGGTCGCGCTGCGTCGCCCGACGCCTTCGGAGGTCAGGGTCTTCGAGGCCGTGCTGGTGGCGCTGGCCGACCACGGGTTCACCCCGACCGCGATCGCCGCGCGGCTCACCTACCTGTCCGCGCCGGACTCGCTGCAAGGCGCGCTCGCGGCCGGTCTGCTCGGCGGCGGCTCCCGCTTCCTGGGCGTGACCGAGGACTGCGGCGCCTTCCTGCACGGCGCCCTCGCAGCAGTCGACGGCGAGCTGCCGGACAACGACGAAGGCTGGGACGCCCTCGCGCTGATCGTGGTCGCGGAGGCGAAGGCCGCCAAGCGATTTGTGCCCGGCCTGGGTCATCCGGTCCACAAGGTGCGCGACCCGCGGACGCCGGTACTGATCGGCATCGCCGAGGAGGAAGGGCTTCGCGGCCCGCACCTGAAGCTGTTCGAGGCGATCGGCAGGGTGCACGAGCAGGTCCTCGGCCGCCGGCTACCGCTGAACGGCGCCGGGGTCTGCGGCGCCGCGCTGGCCGATCTCGGGCTCCCGATCGAGTTGCTGCGTGGCTTCGCCCTGCTGGCTCGCGCCGCCGGTCTGCTCGGGCAGCTCGCCGAGGAGCAGCGCCGCCCGATCGGCATGGACGCCTACCTGACCGTCGATCGCAACGCCGTCTACGTCGATCCCACCTGAGAACCCGCCGCCCGAGATCCCGAGGAGCACGTCATGGCCCAAGTCGTCGCGGTCATCGCGTCCACGCACCACCCGTTCTACTACCGCGCCAGTACGGCGACCGGCGCCGACCGGCCGCCGTTCGCGGACGAGTGGGTGGCCAAGATCGAGGCGTTCCGGGAGACGCTGACCAAGGCCCGGCCGGATGTGCTGGTGATGGTCGGCAGCGACCACTTCCACCAGCTCTGGCTGGACAACATGCCGCAGTTCCTGGTCGGCAAGGCGCCGTTCTTCGACGCGAACTTCTACAACGAGGAACGCGAGTTCGGCCTGCCGCGGATGACACTGGCCGGCCAGGAGGACCTGTCCGCGCACATCCTGCGCGACGGCCTGGACGCCGGCTTCGACCTTGCCTTCAGCAACGAACTGCGGATCGACCACAGCATCACCTGCCCGATCATCACGCTGCGGCCCGAGGCCGACCTGCCGATCGTGCCGATCTACACCAACATCTTCGCGCCGCCGCTGCCCCGGCCGCAGCGGTTCGTGCAGCTCGGCCGGACGATCCGGCAGCTGGTCGAGTCCTGGCCGACCGACCAGCGGGTGGCGATCATCGGCACCGGCCACCTCTCGCTCGAGCTCGGCGGGCCGCGCCAGTTCGGTGCGCACGGCCCCGATCCGGAGTTCGACCGGAAGGCGGTCGAGTGGATCGCCACCGGTGACATCGAGGGTGCGCTGTCCGAAGTGACGCTGGACAGCCTGCATCTACCGGGCAACGCCACCCACGGCTTCATGGACTTCCTGCTGATGATGGGCGCGGCCGGCGACGGCGCGAAGGCCGACCACGTCGACTCGCTCGACCTGTTCCACACGATGGAGGCCTACTTCACCTGGTATCCGAACGGAGCGCCGGCATGAGCAAGTACCTGCTGGACAAGTTCCTCTACACCGTCGACCGCGACCCCGAGCTGGTCGAGCGGTACCGCGAGGACCCGGCCGGAACCGTCTCCTGGTGGGAGGCGGAGATGGCCAACAAGCTGCTCAACTGCACGGCGGACGAGCGGACGACGTGGCTGGCCTTCACCGAGGAGGAGCGCTCCGCGTTGCGCGCGCACGACCATGTGGCGCTGTTCGGTCTGGGCGCCCACCCGTTCCTGACGCTGACGCTGTTCATCGCGATGTTCGAGCGCGACCACGGCCCGCTGGAGTACCAGCTGGCCTACGCCAAGGCGATGGAGCACATCACCCTGCCCTATCCCGACATCGCCACCTGACCTGCGAGGAGACGCTGTGCGAGCAGCCGTTGTGGCCACCCTGGGCGAACCGCCGTCGCTGGCCGAGCACCCTGACCCGGTCCCGGCCGAGGGGTGGAGCGTCGTCCGGGTCGCCGCCGCTCCCGTCGTACCGCTGGACCTGCTGTGCGCCTCCGGTACGTCGTACTTCGGTGCTCCGGCGGTTCCGTACGTGCCGGGTGTGCAGGGCGTCGGCGTGGTCGAGCAGTCGGCGGTCATGGCGGCCGGGACCAGGGTCTTCTTCGCGACGTCGGCCGGGATGACAGCCGGCGACGGCAGCTTCGCCGAGCGCTGCGCGGTCCCGGATTCCGACCTCGTCGCGCTGCCGGACGACGTACCGGACACGATGGTCGCCGCGCTCGGGTTGTCCGGGGTCGCGGCGTGGATGGCGCTGACCTGGCGGGCGCGCATGCAGCCGGGGGAGCGGGTGCTGGTCCTCGGAGCCGGCGGAGCGGTCGGCCAGATCGCGATCGGTGCGGCACGCGCACTGGAAGCTGGCCGGGTGACGGCGGTGTGCCGGTCCGAGGAGTCACGTCAGCGGGCGCTGGCGGCCGGTGCGGACGAAGTGGTGATCCCCACCGCGGACGTCGACGAGCTGACGGCACGCCTCGGTGAGGTCACCGGCGGTGAGGTCGACGTGGTGATCGATCCGGTCTTCGGTACGGCGGCCACCGCGGCCTCCCGCCTGCTCGCGCCCGGCGGGAGGCTGGTGAACCTCGGGGGAGCTTCGGGCGACGAGGCAACGTTCTCCTCGTCCGTACTGCGCAGCCGCTCGGCGAACATCCTCGGCTACACCAACAACTCGCTGACTCCGGAGCAGCGGGCCGAGGCGCTGACCGAAGTCCTGCGGCACGCCGCGGCGGGCCGGATCACCGTCGCGCACGAGACCGTCGGGCTGCCGGACGTCACGACGGCCTGGTTGCGCCAAGCAGCCGGACAGATCGCCGGCCGCCTGGTGCTGACAGTCGAGCACGGCTAGCGCTGTGCCCTGGCGGCGGCCCCGGCGAGGACTAGAGTCACCGGGTAACCGACACCGGGGAGCAGGGAAATGACCGCAGTCATCATCGTGATCGTGGCGCTCGTCGTGATCCTGGCGATCGCGTTGATCGTCTCGTACAACCGCTTCGTCAAGCAGCGCAACCTGATCCAGGAGTCCTGGCGGCAGATCGACGTCGAGCTGCACCGCCGCTACGACCTGATCCCGAACCTGGTCGAGACCGTGCGCGCGTACGCCGCGCACGAGCGGCACGTGTTCGAGGAGGTCGCCCGGCTGCGCACCCAGGCGGTCGGCGCCGAGGGCGCCACCCCGGAGCAGCGGGCCGCCGCCGAGGGGCAGCTGTCGGGTGCGTTGCGGCAGATGATGATCTCGGTCGAGGCCTACCCGCAGCTGCAGTCGAACCAGAACTTCCTCGGTCTGCAGCGCGAGCTGACCGACACCGAGGACCGGATCGCGGCCGGCCGCCGGTTCTACAACGCCAACGTCGGCGACTACAACACCCGGATCGAGGCGTTCCCGTCGAACCTGATCGCGAGCAGCTTCAAGTTCGAGAAGGCCGGCTACTTCGAGGTCAAGGACGAGAGCGTCCGGGCGGTGCCGCAGGTGTCGTTCGGCACGATCGGCTCGGTCGACGGCGAGCAGGCGCCGCCGCAGATGCCGGCCGGTGGGCACAGCTCGGGCCAGATCCAGCCGCCGCTGCCGGGCGACCAGCAGCCGGGGTACCAGCAGGGCGGCTACCAGCAGCTCCCGCCGCAGAACCAGGGCCAGCCGCCGGCCGCTGCGCCGCGTCCGCAGGACGGTCAGCCGCCGTTCACCGGGGCCTGATCCCGCCTGGGCAAAATTCAGGCCCGGGGTTGACGGCGTTCAGTCCGTCATCCCCGGGCCTGCCCTCCCCCCGGTACCTGCGTCCAGACTGCCCGGCGCGCATACATCCGGCGTACATCGGCGCGTACATCGTGGTGGCCGCCGTTCGGCACAGGCTTCCCGGACCGTCCGCGGGATGCCACCATGGGGCCGCGTGCGGAATTAGTTGAGAGGGCAGCCAAGTGGACGGTCTGAGGTACGAGATCCTCGGTCCGCTGCGTGTCGCCCACCTGCCCAGCCAGCAGCTCCGGGCCAGCAAACCCCGCCAGCTGCTCGCCACCCTGCTGCTGCACCCGAACAGGTTCGTCTCCACCGACCTGATCGCCGACGCGTTGTGGGAGAACGCCCCGCCGCGGTCGGCGACCGCCAACATCCGCACCTACGTGCGCGCACTGCGCGGTGCCCTGCAGGACGCCGGGCTGCCCGCGCCGATCGACACCTCGGCGGCCGGCTACAGCATCGAGGTCGGTGTCGACGAGCTGGACTCCAGCAGGTTCGAGTCGCTGCTGGCCGAGGGCGGTCACCTGCGCGACGCCGGTGACACCCGCCAGGCGATGCAGGTGCTGTCCGGGGCGTACTCGCTGTGGCGTGGCCATCCGCTGGCCGACCTCACCATCTCCTCGGCCTGGGAAGGCTCGATCGGCCGTCTGGAAGCGCAGTACCGCGGTCTGGTCGACACCCTGCTCGACCTGCGGCTGGAGCACGGCGACGCCGCCGGTGCCGCCGTACTGCTCAGTGGACGGCTCACCGAGGACCCGTACGACGAGCAGCTGTGGCGCAGGCTCGTCGACACGTTGCTGGCGGCCGGTCGCACCAGCGAAGCGCGGGCGGCGTACAGCAAAGCTGTGCGGACCCTCGCGGACGAGCTGGGTGTCGAGCCCGGTCCGGAGCTCGCGGCAGCCGGTGCGCGCGCCCACAACGGCCACACCGCCAACTGGCCCGAGCCGGGCATCCCCGCAGTCCGTACGCCGGAGCCCGAGGCCGTCGAGCCGCCCGGTCCGATGGCGGCACCCGCTCTGACCGAGCCGCACCGGCCACCGAGCCAGCTGCCGCTCGACCTGCCCGACTTCAGCGGCCGGGACGAGTACCTGGAGAAGCTGCGGGACCTGGTCTGCGGGCGTGATCCGGTCCGGCCGCCGATCGCGGTGATCTCCGGAGCCCCCGGAACAGGCAAGAGCTCGCTGGCCGTTCGGCTGGGCCATCTGGTCAGGGAATACTTCCCGGACGGGCAGATCTATCTGGACATGCGCGGCGCCACCGATCCGAGGGATCCCGGCGGCGCGCTCACCGACCTGCTGCTCAGCCTGAACGTGCCGGACTTCGCCGTACCGGCTGATCCGGACCGCCGGTCGGCGATGTTGCGGTCGGAGCTGGCCAGCCGCCGGGTGCTGATCATCCTGGACGACGTGGCCTCGGCCCGGCAGGTCGCGCCGCTGATGCCGGGCACCGGGGCGTCGGCAGTCGTGGTGACCAGCCGCAACCGGCTGATCGACCTGGCCGGGGCCGACCCGATCCCGCTGGACACCTTCGACGACCGCGAGGCGACCGAACTGTTGCTGCGCGTCGCCGGCTCCGGCCGGATCGACCGGGGCTCCCCGGCGGCGGAGGAGATTCTGCTCGCCTGCGGGAACCTGCCGCTGGCGATCCGGATCGTGGCGAGCCGACTGGCCCAGCGGCCCGACCTGAGCCCGAGCGAGCTGGCCCGGCGGCTCCGCGACGAGACCCACCGGCTCGACGAGCTGAGCATCGGCGAGCTGGCCGTCCGGACCAGCGCCGACCTCAGCTACGACTCGCTCAGCCCGGAGGAGGCCAGGCTCTACCGGCTGATCGGGCACTTCGCGGTCGGGGAGTTCTCGGCGCGAGTGCTGGAGCCGGTGGCCAGTCCGGCCGTCGTACGGCGCAGTCTGGACCGGCTGATCGAGGTCAACCTGGTGCAGATCAGTTCGATCGACCCGACCGGCAAGGCGCGCTACCGGGTGCACGACCTGCTGCGGCTGCACGCGATCGGTGTCGGCGACGAGAGCCAGAAGGCCGAAGCGCTGAAGGACCTGGCCACCCTGCTCGACGCCCTCCTGGCCAAGGTACGACGGGCTGCCGCGGCGCTGCCCTTCGGCTACTTCGGCACCCTTGACTACGAAGGCCCACTGCGGTCACCGGATCCGCAGCCGTTCACCGACACGGACGCGATCGCCTGGTTCGACAGCGAGCGCAGCAGCTTCGTCCCGGCGATCCGGGCAGCGGCGCAGAACGGTCTGCACGAGCACGCCTGGCGGTTGGCCGCCGCCTGGGGCCCGTACCTGGACATGCGCGCCGGCTTCGACGACTGGAACGAGTCGCACCAGCCCGGTCTGGTCAGCGCGGTCGCCTGCGGGGATCGCCGTGGCGCCGCGATCTTGCACCGCAACCTCGGTCAGCTCGCGCTCTACCAGGACGACTGGGACGCGGCCTGGCACCACCTGACCAGCGCCGCCGAACTGTTCGCCGAGGTCGGGGACCGGCACGGGGAGGGAATCGCCGCGGTCGGCGTCGGGACCTGGCTGCGCGAACGCGGCCGCCCGGACGAGGCGCTGCCGCAGTACGAGAAGGCTGTCGAGGCCTTCGTCGAGGTCGGCGACACCAACGGCGAGGCGGTCGCCCGCAGCGCGGCCGCGTCGATCTGGTTGTCCCGCGACGACATGGTGACGGCCGGGCGCTACCTGGCCGAGGCGTTCCTGCTCGGCGTACGCCGAGGCGACCGGCACCGGGAGGCCAAGGTCCGGCGGCGGATCGCGTCGCTGCGGATCCGGCAGGGCCGACCGGAGCAGGCGGTCCGCCAGCTGCAGGCGTCGCTGGCGATCTTCAGCAAGATCGGTGACGACCACTGCGCGGCGTACGCGCGGGCGGAACTGGGACAGGCGCTGGTCGCGGTCGGTGACGACGCGGCGGCCCGGAAGATGCTGCTGGACGCGATCGAGATCGGCCACCGGCTCGGCGACCGCAGCGTCGAGGGTCAGGCGGCGTACGACCTGGGCCGGCTGCACGTGACCACCGGCAACGTGGACTTCGCCCGGCGCTACCTGAGCCGCGCGATCCGGGCCTGGCAGCAGATCGGCAACGACGCGCGGGTGGCCGAGGCCCGGGCGCACCTGACCGAGCTGGGCGCCGATCTCGCCGTCAGCTGAGTCTCCCGCCGTTCCGGCAATGTACGGCGGCTGTATGCCCGCCGGTGATGCTGAGATCGCTAGGCGTGAGGCCGGCGTACGGGGGCATTGAGCCGGGGGGAGGGTGCGGTGGAGCGCCAGATGACAGACCGGGTGGGGAACCCGAGGGACACCGAGTCGGCACTGGACTGGCAGTTGGAGCGCGTCGGCTCGACGGCCTGGCAGGAGTGGACGCTCAAGTTCCAGCGGATGGCGTTCGGCTACGCCCACGACAGCGGCTGGCACGACTCGGCCGACGCGTTGCACTGGCTCGATCACCACGCCCTCCTGCACGAGGGGGCGGCGCCACGGGGGGCGCTGGTCTGGTACCAGGCGGTGGACCGGATCCGGGTGGCCTGCTCACTCGGGTCCGGTCAGGTCATCGGCCCGCTGCCGGCCGGCGAGGTCGCCGTGGCCGGTTTGCTCACGCTGAGCACCGACTTCGTCTGGTCGGACCCGTGCTTCCCGTTCGCGCACTGAGCCCTTGGCGACGCCGCGGCGTCAGTCGTTGAGCTTCTCCATCACCGCGGTGCGCTCGGCCTCGGTGTCGTAGCGCTCGTCGCGGCCCTGGCCGTTGTCGTGGGCACGCTCGCGGCGTTTGGCCAGCACGAACTCGACCACCATCGGGATCACCGAGATGATCACCAGCAGGATCAGCGCCGACTCCAGGTGCGCGTGGATGAAGTCGATCCGGCCGAGCAGGTGACCGAGCAGGGTGACGCCGGTGCCCCACAGCACCGCGCCGATGCCGGTCCAGAAGAAGAACTTGCGCGGGTCCATCCGGCCGGCACCCGCGGTCACCGTGATGAACGTGCGCACGATCGGCACGAACCGGGCCAGCACCAGCGCGCGCGGGCCGTACTTGTCGAAGAACGCGTGCGTCTGGTCGATGTACTTGGGCTTCAGGAACTTGGCGTCCGGGTTCTTGAACAACGTCGTACCGAGCGCGCGGCCGATGTAGTAACCGGACACGTTGCCCAGGAACGCCGCGGCGGTGAGCACCAGGCACGCCAGCCAGAGCGGCACGTCGATCGTGCCCAGCGCGATGAACAGCCCGACCGCGAACAGCAGCGAGTCACCGGGCAGGATCGGGAACAGCAGTCCACACTCGATGAAGATCACCGCTGCGGTGCCCCACAGAGCCCAGTCCCCCAGCCAGTTCAGCAGGAATTCGGGGTCCATCCAGTTCGGCATCAGCATCGCCATCTGTAAGAGCACCGGGACAGGGTAGCGTCCCGACCTGTGCAACCGGCGAATCGTGACAGTGCCACTGAGATCGGCCGCGACCTGGTCGGCGCCGATCTGGTCGGCCCCGCAGAGGTCGGCGTCGGCCCGTGGCAGGGCGATCCGCCGGACGATCCGCGGCTCGATCCGGAGCTGCTCGCGCACGGCGACCGCCGCAACGTGGTGGACAAGTACCGGTACTGGCGGCTGGAAGCGATCGTCGAGGACCTCGATCGCCAACGGCACTCGTTCCACGTCGCGATCGAGAACTGGCAGCACGATCTGAACATCGGCTCGGTGGTCCGCACCGCGAACGCCTTCCTGGCCCGCGAAGTGCACATCGTCGGCAACCGCAAATGGAACCGACGCGGCGCGATGGTGACCGACCGCTACCAGCACGTCCGCCACCACCCCCAGCTGGCCGACCTCGCCGCGTACGCCGAACAGCACAGCCTCCCGGTGATCGGCATCGACAACCTGCCGGGCTCGGTCCCGCTGGAGACCTACGAACTGCCCGAGGCGTGCGTCCTGCTCTTCGGCCAGGAGGGCCCCGGTCTGACCGAAGCCGCGCACGAGATCTGCACCGACGTACTCAACATCGCGCAGTACGGCTCAACCCGCTCGATCAACGCCAGCGCCGCCGCGGCCATCGCCATGCACGCCTGGATCCGCCGGCACACTTTCCACCAGAAGCCGTAGCTCTCACGCGGTCGCGGCGACCGGGGTGGGCCACGCTGCCCAGGCAGAGGCGATCATCGCCGGCAGGTCGTGCTGCGCCTTCCAGCCCAGCTCGGCGGCGATGCGGGCCGGATCGGCGACCACCTCGGGCGGGTCGATCGGCCGGCGCGCGACCACCTCGTACGGCTGGTGCAGCCCGGTGATCTCCCGCGCAGTGTGGAGTACGTCGAGCACGCTGGCGCCCTGACCGGTCCCCACGTTGTAGTGCTCGGCCACCGTGGACCCGCCGAGCAATGCGTCCACCGCGGCGACGTGCGCGTCGGCCAGGTCCGCGACGTGCAGGTAGTCGCGGATGCAGGTGCCGTCGGGTGTCGGGTGATCCGTGCCGAACACCTTCGGCCGCTGCCCTACCGTCAGCGCCCGCAGGGTCAGCTGGAGCAGGTTGGCCACGCCAGGGTCGCCCAGTGACGGAGTGCCCGCGCCGCACACGTTGAAGTAGCGCAGGCTCAGCCAGGACAGCTCCTGCGCGGCCGCCGCGTCCCGGATCAGCCACTCGCAGACCAGCTTGGTGGTGCCGTACGGGTTGATCGGTGCGGTCGGCGTTGACTCGGTGACCGGCCCGGTCGGCGGTACGCCGTACACCGCGGCGCTGGAGGAGAACACCAGGCGGCGGACCGCGGCGGCGCGCATCGCCTCGAGCAGGCTGGCGGTGCCGCGGACGTTCTGGTCGTAGTAGAACAGCGGCCGGTCGACCGACTCGCCGACGGCCTTCTTCGCCGCCAGGTGGATCACGCCGGTCACGGCGTACCGGGTCATCACCTCGGCCAGCGCCGCGGTGTCCAGCACCGAACAGGTCTCCAGCGGGACGCCGGCGGGCAGCCGCCCGGCCGAGCCCGTGCTCAGGTCGTCGACGACCACCGTACGGCGGCCGGCTCGGGTCAGGGCGTGGACGACATGCGCGCCGATGTACCCGGCACCGCCGGTGATCAGCCAGGTCGAGGTCATGGCTCCAGCCTGGTTCCGCGCGGTCCCGGGCAGAACGTGCACGCGGACCAGGCCGGTCCCGGCGTTCTGCGGTGGCCGGCGTACTGCAGATGGTGGAGACGGGACTCCACCACCGGCCCGATCCGCTCCGGCCGCCGGACCGCCACGCTGATCGTGCCGCAGCCTGCCTGAGCCGTGGCGACCCGTCCGAAGGAGCTCGAAGTGAGAACAGTCCGCCCATCCGTACGACGCGGAGCGTGGGCCGCGGCGCTGGCCGTTCTGGCGGCCGGGCTGCTGACGCCCCTGCCCAGCGCCCGCGCCGCGGTGACGCCCCGGATCGACCTGAAGGTCCTGGTGGTCAACGACGGCAGCTCCCCGGTCGAGGCGATCGCGAGTGAGCTGGACGCCGAAGGGGTCCCGTACACCGAGGTCGACCTGAACAGCGGGTCGCGGCCGGCCGTCACCGCCGCGTTCCTGTCCGACAAGGTCGGCACGACGCCGCGGGCCAAGTACCAGGCCGTCGTGCTGCCGAACGAGGCGCCGGCGAACCTGACCGCGGCCGAGCTGACCGCGCTGCAGACCTTCGAGCGCACCTTCGCGATCCGCCAGGTGAACGCCTCTACCTGGGCGCACCCCGGCGTCGGCCTCAACTACGCCGCAGCCCCGGGCTACATCGGCACGCTGGACGGCGTCACCGCCACGGCGACCCCACAGGGGCGCGCGGCCGACCTGCGCTACCTGGACGGTCCGGTCGGCTTCGAGGACGCGGACAAGAGCTACTCCGAGAGCTACGGCTACCTGGCCACCCCACTGGCCGGTGCGAACTTCACCACGCTGGTCGGCGCCCCGATCCCCGGCACCGGGCAGACCGGTTCGCTGATGGGGGTCTACAGCCACGACGGGCGTGAGGAGCTCGTCCTGACCTTCGTCTACAACGAGTACCAGGAGCAGTTCCAGTACCTGGCGCACGGCATCATCAGCTGGATGACCCGGGGCATCCACCTGGGCTACGAGCGCAACTACTTCTCCGCGCACATCGACGACGTGTTCCTCGAGGACCTGCGCTGGAGCAAGGACGGCGACTGCACGCCGGGCGACAACTGCAACGTCCAGCTCGACCCGAACGTGCAGCCCTACACGCCGCCGATCCTGATGAACACCGCGGACGTCGACTACCTGAAGGCCTGGCAGGCCCGGACCGGCATGCCGCTCGACGTCACCTACAACGGTGACGGGGTGGCGACCGCGCCGCAGCTGGCCGCGAAGTTCACAGCCGACAAGGCGTCGTTCCGCTGGCTGAACCACACCTGGTCGCACCCGTACCTGGGTTGTGTGCAGGACTTCAGCGCGCTGCCGTGGCAGTGCGCGACCAACAGCACGGGCACGATCCAGTACGCGTCGAAGGCGACGATCTCCACCGAGATCAAGAAGAACACCGACTGGGCCACCGCGAACGGCGTGAAGATCGACCGGACCGAGCTGGTCACCGGCGAGCACTCCGGGCTGAAGACGCTGCCGCAGATGGTGGTCGACAACCCGAACCTGGGCCCGGCGCTGACCGAGCGCGGCATCAAGTACATCGCCTCGGACGCATCCCGGGAGAAGGAGCAGCGCACGATCGGCAGCGCGCTGACCGTGCCGCGGTACCCGATGAACATCTTCTACAACGTGGCCACCGAGGCCGAGGAGATGGACGAGTACAACTGGATCTACACCAGCCGGGCCAACGGCGGCAGCGGCATTTGCGAGGACAACCCGGCCACCACCACCTGCATCGCGCCGCAGAGCACGGTGACGGGGTTCCGCGACTACATCGTGCCGATCGAGGTCCGGATCGCGCTGCGGCATGTGCTCGGCAACGACCCGCGCCCGCACTACGCGCACCAGTCGAACCTGGCCGAGGACCGCATCCTCTACCCGGTCCTGGACGGCGTGATCGACCGCTTCTCCGCCGCGTACGCCTCGAACAGCCCGCTGCTGCACCCGACGATGAAGGAGTCGTCGGACGTGATGCAGCGTGCGTCGCGCTGGAAGACCTACCAGAACAGCATCACGGCGTACGTCGTCGGCACGACCGTGACGGTGCAGAACAACGCAGGCAGCCCGGTGTCCGTCCCGATCACCACGCCGGAGGGCACGAAGGTGCTGGGCCTGCTCGGACTGCCCGCCGGCGCCTTCGGTACGGCGTACGCGGGCGAGCGGTCGGCATACCAGCAGGTGGGCTGGCTGGGCACGCTGAAGCTCGGGCTGCCGTCCGGTGCGGGCTACCCGGTGCCGGCCACCGCCAAGGCTCCGGCCACGTCGACCACGGTCAAGGCTGGGGAGAAGAAGCTGCCGACGCTGCGCGAGTCCGCGGCGATCGGCCCGTTCCGGACCGGCGAGATCACCGGGTCATGGACGTCGCGCTGATCAACGAGGGCACCTATCCCTACGTCAAGGGCGGAGTCAGCCAGTGGTGCGACAAGCTGATCCGCGGGCTGCCCGAGCACACGTTCCGGCTGGTCACGCTGGTCGCGAACGGGACGGAGAAGCAGACGTGGGACCTGCCGGCCAACGCTGAGGTGGTGCAGCCGTTCCCGCTCTGGGGTCCGGCGGCCACGCCTCGGCGGGGCCGGCACCAGGCCCGGGTTACAGACGCGGCCCGGGCCGTCCTGGCCGGGTCGGTACTGGCCCAGCCGGTCGCCTTCGAGTGGGGTCTGCGGGAGTTGGCCCGGCTGGCCGCTGAGCCTGGTTTCGACCGGGCCCTGCGCTCCTGCGACCTGGCCGGTGACCTGCTCGACCTGTGGCCGGCCGCCGAACCACTGACCGTGTACGACGCGATCGTGGCGGCCGAGCTGGTCGAGCGCTCGTTGCTGCCGCTGCGCGTGGACCTCGGCCCTGGGCTGGGCCTCACCCACGCGGTGGCGAACGGCCTGCCCACCCTGGTCGGCCTGGCTGAGAAGTGGCGACGCGGCACGCCGCTGGTGATGTCCGAGCACGGGGTCTACCTGCGGGAGCGCTACCTGGCCTTCCGCGAACTGAGCTACCCGGCCGGGGTGAAGACGATCGTGCTCGGCTTCCTCCGGCAGCTCGCGGAGCTCGGCTATCGGTCGGCGGACTTCGTGGTGCCGGTGGCCAGGTTCAACGCACGGTGGGAGCACCGGCTCGGTGCTGATCCGGCAGCTGTCGTGCCGATCTACAACGGGGTGGAGCCGGAGCGGTACATCGCGATCGAGGACGAGCCCGGGGTGCCGACGATCAGCTGGGTGGGCCGGGTCGATCCGCTGAAGGACCTGGAGACCCTGGTGGCCGCGTTCGCCCTGGTCCGCGAGCAGCTGCCGGAGACGAGGCTGCGGCTGTTCGGCCCGACGCCGGAGGGCAACGAGGAGTACGAACAGCGGTGCCTGGCGCTGGCCGACCGGCTCGGAGTGCTGGACGGGCTGGTGCTGGAGGGCCCGGTGCCGTCGTCGCGGATCGCGTTCGAGGCCGGCCACGTGGTGGCTCTGTCGAGCATTTCCGAAGGGATGCCCTACACCGTGATCGAGGCGATGATGTGCGGCCGGGCCACGGTCTCCACCGACGTCGGCGGTACGGCGGAAGCGGTGGCCGACGCGGGCGCCGTCGTACCGCCCAGGGATCCGTCGGCGTTCGCCGAGGCGTGCCTGGTGTACCTGCGGGACGCGGAGTTGCGGCAGCGGATCGGGCAGGCCGCGCGGGAGCGGGCGCTGGCCACCTTCACTCTGGACAGGTCGATCGACACCTACCGGATGCTCTACCAGGCCACAGTCGGAGCTGAACTGGAGCTGCCCGCATGAGCGCCGACTGCGTCCTGCTGCCCGGGCATCGTCACCAGCTGGCGGCCGAACTGGTCGAGCGGCCCGGTTCGGCGCCGCCGGTCGACGCCTACGAGGTCGCGGCCGCGCTGGAAGCCAGTGGGATCAGCGACCGGACGGCATCGGAACGCTACGGGCGTCCTGACGTCTTCGCCCTCGGTGCGGAGCTGCTGCCGTCACTGCGGATGCAGGCGGTCGGCCACACCCACGCCGTACGGGCTGCTCGGGTGGCTGTCATCCCGACTCTGCAGCGCGGGCTGGTGTTCGTCCTGCCGGCGTTGCTCACGGGTTCTGCGATGGGTGGCCGGACCGCTCAGCTGGAAGTCGTGCTGCTGCTGGCAGCGGTGGCGTACGGCTGGGCTGCGAGCCAAGGCGTCGCGTACGCCGGTTATGCCCTGACCAGCGCGGGGTCGTTGCCCGAGGCCCGCCGATTGATGCGTGATCTGGCGGTCGTGGCACTGGTCCCCGCGCTGGTCGGAGCAGGACTCGTCTGGTGGCAACTGCCCGCGGCCGGGTACGTGCTGGCGGTCGCGGTCAGCCAGATCGCCTACGTGCTCGCCTCGACCGTCGGGGTCGTCCTGCGGCGACCTGGAGTGATGCTGGCGGCCCTGCTGCCCGGACTGCTCGTCGCTGTGCCGGACATGCTCTCCGCCTGGCCACCGCGGCCGGTGGTGCTCGGCGGGATCGGCGTCTCCGTCGTCGCGACGGTGACTGCTGCGCTGGTGATGTGCCGCGGCGGGCGCAGGCCCGGCCGCGCCGTCCGGCGTACGGTGCTGTCCGACAGCCGCTTGTATGCCGCGTACGGCGCCTGCCTGGCTTTGCTGCTCACTTTGGGCCTCGTGGACGGTCTGGTCGCGCCCACTCCTGGGCTGAGTCTCACTCTGCTGCCGCTGGTGGGTGGCGTGGTGGTCGCCGAGTGGCAGTTGGAGCGCTACCGGAGCCAAGCGGGTCTGGTGTTGCAGACGACCACCTCGGCAGCTGCGTTCGGTCAGCTGATCCGCCGCGCGTTGCTGCGCTGCAGTGCCGGCTACCTGCTCGTCCTGGTGGGACTGACCGCGCTGCTCACGCTGAGCAGCGACCTGACGACCGTAATCGCGCTGCGGTTCGGCGCCACGGTGCTGCTCGGCTGGGCGTTTCTGGCCGCCTTGCTCCTGGTCGCGCACCGGCAGGTCGTGCCGGTCGTTCTCGTGACCGGCGCGGGCGTCGTCCTGGCTGCCTGCCGTTACTTCGTGATGGATCAGCCGTTTGTCCTGGCAGTGGGATACCTGGCGATCTGTGGTTCGCTGGCGACGACGCTGTCGGTGCTCGCCTGGCAGCGACTGACTCGGGTGGAGGTGCATCGATGACACGGCTCGCCGTTCCCTGGTACGTGCACCCCGCCGAGGACCCGGAGCAGTGGCGGCGCCTGGCGGCGCTCGGTGACCGGGTGGAGTTCGCCGTCGTCAACGTGGCGGACGGTCCCGGACAACCCGGCGATCCGTACTACCCGCAGGCGCTTGCCATGCTGCGCGCTCACGGGATCCGGCTGCTCGGCTACGTGGACGTCGACTACGGCCGCCGGGGCGCCGCGCACGTCGCTGCCGACGTGGAGTCCTGGCGCACGCTGTACGGCGTCGACGAGATCATGTACGACCAGGTCGCGTCGGGACTCGAAGGGCTCGGCCAGAACCGGATCCTCGCGATGGTCGCCCGGCGGGCCGGCGTACGGACGTTGGTGGCGAATCCGGGAGTGGAGCCGTGCGCGGAGTTGTTCGGGTTGTTCGACATCACCTGTGTCTTCGAGGACGACGCGGCCGCGCACGGCCGGGTCGAGCCGCCGGTGACAACAGCGCGGCGCTGGCACCTGGTGCACGGCGTACCGGTGGAGGAGCTGGAGCGGGTGGAGGAGCGGGCGCGTGACCTGGGCGCTGAGTTGGTGTTCGTGACGGACCGGCCGGCGCCGCATCCGTGGGACAGGTTGCCGTCGGAGCTGGTGCGGTGTTGAGACGGCTGGCCATCGGTGCGTTGCTACTGGTGCTGGCGGGATGTGCCGACTCGGCTGCCGTGCCTCCACCTGTCGACACTGCGTCCACGCAGCCGAGGAGCGGAAGCGGGTGGGTCCCTGAGCAGGGAACCGCTTGGCAGTGGCAGCTCTCCGGCACGCTCGACCTCACCGTCGACGTTCCCGTGTACGACGTCGACGGTGAGAAGACGTCCGCCGAGCAGGTCGCCGAGCTGCACAGCAAGGGCCGGCGGGTGATCTGCTACGTCAGTGTCGGCTCGTACGAGGACTTCCGCCCGGACCAGGCGCAGTTCCCGGCTGCCGTGCTCGGCAAGCCGATGGACGGCTGGCCTGACGAGCGCTGGCTCGACATCCGGCAGTGGGACGAGCTGAAGCCGTTGCTGGCGGCCCGTTTCGACCAGTGCAAGGCGAAGGGCTTCGACGCGATCGAGCCGGACAACGTCGACGGCTACCGCAACGACACCGGGTTCCCGCTGAGCGCCGGCGACCAGCTGACCTTCAACCGGCGGATCGCGGCGCTCGCACACGAACGCGGCCTGCCGGTCGGCCTGAAGAACGACCTCGACCAGGTGGCGGCGCTGCAGCCCGACTTCGACTTCGCGGTCAACGAGGAGTGCATGCGGTACGACGAGTGCGAGCAGCTGCGGCCGTTTCTGCAAGCAGGCAAGGCGGTTCTGCACGTCGAGTACGACCTGGCGCCGGAGGAGTTCTGCGCCGAGGCCCGCAAGCTCCGGATGAGCTCGATGCGCAAGCCGCTCGATCTCGGGGTGGACCGGCAACCGTGCTGAGCGTGGTCGTCTGCCACCGGGTCCGGGTGATCGGAGAGACCGTGGCACTGCACCTCGGCGCCCGGCGCGGGCTGCGAAGTCTCGGCAGTGTCGCCGACCTGGAGGCGTTGCTGCGGGTCGTTGCCGATCACGAGCCGGCGGTGGCGGTCGTGGAGCCGGCCGACCTGGGCGTCGGTGCCGCAGCGATCGTCCGCATGGTCGGTGATGTCGCACCGCGGACCAGGGTGCTGGTGATGGCCGACGCGGCCGACCCCGCTCCGGTGCTGCAGGCCCTGCGAGCCGGTGCGCACGGCTGGGTCGCGGCTTCCGACCCGGTGACCGATGTGGAGGCCGCCGTACGGGCTGTGGGGACCGGTGGGATGTGGGTGAGCGCCGCGGTGCTCTCCGGTCCGGCGCGGTCGGTGGGGGAGAGCTCGGACGACGCACGGCGGCTGGTGAACACCCTGACCGAGCGCGAGCGCACGGTGCTCGGCTGCCTGATCGGTGGGCTGGACCGGCGGGCGCTGGCCGAGCAACTCGGGATCGCCGAGAGCACCGGGCGGACCCACGTCCAGCGGATCCTGGGCAAGCTCGGGGCGCGGACGGCGGTGCAGGCCGCGGCGGTCGGGCGGCGGGCCGGCGTACCGGCGGTGACCGGTCGGTGAACTGCGGAAAGGCAGCCGTAACTCCTGGCAACCAAGCGCGTTAGCTGGGGTGAGAGATGCGGGTCGACACATGATTGACGGCAGGCTGTGTTCTGTTGGCAATCTGAAGTTCGGCCTGCTGACGCTCCGGACTCCAAGCCTGAAGGCGGGGATCAACGGGGTCTCACCAGTGAGGCGTTCGACAACAAGTCAGTCCCAACTCGGGCGGGGACGGCGCGTGCTGTGCGTGCCGTACCGGGGTGTGCGACGACATGGGGGGAAGACGGTGAGTTCTGGCCTGTACGTGCACCGACCAGGCGATCTGGGCGGAATCACGGTGGTTCCGGTCGCGCAACGACCGGCCACCCGACAACCAGCGGACATCTGGCACGACCTGACCCACGAGATGGCGACGGTCAGGGCGTTGACCGCGGCGGCCCTCGAGGCGTCCGACGAGACGTCGCGCCGGGCGATGCTGATGCTGATCGAGGCGGAGGCCGAGCAGGTGTCCGGGCTGCTGCGGCAGTTGCGGGCCGACCAGCGGGTCCAGGACGAGGCGGCCGAGCCGGCGTTCGTGCCGGCCGCGTTGACCGAGCTGGTGCGGACGGTCGCGCCGACCACCCGGACCGAGCTGCGGGTGTCCGGTCAGCTGCCCGCGCTGCGGATCGGGATCGAACGGATCTCGCTGCGCCGGGTGCTGCGCAACCTGCTGGAGAACGCGATCCGGGCCGCCGGCGACAACGGCGTGGTCGAGCTCTCGGCAGTTGCCGTCGACAACGGTCTGGCCGTGGTGGTGGCGGACTCCGGTCCCGGGTTCGGCCTCGGTCCGCCGGGGCTGGCCTCGCGCGGGCTGACCATCGTGCGGACGCTGGTGGCGGCCGCCGGGGGCCGCGTCGAGGTCGGCACCGCGGACCTTGGCGGGGCCCGGGTCACGGTCACGTTCCCCGTTGCCCACCTCAACTGATCCGGTGCCGACCACGACCGGCGCGCCGGTCCGGGTGACGATCTGCGACGACCACCGGGTGTTCGCCGAAGCGCTCGCCGCGGTCCTGCGCGGCCATGGGTACGACGTGACCGGCGTACTGCAGGATCCGCGCCAGGCGGTGCAACTGCTGACCGGCGACCCGGTCGACCTGTGCGTGATGGACCTCGGGTTCCCGGACGCGGACGGCATCGACTTCACCCGCAAGCTGCGGGAGGCGGCGCCCGGCGTCCGGGTGTTCGTGCTGACCGCGCGGACCGGGCCGGAGGTGCTCCGGGACGCGATGGCGGCCGGGGCGAGCGGGATCGCGTCCAAGGACCGGAGCATCGACGAGGTGGTCCGGGCGATCGGACGGGTGGCCGGTGGCGAGCTGTTCTGCGACGACCGGCTGCTGCGCGACGCGCTCGGCCTGGACGCCGACCCGGATCGGGCGCACGCCCGGTTCCTGGCCGGCTACCTGACCCGGCGCGAGCGCCAGGTGCTCGAGTTGCTGGTCCACGGCACCACGACCGACGCGATGGCCGTCGAGCTGGGCATCTCCCGGACGACGGTGCGGACCCACATCCACTCGGTGCTGTCCAAGTTCGACGCGCACTCCCGGCTGGAGGCGGTCGCCTATGCGATCACCAACGGCATCGTCACTGCTCCGGGCTGAGTTGGGTACCGTCGACAGATGTGGACCGACCATGCGATCTGGTGGCACGTGTATCCGCTCGGCTTCACCGGAGCCGAGCGAGCACTCGGCGACCTGCCTGACGGGAGCCCGCCGCAGCACCGGCTCGGCCGGCTGGAGAACTGGCTCGACCACGCGATCGAGCTCGGCTGTTCGGGGCTGCTGCTCGGTCCGGTGTTTGCCTCGGAGACGCACGGCTACGACACGATCGACCACTTCCGGATCGATCCGCGGCTGGGCACCGGCGAGGACTTCGACCAGCTCGTCGCGGCCGCGCACGCACGTGGGCTGCGGGTCGCGCTGGATGGCGTGTTCAACCACGTCGCGCGGTCGTTCGCCGGTCCGCACGAGTGGTTCCGGCGGACCGGTGATCAGCTCGCGGTCTTCGAGGGCCACGACCACTTGGTTGCTCTCGACCACGACCAGCCCGCCGTCCGGCGGTACGTCGTCGACGTGCTCACCCACTGGCTGGCCCGAGGCGTCGACGCCTGGCGGCTGGACGCGGCGTACGCGGTGCCGGCGGTGTTCTGGCACGAGGTGCTGGCCGAGGTCCGGGCGCAGTACCCGCAGGCGTGGTTCTTCGGCGAGCTGATCCACGGCGACTACGCGGACTACGCGCGGACCAGCAGCCTCGACTCGATCACGCAGTACGAGCTGTGGAAGGCGATCTGGAGTTCGCTGAACGACGGCAACTTCTACGAGCTGGCCTACGCGCTGGAGCGGCACGAGCAGCTGCTCGGCACGTTCGTCCCGCAGACCTTCGTCGGCAACCACGACGTCACCCGGATCGCCAGCAAGCTCACCGACGAACGGCATCTCGGGCACGCGGTCGCGATCCTGTTCGCCGTCGCCGGCATCCCGAGCGTGTACGCCGGTGACGAGTTCGGCTGGCCCGGCGTCAAGGAGGACCGGATCGGCGGCGACGACGCGATCCGCCAGGAGTTCCCCGACAAGCCCGGCGAACCGAACGCGACGTACCGGCTGCACCAGGAACTGATCGGCATCCGCCGCCGCAACCCGTGGCTGGTCCGGGCCAGCACCACCGTCGAGCACCTCACCAACGAGGCCGTCGCGCTCAGGTCAACGGCTGACGGGCAGAGCGTCGTCCTGCTGCTGAACGTGAACGACGAGCCCTACCACTTCCCGCTCGAGGTGGCAGAGCCCGTCGTCGAAGCCCACAGCTGGAAGCTCCTAACGCCCTAGGATCGCCGCGAACGCCTCCTGCAGCGCCTCGGCCGGATCATCCGGTACCCCGGCCGCCCGGTACGCGATGTGCGCGTCGGGGCGGACCACCAGGCAGCCGCTGTCCGGGATCTCTCGCAGCCGGGCCCAGTCGCCGTACAGGTCCTCGAGCTCGCGGCCCGGGCCGACGACCGCCGCGTCGATCGGCAGGCCGAGCGACTCCGAGACGGCCTGGGCGGCCTTGACCCAGGCCTCGCCGCCGATGCCGGTCAGCACGGTGAAGCGGCCCTTGCCGACCACGTCCAGCGTCGAGACCGTCTCGGTGCCGCGGGTCAACCAGCAGTGCGGAATGCGCGCGCCCGGCCAGGTGGTCGGGTGGTAGTAAAGCTCCGGATCACGCTCGTACGCCGGCTCCGGCGTACCGTCCGGGACGACCGCGCCGGAGCTGTAGCGCTGGCCGAGCTCGACGCCATGCGCGTTGAACTCGTAGTCCTTCAGCTCGATCGCCCGCCGCAGCTCCTCGCGCTGCGCGGCGCCTTCGGGGCTGTCGTCCTTGCGGGACTCGATCGTGCGCCCGGCCGGCGCGTCCGGCGTCATCCCGAGCGCGGCGAAGATCTGCCCGAACTGGGTCCGGCTCTTGTTGGCGCGCTCGACGATCTGCCGGGCGATCGGCACCCGCTCCTCGTCGTACGACGCCAGCAGCGTCGGCGAGGCCTGGCCCTTCAGCACCAGCGACAGCTTCCAGGCCAGGTTGTAGGCGTCCTGGATCGACGTGTTCGAGCCCAGTCCGTTGCTCGGTGGGTGGCGGTGGATCGCGTCGCCCATGCAGAACACCCGGCCGGCCGAGGCGCGTTCGGCGTACATGTGGTTGACGCTCCACACCGAGGTGCCCTTGAGCTTCACGTCGATCGTGTCGTCACCCACCAGGTTGTGCACGATCTCGGTCGCCATCGCCTCGTCGACCACCGGCGCGGGCTGGTTGATGTCGTAGCCCCAGACCACCAGCCACTCGTTCCACGGCCGGACCATCCTGATCAGGCCCGCGCCGATGCCGCCGATCTGGGCGCCCGGCTGCAGCACCCAGTACAGGACGCTCGGCCGGTGCGCGACGTACTTGGACAGGTCGGCCTCGAAGACGATGTTCATCGAGCCCTCGACGTCCATCTGGCCGGCCATCGGCAGTCCGACGTCCTGCGCGACCTTGCTCCGGCCGCCGTCCGCGCCGATCAGGTACCTGGCCCGGATGTCGTACTCCGAACCGCTCAGCCGGTCGCGGACGTGCGCGGTGACGCCGTCGGCGTCCTGCTCCAGCGACAGGTACTCGGTGTCGAACCGGACCCGCGCGCCGCGGCTGGCCGCCGTGCTGACGAGGATCGGTTCGAACAACGTCTGCGGCAGGTCGCACGGCAAGGTCGGCGACGCCTCGGTGTAGTCGGCCAGGCGGCGTGGATGCGTTCCCCAGGTCCGGATCCGGCCGATCTCCTCACCGGCGAGGCTGGTGCAGAACGCGGTCTGGCCCATCAGCGCGTGTTCGGTGCCCTGGTCGGTGATCTGGTCCTCGATGCCCATGTCCCGCATCAGTTCGACCGTGCGCTGGTTGGTGATGTGCGCCCGCGGGGTGTTCGCGGTCCACCGGTAGCGGGTCAGTACGACGTTGTCGACGCCGTAGCTGGACAGGAACAGCGACGCGGCCCCTCCGGCCGGGCCGCTGCCGACGATCAGGACGTCGGTCTCGAAGGCATCTGTCACAACGTCTCCTCGGTGGGGGCGAGTACCAGGTCGTAGTGCACCGACGCGTACGGCCGGTCGAGCTCGCGGCCGTCGGGGGCGGTCCCGGCCGGATGCTCGGTGAACTCGGCGATCAGCGAGTCCTTCACGCCGAACACCGCGTCGTTGGCCAGATACTCGTCGCCGGCCGCGAACACGTGCGTGATCAGGCGGGCGTAGCCGGGCGCGGTGACCATGAAGTGGATGTGGGCCGGGCGCATCGGGCCGCGGCCACCGGCCCGCAGCAGTTCGCCGACCGGGCCGTCGTCGGGGATCGGGTAGGCGACCGGCCGGACCGACCAGAACGAGAAGTTGCCTTCGGCATCGGTCGTGAAGTGGCCCCGGTTCTGCGGGACGCCGAGGTTTTTCTGGACGTCGTAGAAGCCGTCCTCGTCGGCCTGCCAGGTCTCCAGCAGCGCACCGGCGACCGGCTCGCCACTGATGTTCAGGATCCGGCCGCCCACCAGGCACGGCTGCCCGGGCGCGCCGTTGGCGATGTCGTCGCCGAGCTCGTACGCCGGTGAGCCCTCGACGAAAAACGGGCCGAAGACCGTCGCCGCCGTCGCTTCCGGGGGAAGTTTGGTGTCCAGCCCGACGGTCAGCATCGACAGGCCGAGCACATCGGCGAGCAGGACGAACTCCTGCCGCGTCTCGGTCGAGATCTGGCCGGTCCGGGTCAGGAAGTCGATGCCGCGGAAGTACTCCTGCTCGGTGAGATCGACCTCGCGGGCGAACGCGTGCAGATGCCGCACGAGCGCGCTCATCACTTCTCTGGTCCGGGGGTCCGGACTGCCGTCGAAGCTCGCCACCACCGCGCCGGTCAGGTTGTCGCCGTCCATCTGGTCGCTCCTCGCGCCTCGATCACCACTCATGACTCGATCACCATCGCCAGTCCCTGGCCGACGCCGATGCACAGCGTCGCCAGGCCGTAGCCGCCGCCGCGCCGCCGCAGCTCGTGCGCGAGGGTGGTCAGAATCCTTGTCCCGGAGCTGCCCAGCGGATGGCCGAGAGCGATCGCTCCGCCGTTCACGTTGACCTTGGACCGATCCAGCTCGGGCCATTCGCCCAGGCAGGCCAGGCTCTGCGCGGCGTACGCCTCGTTGAGCTCGACCAGTTTCAGGTCGTCCCAGCCGATGCCGGCCTTCGCGAGCGCCTTGCGGGCCGCCTCGACCGGGCCGATCCCGAAGTACTGCGGTTCGACGCCGTGCACCGCGCGACTGACGATCCGGGCCAGCGGGTCGATCCCGAGCCGGCGGGCGGTCTGCTCGTCACCGATCAGTACGGCGGACGCGCCGTCGTTGAGCGTCGAGGCGTTGCCCGCGGTGACCGTGCCGTGCTCGCGGAACGCCGGCTTCAGCTTGGCCATCACCTCGGGGGTGCCGCCCTCGCGGATCGACTCGTCGCGGGTCAGCGGCTGGGCCCCCTTCGGCAGGATCGGCGCGAGATGCTCCCACGGGACCACTTCCCCGTCGAACGTCCCAGCCGCCCAGGCCTTCGCCGCCTTCTCGTGCGACTCCAGCGCGAACAGGTCCTGCGCCTCGCGGGTGATCCCGTAGCGCTCGGCCAGTTGCTCGGTCGCTTCGCCGAGCGAGACCGTCCACTCCTTCGGCATCCGCGGGTTGACCAGGCGCCACCCGAGCGAGGTCGACTCCGCCGTCAGGCTGCCGTGCGGGAAGGCGCGGTCGGGCTTCGGCAGCACCCAGGGAGCGCGGCTCATCGACTCGACACCGCCCGCGATCACGAGGCTCGCATCTGCGGTCTCCACCGCCCGCGCCGCCTGGATCGCGGCTTCCAGACCCGATCCGCAGAGCCGGTTCACCGTCGTACCGGGGACGCTGGTCGGGAAGCCCGCGAGCAGCGCCGCCATCCGGGCGACGTCCCGGTTCTCCTCGCCGGCACCGTTGGCGTTGCCGAGGAAGACGTCGTCGATCTCCGCGGGGTCGAGACCGGGGTGGCGGACCAGGAGTTCCCGCAAGGTCACCGCGGCCAGGTCGTCCGGCCGGGCGCCGGCCAACGCCCCACCGAGCTTGCCGACCGGCGTACGAACGGCATCGAACACGAACGCGGACTTCATCGCGTTACTCCTTGGCTGCCTCGCCCGGCTGCGCCGGGCCCGCGGTGCTCGGCCGCCGGCGGGCGGTCGCCCGACCAGGCGGCGAGGAGGAGCTCGGTCAGCGCCGGCTCGTCGATCGGCACCACGTTCTCCACCCCGCTCGCCGCGAAGCGGCGAGCGGCGTCCTTGGCCTGCTGCTCGGTCAGGCCGAGGGAGCGCAGGCTGGTCGGCACGCCTGCCGTGGTGAACAGGTCGAACAGGCCGCTGGCCAGATCGTCCGTCTCCAAGGCCGCTTCGAGGCGGGCCTTCGCTCTCGGGACCGTGGGCGCGTTCAGCCGGGTGACGTGGGGGAGGACGGCGGCGTGGGTCTCCGCGTGGGGGAGACCGTAGGCACCGCCGAGGAGGTGGCAGAGTTTGTGGTGCAGGCCCGTTCCCGCGGACGCGAGGGCCGAGCCGGCCAGGCCGGCGCCGTACAGGAGGTTGCCTCGGGCATCCAAATTGTGACGGTCGTCGAGGACGGCGAGCAGGCCTTCGCGCAGGGAGCGGACGCCCTCGACGGCGGTGATCTCGGTGATCGGGTCGGCCTTCGGCGTCCAGGTCGCCTCGACGCAGTGGGCCAGGGCGTTGGCGACGCTGGCCGCGGTGAGCTTCAGCGGAAGGCGCAAACTCAGCACGGGGTCGTAGACCACCGTTCGCGGCAGTACGGCGAGGTCGGTGCCGGTGGTTTTGGTCCCGTCGGCGGTCTGGCCCCACACCGGTGTCATCTCCGAGCCGGCGTACGTGGTCGGTACGGCGAGAATCGGCAGTGCGGTGGTCAGCGCGATCGCCTTCGCCAGCCCGATCGCCGAACCGCCGCCCAGCGCGACGATCCCGTCGGCGCCGACCTCGGCGGCCTTGGCCCGCGCGGCGTCGGCGCGATCGAGCGGGACGTGTTGCCTGACCTCGTCGATCCGGCCCGCGAACCGATCACCCAGCGCGAGCTCGACCAGGTCGGCCGACTCGCGCACGGAACCGGTGGAGATCAGCAGCGCGCGCGAGACGCCGAGCAGCTCGACCTCGCCCGCCACGCGATCCAGCGAACCAGGTCCGAAGACGACCCGGCTCGGAAAGCCGATGTGCACAAAGGATTCAGGCATCGACGGCCTCCCGGTTGCGGAGTCCGCGCAGGGCGGTGAGCTCGGCCTCGGTCGGCGCCGGGACCGCTTGGATGTCCTCGGCAACCTTCAGCGCCCATCCGGTCGCCGCGACTGCCTGCTCGACCGTGACGCCGGGATGCAATCGGGTCAACGTCAGCTCGTTGGTGGACGGGTCCGGTTCCAGGACGCCGTGATCGGTGATCACCAGCGTCGGTCCCGCGCCCGGCGCGACCCGCTCCCGTCCGGTCGGGCCGTAGCCGACCGACGACACGAAGTCGACGGTCTCGACGAACGTCCGCGGCGACTGCTTGACGATCACGATCACCCGGCGGGCCGCGGCCGCGATCTCCGGCGCACCGCCCGCGCCGGGCAGCCGGACCTTCGGGTGCGCGTGGTCGCCGATCACGGTCGTGTTGATGTTGCCGAACCGGTCGAGCTGCGCGGCCCCGAGGAACCCGACGTCGATCCGCCCGGCCCCGACCCAGAAGTTGAACATCTCCGGCACCGACACCACCGCGGTCGCCGTCGCGGCCAGGTCGTCGTCGCCGATCGACAGCGGCAGCCGGCGCGGCTTGGCGTCGATCGCGCCCGACTCGTAGACCAGCCGGCAGTTCGGCGCGTGCGTCCGGCGGGCCAGGTTCGCGGCCAGATTGGGCGGCCCGACGCCGACCAGGCAGACATCGCCGTCGTGCAGTTCCCGCGCCGCGGCGACGTTCATCATCTCGGCGCTGTCCCAGTCAGGCATCCGCGCGCTCCTTGAGGTCGTTGTCGGCCGCCCAGGCCAGGAACGACGCCCGGTCGCGCGCGATCGCGTCCCAGCGCTGGTAGAACTCGTTGTCCCGGACGGAGTAGCCGGCGGCGTACGAGGGCCAGGCGCCGTTCGGCACCACGCAGACCGCGCTCAGGACCCAGTTCGGCAGGATCACCGCGCCGGTCCGCTCGGGGAACTCGTCGACGACCTGCTCGACCGTGACGATGGCCCGGTCCGCGGCCAGCACGGCTTCGCGCTGGACGCCGGTGATGCCCCAGAGCATCACGTTGCCGTCGCGGTCGGCGAGCTGCGCGTGGATGACCGTGACGTCGGGGTTGACCGCCTTGACCGCGGCGAGTTCCTCGCCGGTGAACGGGCAGGTGACGCGGGAGATGATCTCGCGCTGCTGCTCCAGGTCGGTCCCGCGATACCCCCGCAGTACGGCGAACGGCAGCCGCGCGGCGCCGGCGGAGTACGCGTTCGCGAGTCCGGCATGGCTGTGCTCCTGGACGGCGAGCGGATGCGGCCAGGAGTTCTCCACCGCGTCGCGCAGCCGGTGCAGCGAGCCGACGCCGGGGTTGCCGCCGTACGAGAAGACGAGCCGGTCGGCGACGCCCAGCCCGATCAGCTGGTCGTAGACGAGGTCAGGCGTCATCCGGACCAGGGTCAGGTGGCGGCGGCCCTGCCGCGCGATCTCGTGGGCCGCGGCGAACGGGATCAGGTGCGTGAAGCCCTCGAGCGCGACCGTGTCCCCGTCGTGCACGTGCTCGGCGATCGCGTCGGTCAGCGCGGTGATGGTCGGGGCAGGGACTGGACTCGGCATGAAAGCTCCGCTACGATTTCGCTGAGCGAAAAATTCTTCTTTCAACGAAAAGGCTAGCCGATGTCCGGTGACGCGTCCACAGGCACGTTCCTGCAAGGGCTGGAGCGCGGGCTGGCGGTGATCCGCGCGTTCTCGGCCGAAACGCCGTCGCTGACGCTGAGCGAGGTCGCCCGCGACGTCGGCATCACGCCGGCCACCGCGCGGCGGATCCTGCTGACCTTGGAGCAGCTCGGCTACGTCCGGAGCGACGGCCGGCGATTTGCCCTGACGCCTCGGGTGCTGGCGCTGGGCTGGGCGTACCTGTCGTCGCTGGACCTCGGGGACATCGCCGGTCCGTTCATGGAGGAGCTGAGCGCACAGACCCGCGAGTCCTGCTCGATCGCGACACTGGACCTGCCCGACATCGTGTACGTGGCGCGGGTGCCGACCAGCCGCATCATGACGGTCGCGCTGGGTGTAGGAGCCCGGCTGCCGGCGTACGCGACGTCGATGGGCCGGGTGCTGCTCGCCGGGCTGCCTGAGGATGAGCTGGAGGCGTACCTGTCGTCGGTGGAGACCGAGCAACTCACCGAGCACACGGTGACGTCACCGGAGAAGCTCCGCGAGGTGATCAAGCAGGCCGGCACCGACGGCTACGCGGTCGTCGACCAGGAACTGGAACTCGGCCTCCGCTCGATCGCTGTACCGATCCTGGACTCCCGCGGCCGAGCAACCGCCGCCCTCAACGTGTCAGCCCACGCCTCCCGCAGCACACGAGCCGCCCTCCGCACCGAGGTCCTGAAACCCCTCCAGGACTGCGCCGACCAGATCGGCACAGCCCTCCGCCGCCGCGGCCGCATCTAGACCTCCGCCGAAACGAAATGCAGCCGCTCCTTCAGGAATGCGCCGGCCAGATCGGCCCAGCCCCTGCGCCGCCGCGGGCGGATCGGGCCCAGTGCCGGAAACGAAACGCCGCCGCTCCCCATGGGGAAGCGGCGGCGCTGTGTCGAAGTCCCGCCCAGGTCGGCTTGGCCAGACCTGGCTCTGTTTCCGGCCGGTGCAGCAGCAACCACAGGCGGCGTTCTCGGCCGCATCCACGCCGGGCTGTAGTGAAATCAGTCCGTCTGAGTGACCTTGCGCAGACCGCGCGGCGCGTCCGGGTCCAAGCCGAGCTTGCGGGCCAGGGCCTCGATCGCACGCTGGGCAGGGATCACCAACGCCAACGGCGCAAGGGTTTCCGGCAGATCCGGCCCGGCGAGGTTCACATCGCACAGGGAGGCGAACTTCGCGTCCCCACCGATGCCGAGGATCTTGCTGCCCTTCTCCCGCACGATCGACGCCAGCTCCGTCATCCCCGGCAGCGCCGGACCGTCAGCCGCCGCGACCAGAATCGTGACGAGATCCGCGTCCACCACCGCGATCGGGCCGTGCTTCAGATCGGCGTACGACAGACCGCGGACCGGCTGCAGACAGGTCTCCTCCAGCTTGAGCGCCACCTCCAGCGTCGTACCGAAGGTGAGTCCACGCCCGCTGGACAGTACGTCGTGAGCACCGGCGAGCAGCTCCGCCGAGGCGTCGACCGAGCCCTCCAGCATCTTCGCCGCGGCCTCCGGGACGCGGGCGATGTCCGCGTCCAGCGTGCCCGGCTTCTGCGCCAGCGCGTCGACGGCGACGGTGATCGCCGCGAGTTGCGTGGTGTAGGTCTTGGTCGCCGGGACCGCCAGTTCCTTGCCCGCCTGGGTGATCAGTGCGACGTCCGCGGTCGAGGCCAGCGGGCTGTCGGCGTCGTTGGTGATGCCGACGATCGCGGCGCCGTTGCGCTTGGCCCATTCCGCGGTGTCGACGATCTCCTGCGTCGCGCCGGACTGGCTGACCGCGACGACCAGCGAGTTCGACAGGTCGAGGTTCGCGCCGTACAGCGTGGCCACCGACGGCGCGGCCAGCGAGGCCTGCCGTCCGGCGTGGATCTCGGTCAGGTAGCGGCCGTAGACGCCGGCGTTGTCCGAGGAGCCCCGGGCGACGAAGATCACGTGCCGGCGGCCGGCCGCGAGCCGGGTGACGTCGTGCCGGCTGGGCAGCACGTGCTCGAACGTGGCGGCCAGGGCGGCCGGCTGCTCGGCGATCTCGCGTGCCATCTGGGTAGCAGGGGCGGGGACAGACACCACTGGGATCACTGGTCCTATCTGGTCTTAACAGGTATGCTGCGCACGATAGCAGTGAGCGGTCGTCCGGGGCACCCCCCGCGGCAACGCCGAAGGTCTGGAGGATCGAGATTCGATGGTGGCTACCAAGCGGGCCCAGGTTCGGTCGGTGCTGGAACGGCTGATCGACGTCGAACTGCACCCCGGCGACCCCATCCCGTCCGAGCGCGCCCTGGTGGACAAGCTGAACGTCTCCCGGGTGACCGTGCGGCAGGCGATCAGCGACCTGGTCGAGTCCGGCGCGCTGGAACGCGTGCACGGCAAGGGAACCTTCGTCACCGGTCCACAGGTCGACTCCCAGCTGCACCTGACCTCGTTCTCCCGCGAGATGCGGGCGCGGGGACTCGAGCCGGGCACGGTGGTGCTGTCGGCCACCGAGATCGAGGCCTCCGACGAGACCGCCAAGGGACTGCGGGTCGCGAAGGGCACCAAGGTGATCCGGGTCGAGCGGCTGCGCACCGCGGACGCGTCGCCGATGGCCTACGAGGTCGGGTACTACCCGTCCGCGCTGTTCCCCGGCCTGCTCGGCCGCGAGCTCGGCACCCTGTACGACGTCTTCGCCAGCGAGTACGACGTCGTCGTCACCTCGGGTGAGCAGACCGTCCGGGCGGACAACGCCGACGGTCATGTCGCCCGCGTCCTCGGCGTGGCCCGGCGGGCACCCCTGCTGGTCCTCGAGCGGACGACGTTCGCCGGCCGCAAGGTCGTCGAACTGTCCTGGTCGGCCTACCGCGCCGACCGCTACCGG
This sequence comes from Kribbella sp. CA-253562, assembly GCF_050942265.1. Classification (GTDB taxonomy): domain Bacteria; phylum Actinomycetota; class Actinomycetes; order Propionibacteriales; family Kribbellaceae; genus Kribbella. Next base: position 8,206,085 of record NZ_CP192049.1, on the reverse strand, counting down.
TTGCACATGGCCCTCACTCCCCGCGGCCCGCGCTCCGGATCCTCCACCTGAACCCCGTAGCGTCCGAAGAACCCGAGGCAACAGCGCTCGCCTCTTCGGACGCTACCGACTGGCTGTTGCCTGTTGTTCGCTCCCCGGTCATCCTGACCGGCTCAACAGGTGGGCCACCACGGACGACGAGGTCCGCGATGGCGATACTGGAGCTCAACCCACATGAACTGTGCTGTGAGGAGTACCGCGAGACATGCCTATTGCCACCCCTGAGGTCTACGCCGAGATGCTGGACAAGGCCAAGCAGAACCGCTTCGCCTACCCGGCCATCAACGTCAGCTCCTCGCAGACGCTGACCGCCGCGATCCGCGGGTTCGCCGAGGCGGGCTCGGACGGCATCGTCCAGGTCTCCACCGGCGGTGCGGAGTACCTGTCCGGCTCGACGATCAAGAACATGGTCACCGGTTCGGTCGCGCTGGCGGCGTACGCGCACGAGGTCGCGAAGAACTACAACGTGAACATCGCGCTGCACACCGACCACTGCCCCAAGGACAAGCTGGACGGGTTCGTCCGGCCGCTGCTGGAGATCTCCGCCGAGCGGGTCGCCCGCGGCGAGAACCCGCTGTTCCAGTCGCACATGTGGGACGGTTCGGCGGTGCCGCTGGACGAGAACCTGGAGATCGCCAAGGACCTGCTGGCCAAGGCGCACGCGGCCAAGATCGTGCTGGAGATCGAGGTGGGCGTCGTCGGCGGTGAGGAGGACGGCGTCGCGAACGAGATCAACGACAAGCTGTACACCACGGTCGAGGACGGCCTGGCCACGGTCGAGGCGCTCGGCACCGGCGAGAACGGCCGCTACCTGACCGCGCTGACCTTCGGCAACGTGCACGGCGTCTACAAGCCCGGCTCGGTCAAACTGCGCCCGGAGATCCTCAAGGAGATCCAGGACGCGGTCGGCGCGAAGGTCGGCAAGGACCGCCCGTTCGACCTGGTCTTCCACGGCGGCTCCGGCTCGACCCTGGAGGAGATCCGGGCCGCGGTCGACAACGGCGTGATCAAGATGAACGTCGACACCGACACCCAGTACGCGTTCACCCGCCCGGCCGCCGCGCACATGTTCACCAACTACGACGGTGTGCTGAAGGTCGACGGCGAGGTCGGCAACAAGAAGGCCTACGACCCCCGCGCGTGGGGCAAGGCCGCCGAGGCCGGCATGGCCCAGCGCGTCGCCGAGGCCTGCGAGCACCTCCGCTCCACGGGCACCTCGCTCAACGCCTGACCAGCACCACCGCTGAGCTACCGGTCTCCGCCGCATCACCGGGTGGGCATTGGGGCTCCGCGCTCGCATCACCCGGCGGGACCAGGACTCCGCGCCCACACCACCGCTGAGCCACCGGCTCACACCCGCATCACCAGGTGGGATCGGATCTCGCATCACCCCAACGGGTGGAACGGGGTACGCACCACACCAGCCGGTGGGACGGGGCCCGGAACAGCATCGCCGACGGACCCGCTGCGCGAGCAGCGGGTCCGTTTGTGCACCCAGGGACACCGAATGGCGCGAAGACAGTTCCCCTTGCTTCACCTCGTGCCCATCGAACTGCGCGACGTTGTGCTCGACTTCGTCTGGGACGCCGACCGGCTGCGTGAGCTGGACCTACCCACCAGAACGTGCCCGTCAGCGAGCTCGACTGGCACCTCGACCTCCCGTTCTGGTCGGTCGATGGCGAGCCGTTCCAGGTAACGCCCCGCCAGGTCGCCGCCGAGCCGCGCCGATTCTCGGCGCAGTACGGGCGCACGGTGGTCGGCATCACGGCGTACCGGGATGCCTTCTCGCCGCGCTCGGCGGCGGCGCTCGCCGCCGACCTTCGGTTCCCCTCTTTGGACGTCGTCGAGCGCGCCGACCGGCTGACGATCCTGGACGGGGTACACCGGCTGCTCAAGGCGGTGATGATCGGCAGGGACCGGATCGCGGTACGCGTCCTGCCCTGGAACGGCTGGACGCCATCGCTGGGTGAGCCGCGCGGCGATGCCCTGGCGTGGAAAGCGGCGACCACCCGGTCGTATCGCGACGCGACGACCGGCGGCGCTTTGAGCTTCCCGCCGGGCGCGAGCACCAGCGGCGGGGCATCGCTGACACCCGGCGGGCTGCGGCCGGAGAGGTCAGCAGGCGGAGACGATCGCAGTCGAGTTCTCTGCGGTGCCCAGTCTCGGGGATGCGGCGAACATAGGCGCCCACGTTCCGGGATCATCGGACGGTGAGTCCTCCCCAGTCGGGGGCGTAGAACGGGGTGATCGACTGGCAGTCGGTGATCGGCTCGTCGGTGGGGGTGAAGCCCCAGAGCCAGCCGAGGCGGTCGGTGTGGCCGTCCTTGAGGGAGAACGAGACGGGCTTGCCGACCAGTTGAGGGGCGGTCGGGGACTTGGTGACGATGCCGGTGGCAACGGCGACCGGACCGCCGACGGCCAGGCAGGTGATGCGGCCCTGGAAGTCGGCGACGACCTGGCCGTCGGGTTTGTGGTGGGTGACGTGGAATCCACCCTTCACCTGCAGGGCGTCGTCGCCGGGCGCGATGCGGGCGGCGAGGGCGAAGCGCGACGGGTCTCCGACGAACGGAGGCGACTTGCTGGTCCCGCCCAGGACCGCGTGGATCTGGGAGCCGGCCGCGTTCGACTTCACGTTCACCTGGGCGGCGGAGGACCGCTGAGCCGGCCCGGTTTCGACGCGGAAGTCACCCCAGTTGACGGTGAAGTGCGGAGCGGTGCCCTGGACCCGGTTGACCGGCGCGCCGAAGAAGCCCCAGACCCAGCCGATCCGATCCGGCGTCCGCGGAGCAGACCCGCGCGGCCGGCCGCTGTCGTACACGGTGAGGGCGATCTTCTGGCCGACCATCTCCAGTGGCAGCCCGGGATGGTCGGCCTGCTCGATCACACCGGTCAAAGTCGCGACCTCGTCCACGGCGTACAGGCTCGTCACCTTGCCGCTGAACTCGGCCAGCAGTTGTCCGTCCGGTTTGCGGTGGACGACGTGGAACGTGCCGGTCGGGTTCAGCGGGTCGACGGTTCGCGCGTTGACCTCGAAGCTGACCGGGTCGCCGGCGAAGCCGCCCCACTCCGGGCCGAGCGCACCACCAGCCTTCCCGGCGACCTCCATCACGCGAGATGCCGCGCCGCCGACCTCTGCGGCGGCGGGCGGCGGCGGGCTCGCGGCTGACGGCGCTCCGGCCAGTACGGCGGCGACGCTCGCGACGGCGATTCCCAGCGCTCCGGCGCGGAGAATCCTTCGGCGGTTCATGGTGTGCACGTGTGCCTCAGCTCCTTCGGTTTGGCTCCACCGTCGCCCGGTCGAGCGGCGCCGCGGATCCCTCCAGCGAATGAAGTGACTAGCTCTGACGGGTGATCGGACCCTGAGTGCTCAGCTCGGCGGACCGGCGGGCTCGGCGCGCGCGGCGGGCGGGATCGAGGGTCCTCACGGCGGTCGCCCGGTTCGCTCGGGCGAAGGCCGTGCGTACCCGCTCGGTCACCTCGACCGGATCGTCGAGATCGGCCCAGGAGATCCAGCAGTGGCCGGCCGGCGACGGATCGACGGGCAGCCCTGGCCGCGGAACACCGAAGGCGCGGTCGGCGGCTTCGGCCAGATACGCGGTGAGCGCGGGCGTGCCCTCGTCGGCGGCGTCGGTCCAGTACGGGCGGTACGGCTCGAACTCGACGACGGTCCGCTCGCCGGGAAACCACAACGAACAGCCGAGCTGGTCCGCGTCGACGCCAGGCGGCGGAGATGAGGACGGCATCGGCAGTCCCGCGTCGGCAAGGATCAAGCGCAGCCGCGACTCGGCAACCGACGCCGACTCGGACGTCGCCCGAGTGACGATGCCGCGCGCCCGTTCGGCACCCTCGATCAGGTGGTCGGTGGCCTTGCGCAAGGCGGCTGTCGTGGTGAGACCCGAGTAGAGGCTGGCGTCGGCAACGGCCTGGGCGGGCGCGGGTGGACACGTCGCGGCCACCTCGGCGACCGCGCGCGGAGGCGACGTCAGGCGGATCCCGTTCCACGCCACGACGCCAGGTCCCACCGGACTCCGCACATGCCGTACGACGTCTGGCTTCGCCATCACCCGCCCACGCAGCACCCCAGGGATCTCCTCGGGAGCCGCCAGCGTGAGATGCACCTCGGAAAGGTCGAGCCCCCACAGCGGAAGCCCGTGCAGGGCCGCCGCCGACTGGTGGCTGGCGATCCGGCCCGAGGACTCGCGCAGCAGCTGGAAGGTCCGGCGTACGTGCAGGGTCTCGTCGGTGACCAGGGTCAGGTCGCGGAAGGCGGCGTACCGGCCGGGGCGGATCCGGCGCCAGCCGCCGGTGCTGAGCAGGGTGTCGATGTCGGGGTCGGTGTAGCCGCAGGCGCGGGCGTCGGCGCGGGTGAAGACGCCGCCGCGGATCGCGCGCAGCACGCTGAGGGTTGGGTTCACACCTCAGAAGATGCCGCGATCACCACCGTCGGCGAGCACCTCGTCCGCAGCCTGTGGACGACCCTGGAAAAGGGCATAAAAAAGGCCCGTCATGTCTCTATGACGAGCTCGGCGCGGGTTGGTACCCAGGGTTGCCACAGCAGGGGCATGTTGGCCTCCGACGGCGTCCGGTTGCCCTTCCGCTCGTTGCAGGCGGCATGGGCGGCGACCGCGTTCAGCCACTCCGTGCGGCCGCCTCTGGATCTGGGTTGGACGTGGTCCATGGTGTCGGCGTTGTCCAGTCCGCAGTAGGCACAGCGGAACCTGTCCCGCCGCAGCACGCCGTGCTTGCTGTACTTCATCCGGCCGGCCGCGTAGCGCCAGTGGGTGACCACGTAGCGCACGAGCCTGAGCACCCGTGGCACCGGAAAGGGCCCGATGGTCCGTTCGCCGTGCGCCTCTTCGACCACCGCGACCTCACGGACCAGCATCCGGATGGCGTGCTGGATCGAGACGGTGTGCAGCGGCTCGTACGACGCGTTCAGGACGATGACGCTCATCCGGTGCCTCCTTTCCGGCCGTAGCTGGGAACCACGGCGGTACGACGCAGGGTCTCAAGCATCCGTGGCCGGTACGTGAACGGTCAACGGATTTCGCCAGACGGTCACGTGCCGGAACGGCTGCGTGATCGGCGAAGATGTGCCTATGGAATTGAACAATCTGCTGAGTGGTCCACCCGAGACCCTACTCCCCGAGGACCCGGCCGCGGCGGAACTCGCCGCCGGGTTGCCGGCGGTGGAGGCGGCCGCGAAGTTCCCGACCTCCTCGCTGGCCTGGTCCGAGCTGGCCGAAGAGGCGTTCGCCGGCGGCCGGACGATCGAGGCCTACGCGTACGCCCGGACCGGTTACCACCGGGGCCTCGACCTGCTGCGCCGCAACGGCTGGAAGGGCCACGGCCCGGTCCCGTGGGAGCACGAGCCGAACCGCGGCTTCCTGCGCTGCCTGGCGGTGCTGGGCAAGGCAGCGGCCGCCATCGACGAGAAGGACGAGGCCGAGCGCTGCGCCACCTTCCTGCGGGACTCCTCGCCCACCGCGGCTGACGTCCTGAGCTGACCTCGCACCTCACCGGGATACCCCGCTCCCCGGCCCCACGCCATTTGGTGGGTTCACCCACCAAATGGACCGTTGGCCCACCGGAATCCGACGGGCCAACGGTCCACCCGATGGGTTGACCCACCAAATTGCCTTGGCGGGCGGGGCGGAGGGCGGCGAGGATCTGGGCGGTGACCAGCCCTTACTCGCAGTCCGGGTACCGCGTCGGCTTCGACTGGGGGCCGGCCGGTGCCACGGCTGTTCCCGGTGCACTCGTCGCGGTCGTCGACGTCCTCTCGTTCACCACCTCGGTGACGGTCGCCGCCGACCGCGGCATCACGGTCCTGCCGTACCGCTGGCGCGACAGCACAGCCCGCCAGTACGCCGAACAGCACGCCGCCGCGCTCGCCGTCGGCCGGTCCGAGGCGGGCCGCGACGGCATCAGCCTGTCCCCGGCCACAATCCGCCAGGCCCGCGACGTACAGCGCCTGGTCCTTCCGTCGCCCAACGGCTCCACCATCTCCCAGCTGCTCGCCGACAGCGGCTCCACAGTCCTGGCCGTCTCCCTCCGCAACTACCAAGCTGCAGCCCAGTGGGCAGCAACCCAGAACGCCACAGTGGTGGCGATCGCCGCCGGCGAACGCTGGCCCGACGGCTCGCTACGCCCGGCCGTAGAAGACCTCTGGGGTGCCGGTGCGTTCATCGCAGCCCTCCAGGACCTCGGTGTCGGCCCTGTCTCACCGGAAGCCCGGGCGGCTGCCGCGGCCTACCGCGAGGTGGCGGGGGAGTTGCCAGAGCTGCTGAAGGAGTGCGCTGGTGGGCGAGAGCTGACGCAGTACGGCTACCCGCAGGACGTGGCGATCGCCGCGGAGGTCGGCAGCAGCCGATCCGTGCCGATCCTGCGCGCTGGTGCGTTCGCAGTACACTGATCTCGACACAGACACTTCGATGTTCTGCCCGGTGACATAGCCGGCAGGCGGCGTGCGTCCCCGCTTCCTGCCGAAAATGGACGGTTGTAGGCGGCACTGACGGACCGAACGAGCTGGACGCCCACGGTCAGGTCACCGCCCCGCCGGGTAGCGAAAGGCTCTCCCGTGCCGGCACTCACCGGACGGATCAGCACGCCCCGCACCAGCTACGGCAGCGTCCTCGCGACGCCGGGAGCGTGGAAGTTCTTCCTCGCGGCGGCTCCAGCCCGCATCGGCATCGCCATGACCGGCCTCGGCATCGTCTGGCTGGTGCACGGCTCCACCGGCTCGTACGCCGTGGCCGGCACCGTGACCGGCGGCTTCGCGGTCGCCGAAGCCCTGGCCGGACCGCAGATCGGTCGGCTGATCGACCGCTACGGCCAGACCCGCATGCTGCCGATCACCCTGCTGCTCCACGCCGCCGCGGTGGCCCTGCTGATCACCCTCACCACCACCCACCAACCCCAATGGCAGCTGATCCTGGCCGGCGTACTGGCCGGCGGCACACTGCCCCAAGTAGGAGCACAGACCTCCGCCCGCTGGGCCCACGCCCTCCGCGGCCGGCCCGGACTCTCCACTGCGTTCGCCTTGGAAGCCCTGAGCACCGGCGTCGCCTTCATGGTCGGCCCAGCCCTCATCGGCACAGTCAGCGCACTGACCAGCCCGATCGCCGGCTCGGCTCTGGCCACAACCCTCCTGGTCGCAGGCGGCCTGGCCCTGGCAGTCCAACGCAGTACGGCGCCTCCGCCGGCCTCGGTCAACCGCCGGGAGAGCTCAGCGCGCCTGCTGGACCGGGGCTTCCTCGCACTGGTCGCCACCAACATCGGCATCGGCCTGTTCTTCGGCAGCATGCAGGTCTCGGTCACCGCGTTCGCCGTCGACAACGGCAGCCCGTCACTGGCCGGTCCGCTCTACGCGATCACCAGTCTGGTCAGCCTGTTCGCCGGATTCGCCTACGGGGCAAGGCACTGGTCGATGCTGCCGTCGAAGCAGTTCGTCCTCGTCCTGACCGGCCTGACGATCAGCACGATCCCGCTGCTGCTGGCCGACTCGCCACTGGCACTCGGACTCGCGCTGGCCCTTCCAGGCTTGGCGATCGCCCCCATCCAGACCCTGTCGGCCGTTCTCACCGAATCGGAGGTCGCACCCACGGTCCTCACCCAGGCTTTCACCTGGCTCAACTCCGGCAGCGCCGCCGGTATCGCCCTGGGCGCAGCCTTCGCCGGGCGAGTGGTCGACGGCCATTCCGCCCACCACGGCTTCGCGCTCGCGCTCGCGGCGGCGCTGACGGCAACGCTGTTCGGGCTGGCGGTCCGGCGGCAACATCACGCCGTCGCCGGTCAGCGGTAGGTGATCTGCCGTTCGGCGGCGGTGCGGGCGGCGTAGTCGCTCGGGGTGAGCCCGATCTGGTCCTTGAACTCGCGGGCGAAGTGGGCCTGGTCGAAGTAGCCGAGGGCAACGGCCAGGTCGGCGAGCTCGGTGACTTCGCCGCGGGCCAGGAGTTCGGCGCCGTCGTGCAGGCGATAGCGGCGCAGGACCCACTTCGGGCCGACGCCGACGTAGCGGCGGAAAAGTCGTTGCAGCGTGCGGATCGGTACGCCGAACCGCTCGGTGAGCTGGTCCACCCGGGTCACCGAGCGGTCCTCGGCCATCGCCGCGACGATGCGCCGGACCAGCTCGTACGACGGGTCGTCCGCGACCAGGTGGTCGGCCAGGTAGGCCTCGACCACCGCGCGGCGCCGTACGTCGGACTCCTCGGCGAAGACCAGATCGGCGAGCCGGTCGGCGTCGGGGAACACGTCGGTCAGCGGCAGTACCTGGTCGCGGAACGACGCCACGTCCCGGCCGGTCACCGCGCCGAAGCCGCCGGCCCAGAACTTGATGCCGAAGACCCGGCCGCGGCCGACCAGCTCGCGTTCGAACTTGCGCGTGCAGACCCCGTTCAGGAACGCGCCGCCGGGCTGCTCGAAGGTCACGTTCACGCTCGGGTACGGCAGCACCTCGGCGACGTACGGCTCGGCCAGGTCCCATTCGACGATCCAGTACCACTCGACGAATCGGCCGACCGTCGACGAGGGCGCGAGCCGGCTCAGCGTGCGGTGCCGGGCCTGTTCCTGCGGGTGCAGGATGCCCTTCTCGCTGTCCGGCGGCTGGGTCACGGTGCCTGTCGCTTTCTTCCAAGACCCGGCGGGCCGGTCCGGCGTTGACTGTTCGGCATGACGACGAACACGGTAAACCCCATCCCCGACGGTTATCACTCGCTCACTCCGTACCTGGCGGTCTCCGACGGGCCGAAGGCGATCGAGTTCTACCAGCAGGTGTTCGGCGCCGAGGTGGTCAGCCGGCAGGACATGCCGGACGGGCGGCTCGGACAGGCGGAGCTGCGGTTCGGCGACTCGATGCTGCAGTTGAGCGACCAGATGCCGCAGATCGGCCTGCGGGCCCCGAACGGCGAGTGGGTGCACTCGTCGCTGGTGCACTACGTGCCGGACGTCGACGCCACCTTCGCCAAGGCGATCGAGTACGGCGCCCGGCAGGTCGAGCCGGTCTCGACGTTCATGACCGGCGACCGCTACGGCACGGTGATCGACCCGTTCGGGCACCGCTGGGCGATCCTGACCAAGGTCGAGGACGTGTCCCGTGAGGAGGCCGACCGGCGGGTCAAGCAGTGGCTGGCGTCGAACCCCGAGGGCACCGGCGCGACCGAGGCCTGAGGCAAGAATTACGGCCCGGGCACAAGGAAGCGGCCCGCCGGAACCGTCCCCTGCGGCAGTTTCGGCGGGCCGCTGACTAAGAGTGTGCACGTGATCACGGAAAATGGCAACCCCGTCGGGCGATCGAGGTCACCTGGACGCAGCCCCCTCGCGGCCCCCGGTTCCGGTAGGCTTCGGTCGTAAGAGCCTGGAACGGACGCCGGATGAATGTCTGGTGAACGTCCGGGCTTCACCGTTTCCAGCGGCCGGCCGCGCGAGGCGAAATGGCCTTCGGCCGACGCGTTGAAGAGGAGGGCTGAGATGCCCGCAATCGTGCTCGTCGGCGCCCAGTGGGGCGATGAGGGCAAAGGCAAGGCGACCGATCTGCTCGGTAACACCGGGACCGCGATCGACTACGTGGTGAAGTTCAACGGCGGTAACAACGCCGGCCACACCGTGGTGATCGGCAGCGAGAAGTACGCGCTGCACCTGCTGCCGAGCGGGATCCTGACGCCGGGGGTGACCCCGGTGATCGGCAACGGCGTGGTGGTCGACCTGAGCGTGCTGTTCGAGGAGCTGGACGCGCTGCAGGCCCGCGGCGTCGACACCAGCAAGCTCGTGGTCAGCGCGAACGCGCACGTCATCCCGCCGTACAACCGGACCCTCGACAAGGTGGCCGAGCGGTTCCTCGGCAGCCGCAAGATCGGCACCACCGGGCGCGGCATCGGCCCGACGTACGCCGACAAGATGAACCGGATCGGCATCCGGATCCAGGACCTGTACGACGAGAAGATCCTGGAGCAGAAGGTCACCGGCGCGCTGGAGCAGAAGAACCAGCTGCTGGTGAAGGTCTACAACCGCCGGGCGGTGGAGATCGCCGAGGTGGTCGACGAACTGCTCGGGTACGCCGACCGCCTGCGCCCGATGGTCGCCGACACGAGTCTGCTGCTCGGCAAGGCACTCGACGCCGGCAAGACCGTGCTGATGGAGGCCGGCCAGGCGACGCTGCTCGACGTCGACCACGGCACCTATCCGTTCGTCACGTCGTCCAACGCGATCTCGGCCGGCGCCTGCACCGGAGCCGGTATCCCGCCGACCCGGATCGACCGGGTGATGGCGGTCGTCAAGGCCTACACGACCCGGGTCGGCGAAGGGCCGTTCCCGACCGAGCTGCTCGACGCGGACGGTGAATGGCTGCGCCGGCAGGGCTTCGAGTTCGGTACGACGACCGGCCGGCCGCGGCGCTGTGGCTGGTACGACGCGGTGATCGCGCGATACGCGGCCCGGGTCAACGGCGTCACCGACTTCGTGCTCACCAAGCTGGACACGCTGACCGGGCGGGAGAAGATCCCGGTCTGCGTCGCCTACGACGTCAACGGTGTCCGGCACGACGAGATGCCGATGACGCAGACCGACTTCCACCACGCGACGCCGGTCTACGAGGAGCTCGACGGCTGGGACGAGGACATCACCGGCTGCCGCAGCTTCGACGACCTGCCGAAGAACGCGCAGACCTACGTCCGCACGGTCGAGGCGATGAGCGGCGCGCCGATCTCGGCCGTCGGCGTCGGCCCGGAGCGCTCGCAGATCCTGATCCTGGACAACCGGATCTGATCGGAGCCGGCCGGCGCACCGCTGTCAGGGGCGCCGGCCGCTCACGAATGGTCAGCGGCCGACGAACGGCAGGTCGCGGATCACCGGCAGCTCACGCACGTCGCCGAGCGTGGGGCTGGAGAAGTCGGGCAGCCGGAAGGTGTCGGCGAGCGGAGCCCAGTTCGTGCCGCTGGTGTAGCCCTGGTACGCGAGCACCGCGGTGACCACCAGCAAGGCGACGGTCACCAGCGCGCTCAGCCAGGCCGGCCGGAACACCGTCCGGAGCCCGGCCCGCGCACCCCGCCGCAGCGAGGAACCACCGGGACCACCCCACGCGGTGAACAGTCCGAAGACTGCGCCGACCGCAGTGCTCACCGGCGCCAGCGGCACCCAGTCGAAGCCCATCGCCAGCGCCACGATCAGTGTGGTGATCCCACCGACGGTGAAGCCGACGATGACCGGCAGCAGCGCGGCAGGCAGCGACACCAGCGTCGCGCTGGTCAGATGCACCGGGCTGGCGGCGACCGCCACGAGCCCGTCCGACTTCCCGCGATAGCCACGAGCCTCCCGTCGCCGCAGCAACGCCGTACTGGACTTGTCGACCATGCGGGCGAGGACAGTCAGGGCACCGGCGACCAGCATGCCCGGGACCGGCAGTACGGCGATCAGCGCGGCCAGCGCGAGTAGCAGCGCGAAGAGCAGACCGCCTCGTGATGCGGGTGGTAGCGGCGGACCGGACGGCCGCTGCTCGATCGCCTTGTCGTACTGCGGTTTCGCTGGGACCGGGTAGTTGGACGGGGATGGTTGCGGCGCGTAGATCGGTCCGGTCGGCGGTGCGTAGTTCGGCCCGGTTGCTGGTCCGCCGAAACCGGCAGGCGCCGGCTGGTACGGCAGAGGCATCGCCGGTGGAGCAGCAGCGCCCGGGACCGGGCTGTACGTGGCCGGGTGCACCGGTACGGCGGACGCCTTCGCCGCGAGCCGGGCGGCCTTCTGCTCGGCGGCGACGTCGCGCAGCTTGTCGCGGAGCGGTGCGAACGCCGAGAGCGGCGGAATCACCGGCGGCACGAGCTGCGCCACCTCAGCCGGGTCGGGAGCGTCGTCACTCGGCATCACCTGAGTCCCGTCGGGCATCACGCGGGTGCCGCCGTCCGGCATGACCCGCGTCCCGGCGACCGTCGGCGCGTCCTCCGCCGCGACCTGGGCCATCACGGCGGTCGGCGGGTGCAGCTGGACGGTCTCCTTGGCGGTGAGCAGCTCGGCCGGCGGGATCAGCGCGTCCCGGCCCTCGGCGTACCGGTTGAGGCCGGTCATGATCTCGAGCTGCGTCGGACGGTCCCGCCGGTCCGGTGACAGCGCCGCGGCGAGCAACGGCTTCAGCCGCGGGTCCAGGCCTTCCAGGTCGGCCTGACCGCTGTGGACCCGGCTCAGCACGACCTCGAACGGTCCCTTGCCGAACGGCCGGCGTCCGGTCGCGGCGTAGGCCACCGTCGCCGCCCAGCCCCACCAGTCCGCCGACTCGGACACCATCTCGCCCGCGATCAGCTCCGGCGCCAGGTAGCCCGGCGTGCCGATCACCAGACCCGTCTGGGTCAGCCGCAGGTCGTCGGCGGCCTGGGCGATACCGAAGTCGATCATCACCGGCTTGCCGTTGAACATCATCACGTTGCCCGGCTTGAGATCGCGGTGAATCACTCCGGCCGCGTGGATCGCCTGCAGCGACTCGGCGAGGCAGCCGGCGAGCGGCAGCCAGCGCTGCGGAGTCAGCGGGCCACGGTCGTCCACCTGCTCGTCCAGTGGACGCCCCGGGACGAACCGCGTCACCAGGTACGGCCGGTCGCCGCGCAGGTCGTGGTCGAGGATGCCGGCCACACCGGGGTGGTCGATCCGGCGCAGCGTCGTCGCCTCGCGCTCCAGCCGGGCCCGGGCGGTCGGGTCGTGCGCCACATGCGGGCGCAGCACCTTGAGCGCCACCTCGCGCCGCTCCGGCCCTTCGGCCAGGTAGACGACGCCCATGCCGCCCTGCCCGAGCCGCCGGATCAGCCGGTACGGCCCGATCCGTTCCTCCGCCTCCACCGGCTCGTCCACCGGCAGGCCCCCTGTACCCGACATGCCATCTACCGTACGTCGGCACCAGCCCACCCACCCGCGCTGCGCTCGCATGACCCACGAGGTAATCGCCGCCGTACACCTTCCCGGCGAGGCTGGTCCCACCAGCACAGATCACCGGGAGGGACCGAGATGACGCACTACGCGATCGCCAACCTGAGCAACGTCCGGATGGGCGCCGAGATCGTCGAGTACCTGGAGCGGATCGACGCCACGCTCGCACCGTACGACGGCCACTTCATCGTGCACGGCAACCGGCCGGAGCACCTGGAGGGCGAGTGGCCGGGCGCTCTGATCGTGATCGAGTTCCCCAGCTACGAGCAGGCCCGCGGCTGGTACGCCTCACCGGCGTACCAGGAGATCCTGCCGCTGCGGACCGGCAACTCCGACGGCGTGACGATGATCATCGAGGGAGTGGACCGCGACCACGTCGCCACGGAGGTGCTCGGCTAGGACGCGGCCGGTGCCTCGGGGCGGTGGGCGCCGGCCGCGTCCTGGTTCAGGTGACGGGCAGCTTGAAGGCGAGCAGGCCGGCTCCGGTCGCGTTGGTGATCCAGGGACCCGCGCCCAGGTGGCCCTGGTACGTCAGGCCGGTCACACCGGTGGCCGGGCCCGAGAGCGTGAGCACGAGTTTGCCGCCTGGCTGGTAGGCGACCGACGCCACCGTGACGGCTCCGCCCTCCACCACGAAGTCGGCGTGAGCACCGGCGTCCACGGTGAGCGGATCGGTCGACCGAAGCTGTACGACGAGCTGCGATCCGCTGGCGGTCACAGCCGACGGATTCGGCGGCGCGACACCAGCGGACGGGCCGCCGTACAGATCCCTGGCCAGTACGGCGAACGCATGGTCGCCCATCTCCCGATAGCCGCCGAGGTACGCGTAGTGGCAGCCGTCGTGGCCGGACAGGCCGTTGGTGGACAGCAGTGTGACGCCGGCTGTGTCGCCGAGCTGCCGCTGGGCCTCGCGGAGGTTCATGTTGGTCGTCGTACCGCAGGGAGAGGTGCGCACCTGGTACACGTAGTACCGGCTGGCCGTGCCGAAGTCGCTGCGCCAGTCCTGCAGCAGCTCGTTGAACCCGGAGACGTGCACCGCGGCGTTGTCGTTGTCGGACTCGCCCTGGTACCAGAGGACTCCCTTGACGTTGCCCAGCACGCCAGCGGCCTGCAGGCGCTGCCGAAGCCGGCCGTAGTTCGTGCCGAGGTCGTTGGGCGCGGCGTCGTTGCGCTGGAAGAAGCTGATCGGCTGACCGCCGTGCGCACCGTTGAACAGCGCCACCGGCACCTTGTAGGTGTCCACGAGCTTGCGGCCCATCCGGATCGCCCACTGGCCGACCGAGCCGGACTGGTTGGTCACGTCACCGGTCGCGTAGTGCCAGACCCGGTCCGCGCCGGAGATGGTGCCGTCCGACGTCGGCGTCCCGAAGCTGCGCAGGTACGGCGACTCCTCCGCGTTCGCGGCGCCGTTGTACTTGGCCGCCTCCGCGTTGGACTGCCCCTGGACCACCAGCACGTCACCGGCGACCACACCGTCGCGGCGTGCGACGACCCGGTCCACACCGGGCCCGGTGGCCCGCAGTTCGAAGCTGTACTCGTGCAGCCCCGCCGTGATGCGCGGGGTGAAGCGGAACGACTTGGAGGCCGAGGAGAACGTCTCGGTCCGCCCGTTGCCCGTCACCCGCAGCTGCACTCGCCGTACGCCCGGATCGGTGACTGTGCCCGCCACCGGTACGACGGCGCCGTTCCGGCTGTCGCGGGGGATCAGCTGCCGGTCCAGCGGCGACTCCGTCACGCTGACCAGCGCCGTACGCACGTACGCCGTCAGCCGGCGCTGGGAGTAGCGGCTCGCGTTGTTCGCGAAGGTCCAGTCCGGCTGGCCGGCGGTGTTCGTGCCGATGCCGAGCGACAGCGTGCCGGTGGCTGACTCGGTGAACGTGTTGATCGCGAACACCTGCTTGGCCGCGAGGCTCGACGGCCGGTCCGCACCGATCTGCCCGACCTGGAAGGAGCCGTAGCCCAGCGGTGAGGTCGGGTTGTCGTCCACGTCGAAGGTGATCGGCGACGCGTTGGCCACTTGGGTGCTGGCGCTCTCCTGGTACTGGTTCGGCCACATCTCCAGGTAGCCGGTCTGGCCGCTGCCGGTGGTCACGCCCGGCACATTGGACCGGACCTCCAGGTCGCCGACCCGTTGCCGGACGAGCTCACCAGGGCGCGTCGGCAGGCCGATCCGGGCGGCGGTCGCGGTGAACGGCTCCATCGCCGTCCAGACCCACTGCGGTCCGTCCGGCCCGTTCAGCTCGACGCAGTAGGCGACCCGGTCGAAGTTGGAGCCGACCTCACCGGTCCGGTCCAGGCTGTACGGCGGTGTCTGGTTCAGGAAGCTACCGCGCTCCGGCAGGTCGAGCTGGAGCACAGGGGCGAAGCCTGCTGCCGCAGTGTCGCAAGCCGTCGCGGCTGCGGCAGCAGAGGCCGACGCCGGGGTCGTCACAGCGTTGAGCGAGACACCGGCGGCCAGCACCGTGGTGGCGACGGCGATGAGCGAGCCGGCGTGGGGACGGCGTACCAGGGCGCGGGCGGGCGCGGTTCGAGGCATGGGCGGACCTCCGGTGGCGGGATGTCTCCACCATGGGTAGCGGACCGATCACTGTTGGTGCGAGCGTCTTGCGCCCAGCGGTCCGACCCCTGCGCCCAGTGGTGGTTCCGACCTGCCAACTCAGCTGGCCAGATCCTGCCGAAGACCGGCCGCCGGACGGCTGGCCGCGACCGCCGCCGAGCGATGGGATGGAGCCATGCGAATCGAGATCCTGGTGTTCGACGGTGTGGACGAGATGGACGTGATGGGCCCGTTCGAGGTGTGGAGCCACGCGGCGGCGCGCACGGACGAGCTGGAGCTTGCACTGGTCGGGCTGGACGGGCCGGTCGAGGTCACCGGGATGCACGGGCTGCAGTTCCGCGCACCAGCCGGTCTGGGGACGCCGAACGGCCTGTTCGTGCCGGGCGGTGGCTGGCTCAACCGGGCCGAGCGTGGCTCGTGGGCCGAGGCTCAGCGCGGAGTCCTCCCGGCCCGGCTCACCGAGCTGGCCCCACAGCTCGACTGGATCGCGTCGGTCTGCACCGGCTCGATGCTGCTGGCCGAGGCCGGGCTGGTGAAGGGCCGGCCGGCCACCACGAACCGCAACGCCTGGGAGGAGTTCACGGCGTACGGGCCGGACCTGAAGAAGAACCGGGTCGTCGACGACGGCACGCTGGTCACCGCCGGCGGCATCACGGCCGGCATCGACCTGGCCCTGCGGATCGTCGAGCGCGAGTTGTCGCCTGAGCTGGCCGACCGGATCGCCGCCTCGATGGAGTACACCCGCGACCGCGACCTGTACGTCAGCTGATCAGCGCCGCCGGAGCAGTACACCGCGGCTGCCGCGTTTGCGCAGGTGGGCCCGGCCGCTGACGACCGGCTCGAACCGCGGCCCGGCCAGCTCGACCTGCTCCTCGACACTCCAGCCGGACGGCCAGGACTGCGCCGCCAGCTTCGTCGGGTCCATCGCCACGAACAGCCGATCGGTCGGGAACCGGTCCAGCAACGCCAGGTCCTGCTCGTAGTACAGCAACTCGATCAGCAGGTACGCCGAGCCGGTGAGCCGCCGAGTGGTCGTCAGGTCCTCGTAGCTGTGCGGGTGCACCCGCAGGTCGCCTGGCCCAGTCACTGTCAGCGCGCGGAGGCGCTCCAGGAAGGCCTGGTTCGGCTCGGTGGCGTCGACCGAATAGCCCTCGGCCAGGAGCCGCCGGGTCAGCGCACCCTCGCAAGCACCCACCTCGATCACCCGCCCGGCCGCCGGGTCCAGGTGCGACCGCACCCAGTCCAGCACCGCGTCCAGCCGCTCCACCTCGTACGGCGACGTCGCGAACTCCCAGGGGTCGGACACCAGCGCGGCGTGCTCGCCCCTGCCGCCCATCACCGCGTACAGCCGGGCCCGCTCGTCCGGAGTCGAGCCGAAGAACCGCTCGACCGAGTGGACCCTCGAGGTGAGCAGCGCGTCGTCGTCCTGCTCGTCCAGGCTCAGCAGCTCGGTGCCGTGCGTGTTGACGAAGTCGAGCTTGCTCTCGATCAGCGACGGGCTCAGCCGCTCGTCGACGTCGGTGATCCACTGGAACCAGTGCGCGTCACCCACCGCGTGCAGCACCGGAGCACGGCGTACGAGATCGGCCAGCTCAAGACCCCAGCGGCCACGGCGTTCCCGTCGGTCGGCCGGGTTGTGGGTCCAGACGGTGGCCTCGACGTCACCGGTCTCCAGGGCGATCGCGTCGGCGGCGGCACCGGGGGAGTACGGCTTGGCGCCGTCCGCGGAACCGGCGAGCAGATCGGCGAGTGGAGCCAGCCGGCCGGCCAGGGGAACACCCACCGGCAGCTTCAGATAGGCGCCGCGATCGGCGACGAGCAGGTGGACCTCGCGACCACGGGCGGGGTCGAGCACGGACAGGAAATCGACGACTACATCTTCCGGACGGAGTACAGCGACGACATCGATCACCCAGCCATTTTATGCAAGATCTCTGCGAAATTCCTGCCGACGCGTGTCGGCTCAGCCCCGCAGCAGCGCCGCGACCGCCTCGGTGACGACCTTGCGCCGATCGGCCGACGACTTCTGCTCGCCGAGGGCGGCGTACTCCGGCGTCATGCTCGCCCACAAAGTGGCCTGGTGGATGACGAGGCTGAGCAGCACGATCGGCTCGTACTTGGTGGGCAGCAGCCCGTCGCGCTGAGCCTTCGCGATCGCTTCGGTCTTGTGCCGGTTGCTCTCGATGATCTTGTCCAGCGGCGCGTTCGTGCCGGCGCGCTCCAGCCGGTACCAGGTCGCGAGCCGCTGGATCTCGGGGTGCTGCTCGTAGCCGTCGAACAGGCGGCCGGCGTACTCGGGCAGGTCGGTCGGGTCGATCGGGGTGGCGCTCACCGTGTGCTCGACGATCTCGTTGAAGACCGCGTCGAACAGGCCGTCCTTGCTGCCGAAGTAGTGGTAGATCTGCGTTGTTCGAGCCGGATTCGGCGGCGATCCGGTCCACCCGCACGATGAAGCAGCAGGTCTTTCTCGTCACCGGAAGCTCGCGCGGTCTGGGCCGCGAGATCGCCCAGGCGGCCCTGGCCGCCGGTCACCAGGTGGTCGCCACGGCTCGCCGGCCCGAGCAGCTGTCCGACCTGGTCACCTCGTACGGCGATCAGGTGCGCTCGGCGCGGCCGTCGAGCCAGGGTCACCGCGTTGGTGACGGGCTGGGAACCCGACCTGACGTAGGTTCGCGAGGGTGAGGCTTGCTGTGGTGCTGATCGTGCTGCTGGTCGCCGGGTGTGGGACCGAGGTGGCGAGCCGGGGTGGCCCGCCGCCCGCGACGCCGGTGCCGACGGGGAAGGCGACCGGTGGGCCGATTCCGACTCCGCCGCCGAAGGTGTGCCCTGCGTCCGGGGCGCAGGTCACCGTCGGCCCGGTCGAGGCGGCGCTCGGGCATCGCGCGGTCGTGCTCACCGTGACGAACTGCCGGCCGAAGACGCTCACGCTCAACGGGTATCCGGACGTCGCCGTCCTGGACTACTGGCGCAAGCCGCTCGGGACCGTGGTCGCGCACGAGTCGTCGTACATGGCGATCGACCCGGGACCGAAGCGAGTGCGGCTGAGCAAGGGGCAGACCGCTCGGGCGGTTGTTGCCTGGAGCAACACTGTGGCGGACGGCGCCGATCCGCAGACCGGGCAGTTCCTGCGCGTCGCGGCGCGCACAGGCGAGGTCCAGGCCGTCTGGCCGGTGGTGACCGATCTCGGCACCACCGGCAAGCTCGAGGTGACGGCCTGGGCGCGGGAGCTGAAGAACTAGCCCTTGAGCTGGGCGTACACGTCGGTCAGGTCGGCCGAGGCGGCCTGCTTGGCGCCGCGGGCGGTGGTGTCGGCGAGCACCTCGTGGGCGCCGGACTCCACGCCGTCGAGCGCGGCCTTGGCGATGTCGGCCGGCTTCTCCTTCGGGGCGGTGATCGCGCTGGTCAGGTCGGTGTCGACGTAGCCCATGTGCAGGCCGGTGACGCCGATGCCCTTGCCGAGCAGTTCGAGCCGCACCGCGTTGGTCTGCAGCATGAACGCGGCCTTCGTCGCGGAGTACGCGCCGTGATAGGCCACCCAGGACAGGCCCGACAGCATGTTCAGGATGTGGCCGCCGCCGTTGCGCTCGATCACCGGGACGAAGGCGCGGGTCACCGCCAGCGGGCCGAAGAAGTTGACCTCCATCAGGTGCCGCAGGTCGTCCAGCGGCGTCTCCAGGTAGGTGTTGCCGGGGATGTCCCAGCCGGCGTTGTTGACCAGGACGGTGACGTCGGGCGCGGCTTTCACCAGGGCGTCGATCGAGGCCTGGTCGGTGACCTCAAGTGGCACCGGGACGACGCGCGGATCGGTGCTCGGCTCGGGCTTGCGCGCGGTGGCGTAGATCTTGGCGGCGCCGCGGCCGAGCAGGTCGTCGACGACCGCCTTGCCGATACCGCGGTTGCCACCGGTGACGAGGACGACGGCGCCGTGCAGTGAAGTCATGGGGGAGCTCCGGTCGAAGAGAGGAAACTGGTCTGTTTCGCTCAAAGATACACCGATCGGTTTCCTTCGCCAAAACGAGCCGGTACGCTCGACGTATGAAGAGCCAGGCGACATCCCGCGAGCGGCTGCTGGAGGCTGCGAGCGAACTGTTCTACCGCGACGGCGTCAACATCGGTGTGGACGCACTCTGCAAGGCCGCCGGGGTGTCGAAGAAGTCGATGTACCAGCTGTTCCGCTCCAAGGACGAGGTGATCGCGGAGAGCCTCGCCGCTCGCGGGCCGTACTACAACGCCCTGCTGCTGCCCAGCCCCGACGACGAGCGCCCGCCGCGCGACCGGATCCTGGCCGTCTTCGAGCGCCAGGACGAGCTGGCCGCCCATGACGACTACTACGGCTGCCCGTTCGTTGCCACCGCCATCGAACTCAAGAACCCCGAGCACCCGGGCAGCGTCGTGGCCCGCCACTTCAAGCAGGCCCTGACCGACTTCTTCCGCGCCGAGCTGATCCGCGGCGGCGCCGACGACCCGGACACCGCGGCCATCCAGCTCACGATGGTTTTCGACGGCGCCAGCTCGCGCAGCGTCGTACGGTCCCAGCCGCTGCGCGGCGTCGGCGTACAGATGGCCGCCCTCGTCCTCGAGGCGGCCGGCCTGCGCGCCGAGCACCTGGCCGGTCACGCCCACTAGCGCGCGTCCGGGGGCTCAACTGGTCAGAGTGGCGAGCTGTCGCCACCATCCTGTTCCACGCCTTCGCCGGCGTCCGGTAAGTTGCCGAAGGCACCAATCCGGTGCGGATGGCGTACGCCGTGGCGCAGCAGAAACACCGCCAGTCGTCGCCTTGCTGCTAGCAACCATTCGCCGGAGGGTAGTCCCGGGGCGGCCAGGGCGTCGGTTCCGAGGTCGAGGAACTGGCGTCTTTTCATGGGACAAGACCGCACTTCGTTCCAGCGGAGTGGGACAAACCAGAGTTTTGTTCCACAGTGAAGTTTCTTCGGCTTTGGATATTGACGCGTTCACCCTGCGTCGTCAAACTTTCGAAAAGACCCTGCGGTAGTGGGGGAATCGCAGTGTCCTACCGCCCCCGGAGAACAGGACATCCGCCCATGCGCAAGAAGCCGATCCTGCTGGCCGCGGCCTGTGCCGCCCTGGTCGCAGGCACTCTCAGCAGTCCAGCCGTCGCGGCCCCGAAGGCCGAACCCGCCGCGCACCAGACGCCGTCCGCCGTCCTGGCGCCCGGCACGTTCACCCACCCCGGCGTCGGGGTCAGCAGGCCGCAGCTCGACTTCGTCCGGGCCAAGGTGCAGGCCGGCGCCCAGCCGTGGACGAACGCCTTCAACCAGGCGAAGAACAGCGCGTACGCCTCGCTGACCCGCACCGCGAAACCGCGCGCGGTGGTCGAGTGCGGCTCGTACTCGAACCCGAACTACGGCTGCACCGACGAGCGCGAGGACGCGATCGCGGCGTACACCGACGCTTTGATCTGGTACATCACCCGTGACGATCGTTATGCCCAGAAGGCGATCCAGCTGATGGACGCGTGGTCGGCCACGATCCGCGACCACACCAACAGCAACGCGCCGCTGCAGACGGCGTGGGCCGCGTCGTCGTGGCCGAAGGCGGCCGAGATCATCAAGCATGCCTACGGCAACTGGCCGAACCAGGCCCGGTTCGCCACGATGCTGCGCACCGTGTACCTGCCCGAGATCATCAACGGCTCCAACTCCAACGGCAACTGGGAGCTGAGCATGACCGAGGCGATCCAGGGCATCGGGGTGTTCCTGGACGACAAGGCCGTGTACGACAAGGCGATCGCGCTGTTCCGGGTCCGGACGCCCGCGTTCGTCTACCTGGAGTCCGACGGCCCGCTACCGCGGACCAAGCCGAGCCAGAATCTCGACACCCGCGAGAAGATCGTCAACTACTGGCAGGGTCAGAGCACCTTCGTCACCGGCCTGACCCAGGAGACCTGCCGCGACTTCGTGCACACCGGCTACGGCATCTCGGCGATCTCGCACGTGATGGAGACCTCGTACATCCAGGGCGAGAACCTCTATCCCGAGTTCGGTGAGCGGCTGCGCCAGGCGCTCGGTTTCCAGTCCCGCTGGGAGCGGAACCTGGAGCCGGTCCCGTCCTGGCTGTGCAACGGCACGTTGAAGCGCGGACTCGGTCCGATCACCGAAGTCGGCTACAACGGCCTGCACACCCGCCTGGGCATCGCGATGTCCAACACCCAGGCGCTCACCGAGTCCCGCCGCCCGGCCGGCTCCAACAACCTCTTCGTCGCCTGGGAAACCCTCACCCACGCGGAGAACCCGAGCTAGTCCACCAGCTTCGAGCCCCGGAGACCCACCTGGTTCTCCGGGGCACGTGACTGCTCAGACCTGCGCTTCGCCGCGCTTCCAGTAGCCCTGGAAGGAGATGCACTGCTTGGCCAGGCCGGCCGTGTCGACCAGGTGCCGGCGGACGGCCTTGATCATGCTGGATTCGCCCGCCACCCAGGCGTAGTCGGCGTCGTACGGGAGGGTTGCCAATTTAAGGGCCTCAGGCAACGACTTCGGGCCGTCGCCGGCCGGAGTGATCCAGGTCAGGTCGACGGTGCCGGCGGTCGGCAGCGGGCGGATGTCGCGCGGGTCGGGGACCTGGACGAAGACCGTCGCGTGCACCCCGGCGGGCAGCTGCTCGAGGATCGCCGCGAGGGCGGGCAGGGCGGTCTCGTCGGCGACCAGGATCCGGTTCCGGCTGGTAGCCGGCGGCACGTAGTCGACGCCGGACTGCAGCAGGCCCTTCGTGCTGGTGGTGTCCACCTCGAACGGCACGATCAGCCCGATCTCGTCACCGATCTCGGCCGCGCTGACCCAGGCGGAGGCCGGACCGTTCACGCCGTGCAGCACGAACTCGACGTCCAGCTCGGCGACCTCGGGCCGGACCGCGCGGATCGTGTACGTGCGCATCACGAACCGCTCGTCCTCCGGCGTCGCGCACCACTCGGCGTACCAGTCCGGGCCGCTCGGCAGCGTGAGCGCGCTGCCGTTCGGCGGGCTGAGCAGCACCTTGATCCGCTGGTCCGGCCCGGCCGGTACGACGTCCGCGAGGCGCGGTGCGACGAACGTCACCCGGCGCAGGTGCGGGCTCAGATCCTCGATCGCCGCCACCGTCACGCGAACGGAGTCGAACGTGATGGGCCGCTCGAGCACTGTGGTCATCGCAGGGTCTCCGCAGGGAAAGTAGTGACAAAGCAGGGGTCCCCAGGTGCGTCCCGGTGGCGAGCGGGCTATTCTGAGGCGTCTAGAGGTAAGCCTTACCTAAGAGGATCCCAAAAGTCCAATGACCTCGCCGCCTGCCGCCGTCACCAGGCCGGCCACCACCAGCCCGAACGCCGTACCGCGGCGCTCGCCCGCCCGCCGGACCACCCTGGTCGCCGGGCTGCTGGCGGCGGTCGCGCTCCTGCTGGTGGTCTGCCTGCTCAGCATCGCCGTCGGGTCGAAACAGATCCCGCTCGGCACGGTGCTCGACGCCCTGCGCCACTACGACGAGACGAACACCGACCACGTGATCGTCCACTCCCTGCGGGTGCCGAGGACACTGATCGGTTTGCTGGTCGGCGCGGCGCTCGGACTGTCCGGCGCGCTGATGCAGGGCGTGACCCGCAACCCGCTGGCCGATCCCGGCATCCTCGGCGTGAACGGCGGCGCCGCGCTCTTCGTTGTCGGTGGCATCTACTGGTTCGGGCTGACCAGCCTGACGGCGTACGTGTGGCTGGCCTTCGCCGGTGCGGCCGCCGCCTCGGTCGCGGTCTACACGCTCGGATCGCTCGGCCGGGAGGGCGCGACCCCGGTCAAGCTCGCGCTGGCGGGAGCCGCGATGACCGCGATGCTCGGTTCGCTGACCACCGCGCTGCTGATCGGCGACGTGGACACCTTCGACCAGTTCCGGTTCTGGTCGGTCGGCTCGCTGGCCGGCCGTGGCTCGGACATCGCCGAGCAGGTCGCGCCGTTCATCCTGATCGGGATCGTGCTGGCCCTGGTCTCCGGCCGCCTGCTGAACGCGTTGTCGCTCGGCGACGACGTGGCCCGCTCGCTCGGTCAGCGAGTCGGCCTGACCCGGGTGTTCACCGCTGTCACCGTCGTCCTGCTCTGCGGCGCGGCCACTGCCGCCGCCGGGCCGATCGGCTTCATCGGCCTCACGATCCCGCACGTCGCCCGCCTGATCACCGGCCCGGACTACCGCTGGATCCTGCCGTACTCGATGCTGCTGGCCCCGATCCTGCTGCTCGGCTCGGACGTACTCGGCCGAGTCGTCGCCCAGCCCGGCGAGCTCCAGGTCGGCATCGTCACGGCCGTCATCGGTGCGCCGTTCTTCATCGCCCTGGTCCGCCGCCGGAAGCTGGCTGATCTGTGATGACCCAGCTCACCGACCGTACGCCGGACCTGACCCCCGCCGAGGTGATCACCCGGGCCCGCACGGTCCGCCACGCGCGCAACGTCGTCGTCACGGTCGTGGTCGCCGCCCTGGTGTTCGTCGCGTTCTGCGTCTCGCTGTCGCTCGGCGACTTCAAGATCCCGGTCGTCGACGTGGTCAAGACGCTGTTCGGCCAGGGCGACAAGGCGACCGAGTTCATCGTGAACCGGCTCCGCCTGCCGCGGGCGCTGACCGCGCTGCTGGTCGGTGCCGCGCTCGGCATGTCCGGCGCGATCTTCCAGAGCATTGCCCGCAACCCGCTGGCCAGCCCGGACATCATCGGCGTCACGTACGGCGCGAGCGCGTTCGCGGTGTTCGCGATCGTCACGCTCGGGCTGACCGGTCCGGCCGTGGCCGCGATGGCGATCGCCGGCGCGCTGCTGACGGCGTTCACGATGTACGTGCTGGCCTGGCGCCGCGGGGTATCGAGCTACCGGCTGATCCTGGTCGGCATCGGAATCGGCGCGATCGCCACCAGCGTCACGTCGTACCTGCTGACCAAGGCGCGGGTCGAGGTCGCGCAGCAGGCACTGATCTGGCTGACCGGCAGCCTGAACGGGCGGGACTGGTCGCACGTTCGCACGGTGGCGATCACGCTCGTGGTGCTGGCGCCGTTCGTGGTGGTGCTGGTGCACCGGCTGCGGATCCTGCAGTTGGGCGACGAGACGGCGTACGGGCTGGGGCTGCGGGTCGAGGGCTCGCGGCTCGGGCTGATCGTGATCGCGGTCCTGATGGCCGCGGTCGCTACTGCGGCGGCCGGACCGATCGGCTTTGTCGCGTTCGTGGCGCCGCCGATCGCGCGCAGGCTGACCCGGTCGCCCGGTCCGGCGATGATCGCGTCGGCGTTGATCGGCGCGCTGGTGGTGGCGCTGTCGGACCTGATCGCGCAGCACGCCTTCGGCGACACCCAACTGCCGGTCGGTGTGGTCACTGGTGTGGTCGGTGCGCCGTACTTGATGTTCCTGCTGGCCCGGTCGAACCGGGTCGGGAGTGGTGGCTGAGAGATGGAGAACTCTGTGGAGCACAGTCTTGCGGCCGAGCAGCTCGCGGTCGGCTACGACCAGCGCGAGATCATCCACGACCTGTCGGTGCGCATCCCGACCGGCAAGATCACGGTGATCGTCGGCGCCAACGCGTGCGGCAAGTCGACGCTGCTCAAGACGCTGGCCCGGCTGCTGAAGCCGTCGAAGGGCGCCGTGATGCTGGACGGCAAGAGCATCCAGCAGGTGTCGACGCGGGAGGTCGCGACCAAGCTCGGTCTGCTGCCGCAGTCGCCGACGGCGCCGGAGGGCATCACGGTCGCCGACCTGGTCGGGCGCGGACGGTACCCGCACCAGGGCTGGATCCGGCAGTGGACCAAGGCCGACGACGAGGCGGTCGCCGCCGCGATGATCTCGACCGACGTCCTGGAGATCGCCGACCGGCCGATCGACGAACTGTCCGGCGGTCAGCGCCAGCGGGTCTGGATCGCGATGGCACTGGCCCAGGAGACCAACATCCTGCTGCTCGACGAGCCGACCACGTTCCTCGACCTGACCCACCAGTTCGAGGTGCTCGACCTGCTGGTCGACCTGAACAAGCGCGACGACCGGACCATCGTCCTGGTCCTGCACGACCTGAACCAGGCCTGCCGCTTCGCCGACCACCTGATCGCGATGAAGGACGGCGACATCGTCTGCGAGGGCGATCCCCGCGAGGTGATCACCGAGCAGATCGTCGAGGACGTCTTCGGCCTGGCGGTGAAGATCGTGCCCGACCCGGTCGCCGGCACCCCGATGGTCGTCCCGATCGGCCGCCACACCACCCGCGAGACCAGCCCGTCCGCGGTGCAGGACACAGTGCCGACGGCCGCGGCCGAGAACGCTCCGGTGGAACCGGCCCGCTCCGAGCCGAACCCCGCGGCGAAGGCGCTGGCCGCGAGCGCCCTGGCCAGCAACGTCTGCCGGCCGACCGACCGCTGACTCGTTCACCGCGGCATCGGCGAGCGCCATTTGGACGGTTGACCCAGGTGGTTGTGGGTTCTTCCCGTGCATGCGGCCGGCGAACCCACAAGTTCCCTGGTTAACCGTCCAAATGGGGGCGGCGGCGGCGGAGGCGGGATTGGTGGAGGACCAGGCCGGCCACCAGGGCGCCGAGCGTGCCCAGCGCCAGGTCGCCGAGCGTGTCGGTGTACGCCGTCTGCAGCTCGCTGGAGTGGCGGATGAACGCGTAGTACTCGCCGACCTCCCACACCACCGCGGCCGTGGCGCCGAACCCGAGGGCCACGAAGGCGGTCAGCCCGCGCGACAGCGGACGCGGGGCGAACGCCAGCAGGACACCGGCGGTGAGGAATCCCCAGAGCACGAAGTGCATCGCGTCGTCCCACCAGCTGACCGTGTCGAACAGGTTCAGCCGGTTGCCGATCAGGTCGATCAGCCAGGGCAGCGTGATCAGCAGGTCGGCCGTCCACGGGAACGTCCGGTGCAACTTGGACCGGGTCCGCCCGTAGGCCCACCACCACAACGGCAGCACCATCGTACCGAGCGGGTAGACGATCAGCCGGGCGGTCGACGCCTTGCCCTTGATGCCGCTCATGTCCGGCCAGATCAGGGCCGTCAGCAACAACACGAACAGGGCCGCCTTGGCCGCCGGCGCGGCGTACCGGGTCCAGCCGGCGGTCCGGGTCACCGGATCGGTGGTGGCAACCATCGTCGTCATGCCTCCCAGTCAAACCTGTCCGGGCGGCTGGGCGGATGAGTACGACTACGCAAAAGGCCCCCGGCTGCGTCGATTGTGACGCACCCGGGGGCCGGAGAGCAGGAGGTCAGCTGACGCTGATCAGGTCGACCACGAAGATCAGGGTCTCGCCGGGCTTGATCGCGCTGCCCGCGCCGCGGTCGCCGTAGGCCAGGTGCGGCGGGATGACCAGCTTGCGGCGGCCGCCCACCTTCATGCCCTGGACGCCGGTGTCCCAGCCCTGGATGACCTGGCCGACGCCGAGCTGGAAGCCCAGCGGCGCGCCCCGGTTGTACGACGCGTCGAACTCCTCGCCGGTGGAGTGGGCCACGCCCACGTAGTGCACGTTCACCCGCGAACCGGCCTTGGCCTCGGCGCCGTCGCCCTCGGTGATGTCGGTGATCTCCAGATCCGCCGGCGGCGGGCCGTCCGGAAAGTCGATCTCAGGCTTGTCAGTCATAGCCACCAGCTAACCAGATCAGCGGACGTGCACCACCCACCAACCCCGTCAGAACGCGTTCCGCAGGTCGTCGCCACGCCTGACCGAGCGGGTGCGGAGGCGGTTGGTCAGTGGTGCACGTCCGGCTTTTCAGGCGTCCAGGACCTCGCGCAGCTTGCCGGCGAACTCCTCGGGCTTGCCCGGCATGCCGTACTCGTCGCCGAGGAAGCCGCCGTGGTTGCTCGGGAAGACGACCGGCGTCAGCCCGAGCCGCTGCGCGATCGCCTCGCCACCACGCCGGGCCAGCTGACGGCTGGACTCCTCCCCGACGGCGATCACCAGCCGGTCGGCGGACTTCGCGAGCGCGTCCACGTCCGGCTGGTACGACGTACAGCCGCGCAGGTTCTGCCCGAGCAGCGCGTCGTCGCGGCTGCCGTCGTCCTCGGTCGGCAGGCCGAACATCGCCGGGTCGGGGGCCGGCTGGCTGGTGTAGTCGGCCGGGATCTCCCCGTCGTACTGGGTGATCGCGATGAACTTCGCCATCGCCGGGCCCATGCCGTCGCGCTGGTAGGTCTGGTAGATGTCCTCGCACGCGGCCAGCGCGTACTCGGCGTCCGGGACGAGCCCGGCCAGCGGCGGCTCGTGCGCGACGACTCGGCGGACCAACTCGGGGCGGCGGGCGACCAGGGCCAGCGCGTTGACCGCGCCGCCGCTGCTCGCGAACACGTCGACCGGGCCGGCTTCGAGTGTCTCGATCAGCGCCGCGAGGTCGTCCGCGTGCTGCTCGGGCGAGAGCTCGCCGCTGCCGTCGGTGCGCTTGCTGCGCTCGACGCCGCGCGGGTCGTAGGTGACGACCGTACGGTCGGTGAAGTGCGACGCCAGCGTGGGGAATCCGCTCGCGCCCATCGGCGATCCGATCAGCAGCAGCACCGGCTGCGTACGGTCGGCGAGATCGCCGCGGACGTCGTAGGTCAGGACGGCCCCGGGGACGTCGAGGGTGTGGCTGACAGGATCCGGCATGTCGACTCCTCGGTTCGGACTTTTCTGGACCCTAATCCCGGGTGGGGTTCCTGAACAGCACTACTGTGAGTGGTCATGCGGAACATGTTCGCGGTCCTGCTCGCGACACTGGTCTGCGGTGCCCAGCCCGCGGCCGCGGCGCCGGTGGAGAACTACGGTCAGTACTCGCTGATGTTCGAGCGCTCCGCCGGTCAGTACTGGGCCGGCGGTACGGCGGCCGGCCAGTGGTCCTGGACCCCGTCGAGCGCGACCACCTCGGACATCTCCTGGGGTGACCCGAAGGCCTGGCCGCCGAAGTCGGCCGAGCGGTTCGTGCGTGAAGGCGACTGGGTCCTGCTCGACGGCTACAACGACGGCGTCGGTCGCCCGCTGACCCAGATCCAGCGCGTCACCACCGAGAAGATCGGCGACGCCACGTGCGCTGACCTGCAGCCGCTTCCGTCAGCGGACGGCCGCCAGCACTACGTCAAGTGGACGATCCCCGCCGCCGGCTACTGCCTCGACGCCACCGGCACGATCAAGGGCAGTTCGACCTCGGTCAACTTCCGCCATCTCCAGAAGTGGCTGCCGCCCCACCCGTGCTCCAACCCGTCGTTCGCGAAGCAGACATGCATCACCCAGGTCGAGCAGTGGTGGGACGACAACAAGCACCCGTACTCCCTCCAGCTCTCCCGCTCGGTCGAGCTGGCTCGCGGTCTGGGCATGGCCTTCACCAACCGCACCACCGTCCCGGTCACCTGGAACGCCGACGGCAAGCACTACTGGCACTACTGATCCTCCACCCGTTGATCGCGCAGCGTGACAGGCGGCAGACTGGCTCGGTGAGCGATCAGGGGGAGTCGCCGGACGCGGACCGGATGCGGTCGAGCGTCGGCAAGCCGGCGCGCGATCTGATCGGCCGGATCGACGAACTCCGGGCGCGCGCCGAGGCCCTGGTCGGCAAGCCGGAGGCGCTGCGGGAGCAGGCCCGCCAGCAGCTCGCCGTACTGACCCGGCGGCAGATCGGCAGCGAGCTGGAGAACCTGCCGGTCACTGCCTTGCAGGAGGTGATGGGCAAGCGCGTCACCACGCTGGAGCGGGCCGGCTACCGGACCATCGGGCGGCTGGCCGGCGTGTCATCTGCCGAACTCGTCGCGCTGCCCGGGATCGGGCCGAAGACCGCGGAGAAGATCACCGAGGCGGTCCGGGCTGTCGTGGCCGACGTCGCCAAGTCGGCCCGGTTCAGGTTTCAGCCGGACCGACCGGACAACGAGCAGCGGGACCTGCTGGCGACGCTGACCGCGATCCGGCGGGCGGACCAGGCTGCCACCCAGCTGATCGGGCCCGTGCGGGAGCTGACGGGCATCACCCAGCAGTGGCTGGTCGCTGCGGCTCCGGCTCGGCGCCGGCTGTCGATGTGGTTCTCGGGGCGGGACAAGAAGCAGGCGGCGCTGCTGGCGCTGAGCCGGCTCGAGACGATCGACCGGCATCCCCGGACGGCCTGGCTCGCGGGCGAGCTCACCCGGCACGAGCAGTCGGTCGCGCTCACCGGCTATACCGACGAGCGGCTCTGGAACGAGTACGCCGCCGACGCCGCGGCGGTGAACGCGACCCTGTCGACCGTCAGTGGAGTCGAGGTCGAGGTCGAGGCGGCGCAGGGCTTCATCCCCGAGGAATTACGGCAGCGGATCACCGCCGTTCCGCTGGACCTGTCGCTGATCAAGTCGACGCTGCGCGGGTATCAGGTCTTCGGCGCGCAGTACCTGATCCACCAGGAACGGTCGATCCTCGGCGACGAGATGGGGCTCGGCAAGACGATCCAGGCCCTCGCCGCGGCGGCGCATCTCGCGGCCCGCGGGCAGCAGCGGTTCCTCGTGGTTTGCCCGGCCAGCGTCCAGATGAACTGGCTCAACGAGATCTCCAAGCACACCCGGCTGGAAGCCCACAACCTGCACGGCGCTCAGCGCGAGTGCGCCGCTCGCCGGTGGCTGCGCGACGGCGGGGTCGCGGTGACGACGTTCGGGACGTTGGGCAGCCTCGAGATCCTGAAGGGCCACGACCAGGCGCTGCTGATCGTCGACGAGGCGCACTACGTCAAGAACCCGAAGGCCCGCCGGACCCAGGTCGTCGCCGAGGCCGTGGCGGCGGCGCAGCGGGTGGTGTTCCTGACCGGTACGCCGATGGAGAACCGGGTCGACGAGTTCCGCAACCTGGTCGAACACCTCCGGCCCGGAACCGTGAAGGGGCTGACGGCAATCGATGTCGTTGCCGGAGCCAAGCAATTCCGCCGGGCCGTCGCACCGGTCTACCTGCGGCGCAACCAGGAGGACGTGCTCACCGAACTGCCCGACAAGATCGAGATCGACGACTGGGTGCTGCCGAGCCAGGCCGACCAGACGGCGTACGTCGCGGCGGTGCGTTCCGGCAACTTGATGAAGATGCGCCAGGCCGCCTTCGAGGCCGAGGACTCGGCCAAGCTGGAACGGATCGGCGAGATCATCGAGGAGGCCGGCGAGGACGGCCGCAAGGTGATCGTCTTCTCCTACTTCCTCGGCGTGCTGGACCGGATCCAGCAAACCTGCCCCACCGCCGGCTCGATCCGCGGCGCGGTCCGCCCGGCCGAACGGCAACGCCTCGTCGACGAGTTCACCGCCGCCCGCGGCCACGCCGTCCTGCTCTGCCAGATCGAAGCCGGCGGCGTCGGCCTGAACATGCAGGCGGCCTCGGTCGTCATCCTGGCCGAGCCGCACTGGAAGCCGAGCGCCGAAGAACAGGCGATCGCCAGAGCCCACCGGATGGGCCAGATCCGCACGGTCCAGGTCCACCGCGTCCTGGCCAAGGACAGCGTCGACGAACGAATCCGCGAGGTCCAGGAACACAAACGCCTGCTCTTCGACGAGTACGCCCGCAAGAGCGACGCGAAGAACCTGGACCGCCGAGCCATCGACCCCCTGCACCAACCATCCCGCATCCAGGACGACCTACCACCCCGCCGCCAGGACGAACCCCGCCCCCGCGCCCTGGACGACGAAAACCTCCCCACCGAACAACGAATAGTCCTGGCCGAACAACACCGCCTGGGCCTCCGCCCGACCGACGCCGAACGCACCAGCGGCCGGGAAGCGGATCGCTCCCCGGCCGCCGAGAACTGACGTACTACTTCTTGACCGTCTTGTTGTACTGGTCGATCTGGGGCTTGATGGATTCGGCGGCGGCCTTCATCGCGGCGGCCGGGTCGGTGCCGAGGACTGCTTTTTCGAGGCCGTCCTCGGAGGCCTTGCGGGCCTGGGGCATGACGCCGAGGATGCAGCCGGAGGACGCGTTGCTCGGCTTGGTGTTGTGGAGTTGGGTGATGGCGGTGGTGAACTGCGGGTACTGCGCCACCCAGGCCTTGTCCTCGGGCAGGTCGAGGGCCTTGGAGTTGATCGGGAAGTAGCCGGTGCCGGTGTGCCAGGCGGCCTGCTGCTCGGGGGTCGACGCGAACTTCACGAACTCCCACGACGCGCGCTTCTCGGCGTCGGAGTGGCCGGGGCCGTTGACCCACAGGGAGGCGCCGCCGATGATCGGGCCGCCGGTGCTGTCGGCGGACAGCTTCGGGAACGGCGCGGTCAGCACGGTGAACTTGCCCTTGGCCGCGTCGAGGTAGCCGCGCAGCACCCCGGTCGACTCCAGGTGCATCGCCGACGTGCCGGACTTGAAGACGGCCTGGGCGTCGTCGGTCTTCTTGCCGGTGTTCGGCATCAGGCCCTGCTTGACCATCTGCTGGTACCAGGTGGCGATCTTGACGCCCTGCTCACCGTCGAACTCGACCTTGGTGGCCAGGTCCGTGCGGCCGTTGTCGTTGTCGCAGTACGTCGTACCGGACTGCGCGATCAGCTGCTCGACGAACCAGCCGTAGATCGCCGCGTTGAAGCCGTACTGGACGGTCTTGCCGCCCTGCTTGACGGTCAGCTTCTTCGCGGCCGCCATGATCTCGTCCAGGTTCGACGGTGGCTTGTTCGGGTCGAGCCCGGCCTTCACGAAGGCTTCCTTGTTGATGTACAGCAGCGGCATCGAGGTGTTGAACGGCATCGAGTTGAGTTGTGAGTCGATCGAGTAGTAGTTCGCGATATTCGGCTCGATCGAGTCCAGCGCGTAGCCGTCCTTGTCGGCGAAGCTCTGGATCGGCACGGTCTGCTTGGAGTCGATCATGAACCGCGAGCCGATGTCGTAGATCTGTACGACCGAGGGCGTGTTGCCCTGCTGCACCGAGGTCTTGTACTTCGTGATCGTGTCGTCGTAGTCGCCCTGATAGACGGCCTGCACCTCGATCTTGCCGGTGAACTTGTCGTTGAACGCCTTCACCAGCTTGTCGACGGCCTCGCCGTTGGCGCCCTTCATGCCGTGCCAGAAGGTCACCTTGGTGACGCCGCTCGCGTTGTCGAGCGCGCTCGCGTCGGGCGCGTCCTGCCCGCCGCCGGACTCGCCGCCGCCGGAGTCACTGCTCCCGCAACCGGCCGCCACTAGGGCGAGCATCGCCAGCAGGGACGCCGCGGTCGCCGTACGCCGTTGTCGGATCGATCGCATGGTTTGTACCTCTTTCATCGGATCGCGCCCGCGGTCAGCCCGCGGACGATGAAGCGCTGGCCGAAGATCACGATGGCCAGGGTGGGCAGGATGGACAGGGTGACGCCGGCCAGGATCAGCCCGGGGTCGGCGGCCTCGGCGTCGTTCAGCTGGCTGATGCCGATCTGCAGCGTGCGGCGGTCGGCCGAGTCGCCGATCAGCAGCGGCCAGAAGAACTGGTTCCACGCGGACAGGAAGACGTAAAGCCCGACCGCCGCCAGGGCCGGCTTGTTCAGCGGAACGAGGATCTGGCGCAGGAACCGCCAGTGCCCGCAGCCGTCGATCGTCGCCGCGTCGCGCAGCTCGGTCGGGAACTGCAGGAACGACTGCCGCAGCAGGAACACCCCGAACGCGTTGGCCAGGAACGGCAGCACCAGCGCGATCATCGTTCCGGCGTACGACGCGGTCAGCCGTTCGCCGCCGAGCTCCCAGCTGGTGATGGTCAGGTAGTTCGGCAGCACGATGGACTCCCACGGCACCATCAAGGTGGCCAGGAAGAGCCCGAACAGCACGGTCCGGCCCCACATCTTCATGAACACGAACGCGTACGCCGCCAGCACGCTGGTGACGAGTTGGGACACGGTGATGATCGAGGTCTGCAGGATCGAGTTCAGGTACTGCCGGCCGATCGGCGTCCCGGACGACGACGCCGCCTCGTAGTTGCCGGTGAAGATGCCGTGCGGGAACAGGTCCGGCGGGTACGCCGAGATCTGGCCGGGTGACATGATCGAGCCGGCGATCACGTAGTACACCGGGAAGATCACCGCCAGCGCGGCGACGATCAGTACGGCGTAGGTGACGACGCGGCCCACGGTCAGCTGCCTCACTTGTAGTGCACCCGCCTTTCCAGTACGCCGAACTGGATCGCCGTGCAGGCCAGCAGGATGACCAGCAGCACGATCGCCTGCGCCGACGCGGCGCCGAAGTCGCTCGCGTTGTTCGCGAACGCGGTGTGGTAGATCGAGTAGACGAGCGTTTTGGTGGACTGCTCGGGCCCGCCTTCGGGGGTGAGGATCTTGATCTGGCCGAAGCCCTGCAACGACTGGATCGTGGAGATCACCACCAGGAAGAACAGCTGCGGGCCGAGCATCGGCACGGTGATGAATCGGGCCGCGCGCCAGCCGCCGGCGCCGTCCAGGGTGGCCGCCTCGTTGATCTCCTGCGGGATCGCGCCGATGCCGGCCGACAGCACGAGCACGTTGTAGCCGATGCTCATCCAGACCGTGGTGATCGCGACGCTGATCAGCGCCCAGTCGGGGTCGGTCAGCCAGCCGATCCGGTCCACGCCGAACCGGCCGAGCAGCCCGTTGGCCAGTCCGATCGCCGGGTTGTAGATGGTCGCGAAGATGACCGACGCGCTGGCCACCGAGAACGCGAACGGCAGCGCGAAGGCGGTCCGGAAGATCCGGATCCCCTTGATGTGCTGCTCGAGCAGCAGCACGATCGCGAGTCCGCCGAGTACGCCGGGGATCACGGTCAGCAGGACGAACGCGAACGTCACCCACAGGATGTGGCGAAACTCCGCCGAGCCCAGCATGTCGCGGTAGTGCTGCAGCCCGACGAAGGCGTCGGGGCGGCCGAACAGGTCGGAGCCGTGCAGCGACAGCGAGATCGACTTGCCCAGCGGCCAGACGATGAACAGCGCGAAGATCACCAGGCAGGGGGCCAGCATCAGCCAGGACAGCAAGGACGCAGGGGTGGGCCGGCGCCGCAGCGGCGCCGGTGCGGAACTTGTAGTCAATCGAGTACCTCCAGTAACGCGCAGTCTGACACCCGCCCAGGGCAGCCGGAACCACGCGGGCACAGGTGCACTAGGCTCATGGCCCGTGAAGGTTCTCGTCATCGGCTCTGGCGGCCGTGAGCACGCACTGGTCTGGGCGCTGAGTCAGGATCCCGACGTCACGCAGGTGGTGGCGGCCCCGGGTAACCCTGGCATCGCCGCGTTGCGGCCGGCGTCCGAAGGGCAAACGATCGTTTGCCGCCCGGTGGACATTTCGGACCACGACGCGGTCGTCGCGCTGGCCCAGGAGCTCGGCACCGACCTGGTCGTGGTCGGTCCGGAGGCGCCGCTGGTGGCCGGACTCGCCGACCCGCTGCGCGCGGCCGGCATCGCGGTTTTCGGCCCGTCCAAGGAAGCGGCGCAGCTCGAGGGGTCGAAGGCCTTCGCGAAGGACGTGATGGCCGCCGCGAGCGTGCCGACCGGCCGCGCCTACGTCTGTACGACGCCCGAGCAGGCCGCCGAGGCGATCGACGCGTTCGGCCCGCCGTACGTGGTGAAGGACGACGCGCTGGCCGCCGGTAAGGGTGTCGTGGTGACGTCCGACCGCGAGGAGGCGCTGGCGCACGCGGCCGAGTGCGGGCAGGTGCTGATCGAGGAGTACCTGGACGGCCCGGAGGTGTCGCTGTTCGCGATCACCGACGGGACGACGGTGCTGCCGATGCAGCCGGCCCAGGACTTCAAGCGGCTCGGCGACCACGACGAGGGCCCGAACACCGGCGGCATGGGCGCCTACACACCGTTGCCCTGGGCACCGGAAAAGCTGGTCGAGGAGATCACCGCGAAGGTGCTCCAGCCGACCGTCGACGAGATGCGCCGCCGCGGCACGCCGTTCAGCGGACTGCTGTACGCCGGCCTGGCGCTGACCAGCCGCGGCGTCCGGGTGATCGAGTTCAACTGCCGCTTCGGTGACCCCGAGACCCAGGCGCTGCTGCCGCTGCTGAAGACGCCGCTCGGCGGCGTCCTGTACGCCGCGGCGACCGGCAAGCTCGCCGACGCCGAACCGCTGGCTTGGAAGAACGGCTCCGCGGTCGCCGTCGTGGTCGCGGCCAAGAAGTACCCGGCCAAACCGCGCAGCGGCGACGCGATCACCGGCATCGAGCAGGCCGAAGCCGGCGGCGTCCGCGTCTTCCACGCCGGCACCAGCCAGGACGGCGACGACCTCGTCACCGCCGGCGGCCGGGTCCTCGCGGTCAGCGCGACCGGCAAGGACCTCGACGAGGCCCGCCAGCGCGCGTACGCCGGTGTCGGCCAGATCCGGATCAAGGGCTCGCAGCACCGCACCGACATCGCGCTGAAGGCGGCCCGCGGCGAGATCACCGTCTGAGCGCTCCGAGGACCGGCCGGCTCGCCCCCGAGCCGGGGCCGGTCCCGGATAGCGCCGGGTCTGCTCAGACCCGGCGGGCTCCCGGGCGGCCGTCGTCGATCTGGAAGCTCGCCCGCGTCCTCACAGGAGCGCCGGGCCGTGACACGTAGTCCACGATCCGGAAGTCCACGGTCCACCCGGCCGGCGTGACGACGTTGCGGACGTACCCGCGCTCGCGGTTGATGAACTTCAGATGCGGGTTCTCGGCCAGCTGCCGGGCGTCACCGGCGGCGTTGGGATCGCTGTCGCCGCCCGAGCTGATCGACGTCCCGACCAGCTCGGTGCCGACCACCGCGGCGGCCGGGTCGTCGAAGTCCGCGGTGATGTTCGAGACGTAGTTCATGTGCACGTCGCCGGTCAGCACCACCGGATTGCCCGCGTGGACGAGCTGGTCCCGCAGCCGGTCGCGCGCGATCGGGTAGTTGTCCCACGAGTCGTCGTTGAAGCCTTGCTCGGGACCGACGGTGAAGTCGCGCTGGGAGAACACCACCTGCTGGGCCAGCACGTTCCAGCGCGCGGTCGGTCCGGCGAGGGCGTCGGTCAGCCACTTCTCCTGGACGTCGCCGAGCATCGTCCGGCCCGGCTCGTACCGGCGGGCCGGGCCGACCTGGTCGCTGCGGTACTGCCGGGTGTCCAGCAGGTAGAAGTCGACCAGGTCCCCGAACGTCAGCCGCCGGTAGAACTGGATGTCGGGTCCGCTCGGACGCTGCGCACGGCGTACGGGCATGTGCTCGTAGTACGCCTGGAAGCCGGCCGCGCGACGGGCCAGGAACTGCTCGACCGGCACGTTCGGGTCCACGTCGGTACCGGCCCAGTTGTTGGCGATCTCGTGGTCGTCGAACGTCATCAGCCACGGGAACGCCGCGTGCGCCGCCTGCAGATCGGCGTCGCTCTTCACCTGAGCCAGCCGGACCCGGTAGTCGGGCAGCGTCTGGACCTCGCGGACCGGCACGTACCCGCGGCCGATCGTGCCCTGACCGTCGCCGGTGTAGAGGTAGTCGCCGAGAAACGCGACCAGGTCCAGGTCTTCCGCCGCCAGATGCCGGTACGCCGTGTAGAAGCCGGCCGGGTAGTTCTGGCAGCTCGCGAACGCGAAGGAGAACCGGTCCAGCCGGTCCGTCGGCCGAGGCGCGGTCTTGGTTCGGCCGACCGGGCTCAGCTCGGCGCCGGCGCGGAAGCGGTAGAAGTACGTTGTCCGCGGCTGGAGTCCCGAGGCGTCGACGTGGACGGAGTGGGCCTCCTCCGGGCGGGCCAGCTCCATGCCGCGGGCGACGACGCGGCGGAACGTCTCGTCCTCGGACATCTCCCAGTGGACCGGGACCGGACGGTTCGGCATGCCGCCGGAGCCGTCCTCGGCCAGCGGCTCCGGGGCGAGCCGGGTCCAGAGCACCACCCGGTCGGGCAGCGGATCACCGGACGCCACGCCCAAGGTGAAGGGTCCACGCACCGGGCCGTGCCCGGCCGCGGCACCGGTTGTGCTCGCCGAGGCGGGGCCGGGCGACAGCGTCGTGAGCGCGGCGGCGCCGAGGGCTCCGGACCACAGCAAACGCCGCCGGCTGGGCGTCCACGGTGTGGCGGGGGTGACGCTCGGGTCCTGCATGGTTTCTCCTCGGGTCGGCCGCCGTGCGAGCGGGCCGGGCCAGCGGATCACTGTCGCCGCAACGACTTTCCGCCGTGGTGTGAACGGCCGGGGAACGACTCCCAGCCCGGGAGTGGACGCCCACCACTCACCAAGCCGACGCCCACCACCGACCAACCTCCGCGATCACCTTCCGGACGGCCGCTCTCACGCTGAGTGCCGGTCGGTGCCCAGGACCTGATCGGTGGTGGGCGTCACTTGGTGAGTGGTGGGGGTCCACCCCGGCACCTGGGCCCGACCAGGGAGAATGGCAGCGTGCCGAACTCCAGCAAGCCCCGGATCCCGAACGTTCTCGCGTCGCGCTACGCCAGCTTGTCGATGGCCCAGCTGTGGTCACCGGAGCACAAGATC
Organism: Kribbella sp. CA-253562; assembly: GCF_050942265.1. GTDB lineage: Bacteria > Actinomycetota > Actinomycetes > Propionibacteriales > Kribbellaceae > Kribbella. The sequence continues at coordinate 8,168,301 of NZ_CP192049.1, read as the reverse complement.
GTGCTCGAGCGGCAGTTGTGGCTGGCGGTGCTGAGCGCGCAGAAGGACTTCGGCGTGGACGTGCCGGACGGCGTCATCGAGGACTACCAGCGGGTCCTGGACCAGGTCGACCTGGAGTCGATCGCGGCTCGGGAGCGGGTGACCCGGCACGACGTGAAGGCGCGGATCGAGGAGTTCAACGCGCTCGCCGGGCACGAGCACATCCACAAGGGCATGACGAGCCGGGACCTGACCGAGAACGTCGAGCAGCTGCAGATCCGGGCCGGGCTGGAGCTGGTCCGCGATCGCGCCGTCGCGACGGCGGTGCAGCTCGGCCAGAAGGCCGCCGAGCACGCCGCGCTGGTGATGACCGGCCGCTCGCACAACGTCGCCGCGCAGGCGACCACGCTGGGCAAGCGGTTCGCCTCGGCCGCCGACGAGCTGCTGGTCGCGATCGCCCGGCTGGAAGAGCTGATCGACCGCTACCCGCTGCGCGGCATCAAGGGCCCCGTCGGTACGTCGCAGGACATGCTCGACCTCTTCGGCGGGCAGGACAAGATGCTCGCGGGCCTGGAGTCGGAGGTCGCCCAGCACCTCGGCTTCCGCCGGACGCTGACCAGCGTCGGCCAGGTCTACCCGCGGTCGCTCGACTACGAGGTCGTCTCCGCGCTGGTCCAGCTGGCGGCAGGCCCGTCGAGCCTGGCGACCACGATCCGGCTGATGGCCGGGCACGAGCTGGTCACCGAGGGCTTCAAGGAGGGCCAGGTCGGCTCGTCGGCGATGCCGCACAAGATGAACACCCGGTCCTGCGAGCGGGTCAACGGCCTCGCGGTGATCCTGCGCGGCTACGCGTCGATGGCCGGTGAGCTGGCCGGCAACCAGTGGAACGAGGGCGACGTCTTCTGCTCCGTGGTACGCCGGGTCGCGCTGCCGGACGCGTTCTTCGCGCTGGACGGGTTGTTCGAGACGTTCCTGACCGTGCTGGCCGAGTTCGGGGTGTATCCGGCGGTGGTCGACCGCGAGCTGGAGCGGTACCTGCCGTTCCTGACCAGCACCAAGATTCTGATGGCCGCGGTCAAGAACGGCGTCGGCCGGGAGACCGCGCACGAGGTGATCAAGGAGCACGCCGTCGCGACTGCGCTGGACCTGCGCAAGGGTCTGGCCGCCAACGATCTGTTCCACCGCCTCGGCGCCGACGGCCGGCTCGGCCTGACCGAGGAGCAGATCGTCGGCATCGTCGGCGAGCCGCTCAGCTTCACCGGTGCGGCCGTCGCGCAGGTCAACGCGGTCGTCGGCAAGATCGACCAGCTCGCCAAGCGCTACCCCGACGCGGCGACGTACGCGCCTGGTGACATCCTCTAGCTCGTGTACCAACCGCTCACCTGGACGCTTGTCGGGCTGTCGCTGGTCGCGATGGTGTTCGCGATCGTGCTGGCGGCTTTGGACCGCCGGATCAACTGGACCCTGCTCGGCGTACTGGGCGTGATCGAGGTCGGACTGCTCGCCCAGCTGGTCGTGGGGATCGTGCAGCTGACCGGGACCTCGCGAGACGTCTCCGGACCGTTTTTCGTCGGCTACCTGATCGGCGCGCTGCTGGTGCTGCCGCTCGGCGCCCTGTGGGCGTTGGCGGAGAGCAGCCGGTGGGGCGCGGGTGCGCTGGCCGTCGCGTGTCTGGTGATCCCGGTGCTCGAGCTGCGGATGCACGAGATCTGGGTCGCCTGAGATGACTGAGGCTGCCGCCACGCGGCACGGCCCGGGACGCATCCTGATTCTGGTGTACGGCGTCTTCGCGCTCGCCGCGACCGCGCGGGCCGCGGTGCAGATCGCCACCCAGTTCGACCGGGCTCCGATCGCGTACCTGCTCTCGGCCGTTGCCGCGGTCATCTACTGCCTGGCGACCTTCGCGTTGGCCAAGGCAACCAACCTGTCCCGGCGGGTGGCGACGGTCGCGATCGTCGTCGAGCTGATCGGGGTCGTCGGCATCGGCGCGTTCAGCTACGCCGTACCGGAGGACTTCCCGGACGCGACGGTCTGGTCGCACTTCGGTCAGGGCTACGGCTTCGTCCCGCTGGTGCTGCCGATCCTCGGCCTGCTCTGGCTTCGTCGTACGGCCTGATTCCCAGGCAACTCCCAGCCCCGTGCAGGGACCGGCCCAGGTTGGCCCGACAGCCTGGGTGGCATGCAGAACTCAGGTCATCCTCGGGTCGAGATCGTCGTACCCGTTCGCAATGAGGAGTACGACCTCGGCCCGAACATCCGGCGGCTCCGGGACTTCCTGGACACCGCCTTCCCGTTTCCGGCCGAGGTCTGCATCGCCGACAACGGAAGCACCGACGCCACCTTCGAGATCGGATCGCTGCTCAGCGCGGAGCTGTCCGGCGTCCGGATCGTGCGGATCGAGCAACCGGGACGTGGCCGGGCGCTGAAACAGGTCTGGTCCGGCAGTACGGCCGAAGTCCTGGCGTACATGGACGTGGACCTGTCGACGAACCTGAACGCCCTGCTCCCGCTGGTCGCCCCGCTGCTGGCCGGCCACAGCGACGTCGCGATCGGCACCAGGCTGGCGCGCGGGTCGCGAGTGGTCCGGCGGCCGAAGCGGGAGATCATCTCGCGCGGTTACAACCTGTTGCTCAAGGCAACACTTGGAACGCGGTTCTCGGACGCGCAGTGCGGCTTCAAGGCGATCCGGCGCGACGTGGCCGAGGCGTTGCTGCCGCTGATCGAGGACATCAGCTGGTTCTTCGACACCGAGCTGCTGGTGCTCGCCGAACGGTCCGGCCTGCGGATCCACGAGGTCCCGGTCGACTGGATCGACGATCTCGACTCGCGGGTCGCGATCGCCCGGACGGTCGCCGACGACCTGCGCGGCATCGCCCGGTTGCACCGCACGCTCGGACGGCTCCCGCTGGATCCGGTGCGGAGAGCCTTCGGGCGTCCGGCCGTCGCCGATCCCCGGACGGCGCTCGCCGCGCGGGTGCTGCGGTTCGCGGGCGTCGGCGTACTCAGCACGATCGCCTATGCCTTGCTGTACCTGCTGCTGCGGCAGACGATGCCGGCGCAGGTCGCCAACGTACTGGCCCTGCTGGTGACGGCGATCGGCAACACCGCGCTGAACCGCCGCATCACCTTCGGGGTCCGCGGCATCCAGAACCGGGGCCGGCATCAGCTGCGCGGCCTCGTCACCTTCTTCATCGGCTGGAGCCTGACCGCATCGTCGCTGTGGCTGCTGCACACGGCGGTCGCCGTACCGGCGACGGCGGTCGAGGTCACCGTGCTGACGATCGCCAACCTGGCCGCGACGGTGGTCCGGTTCAGCCTCTTCCAAAGCTGGGTCTTCGACGACGAGGCGCCCACTCTGCCGACCTTCGAACCCCCAGCGGTTCTCGACCGGACCCGGAGCCACTGATGAGCACCCTGACCGAACCCGTTGCCAGACCTCGCGCGGTCGCCACGTCGTACCGGATCAGCCGGGACAACGCCCTGTACGGCGGACTCCTGGTCCTGACCGCGATCGCCTATCTGTGGGGGTTGTCGAAGAACGGCTACGCCAACGAGTACTACGCGGCCGCCGTGCAGGCGGGATCGACGAGCTGGAAGGCCTGGTTCTTCGGGTCGTTCGACGCGGCGAGCTTCATCACGGTGGACAAGACGCCGGCCTCGTTGTGGGTGATGGGGCTGTCCGGGCGGATCTTCGGCTTCGGCGTCTGGAGCATGCTGGTCCCGCAGGCGTTGATGGGCGTCGCGAGCGTCGGGTTCGTCTACGTCTCGGTCCGGCGGTGGTTCTCCGCTCCGGCGGCGTTGCTGGCGGGCGGGATCCTCGCGCTGACGCCGGTGGCGGTGCTGATGTTCCGGTTCAACAACCCGGACGCGCTGCTGGTGCTGCTGCTGGTCGCCGCGGCCTGGGCCGTGACGCGGGCGATCGACTCGGAGCGGTTCGCGTGGCGGTGGATGGCGCTGGCGGGCCTGCTGGTCGGGTTCGGGTTCCTGACGAAGATGCTGCAGGCGTTCCTGGTGCTGCCGGCGTTCGGGCTGGCGTACCTGATCGCCGGCCGGCCCGCGCTCGGGAAGCGGGTCGTCCACAGCCTGATCGCCCTCGGCACGATGATCGTCGGCGCCGGCTGGTGGATCGCGATCGTCGAGCTGCTGCCGGCCTCGGCGCGCCCGTACGTCGGTGGGTCGCAGACGAACAGCATTCTCGAACTGACGCTGGGCTACAACGGTCTCGGGCGATTGACCGGCAACGAAGCCGGGTCGGTCGGTGGCGGGACCGGCAATCCTGGCTGGGGTGGCGCGACCGGGGTGCAGCGGTTGTTCGGTGCGGAGTTCGCCGGGCAGATCGCGTGGTTGTTGCCTGCGGCATTGATCGCGACGGTGGTGCTGGTGGTGGCGGCAGGTCGTTCTGCGCGGACCGACCGGACCCGCGCGTTCGCGATCCTGTGGGGCGGGTGGCTCGTGGTCACCGGGCTCGTCTTCAGTTACATGCAGGGAATCATCCACAGCTACTACATGGTGGCGCTGGCGCCGGCGATCGCGGCACTCATCGGCGCGGCCGCGACGGTGCTGTGGCGGCGGCGAGCCGAGTGGTTGCCACGGGTGGTGCTCGCCGGTGGCATCTTGCTGACCGCCGGGTGGAGCTTCAAGCTGCTGACGTCCGCGACGGGCTATCTGCCGTGGTTGCGCTGGACCGTGCTGGTCCTCGGGGTGGCGGCCGCAGGCGCCGTGATGCTGCTGCCGGAGCTCGCTTTGCGGCGTACGGCGATGCGGCGGGCTGGGGTGTTCGCTGGGACGCTGTTGGTGCTGACTGCCCTGGCCGGTCCGGCGGCGTACTCGGTGTCGACCATCAACTCGGCCCATGCCGGTGCTCTTCCGACGGCCGGTCCCGCGAGCGTGGGGGGCTTCGGAGGACGAGGCGGCATGGGCGGTCCTCCGCCCGGTCTGGCGAACGGCGGACCGGGCGGACCCGGCAACGCAACCGGCGGACCGGGGGCGACGACAGGCGGCGGGATGCGGGGAGGTGGCGCCGGTGGATTCCTCGGCGGAGGCGGGACCAGCGGAGTCTCCAGCGAAGTGATCGCACTCCTGCAGCAGGGGGCGAGCAGCTACACCTGGGCCGCGGCCGCCGTCACCGCCAACGGCGCCGCGCCACTTCAGATCGCCGCGGAAGTCCCGGTGATGGCGATCGGCGGCTTCAACGGCACGGACCCGGCTCCGTCGCTGGCCGAGTTCCAGCAACTGGTCGCCGAGGGGCGGATCCACTACTTCGTCGGATCCGGCGGCGGTGGCTTCGGCGGCCGCGGCGGCGGCACCTCGAGCGAGATCTCCACGTGGGTCGAGCAGAACTTCCAGGCTCAGACCGTCGGCAGCACCACCATCTACGACCTGACCAGCAACGGAGTTTGACGAGACGGCCCGTGCCGGTCCACCGTCCATCCGGTGGACCGGCACGCCGTGCGTTCGGTCCAGGTCCCGGTGGGGTAAGGAACACCTCGTGGAATGGTCGAACGTCACCTGGTTCCTGACTGCCCTCGGCGCGGTTGTCGTCCTGCTGACGCGGATCCGGCTCGGTGGTGAGAGCGCGGGTGAGCAGAATCGCTCCAGCGGTGTCGCGGGATACTCCTCGGCACTGCTGCGGCTGCACACGATCGTCGGCGTGCTGACGTTGGTGGCCTGGATCGTTGCCTTGGTCACCGCTCGCCGGGAGATCGCGCTCGGAGCCCTGGCCGGCTGGTGGTTGCTGGCGATCATCGGATTGTTGCTGCTGGCCCGTTGGTTGCCGAGCGGCGGCCGGCACGCCGAGGAGAAGGCCGCCGACGCCTGGGGCTCGGGCGCCGGCCTGTCGTTGCTCGGTCACCTCGGCATGGTCGTCGGCGTTGCCTACTTCACCTTCGTCACCCTCACCGATCGCCTGTAGCCGACTTCCGCGTCAGAGACGAAGTGACGGCTTCGCCGGAGGCCGCCTGTCGCCGGAATCAGTCCGTCCGGAAGCCGTCGAGCAGCGCGCGGACGGCCCGGCGTACGGCGGTCTCGAAGGCGTCCGCGGACAACGTCCGCCCGGCGCCGGCGACGCGGTCCCAGAGCAGTCCGTCGAGCATCGCGGCGAACGGCCAGGCGGCCTGCTCGGGATCGCGGATGCCGAGCGGGGCGAGCATGCCGGCGAGGTGTTCGCGCAGGACCCGGCCGCCGTGGGTGATCGCGTCGAGCACCTCGGGGCGTCGGCTCGCTTCCAGGGAGAGCTCGTAGCGCGCGAGCTGGTCCTCGGCCCGGTGCCGGATGAGCTGCAGCACCATCCCACTCAGCAAGTCGGCGGTCTCGTCGCTCGAACCCCCGGCGTCGGCCACGGCCGGCGGCGCAGCGGCCAGGTCGCGTTCGAGCATCCGGCTGACGCAGGCGGTGAGCAGGGCGTCCCGGGTCCGCAGGTAGTACGACGTGGAGCCGGGCGGCAGGCCCGCCTCGGTGTCCACCGCACGGTGGGTCAGCCCGCGCAGACCCCGGGTGGCGACCAGGTGGATGGCGGCGTCGGCGATCGCGGCGCGGCGCTCGTCGCCACGAGGAGGACTTTTCGGCACGGCGCCAACTCTACCCACCCGTCCTCTACAGATGTAGAGTCACGAGCATGAGGACTGCGATCGTGGTGGGGGCGGGGATCGGTGGGGTGGCGACGGCGCTCGGACTCGGGCGGGCCGGCTGGCAGGTGACCGTGCTGGAACGCGCGCCGCAGTTGGGTGAGGTCGGCGCCGGAATCTCGGTCTGGCCGTCGGCGGTGAAGGCGTTGCAACAGCTCGGCGTGACCGGGCTCGAGAAGGCATCCGTCGTGTCGGCGCCGGCGGGGATGCGGCGGCCGAACGGGCAGTGGGTGGTCAAGGCGTCGGCGCTGGGGCTGGAGCTTCCGGTCATGGTCCACCGGGCCCAGTTGCACGAGCTGATCACCAGCGGGTTCGGTTCCGGGGTGACCGTGCGGACCGGCGTCACGGTCGACGGCTTCGCGGACGGGGCCGTGCGCGCCGGCGGGGAGGAGTTGCGCGCGGACCTGGTGGTCGCGGCCGACGGATTGCGCAGCGTCGTACGGGATGCGCTGTATCCGCGGTACGCCGGACCGCGGTACTCGGGCTACGCGGCGTACCGGGGGATCGCGGACGTGGAGCTCGAGGACGGCGGCGGTGAGACCTGGGGGCGCGGGCGCCGGTTCGGCTTCGCGCGGCTGATCGATGGGCGCTACTACTGGTACGCGACCGAGAACCGGGCGGCCGGGGCCGTGGGCGATGTCTGGTCGGCCTTCGATCAGTGGCACGACCCGATCCCTGAGTTGCTGGAGGCAACCAAGCCGGAAGCCGTGCTGCAGAACGACATCTACGACCTGCCGCTGCCGCTGGTCCCCTTCGCCCAGGCCAATGTCGCCCTGCTGGGCGACGCCGCGCACGCGATGACGCCGAACCTCGGTCGCGGCGCCTGCACGGCGATGGAGGACGCCGCTGCGCTCGTCCGGCACGTCACCGGCCCGGCCGCGATCCCGGCCGCACTGACCTCGTACGACGCCGAGCGCCGACCGGTCGCCACGAAGCTGGTCCGGGTCTCGCGGAACGTCGGCCGGGTCGGCCAGCTCGACGGCCGGATCGCCGCAGCCGTGCGCGACGGTTTGCTGCTGACCGGCGGAAAGGTCGCCGGACTGCTGGCCCGGCGGCGGTCCGGCTGACCGGGCGGGTGTGCCAGCGGGCCGAGACGGATGGAAGAATCGGCCCGTGAGCACACTTCCGCAGGCGGTTGAGATTCCCGGGGCCAAGCACCTGCACTCGGGCAAGGTGCGGGACCTGTACGAGCTCGAGTCCGGTGACCTGCTGATGGTCGCCACCGACCGGATCAGCGCGTTCGACTGGATCCTCGAGACGCCGATCCCGGACAAGGGCAAGGTGCTCACCGCGATGAGCCTGTGGTGGTTCGAGCAGCTGGGCGTGCCGAACCACATCGTCTCGACCGACGTCCCGGCCGAGGTCGCCGGGCGCGCGGTGGTGTGCGAGAAGCTGGAGATGTTCCCGGTCGAGTGCGTCGCCCGTGGCTACCTGAGCGGCTCCGGACTGCTCGACTACAACGCGACCGGCGAGGTCTGCGGCATCCCGCTGCGTGCGGGACTGGTCGAGGGCTCGCGCCTCGACGAGCCGATCTTCACCCCCGCGGCCAAGGCCGCGTTCGGCGAGCACGACGAGAACGTCTCGTACGACGCGGTGGTGGCCACCGTGGGCGCCGAGACGGCCGCCCGGCTGCGCGACCTGACTCTCGAGATCTACGCCCGGGCGCACGCGATGGCCGAGCAGCGGGGCATCATCCTGGCCGACACCAAGTTCGAGTTCGGGGCCCGCCCTGACGGCACGATCGTGCTCGCCGACGAGGTGCTCACGCCCGACTCCAGCCGGTTCTGGCCGGCCGACCAGTGGTCGCCGGGCCGGCAGCAGCCGTCGTACGACAAGCAGCTGGTGCGGGACTGGCTGCAGTTCGAGTCGGGTTGGGACCGCAACTCCGGCGAGGCTCCGCCGCCGCTGTCCGACGAGGTGATCGAGCGCACCCGCGCGGCCTATGTCGACGCCTACGAACGCCTCACCGGCCGCACCTTCACCGCCTGAGCCTCAGATCAGCTCGTAGCGCACGGCCGAGAGGAACTCCAGCTTCTGCTCGCTCTCGCTGCCTCGGTCGGTGGTGTAGACGACCAGGTGCTGGGAGCGGTCGGGGCTGTAGAGCGTCTCGCGGTACAGGTGCACGTCGCCGACTTCGGCGTGGTTGACCAGCAGTGGTGCGGGATCGGTCTCGGTCACCGGGTGCTCGTGCCACAACGCCTCGAACTCGCGGCTGGTGTGCAGCAACGACCCGATCAAAGCGGCCAGCCGGGGTTCGGTCCTGTTCTGGGTGTGGGCGAGCAACAGGTGGGCGACGATCGTGCGCGAGTGCCGCGCGTGGTCCTCGACCGGGAACGGCGCGCGTTCGGCGGCCGGATCGGTGAACCACCGGTACGCCATCGCCCGCCGCAGCCCGGGGAACCGGGTCTGGTCGCCGAACAGCACGGTCGACAACCGGTTCTGCACGACCTTCTCGGTCAGCAGGTTGATCACCTCGGCCGGTGATCCGTCGAGCTGCTCGAAGACGCGCCGGACGCCGGGCGCGAGCCGGCTGTGGTCCTCGACCTCCAGCGGCTGGGCGTAGCCGGCGATCCGGAACAGGTGGTCGCGCTCGGCCTGTGACAGCCGCAGACCGGTCGCGATCGCGGCGAGCAGTTTCTCCGACGGGTGCGGTCCGCGCTGCTGCTCGATGCGGCAGTAGTAGTCGGTGGACATGCCGGCCAGGGTGGCGACCTCCTCGCGGCGCAGCCCGGTGGCGCGGCGCCGTCGCGACCGCGGCAGTCCGACGTCCTCGGGCTGCAGCGCCTGACGGCGAGCCCGGAGGAAGTCGGCGAGCACGGCCCGGTCCATCTCGATCCTTTCGGGTGCCACGGGGATGTCTGACGCAGAAGGTACTGACGATCAGAGTAACCCCTTAGTGTGGTGACGAGAAATCGGCGATGTGGTCCGGATCACGGGATCGATCGTCCCTGGTTCGCCGCCCGCGGTCTTGTTTCGATCGGAGGCATGAAACGACTTGTGATGATCCTGGCAGCGGTGGTCCCGCTGTCGGCGCTGGTGCCCGTCGCGGCCAGCTCGGCCACGCAGCCGGTCGCCCGGACCGCGCCGCAGGCCTGCTCCACCTTCTCGGTCCCGGCTCCGGCCGGCGCCCGCATCGAGTCCGTCGTGGCCACCGATCAGCCGGCCGGCGACGTGACCTTCCCGGCCGACCCGCCGTTCCCCGCGCCGCAGCCGGTGCCGGGGGTGCCGGCCCACTGCGACGTCACGGTGACGCTGACCCACGGCACCGACCACGTGAAGATCAAGGTCCTGCTGCCCACGCAGAACTGGAACCACCGGTTCCAGGCCGTCGGCGGTGGCGCGTACTACGCCGGCGACTTCACCACCAAGCTCTACGCGGGCGTGAAGAACGGCTACGCCGTCGCCACTACGGACGGCGGCCTCGGCCCGTCGCCGATCATCCCCAGCTGGGCGCTCACGTCGGCCGGCAGCGTCGACAAGACCCTGCTGACCAACTTCGCCTATCGCGCGCCGCACGAGCTGGCCCAGGTCGGCAAGGCCGTCACCCAGGCGTACTACGGCCGCGCGGCGGCGTACACCTACTGGAACGGCTGCTCGACCGGCGGCCGCCAGGGCTACTCCGAGGCGCAGCGGTACCCCGGCGACTTCGACGGCATCCTCGCGGAGTCCCCGGCGATCAACTGGGACCGGTGGTCGGTCGCCGCGGCCTGGCCCGCGGTCGTGATGAACGCCGAGAAGACGTACCCGACCAGCTGTGAGCTGGCGGCGTTCAACACCGCCGCGGTCGCCGCGTGCGACACCGATGACGGCGTCCGCGACGGTGTCATCGACGAGCCCGGCAAGTGCGACTTCGCGCCGGAGTCGCTGGTCGGCCAGACCGTGCTGTGCGAGGGTGAGCCGGTCACGATCTCGGCCGCCGACGCCCGCGTGGTCCGGCGGATCTGGGACGGCCCGCGCGGTCTCTGGTACGGGCTGAACCGGGGCGCGCCGTTCGGCGGTCTGGTCTCGGCCGACGCCGCCGGCGGCTCGACCGGTGCGCCGTTCATCGTGGCGGACAGCTGGATCAAGTTCTGGCTGCAGCAGAACCCGCAGTACGACGCGAAGACGATCGGGTACGCCGAGTTCGTGCGGCTGTTCCTGCAGTCGCGGGTCCAGTACAACCACGTGATCGGCACCGACAACCCCGACCTGTCGGCGTTCAAGCGAGCCGGCGGCAAGTTGCTCAGCTGGCACGGCGGCAACGACGAGCTGGTCTTCCAGCAGGGCACGGTCGACTACCGCAAGCGGGTCGAGCGCACGGTCGGCGGCGACGTGAACAGCTTCTACCGGCTGTTCCTCGCGCCGGGTGCGCAGCACTGCGGCGGTGGCGTCGGGCCGGCGCCGACCGATCCGCTGGCCGCGCTGGTCAGCTGGGTCGAGCAGGGCAAGGCGCCGAAGACGTTGCCTGCGGCAACCGCTGACGGCGCGACGCGCAACCTCTGCGCCTACCCGCTGACCGCCCACTACACCGGCCAGGGCGACCCGAAGCAGGCAGTCAACTTCGTCTGCCGCTGATCCTGCCGGCGGCCCGTCCGCCGCGGTCCCTCCGTTGGCTCTCGGCGTCAGAACAGACCGACGCCGAGAGCCAGCGTCACGAAGCGCGCCAGCCGCCCGGCCAGCACGGACAGGCTGAACGTCACCACGCCCATCCGGCTGGCGCCCGCGATCAGCGCCACGCCGTACAGCGGGGGAACCCCGACCGATGCGCTGAGCAACGTCACCGGGATGCCCCAGCGCCGGTCGCTCAGCGCGTCCAGCAGCCGCTTGCTCAGATCGCGGTTCCACTGCACGAACCGTCCCCAGCGGCTGTCCAGGTCGACCGCCTTGGGTTCCTTCGTCCCCTTCTTCGCGGTGTAGCCCGGCCGGTACCGCACGGCCAGGAACATCGCCACCTTGCCGATCGTCTGCCCGACCGAGACCCCGACCGCCGCGACCACCGGGTCGAGCGCGCCGGAGACGCCGACCCCCAGCACGTACGCCTCGGCGTTCAGCACCGGTACGACGGCCGACCCGATTCCGAAGCCGACCGCCAGCACCAACTGCCACACCCACATGCCACCGAGGCTAGACGCTGCCACCAGACCGGTCACGGTCGTCAGCACCACCCCAGGGACGAACCAGGGACCCACCCCTCCGGGGTCCTGGCGCCCTTGACACCGTGCGCAGGGGTCACAGGCCCACCGCCGGTACGGCGGGACGACGGCCGCGCAGGATCGCGACCAGCCGGGTGAGCGAGGCGACCTTGACCACGGCAGCCGCACAGGCGACGACGTACGGGAACCAGGGCAGGTGCAGCTGGTGCCCGACGATCAGCGAGATCACGACCGCGCCGGTGTTGACCGCCTTGGCCGGCCGCGACCAGTTCCACAGGTAGATCAGCTGGTCGACCTTGTAGAAGTAGTTCGGGCTGATCGTCTCCTTCCAGAGCAGGAACGACAGCGACAGCATCGTGTCCAGCACCCCGAACTGGACCAGGTAGATCGCCAGCGGCCCGATCGTCTCGGGGTACGTCGCCATGAACGCCGCCGCCAGCAGGAACGAGCAGGCCCGGTCGCAGACGATGTCGAACACCGCGCCGGCGACGGTCTCCTCGTCGCGGATCCGGGCCACCGCGCCGTCGAGGGAGTCGCCGAACCAGTAGACGACGTAGCCGACGATCAGCAGTCTGAGATCGCCGGTGGCGAAGGCGAAGGTCGCGACCAGCATCGACACCACGGTCCGGACCAGCGTGATCCGGTTGGGGATCCCGAGCAGGTGCGCCGGGGAGATGGCGACTTGCAGGGTACTCATCAGGCAGCCCTCAGATTCTCGGGATCGAGTGCGTCCCGTAGCTGGTAACGCAGCAGGTAGCCGGCCAGCGCCGCCCCGGCCGAGGCCACGGCCCAGCCGAGCACGAGCAGCACCAGTGCGGCGTACAGGGTGTTGATGGGGTCGTCCTCCTCGTTGAAGCCACCGACCAGCCGGGCCAGACCCATGCAGACTCCGACGACCAGTCCGACACACAGTGTGGGGCCGGCGGTGATCAGCAACTGGCGGCGGATCACGCGGCGGAGCAGGCCGGCGTCGACCCCGAGCGCGGTGAGCGAGGCGAACTGCCGTCGCTGGTCGACCAGTTGGTCAGCCACGCCGACGGTGAACGAGGCCAGCGAGATGACGGCGATCAGCAGGATGCCGATCATGCTCAGGGCGAAGCCGGTGAGGTAGAACTCGCGGTCGCTCCAGCCCGGCCGGTCGGTGGTGACGCCGATCGCGGAGGCGACCAAGGCGCCGATCACGAAGCCGCAGCAGAACAGCAGTGACCCCATCCGGGCCGTGGCCCTGGCGTCCGCGACCAACCGGGCACCGGTCAGGAGACTGACCGGGTCGTCCGAGCGCATCAGTCGCTGCCCGGCCCGCCGGCCCAGCCACGGCAGGCTGTTCCACCACACCGTCCCCAGGCCGAGGATGGTCGCCGCGGATCCCACGTAGCCGAACAGTGGGGCCGACGCGAGACCCGCCAGCAGCAGCACCACTCCCACGACGACGCGCAGCCGGGCGGGCACGACCACGGGTCGCTCGGTGGCGCTCGGCAGATCCCGGTGCAGCAGGTAGCCGATGGCGGCGCCGCCCAGCGTGAGCAGGCCGATGATCACGAACCACACCAGCACGTCCCAGACGCTCAGGCCCGGGAACAGCCTGGCCATCCGAGGCAGCTGGGCGAAGACGGCTGTGAGCATCACGTAGAGCGGTCCGGCCAGCAGCCCACCGGCCAGCCCGACCAGACTGGCATCAGCGACCGACAGGCGGCGTACTTGGCGCTCGGACGCCCCGGCGAGGCGGAGTGCGGCCAGGCGGCGCTCGCGGGCGGCGGTGCCGATCCGCAGTGCCTGGAACGCCAGACCGCCGGAGAGCAACGCCAGGATGACCAGGATGGCGGCCAGCCCGGAGCGCAGGCCGGTCTCGGCGATGTAGTTGCTGTAGATGCTGTTGTCGAGGTCCCCAGGCCCGATCCGCACGACCCCCACGGCGTTGATCACCAGCGCCCCGCTGAACGCCAGCGCTGCCGTGGCCAGCCTGACCCGGCTGCGGTCGGCCGGCGTACGGGTTCTGGCCAGGTGGAGGGTGGTGCTCAGCGGGAGGCTCATCGCAGCGTCACCTCGTGCTGGATCCTGCCGTCGCGGAGCCGGATCTCGCGGTCCGCGCTGGCGGCGAGCAGGTTGTCGTGGGTGACCATCACCAACGCTGCGCCGCGCTCCCGCGTCGACTGCAGTAGCACCTTGAGCAGCTCCTGTCCGGCCTGGCTGTCGACGCTGCCGGTCGGCTCGTCCGCCAGTACGACGGACGGATCGGTGATCAGTGCCCGGGCGATAGCGGCCCGCTGGGTCTGCCCCCCGGACAGCTGAGCCGGTACGGCGTCCGCGTGGTCAGCGATGCCGACCCGGTCGAGCCACTGGACAGCGGCGGCCCGGGCGGGTTCGCGCCTGGCGCCATCGAGCAGCAGGGGCAGCGCCACGTTGTCGGCGAGCGAGAGGTCGGGCACCAGTTGGCCGAACTGCAGCACGATGCCGATCCGCGTACGGCGCAGTGCCGAGCGGTCCTGCTCGGCCAGCGCGAACAGGTCCTGCCCAGTGACCCGGACCGTCCCGGCGTCGGGCTTGAGGATGCCGGCCGCGCAGTGCAGCAGGGTCGACTTCCCGCACCCGCTCGCGCCGGTCACCGCGACGACCTCGCCCGGTGCGACCACGACGGTCACTCCGCGCAGTGCGACGTTACGGCGGTAGGCGTACTCGAGACCGGTGAGTTCCAGGGCCGGCGTGAGCGTCATCAGCTGGACTCCTTGTCGTCGGTGAGGCGGTCCAGCGCGAGGTCGAGCCAGCGCAGGTCGGCGTCGAGATGTGTGACGAGGTAGGACCGGACCAGGTTCGTCGTCGGGTCGCCGGAGGCCGGCGGCAGCTCCTGCAGTTCGCGGATCCGGCGCAGGTGGCCGGCCCGTTGCCGGGCCAGGAACGAGGTCGCGTCACCGCCGGTACGCAGCGCGGTGACCAACTTGCGGATCATCTCGTCGGCCGTGCCCCAGGCGGGCGGGACCGGATCGGCGAGCCAGTCGTCGAGGTGCTTGCGGCCCTTCTCGGTGATCGCGTAGACGGTCCGGTCCGGGCCGCCGCCCGAGGTTTTCTCGGTCACCTCGACCAGACCGTCGCGCTCCAGCCGGGCCAGCGTCGTGTAGACCTGCCCGAACGCCAGCGGCCGTCCGTCCGGGAACCACGCGTCGTGGCCCCGCTTGACGTCGTACCCGTGCGCCGGAGCGCGGGACAGCAGGCCCAGAACCAGCTCCGCGGTCGCCATGCCGACGACTATACACTCAATGTATGTACTGAGTGAATAGCTGCTCGACCAGCGGGCTGTGGACCGCCGATGCGGGGACGCTGGGCCCAAGTCGGTAGGATTCGCCTCGTCACCCCGGATCGAAACCAGGAGTAGTCAGTGGCTCGCGTTGTCGTCGACGTCATGCTCAAGCCCGAGATCCTCGACCCGCAGGGCAAGGCGGTGCACGGCGCGTTCGGCCGGCTCGGCTTCGACGGCGTGGCCGACGTCCGTCAGGGCAAGCGCTTCGAGATCACCCTCGAGGGCGAGGCGACCGAGGAGCGGGTCGCCGAGATCCGCAAGGCCGCGGACACCCTGCTGGCCAACCCGGTGATCGAGGACTACACCCTGCACGTCGAGGGCGATCGATGAAGATCGGGGTCGTCACCTTCCCGGGCTCGCTCGACGACGTCGACGCCCGGCGTGCGGCCGCGGTGGCCGGCGCCGAGGCGGTCGCGCTGTGGCACGGCGACGCCGACCTGCACGGTGTCGACGCGGTGGTGCTGCCCGGCGGCTTCTCCTACGGCGACTACCTGCGTGCCGGTGCGATCTCCCGGTTCGCGCCGGTGATGGAGACGATCATCAAGAAGGCCGGCGAGGGCCTGCCGGTGCTCGGCATCTGCAACGGCTTCCAGGTGCTCTGCGAGGCGCACCTGCTGCCCGGCGCCCTGATCAAGAACAACGTGCGCAAGTTCGTCTGCAAGGACCAGCCGCTGCGGATCGAGAACAACCGCACCGCCTGGACCAGCGACTACGACGCGAACCACGAGATCACGATCGTGCTGAAGAACCAGGACGGCTCGTACGTCGCCGACGAGACGACGCTGGACCGGCTCGAGGGCGAGGGCCGCGTGGTCGCCCGCTACCTCGGCCAGAACCCGAACGGCTCGTACCGCGACATCGCCGGGATCAGCAACGAGCGCGGCAACGTGGTCGGCCTGATGCCGCACCCCGAGCACTGCGTAGAGACCCTGACCGGCCCGAGCACGGACGGCCTGGGCTTCTTCACCTCGGTGCTGAAAGCCGTCGTCGCCTCCTGATGAAGCTGTCGGGGGTGCGGTCGTTCCTGGTCCGCACCCTTCTCCTCACCGCGGCCGTCCTGCTGGCCGGCACCGGTACGTCGTACGCCCAGTCGGCGGCCGATCGCGACCTGCTCGCGCAGGTGGTTGTGATCGGAGTGCCGGGGCTGGACTGGTTCGACGTGCAGAACTCGCCGGAGCTGACCGCGCTGGTGGGTGAGGCGAACGTCGGGTCGATCACCGTGAAGACGGCCGGCCCGCACACCTGCCCGATCGACGGCTGGCTCACGGTCGGAGCCGGCACCCGCGCGTGGGGCAGTGTGCCCGACGAGGCCTGCGGCGAGCTGCCCGCGGTCGTCGACGGCAAAGTCCAGAACTGGCAGACGTACGTCGACCGGCAGGCCGAGCACCACACCGGCGCACCGATCGGCCGGCTCGGCCAGGCCGGCTACCCGATCTGCGGCTTCGGTCCCGGGGCCGCGATCGCCCTGGCCCGCACCGACGGCACGGTCACCACCTGGCGTCCCACCTTCGATCCCGCCGCGCTCAGCGGCTGCTCGGACGCGATCGTCGACGCCGGGGCGATGCCGATCCGCGAAGGCCGGGCCGAAGCGCGCCAGAAGGTCGCCGAACTGGTCACCCAGGCGAAGGCGGCCGGCGCTTGGGTCGTGCTCGCCGGGATCAGCCAGGAAGTGGAGTGGGCCCACCAGCAACCTCTTGTGGCCCTCCAGCTCCCGCCCGACGGCGAGCCCCGCTGGCTGACCAGCGACTCCACTCGCCGCCCGGCACTGATCCAGCTCACCGACCTCACCGCCACCATCCTGCGCGGCCGCGAGGCGGCGAACGTCGATCCGGCCGGCGAGCAGAAGGCCGGACCGCTCGACGGCACCCCGATCACCGTCACCGGCGACGTGCACACCGATCCGGCCGCGGTGATCGACGACCGGATGGACGCCAACGAGCGGTTCGACCAGCCGCGCCCGATGCTGGTCGCCGTCTCGCTGACGATCCTCGCGGCCGAGCTGATCGCGCTCGGCTGGTTCCTGAAAACCCGCAGCCGGCGCTCCCGCAGTGCGTTCACCTTCACGCTGCTCACCCAGGGCGGCTTCTTCATCGCCGTCTTCCTGTCGACCGCGACCGTCTGGTGGCGCTGGCCGTCGCCGGGCCTGTCGCTGTTCTTCGTCGTACTGGCGATCAGCGCGTTGTTCGCCGGGCTGAGCAAGCTGTTGCTCGGCCGATACGCGTACGTCGGGATCGCGCTCTCGGCGTACCTGATCCTGCTGGTGGACGGGGTCCTCGGGACGCCGCTGCAGTTCGGCAGCATGTTCGCGGACGGGCCGGTGATCGGCGGCCGGTTCTACGGCTTCGGCAACTCGACCTTCGCGACCCTGGCCGTCGCGGCGCTGGTCGTGGCCGGCGTGGCCGCGCAGAAGCTGATCGACCGCAGCCGGGTCCAGGCGGCGTTCGCCGTGCTGGCGATCGGCGGCGCCGCGATCGTGGTCGACGGCCGTCCGGGCTGGGGCACCGACTTCGGCGGCATCATCGCGCTGACGCCGGCCGTCCTGCTGATGGCCTGGCTGACCTGGCGTGGCGGGATCTCGCTGCGCGCCCTGATCGGCATCGGCGTCGCCGGGGTGCTCGCGGTGTCCGCGGTCGCCTACCTGGACTACCTGCGGCCCGAGGACCAGCGCAGCCACTTCGGCACGTTCGTGGCCCGGCTGCTCGACGGCGACGTGGCCGACGTGCTGATCCGCAAGCTGGAGATGGCCGTGCAGTTCTTCTCCGGACCGGCCGGCTGGGCGATGCTGGTCGCGGTGATCCTCGCGATGCTCGCCACCGTGCTGCCCGACCGGGTGCCGTCGGCGGCGTACCGGGAGTTCTTCGTCAGCCGGCCGATGGTCCGGCCCACACTGCTCGCACTGTCGACCTGCGGTCTGGTCGGCATGCTGCTCAACGACGCGGGCGTCGCGCTGCCCGCGATCATGACCGGCTTCGCCGTCCCGCTGCTGGTGGCCCATCTCGTGGCCTCGCCCCGGCCAGCTACCGTTTCTCCCGAGTCCCATCTAGTTCAGGAGCACTGAAATCGTGTCGACCGACACCGTGAGCAACGCCTCCAGTACGCCGGACGTCGAGCAGCCGTGGGCGGAGCTCGGCCTCAAGCCGGACGAGTACCAGCGGATCCGGGACATCCTCGACCGGCGGCCGACCAGCTGCGAGCTGGCCATGTACTCGGTGATGTGGAGCGAGCACTGCTCGTACAAGTCGTCCAAGGTGCACCTGAAGAAGTTCGGGGACATCCCGCAGGAGACCCCGGCGGGCAAGATGCTGGCCGGCATCGGCGAGAACGCCGGCGTGATCGACATCGGTGAGGGCTACGCGGTCACCTTCAAGGTCGAGTCGCACAACCACCCGTCGTACGTCGAGCCGTACCAGGGCGCGGCGACCGGGGTCGGCGGCATCGTGCGCGACATCCTGGCGATGGGCGCCCGGCCGGTCGCGGTGATGGACCCGCTGCGCTTCGGCCCGCTGGACGCGCCGGACACCAAGCGCGTGCTGCCGGGCATCGTGTCCGGCGTCGGCGGCTACGGCAACAGTCTCGGCCTGCCGAACATCGGCGGCGAGGTCGTGTTCGACTCGACGTACCTGGGCAACCCGCTGGTCAACGCGCTGTGCGTCGGCGTGATGAAGCACGAGGACCTGCACCTGGCCAACGCGACCGGTATCGGCAACCAGATCATCCTGTACGGCGCCAAGACCGGCGGCGACGGGATCGGCGGCGTCTCGGTGCTCGCGTCGGAGACCTTCGCCGAGGGTGGCCCGACCAAGCGCCCGGCGGTCCAGGTCGGCGACCCGTTCATGGAGAAGCTGCTGATCGAGTGCACGCTCGAGCTGTTCGCGGCCCGGCTGGTCGAGGGCATCCAGGACCTGGGCGGCGCGGGCCTGTCGTGTGCGACCTCGGAGCTGGCCAGCGCGGGCGACGGCGGCATGTACGTCTCGCTCGACAAGGTGCCGCTGCGGGACGCCTCGCTCGCTCCGGAGGAGATCCTGATGAGCGAGTCGCAGGAGCGGATGATGGCGGTCGTCACGCCGGACAACGTCGAGGCGTTCCTGAAGATCTGCGCGAAGTGGGACGTCCAGGCCGACGTGATCGGTGAGGTGACCGACACCGGCCGGCTGCAGATCGACTGGCACGGCGAGCGTGTCGTCGACGTCCCGCCGCGCACCGTCGCGCACGAGGGCCCGGTCTACGAGCGCCCGTACGCGCGGCCGTCCTGGCAGGACGAGCTGCAGGCCGACGGCGCCGAGAAGTTGCCGCGGGCAACCACCGGTGAGGAGCTGCGGGACACGCTGCTGAAGCTGATCGCCTCGCCGAACCTGTGCGACAAGTCGTGGGTCACCGACCAGTACGACCGGTACGTGCTCGGCAACTCGGTGCTCGCGCAGCCCGAGGACAGCGGCATGATCCGGGTCGACGAGACCAGCGGGCTGGGCGTCGCGGTCTCCACCGACTGCAACGGCCGCTTCGCCAAGCTCGACCCGTACACCGGCGCCAAGCTGGCGCTGGCCGAGTCGTACCGCAACGTCGCCACCACCGGCGCCCGGCCGGCCGCGGTCACCGACTGCCTGAACTTCGGTTCGCCCGAGGACCCGGCGGTGATGTGGCAGTTCTCCGAGGCGATCCGCGGACTGGTCGACGGCTGCATCGAGCTGGGCATCCCGGTGACCGGTGGCAACGTGTCGTTCTACAACCAGACCGGCGAGACCCCGATCCTGCCGACGCCGGTGGTCGGCGTGCTGGGTGTCATCGACGACGTCACCCGGCGTACGCCGATCGGCTTCACCGCCGAGATGGAGGGCCACCAGCTCTACCTGCTCGGCGAGACCGACGAGGAGCTGTCCGGCTCCGAGTGGGCGCACGTCGTGCACGGCCACCTGGGTGGTCGCCCGCCGGCGGTCGACCTGGCCGCCGAGCAGCAGCTGGCCGACATCCTGATCAACGCTTCCCGCGACGGCCTGATCGACGCGGCCCACGACGTCAGCGACGGCGGCGTCGCCCAGACGCTCGTCGAGTCCGCCCTCCGCGGCGGCGTCGGCGCCCGGGTCTGGGCTCCGGACGGCCTCGACCCGTTCCTGTTCCTGTTCGCCGAGTCGGCCGGCCGCGCGGTCGTCGCTGTGCCGCGCACCGAAGAGGTCCGCTTCACCGACATGTGCACCGCGCGCCGCTTCCCGCACGCCAAGATCGGCGTGATCACCGGCGACACGCTGGACGTGCAGGACCAGTTCGAGATCCCGCTGACCGAGCTGCACGCCACCTGGAGCGCGACGCTCCCGGCCGCTCTGGGCTGATCGGCCTCTGACAACAGCGAGCTTGGGCCCTGGCCGGCGTCGGCCAGGGCCCGACTTCGTCAGGGCCCACTGCGGTCAGCGCCTCACCAGGCGACGACGCCCTCGTCGTCGAAGAAGCCGCCGCGAGGGCCGTCGTCCGGCAGCATGGCCAGCCGGATCGCGATCGCGGCGCCCTGCTCGGGGGTGCGGGAGCCGCTGAAGCCGGTGAAGTCGGTGGCGACGTAGCCGGGACACGCGGCGTTCACGATGACGTTCGTGTCGGCGAGCCGGCGGGCGTACTGGACGGTGATGCTGTTGAGCATCGACTTCGACGGTGCGTAGGCGGCCATCACCGGACCGGTCTGCAGGGTCAGCGAGCCCATGTTGCTCGACATGTTGACGATGCGCGGCGAGGTCGCGCGGCGCAGCAACGGCAGCATCGCGTTCGTCACCCGGACGACCCCGAACACGTTCGTGTCCAGCACGGTGCGCACGACGTCGAGGTCGAGCGTCGTGGGGTCCTGAACGTTGCCGTCGGTCCGGCCGGAGATCCCGGCGTTGTTGACCAGTACGTCGAGCCGGCCCGCCGCCTGCTCGATCGTGGCGGCCGCCGCGGCGACACTGTCGTCGGACGTGACGTCGAGCGTGACCGCGAACGCGTCGACGCCCGTGGCCCGCAGCCGCTCGACCGCCTCCTCGCCCCTGGCCTTGTCCCGCGCGCCCGCCGCGACCGTGAAGCCGCTCGCTCCCAGTCCTTGGGCGATGGCGAAACCGATTCCCTTGTTGGCGCCGGTGACCAGCGCGATCTTCGTGTCGTTCACGCGCTCCATGCTCGGCGCGGCCGGCGCTCGCTGTCCAAGACCGCTTCGGCACTTGCTGATGCCGCTCAGGTATCAGCAAGTACTCTGCGCTCGTGGACGATCTCGAGACCCGCGAGCTTCGCTACTTCGTTGCCGTCGCCAAGGAACTGCACTTCGGCCGCGCCGCCGACCGGCTCGGGATCGCCCAGCCGGCGCTGTCCCGGGCGATCCGCCAGTTGGAGCACCGGCTCGGCGTCCAGTTGCTCATCCGCGACCGGCGGGGCGCAGCGCTCACAGACGCCGGACGGGTGTTGCTGCGCGAAGCCGGCACGGCCCTCGACGCGGTCGCGGCCGCCGCGCGCCGTACGCGGCGAGCGGGTGACGAGAAGCGGCCGTTGATGCTGGTCACGAAGGCCGGAGCGTCCCACGAGCTGCTGCAACGGCTCCTCGTCGCGCAGGCGAGCGAACCCGAGGCGGTGCCGGTCGAAGTCGTCCTGTGCGAGGTCGGCGAGCAGGCGCGGTTCCTGCGCGACGGACGCGCCGACGTGGCGATCATGCACCGGCCGTACGACGATCTCGCCGGCTTCGACACCGAGGACCTGTACGTCGAAGGGCAGGTCGCGCTGCTTCCCGCCGGGCATCCGCTCGCGTCACGGGATCAGCTGACGCTCGCCGAGGTCCGCGACGTACCGGGCCTGCCGATCGCTCGCTGGCCCCAGCTCGACGGGACCTACCCGGACGGGCCCGGTCCCGAGGTGCACACCCAGTCCCAGCTCGCTCAGCTCGTCGCGCTCGGCAAGACGCTGCTCGTCATCCCCGCGTCCAGCCGTGCTTGGCAGTGGCCCGACCACGTCGCCGTACCCGTCGTGGACGCACCGGAGGTCACCACGGTGATCGCCTGGCCGCCGAGCAGTCGCTCACCTGCGCTCGCGTCCCTCGTCCGGTCAGCCAAGGACCTTCGTCTGCTTGGGTGGGTGCATGCGTGAGCTCAAGTGGGACGGAGTCGTCAATGCCCGCGATCTCGGTGGACTGCCGGCATCCGGTGGCACGATCCAGTACGGGCGGGTCTACCGGTCGGCTCACCCCGACGCCCTGACCGAGCAGGGCCGGGAGGCCTTGGCGGAGGCGGGAGTCAAGACCGTCGTCGACCTGCGCAACGCCGATGAGCGCCTCGGCATGCAGATGATCGACGGCGTGACGGTCCACCACCAACCGGTCGAGGACCAGAGCGATGCGGCGTTCATGGCCGAGTGGGGTGAGCGGCTGAACAGTCCGGCGTACTACAGCGCCGTACTGCATCGCTGGCCTGGGCAGATCACCGGCGTGTTCGCCCGGATCGCCGATGCCCCGGCGGGCGGCGTACTCGTCCACTGCCGAGCAGGCTGCGACCGCACCGGCATGATCGTCGCGATGCTGCTCACCCTCGCCGGTACGCCGGTAGCCGACATCCTCGACGACTACGAGCTGGCTGTCCGCACCTACGCCGAACACGGCGACGACCAGGCCCCGGCGGACCAGACCCTCGACCAGCACTGTGCTCAGGCCTGCGCCGAGCTGGTGGGATTTCTCGGCTCGGTGGACGTGGCCGGATTCCTCACCGCCAGCGGGCTGAGCTTCGAACAGCTGGACCGGCTGAGACAGCGATTGGTCGCGGCAGACTTCGCGTGACCAGGGGTCTGGCACACTCGAAGGACGCTAGTGGGGAGTGTGTCGGATGGCTGACAAAGAGTGGGAGCGGCGGCCTGATCTGCGCTCGGGCCGGGCTGGTCAGCTGGGGAATCTGGCGGGAATGGCTGCCGCCGCCGGGCAGGAGGCCCGGGAGGTGGCGGCTCGGCGGCGGATGGCCTCGGTGCGGTTGACCGACGAGGAGCGCCGGGTCTGTTTCGACGAGCTGGCCGAGCAGTTCGCGATCGGCCGGCTGGACGAGCAGGAACTGCATCGGCGGGTGGATCTGGTGCAGGAAGCGGTGACGCACGGGGATCTGCTGGTGCCGTTCGCGGGGTTGCCGGCGCCGGGCTTCTACGCGCCGCCACCGAAGACGCCGGGGCGCTGGCGGTGGGCGGCGTTCGTGGGAGCGGTGTGGCTGGCGCTGCCGTTTTTCCTGACCGGCTTGGTGTTCCTGGTGTTCGGGAGGGAGATCGCGGCGGCGATCTTCGGGTTGCCGGCGATCTTCTGGGTGCTGGCGACCTGGCGCTGGGCGTCGGCGCCGAAACGCAACGCCCGCCGACGCTGAGCTGGTCCGTCGGCGGGCAGGCCCCGGGGTTACTTGTCGGGAGTCGCTCCCACGAAGAACACAACCTCCCCAGGGGCGAACGGCGTGGCGTCGTGCACGTACCAACTGCCGGGCACCGAGTCGTGACCCTGCAGGTTCGGGCCGGGCCCGGAGTTGTAGCCGACGACCTTCAGGCCGCGCGCCTGAAGCTGCGGGAGGACCTCCGCCACCGGCCGGTTCCTGAACGTCATTCCGGCCATCGGTTCGCCCGCGTCGCCGGCTGAGGAGGAGGTGTGCTGATACATCTCCCCGGGCTTCGCCGCCCGGCCGAACTGGATCTCGGCCCAGCCCTTCATGTCCTTCGGGACCTCGACGCCCTCCTGGCAACCGGGGTCGGCGGCGTTCAGGGTGCCGTTGCACTTCTCGCCCGGGTCGAGCAGCCGCAGCGTGGTTCTCTGATCGGGCACCGAGTAGCCGGCGAACTTGCCGACCCACGGGGGACTGACCGGGACGGCTTCCACCTTCACCTTCAGGCCCATCGCCTTGAACTCCGCGTTGTACCGCGCGGGGTCCGCGGCCGGGTCGACGATCCGGACGATCACGGAGTTGCCGGTGTCGGTGAACGACAGCGCCTGCGGTTGATCCTGCCCAGGACTCCGGACGACGGTCGCCGCGACGACGCCGAGGATCAGCAGGCTGAACGCACCGGCCAGCGCGAGCCGCGGCCGGGCCGGGCGGCTCGATCGGCTGCGGACCGGCGTACCGGCGGGCGCCGGCGTACTGGCTGGGTCCGGCGCGAGTGAGGTCGCGACGATGTCGTCGGACAGGCGGCTCCAGGTGGCGGCGCCGACGCCGGTGGTGGTGCTGGGCTTCAGGGCGCGGGTGGCCGCGTCGATGTCAGACGTCTTCATGGGAAACCTCTCCTCTCACCGCGGCCGGCGGGCGGGTGGTGAGCAGCTTGGCGAATCGTTTGCGGGCCCGGTGCAGGCGAATCCGTACGGCGTTGCGGGAGCAGCCGAGCACGGTCGCGATCTGGGCGGTGTCCAGGTCTTCCCAGGCGACCAGCGTCAGCAGTTCGCGGTCTTGCTCGGGCAGGGCCCGGAAGGCTCGCGCGGTGGCCGAGTCGCCGTCGACCGGCTCCGGGCTGGGCGTCGAGGTCTCCACCAGTTCGTCGCGGAGCCGGTCGGCCAGCGCGTTGCGCCGTCCCTCACCCCGCCGGTGGTTGGCCAGCACGCGCCGCGCGACGCCGTACAGCCAGGGTTTGGTCTGATCCCCGCCGGGAACCTCGTCGAGCCGCCGCCACACCACCACGAACGTGTCGGCGAGCAAATCGGCAGCGTCGTGACTGGAACCGGTACGCCGCAGCAGGTAGCCGAGCACCGCCTCCCGATGGGTGCCGAACACCTGCTCGAACCGTTCCCGGCGCCCGTGCCCCGGCGGGTCGTGCACAGCTGCCTCGCTCACTGGCCCGGGGCGGGGCCTGATCGGTGTCTGCGTCATACCTGGTACATGTCCGCCACCCTGCTCGACCATTTCACCGCACCGGAGTGTCAGTCCGTGATGACGAGGTCACTGTCAGCAGCCGGGTGGGCCGCAGAGGCTCTCCCGGTAGAGCTGGTCGGCACCGGCTGAAATAGCCTGACGGCGTGATCCCTGTTCAACGGCCGGCGGTGCCCGGCGACGCCGGTGCGATCGCCGAGCTGATGCGTGCTTCGGTCGTCGAGCTGTTCCCGGCGTACTACGACGAGCGGCAGACGGCGAGTGCGGCGGTGCACATCGCGGCGCTGGATCTCGCGCTGATCGAGGACGGCACGTACTACGTGCACGAAGCCGCCGGTGAGATCGTCGCATGTGGTGGCTGGAGCCGGCGCAACAAGCTCTACAACGGGACCGACGCCGGTGCGGACGCGCGGCTGCTCGACCCCGCGACAGAGCCGGCCCGGATCCGGGCCATGTTCGTCCGGGCCGACTGGACCCGGCGTGGGCTGGGCCGGGCCATCTTGACCGCCTGCGTGGACGCCGCGCGGGCGGAGGGGTTCACTCAGCTCGCGCTGATGGCCACACTGCCCGGCGTACCGCTGTACAAGTCTTTCGGCTTCACCGAGCTCGGTGCGGAGAAGCTCACCATGCCTGACGGCGTCGTCCTGGACGGCGTCGCGATGCAACGGTCCGTCGACTGATCGGAGATCCATCATGACCGCTGGAACCACCGTGCTCGCGCCCGACGGCACCGAGGTCGTGCTCGGCGAGATCGGCACCCGGGTGCTGCTGGAGAACCCCCGGGTCCGGGTCTGGGAGGTCGCGCTCGACCCGGGCGAGGCGCAGGGCTGGCACCTGCACCACAACCCGTACGTCGTGCTGTGCCTGTCCACGTCGCCCTGCCACATGGACTGGCTCGACGGCAGCCCGGCCCGGCAGCTCAGCGAGACGGTCGGCGGCTCGGTCTACCGTCCGGTGTCGCCGGTGCACATGCTCACCAACGACGGCGACGCACCGTACCGGAACCGGCTGATCGAGGTGCTGGACCTGGGCGAGGAGGCCTCCGGTGCGCCGTACGACGTACCGGAGGGTGTTGCCGCCGACAGCGGCTTCGCCGAGGTCGGGGAGGTCCCGGCGAAGGTCGTCGTCGACGAGGACGACGTACGCGTCCAGCACGTGACGCCCGACGCAGGGGACTCCTACACCTGGCGCACCGGTGCCTACCCGGCGCTGGTGGTCGACCTGGACCTGGAGACCGAGCCGCTGAGCGGTCTGGTCTACCTGGAACCGGGGGAGTCGTACACGCTCCCCGCCAAGCCCACTCGGACCTCCGGCTACAACCTGGTCGAGCTGCGCTACTTCAGCCGCTGACGGACGGCTGCTGCGCTGTCCAGGGTCAGTGCGGTCGCTGCCGCCATCGCTGCGTCGACCGCGCTGACCTGACGGAGCTTCGCCTTCACCAGCGGGACCTGCGGCCCGACCGCACTGAGCTCCTGCACGCCCAGCCCCACCAGCAGCGTCGCAGCGAGCGGATCGCTCGCCAGGTCTCCACACACGGCGACATGCACGCCCAGCGGGACCTGACGTACGACGCGATCGATCAGCCGCAGTACGGCGGGATCCAAGCCGTCGGCAAGTGCCGCGACGGTCGTGTTCGTCCGGTCGGCAGCGGTCGTGTACTGCGTCAGGTCGTTGGTCCCGATGCTGACGAAGTCGAGCCCGGCGGCCAGCGTCTCGATCCGGAGCGCCGCTGCGGGCACCTCCACCATGATCCCGACCTTCAGCCCGTCCGGTCGCGGTCCGAGCTGCTGGAGCGCCCAGGCGACCTCCTCGGCCGTCGTCACCATCGGGAACATCACCTGCACAGGGGTTTCCGCCGCGACCTCGCGGATCGCCGCCAGTTGCGTCGCCAGCAGCTCGGGCCGGCGACGGAACGTGCGCAGGCCACGGTCGCCGAGGAACGGGTTCGCCTCGGCGTCCTGCGGAAGGAACCGCATCGGCTTGTCGCCGCCGACGTCCCAGGTCCGGATCGTGATCGGCTTGCCGCCCAGCGCGGCCGCGATCTCCCGGTACGCCGCCGCCTGCTCGGCCGCGGTCGGCGGCGTCCCCCGGTCTCCGAACAGCACCTCGGTCCGCACCAGCCCCGATCCGTCCGCGCCGCGCGCGTCCCGCGCGTCCTGCACCGAGCCGACGTTGACCATCACCGGGATCGTCCGCCCGTCGAGCGTCGTCGCGGGCTCGTCGACGGCGGCCAGAGCCACGTCCCGCTCGCCCGTCCGCTCCCGGATCGTCAGCTCGAACGCGTGCCGGTCCGGCTCGACCACGAACGACCCGGTCCGCGCGTCGAAGCCCACCGTCGTACCGTCGCTGACGGCGACGTCCCCGATCCCGGTGATCAACGGGATGCCTCGCGAGCGCGCGACGATCACCCCGTGCCCGGTCGTGCCCGCTGCCCGGACGGCGATCCCGGCCACGCGATCGCCGTCGACGGACGCCGCGGTGGCCGCGTCGAGCTCCGGTACGACGAGGATGCTGCCCGCGGCCGGTTCGACGGGTTCCGCGGCGCCGGTGAGGGCACGGAGCACCCGGTTGCGCACGCTGCGGACGTCCTGCGCGCGTTCGCGCTGGTACGGATCGTCGAGGCCGTCGAAGGTCTCCGCCAGCGAGTCCAGCGCCTGCTTCCAGGCCGTCGCCGCATCGATGCCTTGGGCAACTGATCGGAACACCGGGTCGAGCACGGCCACGTCACCGAGCAGACCGGCCTGCGCGTCGAAGATCGCGGCCTCACCGACCCCCAGCCGCCCGGCGGTAGCGTCCCGAAGTCTGAGCAACTGCTCCTCGGCAGCCTGCCGGGCCTGTCCGGCACGCTCGCGTTCGACCTCGTGGTCACCGGGCACATACCCGCTCAGATCCACGTCACGGCCGACGACGGCGGCCGGCCCGACGGCCACATCCAACCCCGAGCCACCGGCAAGGGGCGCGACGGCTGCTTCGCCACCGTTCGCAGCAAGTGCTACGCCGCCTGCGGCCCCGCCTGGTTGGGCACTCTGCGCCGCATCGACCACGTCGTCGAAGTCGCGATCCGCCAGCTCCCGGATCGCCTCCAGCGCCTGCGCCGCCTGCGGACCGCTCGCGGCGAACTCCAGCCGATGGTTCTGCTGCGCGTTCAGCGTCGCCACCCGGCTCAGACTGCCCGCGTCCACCGGACCGTGCCCGGTGTCCAGGTCGTACACCGTCACCTTCGCGTCGAACCGCTGCACCAACCCGACCAGCTTCGCCGCCGGCCGCGCGTGCAACCCGTGCTCGATCCGCACCGCGACTTCCAGCTTCTGCTGCTCGCCGCCGCTGCCGTCGGTCTCGGCGACCGCATCCTCCGCCGCCGCGTCACCCAGATGCTCCTGCTTACCCGCCAGCCCTCGACCGGCCTCCGCGACAACAGCCTCCATCGACGCTCCGGTCGACGCCGTCACAACCGCAGCGACCAGACCCTCGACCAGCGGCGCACTCGACAGGACGACCCGCTCCGCAGTCTCGGGATCGACGAACTCCAGCGCCATCTCAGCGCTCAGCACCGCGCTGCCCAGATCCAGCAGCACCAGTACGCCGTCCGGGCCGTCCGCCGCAGCGATCGCCTCGGCCACCGCGGCAGCGTCCGTGCCGAAGGTCGTCTCGTCCAGCCCGGCCGCCACCGCGATCACCGGACGGTTGTCGGCGGCAACCATTTCCGACGCCAGCCCGACCGCGGCCTCGGCCAGGGCGCGGCTGTGCGACACCACCACGATCCCGATCACGGGATCAGCCCAGCGTGCGTGCGGCCGACTCCAGCAACAGCGTCGTACTGGTCGCTCCCGGATCCTGGTGACCCGCGCTGCGCTCGCCCAGATAGCTCGCGCGTCCCTTCCGGGCGACCAGCGGCACGGTCTCGTCCCGCCCCTTGGCCGCAGCCTCCGCCGCCGCGACCAGCGCACCGCGCAGATCCGACCCGCCCGCAACCGCCTCGTCGTACGCCGTCAGCGCCGGCGCCCACGCGTCGTACATGGTCTTGTCGCCCAGCTCCGCCTTGCCGCGGGCCAGGATCCCGCCGACGCCGGCCTTCAGCGCCTCGCCGACGGTTTCGGCCGTCACCTCGGCGCCGGCCAGCGCCGTACCGAAGCGCAGGAAGAACGTGCCGTACAACGGTCCGCTGGCGCCACCGACCTTGCTGACCAGCGTCATCCCGGCCTTCTTCAGCAGCTCGTCGACCGCGTCGAAGCTGGTCTCGTCCAGCACCGCGACGACCGCCTGGAAGCCGCGGTCCATGTTGCTGCCGTGGTCCGCGTCGCCGATCGCCGAGTCGAGCTCGGTCAGGTACGCCGCGTTGTCGTGCAGCGTGCTCGCCAGGTCCCGCAGCCAGTTCGCGAAGTTCTCGACAGCCATGCTCACGCGCCCCAGCGTAGGCCGGGGGTGTTCACGGGCGCGTCCCAGAGCCGTACCAGGTCGTCGTCCACCTTGAGCAGCGTGACCGAGCAGCCGGCCATCTCCAGCGAGGTGATGTAGTTGCCGACCAGCGAACGGGCGACCGTGATGCCGGCCGCGTCGAGCAGCTGGCGGACCTCGTTGTACATCAGGTACAGCTCGATCAGCGGCGTACCGCCCATACCGTTGACGAAGGCAATCACCGAGTCGCCTCGGCTGTAGGGCAGGTCCTGCAGCACCGGATCGACCAGCAGCGCGGCGACGTCCTTGGCCGGGGCCAGCGGCAACCGTTGCCGGCCGGGCTCGCCGTGGATGCCGATGCCGACCTCCATCTCGTTCTCGGCCAGCTCGAACGTCGGTTTGCCCGCGGCCGGCACCGTGCACGAAGTGAGCGCCATGCCCATGCTGCGGCCGTTGCCGTTCACTTTCTTGGCCAGGTCGGCGACCTCCTGCAGCGACCGGCCCTGCTCGGCGGCGGCGCCGACGATCTTCTCCAGCAGCACCGTCACGCCGACACCACGCCGGCCGGCGGTGTAGAGGCTGTCCTGGACCGCGACGTCGTCGTCGGTCACCACCGACAGCACCTCGGTGCCGGCCTCGGCCGCGGCCAGCTCGGCGGCCATCTCGAAGTTCATCACGTCGCCGGTGTAGTTCTTCACGATGTGCAGGACGCCGGCGCCGGCGTCGACCTCCTTGGTCGCCGCCATCATCTGGTCCGGCACCGGGGAGGTGAACACCTCACCCGCGCAGGCGGCGTCCAGCATGCCCAGCCCGACGAACCCGCCGTGCATCGGCTCGTGCCCCGACCCACCGCCCGAGATCAGACCGACCTTCCCGCTGCGAGGTGCGTCCTTGCGATAGACGATCCGGTTCTCGTGGTCGACCCGCACGTGGTCGGGATGCGCGAGCGCCAGCCCGCGCAGCGCTTCACTCACGACATCGGCAGGGTCGTTGATGAGCTTCTTCATGCCCCCCATCTGAGCACACCGGACGCCGCGGCGGGAGTCCCCGACGGTGGGTCCGGGGTAGAACGTTCAAAACGAAAAAACGCCCCGGCAGCTGTGCCCGTCCGGGCAGGTCTGGGGGCAGTGGTGCGGCGGGCGGAGGCCCGCCGCGGTCAGTCCTTCGGCCGCAGCAGCGGGCGGACGACCTCACGGGCGTCGTGGATGCGGGACTTCACCGTGCCGAGCGGAGCGCCGACCTCGGCCGCGATCTCCTCGTACGACAGGCCGTAGACGTCGCGCAGCACCAGCGGCGTGACCATCTGCGGGCGGGACTTCTCCAGCGTCTCCAGGGCCTCGAGCAGGTCCAGGCGGGTCCCGGCGATCACGCTGGTGGTGCGCGGATCCGGCTTGTCCATCGTGTCCGGGTTGTGCGCCGCCTGCGCGGTCCGCTTCAGCTTGCGGTACGTCGATCGCGCCGAGTTGGCCGCGACCGAGTGCACCCAGGTGGAGAAGCTGCTCCGGCCCGAGTAGCTGTTGATCTTGGTGGCGATGTTGAGCAGGGCCTCCTGCGCGGCGTCCTCGGCGTCGGCGGAGTACGGCAGTACGCTGCGGCAGATCCGCAGTACCCGAGGGTGAACCAGGCGCAGCAGGTCGTCCAGCGCGTTCTTGTCGCCGGCCTGGGCGCGCTCGGCCAGGACTCCGAGGTCGTCGGTCGGGCTGCTGCTGTCGCTCATCTGCGCCTTGTCTGCTCGAATCGCCATGGCCGTACTTGTGGTGGGGCCCGTGGCGGGCTGGTCGTGGCTCACTGTGACCTCACGGTGGGCCTGGTTGTCAACCGGGTTGTTCACCGGCCCGGAAGCACGGAACTCCCAGTGATCCATAATGCCTTGTATGGGGGTCCCATCCAGACTAGGCCGGTACGTCGTGCGCCGACGCCTGGGCTCAGGCGGTTTCGCGACGGTGTGGCTGGCTCACGACGAGCAGCTGGACGCCGAGGTCGCGGTCAAGGTGCTGGCCGAGAACTGGGCCCACGACGACGCGGTCCGGCGGCGGTTTTTGGAGGAGGGCCGGTTCCTGCGCCGGGTCGAGTCCGAGCACGTCGTCCAGGTCCACGACGTCGGTGAGCTGGAGGACGGACGCCCCTTCCTGGTGCTGACCTATGCCGACCGCGGCACGCTCGCCGATCGGCTGAAGAAGGAGCCGCTCGCGTTGGGCAACGCCGTCAACGTCGTCGTCCAGGTCGGGCGCGGCCTGCAAGCACTGCACCGGCGCGGGTTGCTGCACCGCGACGTGAAGCCCGCGAACGTCCTGTTCCGCAGTACCGACGAGGGCGAACGGGCCGTGCTGTCCGATCTCGGACTGGGCAAGTCGCTCGACGAGGTCTCCCGGATCACCATGCCCGGCGGTACTCCGTCGTACGTCGCGCCCGAGCAGGCGATGGGCGAACGCCTCGACGAACGCGCCGACCAGTACTCGCTGGGCGCCGTCGCGTACGCCGCCTTGACCGGCCGCTCCCCGCACCAGGTCGACGGCCTCGGCGCGGCCGGCCGCGTGCACGCCCCGGCGCCGCCGAGCAGCCTGGGGTTCGCCATCCCCGACAAGATCGACGAGGCCATCGTCCGGGCGCTCGATCCCGACCGCGCCAACCGCTGGCCCGACGTCGCGGCGTTCACCCGTGAGCTGGTCGGCGCGCTCGACGAGACCACGCACGGGTTCGTCCCGCAGTCAGTCGCCGGTCATGCGACGCAGCAGGTCTCGGTCGATCGCCCGGCCGTCGACAGTCCGACCGAGCGCCCGCCGTCGGAGGCACCCACCGAGTTGCCGTCGGCGGAGGCTGTCACCGCACCCGTTGCCGTCGGCGCCGACCCCGAGCCGACCGCCCCGAGCGACGCCAACGCGCCGACGCTGCTGAAGCCGGGGGAAGAGGCCGGCTCGGACGCAGGTGCTGCCAAGACGCAGTCCCCTCGGGCCGACTCGGTACAGACAAGCGGGGAGTCCTCGGCTGGTGCGTCCCCGGGAACCGGCGCGGCTTCGATCGCGCCGCTGGCGTCGATCGCCGCCCCTGCAAACGACGCTGCTGCCTCGGGCAAGCCCGCCAAGACCGGGCGGCGCCGCGGACGCTGGATGATCGCGGCCGTGCTGGCCCTGCTGCTCGGGGGCGCCGCGGGTTTCAGCTACCAGCGCTACGTGGAGCCCCGGACGATGGGCGAGTTGCCCGCGCACAGCACCGTCCAACGCAACTGATTCGTAAACTTTGGCGTCAGGGGGATTTCACAGAGCGCGTCCGGCCGCCTACTCTGCTGCGGCCCCCGTTTCACCGCGCCGCTGAGGAGTTCCCCCGTGCGGGATGTTTTCGACCGGCTTCTGCCGTCGCCAGCCCTGGTTCAGTCGAGTCGTCGCCGGTTCTACCGGCTGCGCTCGGTCGTCTTCCGCACCATTTGGCCGGTCGACGCGTCATGACTCCGAGTCGCTGCGGGTGACGGTGTCCGAGGCCCGTTCGAGCACTGCCCAGGTCGCGTCCTTGTCCTGAATCAGCCCGCTCGAGCTGATCTCGACCGCGGTGTTCCCGGAGTCGTCGAGCGCGACCCAGCGAACCACGACGTACCGCAAGGCCTGCGGGCGGGCGTTCGTGCGGGTCGGGATGAAGGTGTAGGTCAGCGTGGCTGTCCGTCCGTCCTCGGCGACCTTCTTGCTCAGGATCTGCAGATCCTCGCGGCGCGGCGTGTTCGCGAGCACCAGGACCCGCTGTTCCATCGACGCCCGCGGCGAACGCTCGATGGTGAAGCCGGCCTCGATGCGCACGTATCGTCGTCCGGCCGGGTCGGTGTAGCGGACCTCCTTCGGCGGGTCCGGCTGGGTCATTCCCCAGTTCCTCGGCACCTCGGCCGTCACCCGGGACCGCACCGTTTGTTCCGCGACGAACTCCCGTTCCTTGTACCGCAGCTCGCCGCGCCGCAGCGCGGGCGTCGGATCCGGTTCGGCGGTGTTCAGCGGCTCGACCGGCGTCGGCGTACCGGCGCCTTCGCCAGGATGCAACGGCGCCGCGGAACCACTCGGCTGCGCCTTCGGTTGGGTCAGATGCCCGATGCCGTACCCACCGGCACCGCCGGCCAGCGTGATCACGACCAGCCCAGCACTCAGCAGCACCGCTCCGGCCCGTCGCCCGGCCACGGGCATCCCTCCTCCCCAGCTCGGCCCCCGTTGGCTCTTGGACACCGTAAACCGGTGAAAGGTTCGCCCTCGCACGGCCGGTCTTGCCGCGTGACCGACGCGACGCGCGGGCCTGCCGCGGTCAGCCGGTCTCGTGGACCGACCGGGACGCCTCGAGCGCCACCGCGTTCAGTCCCGCGGCGTCCTGCGGCAGCCCGGTGATGCTCATCTCCACCGTCGCGAGGTCGTCCCCGCCGGTCGCGATCCAGCGCACGTTGACGTAGCGCAGGGTCTTGATCGGTATGTAGGTGTAGATCAACGTGGAGACCGTACGGACCTCGCCGTTCGCCTCGAGCTGCTCGTCGGTCTGCGACAGGATCTTCAGGTCGTTCTCGTACGGCTGGCTCGCCTTCAGGCCGGCCACCAGCTTGTTCATCGAGTCGGTGGGGGACAGCTGGTCCGGCAGCGCGGACTCGACGCGAATGGCGCGCTCGCGTTTCGGATCGAGGAACTTCACCTCGCGCGGCATCTTGGGGTCCCGGGTCAGCTGCCAGCCGCGCGGGACCCGGATCGACAGCCGGACCGGCGCACCGGACTCGTCGCGGATCGTGAAGATCTGGGTCCGGAAGGTCAGGTCGCCGGCTTTCAGTGCCGGCACCGGATTCGGCTCGGGCGTCTTCCGCGGCAGCGAGGGATCTGCGGCCGGTGGCGAGTCGTCGCCCGTCGGGTAGTTGCCGTTCGCGTTCGCGGTCGTCGCGGAGTCGGTCAGGTCGCCGACGACATAGCCGCCGACACCTCCGATCACCGCGAGCAGTACGACGCCGCTCGCGAGAACTGCGGTCTTCACCCGTGCACCAGATCCCAGAACGCGAGCTCGAACCGCACCACCCGGTCGAAGCCGAGCTCCATCGCGGGCGTCAGCGCTTCGCGGTCCACCAGCGCGGCCAGCTCGTCGACGTACGCGGCGAACTCCGGGGAGGACCAGTTCGCGATGAATCCCGCGTACGGCGTCTCCGGACCGGTCCGGTCGCGGACCGAGGCCCAGGCGTCGTAGTAGGCCTTCTCGACGGCGTACAGCACGGTGATCGCGACCGGCCAGCCCTCACGCACCGTGCCGAGCAGGTACGCCGAGTAGCCGACGTTCAGCAGGGACGGCTCGACGGCCAGGTCGATTCCGCGTTCCGCGGCGGCCTTCTCGAACAGGGCGAGCTCCGGAACGAGTGCGGCGATTCCGTTGGCCAGGACCGCGCGGGCCTCGTCGTCGGGGGCGATCGAGCTCAGCTCCCGCAGGTAGACCTGGAACGACCGGACGAAGTAGTAGTCCTCGGTCAGCCAGCGGTCGAAGGTCTCCCGGGGCAGCGAGCCGTCGGACGTCCGGAGCACGAACGGATGCGCGAGGATCCGCTGCCAGGCGGAGCTCTGCCCGTTCACCAGTTCCTGTGCCGTCTCACCCACCTGACCATTCTGTCATCCGCCCACGACAGCAGGGGGCCGCCTGCCGACGGTCAGTACACCTCGATCCGGTCCACGCTGACCTGGGTGCTGGTGGAGGCCGGGTTCTTCTCGCCGGTGACCCGGATCCGCAGCGTGTGCGGCCCGGCCGGCAGCGTTGGGCTGACGTAGGTGAGCTGCTCACCGACCCGGATCGAGCTGTAGTAGTCGACCCGCTGTTCCGGGCCGCCGTCGATCGAGATCGCCGCGATGCCGTTACCGCGGTCGACGACGCTGAGCAACGCGACCTTCGTCCCGGTGAACCGGATCGTGGCCGACGCTCCTGCGATGCCGGTCCAGTGGTCGTTGCCCCAGAAGCACTGGTTGCCGCAGCCGGAGCCGGAATTCCAAGTGCCGGCGTACTCGACCTGGTTCTGGCCGGTGCCGAGGTCGAAGTCGTTGATCACCGAGGTGGCTGCGCCGGGGTCGCCGGAGGGCAATTGCTGCGTCGCGCCGGCCGCGAGCGGGCTGCCGAGATTCGGTGAGCCGTCGGCGTTCCAGCTGATCTTCTGCACCCGGGAGGTGCGGAACGCGTACGTGTAGGTGCTGGTGTTCTTGCCGTGGTAGGCGATCCAGTCCTGCGTGCCGTCCGGCGAGGTGAAGAACGAATGGTGCCCGGGGCCCCAGACGCCGGTCGTGTCGTTGCGGGAGAAGATCGGGCCGGGGTGCTGCACCCAGTTCGCCGCGACCATCGGGTCGGCGCCGTTCGCGATGCTCTTCATCCACAGCTGGTAGTCCGGTTTGCCGGTGTCGCAGGTCGAGTACGTCAGCCAGGTCCGCCCGTTGCGGTACAGCGGTGTCGGGCCTTCGCGCACCTCGGTGCAGCCGCCGCTCGCTGGGATCGCGACCCGGTTGCCGGTCGCCGTCCAGGGGTTGCTCATCCGCACGATGTAGAGCTGCGCCGGTCCGCCCTGACCGCGTCCCGGGCCGGACCAGACGAAGTACTGCTGGCCGTTGTGCGTGATCGGTTCGCCGTCGATCGCGTACTCGCCGAAGTCCGCGATCTTCGCCTTGAACGTGTACGGCCCGAGCGGGTCGTCGCCGGCCGACTCCAGCACGTACATGCGATGGTTCGCGTCGACGCCGTCGGAAGCGGTGTAGTAGATGTACCAGCGGTTCCCGACGTGCCGGAACGCCGGCGCCCACATCTGCGTGTTCCGGCTCGGGTCGCTGTCGCGGAAGACCACGGTCTCCGGCGCGACCAGCAGCGTGGCCAGACTGGGTGACGACCAGATGCCGATGTGGTCGCCGGTGGTGGTCGCGACGTAGTACCTGCCGTTGTGCCAGATCATCGACGGATCGGCGCCGGCGTTGACCGGGTTGCGGAAGGTCTGTGCCATCACTTTCTCCGTCCTGGCAGGAGATCCGGGCAGGTCCGGCGGTACGGCGGCGGAGGCGAGCACTGCGGAGCCGGCGACCAGCAGTGTGGTCAGGGCGGACGTGAGCAGCGGGCGGGCGAACCTCATGGCGGACCCCTTCGTGGGCGGACGGTACGGATCCCTGGCCCAGTCCTACAACGTTGCAGCGGCGGCCGGAACCCTTCGCACCCAGATCGAAAAGTGGTCACTCACCGTAGGCGGCGGGCCGGTCCGGAGCGGACTGCGCGTTGGCCGCCCAGAATCTGTTGCGCAGGGCAACCATGGTCGCGGCCAGCAGTTCGGCGCGCGGGGCGACCAGCTCGTCGTCGAGCAGCCGGGTGTCGCCGGCGGTCTCGAACTCGCGGGCACTGGCGGCGACCAGGTTCAGCAGTTCGGTGTTGCTGCGCAGTGTCAGCCGCTGCAGTGCGATCCGGTGTGCGGCGCCACCGCGCAGGCCGAGCAGCAGTCGCTCGCCGAGCAGGATCTCGGCCCACGCCTCGGCGAGCTGGTGCGACAGTCCGCCGGTGCCCAGCCAGGGCCGGACCGCCGGAGCAAGTCGTTGCTGATAGCCCGCAAGCCAGGGCGAGCAGTCGGCCTCGATCGCCGCGGTCGTGAAGTACGCCGGAGTGGAGCCGTCACCGACCATCGCCCGCAGCATCGCGACTTTGTCCCGCACTCCGGCGAAGCGCGGCGTCCCGGCGAACAGGTCCAGGTCGTACTCGACCAGGACTCCCAGGCTGCGCAGCACCTGAACGGCGAGGATGAGTTCGCGGACCCGGGCCGGCTCTCCGGGAATGCCGTTCAGCGTGACGTGGACGAGGAACAGCCCACTGTCCCGGAGTTGCCGGAAGTTGGCGGTCGTCACGTCGGTCGCCGTACAGGTCGTGCTCCACAGGACCTGGCCGAGCAGGCCGTCGTCGGTGAGTTGGGTGACGGCGTCGGAGCCGAACGGGCGTCCCGGACGTGCGCGTGCGCAGCGCAGCTTCAGCAGGGTCGCGCCGCCGGTCCGGCCGGTGAACCGGTGTGGCAGCACGACACTCTGATCAGTATCCATGGTCCCCCCACCGACGCCGATCGTCTGACTTCACCGTCCGTCGGTCCGCCGGGGATGTCAACCCTCCGTGATCTCGCTGCGCAGCGTGACACTCGGTGGCTGTCGGCAACAGCACGCAGCGTGGCCGATCGTCACTACCTGTTGAGCTGGGCGTAAGGGGCCGGCAGTCATAAACTTTACGAAGATTTAGGCGTGACGTTCCGACGACGCCGGTCGTTGAGCGGTCAGATACCTCTCACCGATCGGGGTCTCCTGGGGATCCGGAAAGGCCGCCCGTGCATCGCTTCAACTCACCACCCAGCTGGCCCGAGCCGCCGACCGAGTCGTGGCGCCCTCCGATCGGCTGGCAACCCGATCCGGAGTGGCCGGACGCGCCGGCCGGCTGGGGCTTCTGGCTCAACCGGCACGGTCGGCCGGCGAGTGGGCCGATCGGCGC
Organism: Kribbella sp. CA-253562; assembly: GCF_050942265.1. Classification (GTDB taxonomy): domain Bacteria; phylum Actinomycetota; class Actinomycetes; order Propionibacteriales; family Kribbellaceae; genus Kribbella. The sequence continues at coordinate 8,130,593 of NZ_CP192049.1, read as the reverse complement.
CTTCGGTGCGGTGGATGCGGGCCGTCTCGACGTCGCCACGGCCGACCGGTCGTTGCTGCTGATGCACTGCTGAGGGATCCTCTTATCGCTTCCTGATGTTATGTTACCAACGTAACTAACATCGGGAGGCGGAACTGTGGCGTGGATCGGCCTTGATCTCGGCACGCAGAGCGTGCGCGCCGTACTGGTCGGCGCCGCCGGCGAGGTGCTCGCGCGGGCCGCGCGCCCGCTGACCAGCCACCGCGACGGAGTCCGCCACGAGCAGGACCCGCGGGAGTGGATCACCACCGTCGAACACGTCCTCGCCGAGGTGACACAGGCGTCCGGCGACTCCCATCGCCGGGTGGTTCAGGACGGGACGATCGAGGGCCTGGCGATCTGCTCGACCTCCGGCACGGTCGTCCTGACCGACCGCCAGGGCCGGCCCGCCTCCGCCGCGCTCATGTACGACGACGCCCGCGCCGCCGACCTACTGCCACGGATCGTCGCCGCCGACCCGGAGCGCTGGGCCGCCGCGATGCAGCCGACCTGGGCGCTGCCGAAGATCCTGTGGCTCGACCCCGCCGACGACCAGCTCGTCGCCCACAGCGCGGACGTCGTCGCCGCGGATCTCGCGGGCCATCCGGTCGCGACCGACACCAGCCACGCGTTGAAGACCGGCTACGACCTCGCGGGCAGTTGGCCCGCCGAGGCGTTCGGCAAGCTGGGTCTTCCCGTCAGCACGCTGCCCGAGGTCGTCCTGCCAGGAACCGTCATCGGCGCGGTGTCGAAGGCGAAAGCCGAGCTCACCGGCGTCCCCGCCGGTACGCCGATCGTCGCCGGCATGACCGATGGCTGCGCGGCCCAGATCGCCGCCGGCTCGCTCACCCCCGGCGCCTGGAACTCGGTGCTCGGGACGACGCTCGTGCTCAAGGGCGTCACCAAGGACCTGATTCACGACCCGACCGGCGCGGTCTACAGCCATCGCCATCCCGACGGCGACGGCTGGCTCCCGGGCGGCGCGTCCAACACCGGCGCCGGCGCGCTCACCTCGATGCTGCCCGGCGCGGATCTCGACGCGCTCGACCGGGCCGCGGTCGAACAAGCCCGCCGGACCGGGCCGGTCGATGCCGCGATCTACCCGCTGACCAAGCCGGGGGAGCGATTCCCGTTCGTCGCGCCCGACGCCGTCGGGTTCGAGCTGGGCGACGTCCAGGACGACCTGCATCGCTACCTCGGGGTCCTGCAGGGTGTCGCGTTCGTCGAGCGGCTCGCCTTCGAGCACCTGACCCGGCTCGGCGCCGAGTCGCCGCGATCGGTCGCGCTCACCGGTGGCGCGGTGCGCAGCGAGCACTGGAACCAGTTGCGCGCCGACGTCCTCGGCGTACCGGTCGAGCTGCCGGAGGCCGCTGATCCGGCGTACGGGATGGCTGTGCTGGCGGCGTCCGGCGGTACGTCGGTGGCCGAGACCGCGCGGCGGATGGTCCGGATCAGCCGCCTGATCGAGCCGCGGCCGAGCGAACGTCTCACCGACCTGTACGGCGGTTTCGTGGCCGAGCTGGAGCGCCGGGGGTACCTGCGATGAGGACGACCGTCGTCCTCGCGCGGCACGGGCGGACCGAGTGGCACCACGGGAACCGGTACACCGGATCGACCGACCTGCCGATCGACTCGGTGGGCGTCCAGCAGGCCGAGTTCCTGCGGACCTGGGCGGTCGAGGAGTTCCGGCCGGATGTGCTCTGGTCGTCGCCGATGCTGCGCGCCCGCCAGACCGTCGCACCGACGGCCGAAGCGCTCGGGCTCGACCCCACTGTCGACGCGCGGCTGCGTGAGGTCGACTTCGGATCGGCCGAGGGCAAGATGCTGAGCGAGCTGCCGCCCTCGGTCGGTCAGGCCTTCGAGCTCGATCCGGTCGCGAATCCCTTCCCTGGTGGGGAAAACGTCGCGGACGCGGCCGAGCGGGTGCACCGGGCCTTCGAGGAGATCATTCGGCGGCACGCGGGCAGCGAGGTGCTCGTCGTCGCGCACAACACGCTGATCCGGCTGCTGGTCTGCCGGGTCCTCGGCCTCCCGGTCAAGGACTACCGCAGACTTCTCCCGGCACTCGGCCCCGCGGCGCTGGTGCGCTTGCGAGAGCAGGACGGCACAGTGGGTCTCGAAGCCTTCAACGTCCCCGCACTGCGAACGGAGATCCCGCAATGAACGAGATCGACACCGACACCGAGCTGAGCCGCCCCGCGCGCCGCCAGGCCGAGATCGCGGCGTACGTCGTCCAGCACGGTTCGGTGTCCGCGAACGATCTGGTCGAGGCGTTCGGGGTCAGCGTGATGACCGTGCACCGCGACCTCGACGAGCTCGAGCGCCAGGGCGTCGTCCGCAAGTTCCGCGGCGGGGTGACCGCGCAGCCGACCAGTGTGTTCGAGAGCAACGTCGCCTACCGGCTGAACACCGCGCAGCCGGAGAAGTCCGCGATCGCCCGGCACGCCCGGACGAAGATCGAGCCCGGCATGTCGGTGATGCTCGACGACTCGACCAGCGCGCTGGCCCTGGTCGACCTGCTCGAGGACATCACTCCGTTGACCGTGGCAACGAACTTCCTGCCGGCGATCACCCGGCTGACGCAGCTGCGCGACGTCACCTTGCTGGCCCTCGGGGGCATCTACTCCGCGACGCACGACTCGTTCGGTGGACTGCCGTGCGCGGAGGCCGTCGGCGCTCTGCACACCGATCTACTGTTCTGCAGCGTCTCCGCGGTGTCGCCCACGCACGCCTTCCACCAGGAGCAGGAGATCGTCCTGGTGAAGCAGGCGATGCTCCGGTCGGCGCGGACGAAGGTGCTGCTCGTCGACCACGGCAAGCTCCAGCGCACCGCGCTGCATCGGCTGGCGCCGCTGACCGACTTCGACGTGGTCGTGGTCGACGAGAAGACGCCCGACGACCTGGTCCGCGGCCTGCGCGACCAGGGTGCCACCGTCGAAGTAGCACCACTCTAGGAGGCCGCAGTGGAGATCGGTGTCGATGTCGGAACCACAGTCACCAAGGCCGTCGCCTTCGACGACCAGGGCCGCCAGGTCGGCGAGGCGTCCCGCCCGACCCGCTTGGTCCGCCCGGGGCCCGGCCGGTTCGAGCACGACACCGACGAGATCGTTGCCTCGGTCAACGAGGTGGTCGCGGAGCTGGGCGGTGACGCCGAGCTGGTGGCGATCACCGGCCAGGGGGACGGTTTGTGGCTGGTCGACGAAACTGGTCGTCCCGTGCGTCCGGCGATCTCTTGGCTGGACGCACGGAGCAGCTCGATCCTGGGTCGCTGGACCGACAGTGGCGTGGCTGAGCAGGTCTTTCGGCGGTCCGGAAACCGGATGTTCCCCGGGGCGTCCGGGCCTCTGCTGGCGGCTGTCCTGGAGGAAGAACCGGACACGCTGGCCCGGGCGGCCACCGCGGCGTACTGCAAGGACGTGGTGATGCAGCGGCTCACCGGAGTCCGGGCCACCGACATCTCCGACGCGTCGGCGCCGTTCCTCGACCCGCGAACCGGTGATTACGACGCCGAAGCGTTGAGCGCCTGCGGATTGAGTGAGTGGCGCCATCTGCTGGCTCCGGTCGTACCGGATGGACCGGTCGGCGAACTGCAGGACGAGACCATCGGCTTGCCGAAGGGCACCAGAGTTTCCTCCGGTCCGTACGACCTGCCGGCGGCGGCGATCGGTGCGGGCGTGACCGAGGTCGGCGACGCGCTGCTCACCGTCGGTACGACGCTCGCCTGCCAGGTGGTCACCCAAGACCTGCCAGTGGAGGGCGAACCGGCCGGACTCTTCCTCGGCACCTGGACCCCCGGCGTCTGGCTGCGAGCGATGCCCGCGATGGTCGGTACCGCGGCGCTCGACCGAGTCCTCCACCTCGTCGGCGCGACCACCGACCAGCTGCAGCAACTGCTCACCGACAGCCCACCCGGCGCGAACGGCGTCACCGTCCTGCCGTACCTGTCGGAAGCCGGCGAGCGTGCGCCCTTCGTCGACACCAACGCCCGCGGCACCTTCGACGGGATCTCGCTGTCCACGACGCAGGGGGATCTGCTGCGCGCCACCTGCGAAGGCATCGCGTACGCCGCCCGGCACTGCCTGGAGGCGGCCGGCTGGGCCGGCAAGGTCACCGTCTGTGGCGGCGGTGCCCGCAGCAACGAGTGGACCCAAATCCTCGCCGACGTGCTCGACGCCCCGCTGCACACCACCGAGGCCTCGCAGGTCGCCGCCCGCGGCGCGGTGATCGCGGCCAAGCGGGTGCTCGGCGACGTCGGGCCCAAGTGGATCGCCGAGACCCGCCAGATCGATCCCGACCCCAGCCGCGCGGCCTTCTACGCCGAGGGCTACGCGCACTACCTGCGCCGGATCGAGGCCGCCCGCCCGCGCTGGGCGGACCAGGCGCCGGCCTATCGCCCGGCGCCGCTCGCCGCCCCGGCGTAATTGCCCGAGCACTCCTGCCCCCGACCACCCCCAACCACCGCCCGAGCACCCCGCCCCCAACCACCGCCCGAGCACCGCCACCCCCCGACCACCCCCAGCCACCGCCCGAGCACCGCTCGACCACCCCGCTCCCCGAGCACCCCCGACCACCGCCCGCGCCCCGGCGACGCACCCCGGAGCCCGCCCGACGACTTCAGGAGTTCGATGAGAACCGTCAAGACCCTGCTGGCCGGCGACCACTTCGTCCGCAACGAACTGCTCGCCGAGGCGCTGTCCGCGCTGCCGGACGTCCGGTTCGACTTCCGCGAGATCACGCTGCCCTGGCCGCTCACGCCGTACGGGCGGGTGGCGGAGGTGGACGAGGCGAGTGACGCCGAGGACGAGTTGATCGCCGCGCTGCCCGGGGTCGAGGTCGCGGTGACCCAGATGGGTCCGTTCACCGAGCGGGTGCTCGAGTCCGCGCCCGAGCTGCGCTTCCTGGTCTGCTGCCGGGGTGGCCCGGTCAACGTGAACGTGCCGGCGGCCACCAAACGCGGCGTTGTCGTCGCCTCCACTCCTGGTCGCAACGCGGTCGCGGCGGCCGAGCACGCGGTCGCCCTGATGATGGGTGCCCTGCGCAAGCTTCCGCAGCTGCAGCGCACGCTGGAACAGGGCGAGTGGCGCAGCGACCTTTACGCCTACGACGAGTGCGGTTCCGAGCTGGAGGGCGCGACCGTCGGCCTGATCGGGTACGGCGCGATCGGCAGCCGGGTCGCGCGGGTGATGCTCGCGTTCGGCGCGCACGTCGTCGTGGTCGATCCCGTGCTAGACCCGACGAACCCACCCGACGGCATCGAGGTCGTCGACCTGGACGAGCTGCTGACTCGTTCGGACGTGGTCAGCCTGCACGCGCGGCTCACCGACGACACCCGCGGCATGATCGGCGCCGACCAGCTTGCCCGGATGCGGCCCGGCGGCGTACTGGTGAACACAGCCCGTGGCGGCCTGCTCGACTACGAGGCGACGGTGGACGCACTGGAGTCGGGGCAGCTCGGCGCGGCCGCGTTCGACGTGTTCCCGGCCGAGCCGCTGCCCGAGGGATCGCGGCTGCTGACGGCCCCCAACGTCGTGATGACCCCGCATCTGGCCGGGGCGACCAGGCAGACCGCCCAGCGCGCCGGGTCGATCGCCGCCGAGGCCGTCGCGGCGTACCTGGCCGGGCGCGACCCGATCGGAATCAAGCGATGACTACATGGAGGGAACAGGTCAGGGCATGAGGCTGGTGTCCGACAGCACCTGGACCGAGCTCCTCCTGCTGTTGATGGCCTTCGTGCTGTCGACGGTGATCGGGATCGAACGGCAGGTGCACCAGAAGGCCGCCGGGATGCGCACGCACACCCTGGTCGGCACCGGCGCGGCCCTGTTCACGCTGGTGTCGGGATTCGGCTTCTCCACCGTGCTCGGGGCGGACGTCAATCTCGACCCGTCCAGGATCGCCGCCCAGATCGTGTCCGGCGTCGGATTCCTCGGGGCCGGTGTGATCTTCATGCGGCGCGACGTCGTCCGCGGGCTGACCACCGCCGCCACGATCTGGATGACCGCGGCGATCGGGATGGCGTGTGGGGCCGGTATGCCGGTGCTGGCGGCCGCGGCGACCGTGCTGCACCTGATCGCGGTCGGCGCGTTCGGCCGGCTGGCGAGGTTCCTGCCGTCGCCCGACCGGAACCGGCTGGTCGTCGTCCGGTATCTCGACGGCTCCGGGGTACTGCGGTCGATCCTGTCGACCGCGACCGTGATGGGCTTCGAGGCGTCGATCCTCGGGACCGACGTCCGGCGCGAGGACGGCCGGCCGCAGGTCCGGGCCGAGATGCGGTTCCGCGGCCGTCCGCCGCTGCAGGATCTTGTCGTCGCGCTCGGAGAGTTGGAGGGTGTGACCGCGGTCAGACTGCGTGTGGACGACGATTGATGTGAATTGCGTGAGAAAATCACATCCTAGGACTGTTTGAAACCATCATTCGGTGATAATTTCCCGGCATGTCCACTCCCGATCCGCGCGACCTGCTCGGTCTGGCGACTCGCCTGGCCCATGCGGCCGGAGCCGAACTGCTGTCCCGGCGGGACGAGGTGTCGCTGGAGAGCGCCCAGACCAAGAGTTCCGGCACCGACCCGGTCAGCGCTGCCGATCGGGCCTCCGAGCAACTGATCGTCGACGGGCTGCTGACCGCCCGGCCCGGTGACGGGTTGCTCGGCGAGGAGGGAGCCCGGGAGAGGTCCACGACCGGGCTGACCTGGGTGATCGACCCGCTCGACGGCACGGTCAACTATCTGTACGGCCGGCCGGACTGGTGCGTCAGCATCGCGGTCCAGGACGCGCGCGGCGCGCTCGTCGGCGTGGTCCACCAGCCGACGACCGGGATCACCTGGTCGGCGGTGCGGGGATCGGGAGCGTCCCGCGACGGGAAGCACCTGCGAGTCCGCGATCGCCGCAAGCTCGCCGAGGCGCTGGTCGCCACCGGCTTCTCGTATCTGGCCGAGCGCCGCGCGGAGCAGGCCGAATACCTGCGCTACCTGCTGCCCGCCGTACGGGATCTGCGGCGGGGTGGGTCGGCGGCGCTCGACCTGTGCTCCGTGGCCGACGGTACGGCGGACGCGTACTACGAGCACGTGATCCAGCCGTGGGACGTCGCCGCCGGTGGACTGATCGCGCGCGAGGCGGGCGCGCGCACGATCGGCGGGCCGGGCACGTCGTTGCCGGGCGGGTTGCTCGCGGCCCCGCCTGACCTGGCCGAGTCCATAGAGCGTCTGTTGAGCAGGGTGAGGAGACAAGTGGCATGACAGTGGTCGACCTGCCGGCCCGGGCGCACCCGGACGAGGTCCGGCAACCACCTGGGACCGACGAACGACGGCGGCGCACCCGCCGCGAGTACGGGCTGTTCGCGCTCCTGGTGGCGCCGAACCTGCTGGTCATCGCGGTCTTCGCGTACTGGCCGATCGTCTACAACGCGTTCCTCAGCCTGACCGACTGGAACATGATCGCGGCCCGGCCGACGTTCGTCGGGCTGGACAACTACGTGAACACGCTGACCGACCCGGCGTTCCACAAGACGCTCGGCGTCACGGTCGCGTTCACCGGACTGATCGTGGCCGGCAGCCTGGTGATCGGCCTCGCGCTCGCGGTGCTGTTCAACCAGCCGCTGAAGGGCCGCGGCCTGGTCCGGACGATCTCGTTCGCGCCGCACATCCTGTCCGGGGCGGCGGTCGCGACGATCTGGCTGTTCGTCTTCGACCCCGGCTACGGCCTGATGCGGGCGCTGATCGAGCCGTTCGGCGCCGAGCCGCCGGACTGGATGAACAACTCCGACTGGGCGCTGCCCGGCCTCGTCATCGTCTACCTGTGGAAAAACGTCGGGTTCACCGCGCTGATCTACCTGGCCGGACTGCAGGGACTGCCCAAGGAACTCGACGAGGCGGCCGCGATCGACGGCGCCGGCACCTGGACCCGGTTCCGCGCGATCAAGCTGCCGCTGCTCGCGCCGATCTCGTTCTTCCTGCTGATCACCACCGTGATCGGCACCTTCCAGGCCTTCGACGTGATCGCCGTGATGACCGGCGGCGGTCCCGGTGACGCCACCACGACGCTGAGCTGGTCGATCTACAACGAGGGCTTCCAGGCGTTCAACGCCGGCCGGGCCGCGACGTTGTCGATCATCATGTTCGTGATCCTGCTGGTGGTCACCACGATCCAGGCCCGCGTGATGGAAAGGCGGGTGCACTACCGATGAAGGTGCGTGCGGTCCAGTACGTCGTCCTGCTCGGCGTCGCGGCGATCTTCCTGGGACCCCTGTACTGGTTGATCAGCGCGGCGGTGAAGCAGCCGGCCGAGATCTACCAGTGGCCGCCGGTGTGGTGGCCCGACGACTTCACCTGGGGCAACTTCCAACTGGCCTGGGAGGCGGCGCCGTTCGACCGGTTCTTCCTCAACTCGACGGTGATCACCGTGGCCGGCACCGTGCTGAAGGTCGCGAACGCGGTCCTGACGGCGTACGCGTTCGCCTATCTGCGGTTCCCGTTCAAGAAGGTGCTGTTCCTGCTGATCCTCGGCGCGATGATGGTGCCGGGCCACGTGACCCTGCTGCCGAACTACCTGACGGTGGCGTCGCTGGGCTGGATCAACACCTACGCCGGGTTGATCATCCCCGGCATCGGCTCGGCGTTCGCGACGTTCCTGATGCGCCAGCACTTCCTCACGCTGCCCGGCGAAGTGACCGATGCCGCCGCGGTCGACGGCGCCGGCCACCTGCGGACGCTGTGGCGGGTGGTGCTGCCGATGTCGCGGCCGATGCTGGTCACTGTGGTGGTGATCACCGCGGTCGAGGAGTGGAACAACTTCGTCTGGCCGCTGATCGTCACCAACACCGCCGAGATGCGCACGCTGCCGGTCGGGCTGCTGATCCTCAAGGACGAAGAGGGCCTGGCGAACTGGGGCACGATCATGGCCGGCACGTTGCTGGTGCTGGCGCCGATGCTGCTGATCTTCCTGTTCGCCCAGCGCTACATCGTCGGCGGCATCACGCAAGGAGCGCTGAAGGGATGACGATGCGCCGCAGAACTTTCCTCGGCCTGGCCGGTGCCGCGTCGCTGGCGGGCTGTGGGTACCGCTCGCCGGACGCGGAGTACAAGCAGCCGGCCGGCGCCGTGCCGAAGCAGTACGCCGGGCGGACCAGAGTCGTGTTCTGGTCGTCGTACGGCGGGACGAACGGCAAGGCGGTCGACAAACTCGTAGCCAAGTTCAACGAATCGCAGACCGACGTGTACGTCGAGGCCCAGTTCCAGGGCAGCTACGACGACGTCGCGCAGAAGATCGCGGCCGGGCTGATCGCGCGGCAGACGCCCGATCTCGCCGTACTGTCCGACGTCACCTGGGAGCGCTTCTTCCTCAACGACGCGCTGGAGCCGCTGAACGGCTACTTCACCGACGGTTTCGGCCCGGCGGTCTTTCACTCCAAGCTCTTCAACGAGTACGTCGTGAAGGGGCAGAGCTGGTGCGTCCCGTTCGCCCGGAGCACGCCGATCCTCTACTACAACCGCGACGTCTTCGCGAAGGCTGGACTGCCCGACCGGGCGCCGCGGACGTGGAGCGAGCTGCGGTCGTGGGGCGACACGCTCGCGAAGGTCGACGCCAAGGGCCGGCCGATGCGGACGCTGGCGCTGGCCAAGGTGGACGGCGACTGGCAGTTCCAGGGCAACGTCTGGCAGTTCGGCGGGGCGTACTCCAAGGGTCTCGACGTGACGATCGACGAGGACGGCGCCGTCGCGGCCGGTGAGTTCCAACGGGAACTGATCCACGTCGACGGGCACGGCTACATGGCCAGCAGTCCGATGACGGACTTCGCCGGCGGCCTGGTCGCGATGTGCCAGGACTCCACCGGTGGCCTGAAGAGCGCGATGAGCAAGGCGAAGTTCAAGGTCGGCGCCGGCTTCATCCCCTCCGAGGTCGCGGCCGGACTGGCGACCGGCGGTGGCGGGATCGGGATGTTCCGCAACGCGTCGGCCGAGCGCAAGCAGGCGGCGGCGAAGTTCCTCGAGTTCCTCGCGACGCCGGAGAACTCGGCTTGGTGGACCACCCAGAGCGGCTACCTGCCGGTGGTCGACAAGGCCCGGGAAGACCCCGCGCTGAAGAAGCTCGTGGCCGACGAACCCAACTACGGGGTGGCGATCGCCCAACTGGTGAACGCCCGCCCCCAGGACGCCATCCGCCTGTACGGGCGCAACGCGAACGTCGCGATCTACACCGGCCTGCAGCAGATCTACGCCGACAACGCGGCGCCGAAGAAGGTGTTCGCCTCGGTCGCCCGGCGGCTGGAGGCGATCGCCGACGAGGTGTCCCGGCTGTACGAGCAGAAGGTGCTGTGAGCAACCACATCGTTGTCGAGAGCAACCGAATCGAGGAGAACGCGCTGTGATCGTCACCGGACACCGAGGCTCGGTCGGATCCGAACCGGAGAACACGATCCGCTCGTTCCGGCGCGCGATCGCCGACGGCTGCGACGAGATCGAGCTGGACCTGCGGGTCACCGCGGACGACCAGCTGATCGTGTTGCACGACGCGACGGTCGACCGGACCACGAACGGCACCGGGCCGGTCGAGGAACTCAGCTTCGACGAGCTGCGGGCGTTGGATGCGGGGCTCGGCGAGCAGGTGCCGACGTGGGCCGAGACGATCGAGATCGTCGACGTACGGATCCAGGCCGAGGTGAAAGCCGCTCGCGCCGTACCGCTGCTGGTGAAGTCGTTGCAGGCCGATCCGGAGCTGGCCGCCAGGACGATGGTGACGTCGTCGCACGCGGAGATCCTGCTCGCGGTCCGGCAAGCGATGCCGTCCGCGTCCACCGGCCTGATCTTCGGGCGGACGCCGGACGTGGCCGACGTACTGGCCCTGACCCGCGCCGCCGAAGCCGGTACGGCGTTGTGCGGCATCGCGGGGCTGACGGCCGAGGGGGTGGCCCTGCTGCATCGCGAAGGGATCGACGTCACCGCCTGGCCGGTGCCGGACGCGGAGACGTTCGCGCGGGCGGTCGAACTCGGAGTCGACGGGATCACCACTGACCACCCCGACCGGCTGGCCGCCGTCCGGATCTAGGCCGGGCTCCTAGTGGTCTGGATCACACATTTCAACGTGCGGATTTGTTCTTTCGTGGAACAAAAATGTGTGATTGCCTTGTGGCATGAGCATCAGCATCGGTGTGGTCGGAGCCGGCCAGTTCGCCCCTTCGTTCCTGCGGTTGTGGACCGCGCATCCCGACGTCACGGAGGTTTCGCTGACCGACGTGCTGCCGGACCGGCTGGCCGAGATGGCCGAGCGGCAGGGGGTGAAGGTCACCTACCAGTCGTTCGAGGACATGCTCGCCTCGGACGTCGACGCGGTCGCGATCTTCACCCAGCGCTGGCTGCACGGCGAGATGGCGATCCAGGCGCTGGAAGCCGGCAAGCACGTCTACTCGACGGTCCCGATGGCGATCGAGGCCGACCAGATCGCCCGGATCATCGAGCTGGTCAAGCAGACCGGCCTGACGTACATGATGGGCGAGACCAGCTACTACTACCCGTCGTCGGTGTACTGCCGCGACCGGCTGGCCAAGGGTGACTTCGGCCGGGTCTTCTACTGCGAGGGCGACTACGTCCACGACATGGATCTCGGGTTCTACGCGGCGTACCAGTACTCCGGCGGCGAGGACTGGAAGAGGACCGCGTCGTTCCCGCCCATGCTCTACCCGACGCATGCCGTCGGCAACGTGCTGTCGGTGACCGGGCAGCACGCCACGCACGTGTCCTGCGTCGGGGTGAAGGACGACCGCGGCGACGGGGTGTTCGACAAGGCGGTCAGCCAGTTCGGCAACGACTTCTCCAACGCGACCGCGCTGTTCACGCTCGCCGACGGCGGCGTGATGCGGACCAACGAGATGCGCCGGGTCGGCTACCCGTCGCACCTCCGCGAGTCGCGACTGCGGGTCTTCGGCACCGACGGCAGCTTCGAGCAGCTCGCCACCACCACGGTCTGGCAGACCAAGGAGGGCGTCGAGGACATCAGCCACCTGATGGAGACCAAGCCGTCCGGTTCACTCGAGGACGACGACCTGGCGAACGTCGACCCCGCGCTGCGCGACGCGTTCCTGTCCGGCCTGTCCCCGGTGCACGACCGGTCGCGTCTGCCCAAGGAGTTCGCCGGCCTGCACAACGGCCACGAGGGCTCCCACCACTTCCTGGCCGACGACTTCGTCCGCGCGGTCGTCGACAAGACGCTCCCGCCGGTCAACGCCTGGGTCGCCGCCCGCTACACGTTGCCGGGTATCTACGCACACCAGTCCGCGCTCCAGGGCGGAGTCCAGCTGGAAATCCCGGACCACGGCGACGCCCCGGCCTGACCTGCAGTACGACGAACGGCCGCCCGCGCTCAGCGCGGGCGGCCGTTCGGTGGTTGAGAGAGGAGGGGCTCCGAGCAACTCCGCCTTCCCTTGTACTGCCCGTCCCGCCCGGGTGTAGCCAGGGCGGGACCGTGGTCAGCGGGAGAGAACGCCCTGGTAACTCGCCTGCTCCTGCAGGCGGCGGATGCGCTCCTCCATCGGCGGGTGCGTGGCGAACAGCGCCGCGACACCCCGTCCGGTGAGGGGGTTCGCGATCATCAGGTGGCTCTGCGTCGCCACACTGGACTCGGCCGGCAGCGGCAGGGCCGCCGTACCGCGACTGATCTTGGCCAGCGCGCTCGCCAGAGCCAGCGGGTCGCCCGACAGCTCGGCACCGTCGTGGTCGGCCTGGTACTCGCGGTTGCGGCTGATCGCCAGCTGGATCAGCCCCGCCGCGAACGGCGCGAGCAGTACGGTCAGCAGCGTCGCGGTCGGGTTCGGCGCCTCGTCGTCGTCACCGGAACCGAACGGCAGGAAGATCGCCAGGTTCGCCAGCATGCTGACGATTCCGGCCAGGCCGGCGGCGACGCTGGAGGTCAGGATGTCGCGGTTGTAGACGTGCGCGAGCTCGTGCCCGAGCACCGCGCGCAATTCCCGCCGCGACAGCAGTTGCAGGATCCCGGCCGTCACCGCGACCGCGGCGTGTTCGGGGTTGCGCCCGGTCGCGAACGCGTTCGGCTGCGCGATCGGGCTGACGTAGATCCGCGGCATCGGCTGGCCGGCGCGCTGCGACAGTTCCGCGACGACGGAGTACAGCTCCGGCGCCTCCTGCGGGCTCACCTGCCGCGCCGCCATCGAGCGAAGGGCCAGCTTGTCGGAGTTGAAGTAGAGGTAGGCGTTCAGGCCCAGCGACAGCAGGGTCGCCACGACCACACCCGTCGAACCGCCGACCAGGCCGCCCACGGCGATGATCAGGGCGGTCAGCAGAGCCAGCAGGGCGGCGGTCTTGACGGTGTTGCCAACGCGTCGAAGACCGGTCATTGTGTCGATCACTCTCCATCGGAGCTCGTGGTTACACTGCTCAAAACATCGCTCTGACCTGCGGTATTCCACGAAAGTCGCCAGTCGTTCACCGCCAGACTCTTGCGGCCGGTAGGCCGCTGACATAGGACAGTGACCATGACCTCCCGACTTCGCCGGTCCCTGAGCGCGCTCGCCGTGGTGTCGCTCGCCGCCGTTCCCGCAGTGGGCGCCCGGGCTCAGTCCCAGGAAGCCGATGGCCTTCCGCTGGGCCCCGCCAACCTCGCCGAGACCCGCCAGACCTCGACCCTGCAGGCCGGTGTCACGCTGACGACGATCACGCGCGGCCAGACCGGCGCCGGCTCGACCTGGACGGTCGAGGTCGCGATCCCGTCGACCTCGCCGGATCCCGACGCACCCGCGACGGCCCTGTCGGACAAGGCCGGCGCCGATGCCGCGGCGGCGAAGCTGAAGGCCGCAGGGCTCGAGCCGCGCGTCGAGGACGTGCCGACCCCGAAGCTGGCCGACGCCGGCGGAACCACCCTGGGGTACCGGGTGCGGCTCGGCTCGTTCCCGACGAAGGCCGAGGCGGACGCCCTGCGGACGAAGGTGATCGCCGCCGGGCTGAGTGGTTCCAGCATCTACACCGGCTGGGACGGCGAGCCCGACGACGTCAGCGGATCGACCGGTCCGTGGCGCGTCCAGGTGCTGACCATCGACCCGAAGAAGTTCCGCGGCACGCTCGACGCGTCGTACGGGCCGGACCTGGAGGCCCGCGAGACGACCAGCACGCTGGCCACGCTGACCGGAGCCACGGCCGCGGTGAACGCAGGGTTCTTCGTGCTCGATCCCAAGGCGGGCGCACCGGGTGATCCGGCTGGCGTCGCCGTGTACGACGGGCGCCTGGTCAGCGAGCCGACGGCAGGACGGCCCGCGCTCGTGATCGGCGACCACGCTCTCGGTACGTCGGTCGAGCGGTTCCGCTGGCACGGCGAGGTTCGCGGTATCGGCCGGGCGCTCCCGCTCGACGGGCTCAACCGCGTGCCCGGCCTGATCCGCAACTGCGGCGGCACCACCGACGACCTCCCCACGGCCAAGCCGCTGCACGACGTGACCTGCACGGACGCCGACGAGCTGATCGCGTACGACGCGTCGTACGGGGTGGCGACGCCGAGCGGCCCGGGTGCCGAGGTGATCCTGGATCGGCGGGGTGTTGTCACCGCGATCCGTGCGACGACCCGCGGCGGCGCGATTCCGGAGGGCGGCCGGACCGTCCAGGCGACCGGCGACCAGGTCCCGCGGCTGCTGGCGGCGGCGAAGCTCGGCCAGCGGCTGCAGATCCGCGCTGAGCTGGTCGACCTGCGTGGCCACGACGTCCGGCTGTCACCGAAGACGACGATCGTCAACGGTGGTCCCGAGCTCGTCCGCGACGGGCGCATCACCGGTACGCCGAAGGCCGACGGCATGGCGCCGGCCGACAACGTGAACTTCTACTACGGCTGGGTGCACAAGCGGAACCCGCGCACGATCGCCGGCGTCGACGGCCAGGGCCGGACCGTGCTGATCACCGCCGACGGCCGCAGCACCGCCAGTCTCGGCCTGGGCATCGCCGAGGCCGCGGCGGTGGCGAAATCGCTCGGTCTACGCGAGGCGATCAACCTGGACGGCGGCGGCTCGACCACAATGGTTGCCAACGGCAAGGTCATCAACGCTCCGTCGGACGCGGCCGGCGAACGCCCGGTCGGCGACGCTTTGGTGATCACGCCCCGCCGCTGAGTTCTACGGCTGGTCGTAGATGCCGCGGAGGCGGACCGACATCGAGTTGATCAGGTGCTGGGTCATCGACTTCTCGGCCGCGACCGGGTCGCCGGAGCAGATCGCCTCGACGAGGTGGTGGTGCTCAGCGAGCACCTCAGGGCCGATGTCCCGGTCGTAGTGCAGCCGGAAGATGTGCAGGTGGCAGTGGGTCCGCTCGAAGGCGAGGCGGACCTGCTCGCTGCCGGACAGTTCGGCGATCAGCGTGTGGAACCGGTTGTCGTGCGCGGTGAGCGACCGATACCCCGCGTAGTCGACCGACGTCGGCTCGACGGCGGTGGACAGCTCGGCGGCGAGGCGCTCGCGCCCGGTGTCGTCGATCAGCTCGGCCGCGCGGCGCGCGGCCCACGGCTCGATCAGCCGGCGAAAGGCGTAGAGGTCGTCGAACTCCTCCAGCGTCAGCAACGGCGTCGCCCGGTAGCCCTTGAGCGGCTCCTTGTCGGCCAGCCCCTCCGACTCCAGTCGCGCCAGTGCCTCGCGGACCGGCGTGGACGACACCTGGAACTCCCGCGCCAGCCCGTCGATGGAGATCCGCCCGCCCGGCCGGATCGTGTGGTCCATCAGCATCGTCTTGATCGCCTCGTAGACGTCGTCCGCGAGCATCTGCCGGCGCATCAGCCGCCGGTCGTGCGGCTCCAGGATGTCCGTCATCGGCCTCTCCAGCCCGTGGTCTCGCCCTTGACCCGATCTGATCGATCAGACAGGGTGGGTCTCGTAATCATGCATCATGCACGATTCGTGGTTCGACTGCCAGCACCTAACGGTTGGGGAGAGGTCCACCGATGCTGAGGTTCGACGAGATCGGCGTTGTGCCCGAGCCGGGCGACAACGCCGCGATCTGTTCCCGCCGGCTCGAGGCCGGGACCGTTGTCGACTTCGGCGGTACGCCGGTGACGCTGCCGCACACCGTGCTGGAAGGGCACCGGATCGTCGTCCGCCCGGTGAAGACCGGCGAGGCGATCACCTCCTGGAACACCCCCTTCGCTCGCGCCCTGCGTGACCTTCAGCCCGGCGACTACGTCTGTACGCCGACCAGCCTGGCCGCCGTCGCCGGGCGTGGCGTCGAAGGCCTGCCGGTCGAGGCCTCCGCGAGCAACGAGCCGCTCGACCCGTACACCCTGGACGAGAACGCGCTGAACTTCGGCCGCCAGGTGGCCTCGGTCGAGCAGCCCGGCACCTTCCTCGGCTTCCCGCGTGAACAAGGCCCGGCCGGGACGCGCAACCACGTCGTCCTGCTGGCGACCAGCTCGCGGTCGAGCGGCTTCGTCACCGAGCTGGCCCGCCGCTTCGACGGCGCGGCGGCCGGCGACGGCGTCGTACAGGTGGCGCACACCGAGGGCGGCGAGGACGGTACGCCGAACAACCTGCGGTTCCTGCTGTCGACGCTGGCCGGCTTCGCGCTGAACCCGAACGTCGGGGCGGTGCTGATCGTCGACACCGAGGACGACCTGGTCTCCGGACAGGCGATCCGGGAGTTCATGGCCGAGGAAGGTTATCCGGAGATCCGGGTGCCGCATGCCTACTTCACCCGGCAGGCCGGATTCGAGCACGACCTGACCGCCGCCGGTGCGCTGATCGAGCCCTGGCTTCCGGTCGTCGACGCGCAGGAGCGGGTCGAGGTCCCCCTGGTCGACCTGCGGATCGCGCTGCAGTGCGGCGGGTCGGACGCGTTCTCCGGGATCTCGGCGAACCCGCTCGCGGGCAACGTCGGCGCCGAGGTGATCCGGCACGGCGGCGCGGCCGTGCTCGCGGAGACCGACGAGCTGATCGGCGCCGAGCAGTACGTGCTGAAGAACGTCCGGGACCTCGCGACCGCGCGGCGCTTCCTGGAGACCGTCCGGTCGTTCAAGGACCGGGTCGGCTGGCACGGGCACACCGCGGAGGGCAACCCGTCCGGCGGCAACCTGTACCGCGGGCTCTACAACATCGTGCTGAAGTCGATCGGCGCCGCCCGTAAACTGCCGCGCGACGTCCGGCTCGACCACGTCATCGCGTACGGCGAACCGCTGCCCGGCACCGGCTACGTCTTCATGGACAGTCCCGGCAACGACCTGGAGTCGATCGCCGGCCAGGTCGCCAGCGGCTGCAACCTGATCTTCTTCACCACCGGCAACGGGTCGATTACGAACTTCCCGTTCGTCCCGACGATCAAATTCGTCACCACCTCGGCGCGCTACGAACATCTTGAGGCGGAGATGGACGTCGACGCCGGCCGCTATCTGACCGGTACGCCGATGGACGAACTCACGGCCGAGACCTTCGACCTCACCGTGCGCGTCGCGTCGGGCGAGCCCAGCGCCGGCGAACGAGCGGGCCACAGCCAGGTCTCCATCTGGCGCAACTGGCGCCAGTCCGGCCCTCGCGAAGGCATCTCGATCACCACCGACGGCCGAATGAGCCGCACCCTGGACGAGCTGCCCGCCGAGGACCGCGACGCGCTGCTGCCGGGCCTGCCGCTCGACGTACCAACTGTTGAAAGGCAGGCAACAGCAGCCAGGCTTCTTTCCGTCGATGGTCGGCAACTACCTGAGGCTGTTGGCCTCATTCTCCCCACCAGCCTGTGCTCCGGGCAGATCGCGCTCCGCCTCGCCGCTCAGGCCGAAGCCGAGAAGTGGGCGGGCGACGCCGTCACCCGGATGGTGGCTCTCCCGCACACCGAAGGCTGCGGAAGTTCCGGCGGCGCCTCCGAGGAGACCTTCGCCCGCACCATGCTCGGCTACCTCCTGCACCCCAACACCCGCCTGGCGCTGCTGCTCGAACACGGCTGCGAGAAGACGCACAACGACTACTTCCGCTCCAAGCTGGTCGAGGCCGGCGCGGATCCCTCGCGCTTCGGCTGGGCGAGCATCCAGGCCGACGGTGGCCTGGACGCGGTGGGGAACCGGGTCCGCGAGTGGTTCGGGACTTTCGACCTGCCGGCACCAGTCGATGTCGAGGGCAACGTCGGCGCACTGACCGTCGGACTCGAGGCCCGCGGCCCACTGAGCGACCAGACCGCCGAGGCGATGGCGATCATCGGCAGCGAGATCGTCGGCGCCGGCGGTTCCGTCGTACTGTCGTCCCGCGGCACATTGCTTGCCAGCAGCACCTTCCGTACGACGGCCTTCGGCTCCACCGGCGACGTCGGCCCGACAATCGCCCACGGCCAGCGCCTGGCCGCACCGGGCTGGCACGTCATGCGCATGCCGGGCACCGACTGGATGGAGACCGCGACCGGCTTCGGCGCCGGCGGCGTCCAGCAGATCCTCGCGCACGTGGCCGGCGGCACCTTGTCCGCGCAGCGGTTCGTCCCGGTGGTGGAGTTCAGCAGCGACCCGGAGACGGTCGCCAAGTACGGCGACGACCTGGACGCGGTTGCGGCCGGTGGCCCCGCCGACCAGGCGCGCACCGGCCTGGAGACGATCGCCGCGGTCGCGAGCCGGCTGCAGGTTCCCAAGGCAGTTGCTTCCGGCAACGTAGGTTTCCAGATCACCCGCGGTCTGCTCGGGACCTCGATGTGAAAGGTGAACACATGCACGTGGTCCGATACCAATCCTCCGGCGGCCGTCCCCAGGCCGGTGTCCGCACCGGTGACACGGTGGCTCCGGTGCTGGGCGTCACCGACCTGGCCGAGCTGCTCCGGCTGACCGCCGAGGAGTTCCGCGCGGCGGTGGCCAAGACCGGCCCCGAGCTGCCGGTCAGCGAGGTCCGGCTGCTGCCGCCGCTCGACGGTCGCGGTGAGGTCTGGTGCGCGGGCGTCACCTACGAGCGGTCCCGCGGCGCGCGGATGGAGGAGAGCAGCGAACAGGACGTGTACGACCGGGTCTACTCGGCGAAGCGTCCGGAGCTGTTCCTGAAGTCGCCGGCCTGGCGCCTCGTCACCGACGGTGACCCGATCGGGATCCGGGTCGACTCCGGTCACGACGTACCGGAGCCCGAACTGGCCGTGGTCGCCAACGCGCACGGCGAGATCGTCGGTTTCACCGTCTGCAACGACATGAGCTCGCGCTCGATCGAGGGCGAGAACCCGCTGTACATCCCGCAGGCCAAGGTGTTCGCCGGCGGCTGCGCGCTGTCCACCGGGATCCGGCCGGCCTGGGAGGTCGGCGATCCCAAGAACCTGACCATCGACCTGGTGATCCGGCGCGGCGACGACGAGGTGTTCACGGGGACGACGTCGACGGCGCAGCTCGTCCGCGAGCTGCAGGACCTGATCGACGTGCTGTTCGTGCCCAACGACTTCCCCGACGGCGTGATCCTGGCCACCGGGACCGGCATCGTGCCCGAGCTGGACTTCGCGCTGCAGGCCGGTGACGTGGTCGAGATCGCGATCGCGGAGGTCGGCACGCTGACGAATACGGTGGAGGTGGGCCGGGAACCCTTCAGCTTCCTGGCCGCCGAGACTCTGGAGGAGAACCGATGACCCCCGACACCACTCCCGCCGAGCTGGAGCAGGCCCTCGCCGACGCCGCCGAGGCCGCCGCGCCGCTGGCCGCGTCCGCGCCCGCCGAACGGGCCGGCTGGATCCGCGCGGTGGCCGACGCGCTGGACGCGGCCGCCGACGAGCTGGTGCCGATCGGGATGCGGGAGACGTCGCTGCCCGAGGCGCGGTTGCGGGGCGAGGTCGCGCGCAGTTCCGGCCAGCTGCGGATGTTCGCCGACGTGCTCGAGGAGGGTTCGCTGCTCGAGATCGTCATCGACACCGCCGACCCGGACGCCAAGCCGGTCCCGCGACCGGACCTGCGGCGCGTGCTGGTCCCACTCGGGCCCGTACTAGTGTTTGCTGCGAGCAACTTCCCGTTCGCGTTCAGCGTCTGTGGCGGCGACACCGCGTCGGCGCTGGCGGCCGGCTGCCCGGTGGTCGTCAAGGCGCACCCGGGCCATCCCGAGCTGTCGGTGAAGACCGCCGAGGTGATGCTCGAGGCGCTGCGGGTAGCAGGCGCACCGGCCGGCACGTTCGGACTGATCCAGGGCTATGACGTCGGCGTGACGGCGCTGAAGGACCCGCGGATCACCGCGGCCGGCTTCACCGGTTCGGTGCCGGCCGGCAAGGCGCTGCACGAGATCGCGGTGACGCGTCCGGAGCCGATCCCGTTCTACGGGGAGCTGGGCAGCCTCAACCCGGTCTTCGTCACCCACGCCGCGATCGATGCCCGCGGCAAGGACATCGCGAGCGGGTACGTCGCGTCGTACACGCTGGGGGTCGGGCAGTTCTGCACCAAGCCGGGGCTGCTGTTCCTGCCGGCCGGGCACGGGCTGCAGGAGCAGCTCGTCGAGGCGACCGGTGGCGTCGCCGCGGCGACGATGCTGAACGATCGGATCGCCGAGGGCTTCGCCTCCGGGCTGGACCGCCTGAGGAAGGTGGACGGGCTGCGTGTTTGGAGCGAAGGCGGCGGAGCGACGCTGCTGCAGACCACCGTGCCGGAGTTGCTGGCCCGGCGTGACGAGATCCTCGAGGAGTGCTTCGGGCCGGTCTCGATCGTGGTCGAGTACGCGTCGGTCGACGAGCTGGTCGCCGGCGTCGAGGCCTTCGGTGGCAACCTGACCGCGACCCTGCACGCCGAGGCCGAGCCGGACGCCGAGCTCGCCGCGCGACTGCTGCCGTTGCTGACGGCAAGGGCCGGCCGCGTGCTGTGGAACGGCTGGCCGACAGGTGTGGCCGTCTCCTGGGCGCAGCACCATGGCGGTCCGTTCCCGTCGACGGTCGGATCGATCCACACCAGCGTCGGGGTGACGGCGGCCCGCCGGTTCCAGCGGCCAGTGGCCTACCAGGACACGCCGGACGCCGTACTGCCCGCCGTACTGCAGGACAAGAACCCGGCCGGGATCAGCCGCCGGGTGAACGGGACGATCACCACCGCGGAGGTATCTCGATGACGGACCTGCCCCCGACCGACGACCCCAACGACGTACGGTTCCCCGGCGCCGACGGCGGGCCGGGCGGAACGGACCCTTCCGCCGCCTCGTCCTCCACGACCGGCGCCGAAGGCGAACCGACTCCGGAGAAGACTGGGCGGCCCGCGGGTGAGCAGCCGGGTCCTCCCGACGGGCACACCGGCCGCCGCAGCTTCGACCACTGGTTCGGGGAGAAGGACCGCAACGGCTTCATCCACCGGTCCTGGATGCGGGCGCAGGGGTTCTCCGACGAGGTGTTCGACGGCCGCCCGGTGATCGGCATCTGCAACACCTGGTCCGAGCTCACGCCCTGCAACGCGCACCTGCGCCGCCTGGCCGAGTCGGTCAAGCGCGGCGTCTGGCAGGCCGGCGGTTTCCCGCTCGAGTTCCCGGTGATGTCGCTCGGCGAGACCATGCTCCGCCCGACCGCGATGCTGTTCCGCAACCTGCTCAGCATGGACGTCGAGGAGTCCCTGCGCGGAAACCCGATCGACGGCGCCGTCCTGCTGACCGGCTGTGACAAGACCACGCCCGGCTCGATCATGGGCGCCGCGTCGGTCGACCTGCCGACCCTGGTGGTCACCGGCGGCCCGATGCTGAACGGCAAGTTCCGCGGCTGCGACATCGGCTCCGGTACGGCGGTCTGGCGCTTCACCCAGGACCGCAACGCGGGGCGGATGTCGGAGGAGGACTACGCCGCGGCCGAGTCCGGCATGTCCCGCAGCAACGGCCACTGCATGACGATGGGCACGGCGTCGACGATGGCCTGCATGGCCGAGGCGCTCGGCCTGCAGCTGACCGGGTCCGCGGCGATCCCGGCCGTCGACTCCCGGCGGTACTCGATCGCGCAGCAGGCCGGCCAGCGGATCGTGCAGATGGTGCACGAGGACCTGAAGCCGAGCGACATCCTCACCCGCGACGCCTTCGCGAACGCCGTCCGGGCGAACGCCGCGATCGGCGGATCGACCAACGCGGTCATCCACCTGCTCGCGATCGCCGGCCGGGTCGGCGTCGACCTGACGCTGGACGACATGGACGAGTGGGCCCGCGGCGTCCCGTGGCTGGTCGACCTGCAGCCCTCGGGCAAGTACCTGATGGAGGACTTCTACTACGCCGGCGGCCTGCCCGCGGTGATGCGGGAGATCCTGCCGCTGCTCAAGGCCGACGCGATCACCGTGACCGGCAAGAGCATCGGCGAGAACGTCGCCCGCGCCGAGCGGACCGACTGGAGCGGCCAGGAAGGCGAGCCGGCGCACCCGGTGATCCGTCCGGTCGGCAACCCGCTGGGCAGCGGCGCGGGAACCGCCGTACTGAAGGGCAATCTCGCGCCGGACGGTGCTGTCGTCAAGCAGTCCGCGGCGTCGGAGCGGTTGCTGGTGCACCGGGGCAAGGCGCTGGTGTTCAGCAGCATCGAGGAGTACGACAAGGCGGTCGACGACCCGGACCTGGACGTCGACGGGGACACCGTGCTGGTGCTGCAGAACGCCGGGCCGCGCGGCTACCCGGGCATGCCCGAGGTCGGCAACATGACGATCCCGCGCAAGCTGGCCGAGCAGGGCGTGGACGACATGGTGCGGATCTCGGACGCGCGGATGAGCGGTACGGCGTACGGGACGGTGGTGCTGCACGTCGCTCCTGAGGCGGCGGTCGGTGGTCCGCTGGCGCTGGTCCGCACGGGCGACTGGATCGAGCTGGACGTGCCTGCGCGGCGGTTGCACCTGGACGTCTCCGAGGAGGAGCTCGCCAAGCGCCGGGCCGACTGGCAGCCGGCGACGGCGCCGACGGATCGTGGGTGGGCGAAGCTGTACGTCGAGCACGTCACCCAGGCCAACCAAGGCTGCGACCTCGACTTCCTGATCGGCCGAACCGGCTCGGCCGTCGCGAGACAGAGTCACTGATGAACAGCGAAGAGCCCGCTCGCCCGGCTGCGCCGGGCGAGCGGGGCGTGGGGGGAGGCGGGGCGGCTGGAGGCTGGGGCCCGTTCGAGGCCATCCGTGGGTTGCGGCCTGAGGGCACGTTGCCTCAGGTGACGCCGGTTCGGCGGCTGATCCCCGACCTTCCGACCGAGACCGACCCGTACGGCGCCGCGCGTGCCGCGCTGGGCGAGTTGTCCGCGGCGATCCAGCCGGGCGCCAGGATCGCCGTGACCGCGGGGAGCCGCGGGATCCGGGACCTCGTGCCGGTCGTGAAGGCTGCCGTGGATTGGCTTCGCGAGGCGGGTGCCGAGCCGTTCGTCGTACCGGCGATGGGATCGCACGGCGGCGCGACCGCCGACGGGCAACGGGAGATGCTGGCCGGGCTCGGCGTGACGCCGGAGTCCGTCGGTTGCCCGGTCGAGGCGACGATGGAGACCGTTGTCATCGGCAAGCTCGACGACGGCACCCCCGTGCACCACGACGCGATCGCCGCCGCGGCGGACGGTGTGCTGCTGGTCAACCGGGTCAAGCCGCACACCGACTTCCACGGACCGGTGGAGAGCGGGCTGGCCAAGATCCTCGCGATCGGCCTCGGCAACCACCGCGGCGCGGCCTCGCTGCACGCCGGCGGCATCCCGTCGCTGGGCGGCGCGATCGAGGCCGCGGCCAAGGTGGTCGTTGCTGAAGGCAACATCCTGGGCGGCCTGGCGATCCTGGAGAACGCCGTCGACCAGACCGCGACCGTCGAGTTCGTACCGCCCGACGGCATCGGTGCCGCCGCCGAGAACGCCCTGCTGCAGCGCGCCGGCAGCCTGATGGGCCGGCTGCCGTTCGACGAGCTCGACGTGCTGGTGGTCGACGAGATGGGCAAGGACAAGTCCGGCACCGGGATGGACACGAACGTGATCGGCCGGTGCTGGGTGCACGGGATCCCTGAGTTCGAGCTGCCTTCGATCGCCGCGATCACCGTGCACCGGCTGTCGGAGGCGTCGCACGGCAACGCGTCGGGCCTCGGCCTGGCCGACGTGATCCCGGCCCGGATCCTCGAGCAGATCGACCTGCGCGCGAGCTACGTGAACGCGCTGACGTCGGGAGCCGGGGGAGCGCGCCGGTCGCGGCTGCCAATGGTGCTGGAGAACGACGCGGCCGCCGTACTGGCCGCCGCGGCGATGAGTGGGCGGCGGGACTGGTCGGAGCTGCGGCTGGCCCGGATCCGCGACACCTTGTCGCCGCACGAGTTGCTGGTGTCGCCCGCGCTGCTGGAGGAGGCGGGCGACCGGTTCGACCTGGAGATCAGCGGGACAGCGCGAGACCTGACCGACGCGTCGGGCTCGCTCGGGAGCTGGGGAGACGTATGAAGCTGCAGGAAGCACGCGCGTTGCTGGCCGAGCGGGGATTCGGCGCGGCCGGCGACTCGGACAAGCGGTTCGCCGACGGTACGGCGTACAAGGTGGAGATCCCGAGCTGCGAGGGTCCGGCGGTGATGCGGGCCGTGCTCGAGGAGGCGGCCGCGCGCGACGTCACCGTCGACCGGATCTCGCAGGGCAGCGGCGTGATGATGCTGACCGACGGCGAGATCCGCGAGATGGTCAAGCTCGGCGAGTCCAGCGACGTCGAGGTGTGCCTGTTCCTCGGGCCGCGCGGCTCCTGGGACATCGGTGGGCAGGCGAAGGTGTCGGCCGCGGTCGGTGGTGTTGCTCGGGGCAACGAGATGGTTGCCGCGTCGTTGTGTGACGCGTACCGGGCGGTCGATCTCGGAGTCCGCAGTCTGCTGGTCGGCGATCTCGGGGTGCTGGAGCTGCTCGGATCCTTGAAGCAGGAAGGTTCGCTGCCCGAGGACCTGGTGCTGAAGACATCGGTGCTGATGCCGTTGCCCAACGCACCGACCGCCGCGCTGTACGAGCGGCTGGGGGCAACGAGTCTGAACGTCTCGACCGACCTGCCGGTGCCGGTACTGGCCGAGATCCGGTCGGTGACGTCGGTGCCGATCGACGTGTACATCGAGGTCCCGGACGACCAGGGCGGGCACGTGCGGTTCTACGACGTACCGGACGTCGTACGGGTCGCGGCGCCGGTCTATCTCAAGATGGGACTGCGCAACGCACCGAACATCTACCCGGTCGGCCTCCACCTGGCCGGGACCGCCGAGGCGCTCGGCCGCGAACGCGTGCGGCGGGCCGAGCTGATCCTGCGCCTGCTGGCGGAGCAGGGCTGATGAGCGGGGACCAGCTGGTCGCACGGCTCAGGTCGGCGCTGGGCGACAAGAGTGTCGTCACCGATGCCGACGTGCTGGACGCTCATCGCAGCGACACCGCGACGTTCTGCACAGCCGGCGTACCGCTGGTGCTGGTCCGGCCCGGTTCGACCGCCGAGGTGCAGGAGGTCGTCCTGGCTGCCGGCGAGTACGGCGTACCGATCGTGACGCAGGGCGCCCGGACGGGGTTGTCCGGCGCCGCGAACGCGATCGACGGGTGCGTGCTGCTGTCGACCGCGCGGATGAACCAGATCCTCGAGGTCTCGGTCGAGGACCAGGTCGCCGTCGTACAGCCGGGCGTGATCAACGCGGACCTGTCTCGCGCGGTCCTCGAGCGGGGGCTGTTCTACCCGCCGGATCCGTCGTCCTGGGAGATGTCGACGGTCGGCGGCAACATCGCCACGAACGCGGGCGGCCTGTGCTGCGTGAAGTACGGCGTGACCGGCGACTTCGTCCGGGGGCTGGAGGTCGTGCTCGCCTCCGGAGAGGTCGTCCGCACCGGTCGTCGTTCGGCGAAGGGCGTTGCCGGCTACGACCTGACGCAGGTGATCGTCGGGTCCGAGGGCACGTTGGGCATCGTCACCGAGGCGACGCTGGCGCTGCGGCCAGCGCCCGAGGCCGCGCTGACCGCCGCCGCGACATTCCTGTCCGTGGAGGACGGCGTCGCCGCCGCGGCGGCCGTGATGGCCTCGGGGCTGCGGCCGTCGCTCCTCGAGTTCATCGACGGAGTCACGGCGCGGGCGATCCAGAACTACCGCGACATGGGCCTGCCGGAGAACGTCGGGTCGTTGCTGATGGCCCAGTCCGACCGCGGTCCGCGCGCGGCCGAGGACGTCGCCGCGATCGCCGAGATCTGCACCGCCCACGGCGCGGTCGACGTCGCGGTCGCCTCCGACGCGGAGGAGTCCGCGATGCTGCTGGAAGCCCGGCGGCTGGTCCACTACGCGCTCGAACCCCTCGGCACCACCCTGATCGACGACGTCGCCGTACCGCGCTCGCAGCTGGTCGCGCTGCTGCACGGCATCGAGGCGATCAGCAAGCAGTACGACGTACTGATCGCGTGCCCCGGCCACATCGGCGACGGCAACATGCATCCGACCGTCGTCTTCGACCGCGATGACCCGGCCGCCGAGGCGCGTGCGCTGGAGGCCTTCGGCGCCGTGATGGATCTCGGCCTGTCGCTCGGCGGGACGATCACCGGTGAGCACGGCGTCGGCAAACTGAAGCGCCAGTGGCTGGCTCAGGAGCTCGGTCCCGTCGGCCTGCAACTGCAGCGCAACGTCAAGGCGGCCTTTGATCCGCAGGGTTTGCTGAACCCTGACAAGTTGTTCCTCTGACCGGTCAGCGGAGGTAGTCGGCGGTGGCGGCGATCATCTCCGCGGTGATCTCGTGGCCGGTGTCCTCGAAGATCAGCTCGGTCAGAGTGGTCCGCTGCCGGAGCCAGCCGGAGGTGTAGTCGGCGAGGTCGGCCGGGATCGCGGTGTCCTGGCCGCCGCGGATGTTCAGCACCGGCGGGCGGACCGCTCGCAGTTCGTCGTCCGGGCCGGCCAGTTCGGGGGCCATGAACCCGCACAACTGCACAACGGCGGCGAACCGTCGCGGCTCTGCCTGCAGGAGCTGCAATGAGGTGAAGCCTCCTTGGGAGAAGCCGACCAGCTTGATCGAGTCGAAGCCGCGCAGGCCGTCGATCCACTTGAGAAGGTCGTCGACCACAGCCCGGATCTCGCCGATGCCCGCGCCGTCCTCGGTCCACTCCGGAGCCCAGGCCCAGCGATCACTCCAGGGGATCGGCCCACGCAGCGCCACCCCGACCGCCTCAGGCGGCAGCGCGCCGAAGAACCGCGTCATGTCGTACTCGGTCCCGTACCGCCCATGCAGCAACACCACCAGCGGCCGCCCGGCCCGCCGATCCTCGGTCGCCGACCACACCATCGCGTCCACGTCGAGCATGCGCACCAGTCTCGCAGCCGCGGGTTCGCTGACGGCGTACGCCGTGCGTCGCCGCCATACGCTGCCCACGTACTTCTACGCCCTCCGCCGGCACGGCTTCGTCCTCGACGACCTCGCCGAGCCGAAGCCGTCCATCGACCCCGACTCGCCCCGCGCCGCCATGACGGCGTACCCGGTCTTCCTCGTCGCGAGGTTCCTGCGCTAAGTCTCCCTGCCTGGAGTCGAACCAGGGACCCGGCCTTCGGAGGGCCAGGCGTGCATCCGTCACCAGGGAGCCGACTCCCACCACCGACCAACCGGTCCCCGCGCGGCGGCGCCACGCTCAGCGCGCCGGTCCGACCGGGGGTTGATCAGTGGTGGGTGTCGTATTACTCGTGGACCGTGACCACGCGGACCCAGTCCGCGCAGTCCGCTTCACACCAGACGTGATCGCCCGCGTGCGCGATCCGGTCCCGCTGCGTGTGCCCACAAGCCAGATCCACCCGCCGAAGCGCATGCCCTTGCTGAACCGGAGCACCGGTCCTGCCGCCGGGAATCCTGCGTCGTCTGTTCCTGAGGTCGGCCATGGCCGGTCCTCCTCTCCTTCGATCGGTTGTTGAAGCGGTGAGAGCGAGATTCGAACTCGCGGACCAGCCGAAACCGGCCGACGGTTCAGCAAACCGCTGCCTCTGCCAACAGGCGGACCTCACCCCGACGGACTGCCGCGCCCCCTGAACGCGACAGTCCGCCTACCTCAGCCCTTCACGCAGACGACCTGCTTCAGGTGCGCGACGACCTCGACCAGGTCCGACTGCGCCGCGATCACCGACTCGATGTCCTTGTACGCCGCCGGCAGCTCGTCGAGCACTCCCGCGTCCTTGCGGGACTCGACCCCGGCGGTCTGGGCGATCAGGTCGTCGACCGTGTAGCGCCGCTTGGCCTCGTTGCGGCTCATTCGCCGGCCTGCCCCGTGCGAGGCCGAGTAGAACGACTGCGCCGAGCCGAGCCCGCGGACGACGTACGAGCCGGTCCCCATCGATCCCGGGATCAGCCCGAGATCACCGAGCCCCGCCCGGATCGCCCCCTTGCGTGTGACCAGCAGCTCGTGGCCGTCGATCGTCTCCTCCGCCACGTAGTTGTGGTGGCACGAGATCGGCTTCTCGAAGCGGATCTCGTGGTCGAACGACTCCCGCACCGCGTGCATCACCAGGGCGAGCATCACCGCGCGGTTGCGCGACGCGTACTCCTGCGCCCAGGTCAGGTCGCGCCGGTAGGCGTCCATCTCCGGCGTACCGGACAGGAACACGGCCAGGTCGCGATCCGGCAGCTCGGCGTTGTGCGGCAGCGCGCGAGCGATCCGCATGTGCCGCTCGGCCAGCTCCTTGCCGATGTTGCGCGACCCCGAGTGCAGCATCAACCAGACCCGGTCCTCGTCGTCCAGGCAGACCTCGATGAAGTGGTTGCCGCCACCGAGCGAGCCCATCTGCTGCTGCGCCTTCTTCTCCCGGTCCTGCACCCCGTCGTGCAGGCTGGAGAACGAACCCCAGAACGTGTTCCAGCCCCGGTCGAGACCGAGCTTGCGAACACTCACCGGGTTCTCGTGCGCCCGGAACCCGACCGGTACGGCGGCCTCGATCCGGCTGCGGATCTTCGACAGGTCGTCCGGCAGATCCGCGGCGGTCAGCGAGGTCAGCACACCCTCCATGCCACACCCGATGTCGACCCCGACCGCGGCCGGCGACACCGCCTGCTTCATCGCGATCACCGAGCCGACCGTCGCACCCTTGCCGAGGTGCACATCCGGCATCACCCGGACGCCGTGCACCCACGGCAGGGCCGCGATGTTGCGCAGCTGCTGCAGGGCCTGTGCCCCGACCTCGTGCTCCTGAGCCCACATCAGAGTGGAGCTCTTGGCCCCGCTCAGCGGGACCGGGTACTGACCGTTCATCTCCCCACTCCTGTTCGTCGGTTGCGGTGAGCCTGGGGTTCGAACCCAGACATCCGGTGAAGGATCGACCGTTTTCGAGACGGCTGCCGGTAGGCCTGTCCTCGGCTTAGCTCACCTTGCCTGCCGCGGAATGCCCGCGGCTCGGCGTGGCGTGGAGATCCCGGGTGTCGAACCCGGTGAGGCGACCGTGCAAGAGTCGCTCGCGTGCCGACGCGATCCCCGGACTGCGCGCCGTGCGCAGTGCAGCTGCCAGGGCAGGACTCGAACCTGCGAGACCTCGGGTCAGAACCGAGGGTGGGACGCCGACGCCCACCTGGCACCGCTCCGCCCGCGGCACCGGATGGGCTCAGGTCAGAGGGCTATCTCCGCACGCGAGGGCACCCAGGGCTGCCACAGCAGCGGCATCCCGGCTTCCTCGGGGGTACGGCACCCCTTCTTCTCGTTGCACGTCGCGTGCGCGGCCACGGCGTTCAGCCACTCGCCGCGGCCGCCGCGGGACCGTGGAACGACGTGGTCCATGGTCGTCGCGCCCGGCTTGCCGCAGTACGCGCAGAGGTACTTGTCCCGCTTGAGGACGCCGACCCGGGTGTACTGCAACCGGCCGGACGCGTAGCGCCACTTGGTCACGACGTACCGGACCAGGCGCAGGACGCGGGGGACGGGGAACGGTCCGATGCTGGCGCCGTCGTGCGCCTCCTCGACGACCGCGACTTCCCGGACGAGCATCCGGATGGCGTGCGGGATCGACACGACGTGGAGTTGCTCGTACGAGGCGTTGAGCACGATGACACCGCTCATGGTGGTTCCTCCTTTCCCCAGTGTGCCCGACAGGTAGTTGCCGGGGCGGCTCGTTCGGTACGTCGTACGGCGTGATCGGGGTGTCCGGCGGGGCTCGAACCCGCTTTCTCCGGGGTCACGTCCCGGTGCATCGCCCACTTCTGCTTCGGACACAGCACGCCCGGCAGGATTCGAACCTGCAACCCCCTGCTTCGTAGACAGGTGCTCTGTCCGGTTGAGCCACGGGCGTTCGTGGCGCCCGCTCGGCCGGTAGCAGAGCATTCCGCGGGCGCCTGGTCGAGCTGGAGAGATTCGAACTCCCGATTCCCTCATCCCACATGAGGTGGCCTGGCCGCTGGCCCACAGCTCGTTGTTTCTGAATTACGGCATCTGCAATTGTCAAGAATGCGAGTCCCCGGCCGTGGCCGGAGCGAAAGTGTTTTCGGGCAAACAAAAAGCCGCCCGGGCCGGGGTGCTCCCGACGGGCGGCTCCTGGATGATCTGGGATCAGCCGGGAGGGCCGCCGTACGCCGGGCTCAGCGCCGCGTGGCCGCGCTCGGTCGCGTATTGGGTCAGGGATCGCAGGCAGAACAACGGGTTGCCCACCCGCTGGATCTTCTGCATCGTCCCGAACACTGGAGTCTCCCTGGATTTGGTCGTCGTGGTCCTGCGAGGACAATTCTGACTTAACCGCGCGCCGGCGTCAATACATTTCTTCCACGGGTGCATTCTTCGCGAACTGTCGGTGGCTTCTGCTGTGCTGAACGTATGACTGTTCTCGTGCTCGGATCCACCGGTTCGACCGGACGCCGCGTCACCGACCAGTTGCGGTCCCGCGGCGTCGCCGTACGCCCTGTTTCGCGTTCAGGGCCCGACGTCTTCGACTGGCAGCGCCCCGAAACCTGGGCCGGCGCGCTGGACGGAGTCACCGCCGCCTACGTGATGGCCCCGGACGGCGTGCCGGTCGACCCCGCGTTCGTCGCGCAAGCCGTCGAGGCCGGCGTCGAACGCCTGGTCCTGCTGTCCACGATGCACCCTGAGGAGATCGGCGACCACCGCCTCGTCGCCGCCGAGGCCACGATCCGCGCCTGTGGCACCGGCTGGACCATCGTCCGCGCCCACTGGTTCAACCAGAACTTCGACGAGGGATTCTTCCTCCCCGCCATCCAGGCCGGCGAGCTCGCCCTGCCCCTGGCCGACCAGCGCCAGGCCTTCGTCGACGCCACCGACATCGCCGCCGTAGCCGTAGAGGCCCTCCTCGGCGACGGCCACCACGCCCAGACCTACGAGGTCACCGGCCCCGAAGCACTCTCGTTCGCCGACGCCTGCAAGATCATCTCCTCCGTCACCCACCGTGACATCCGTTACAACGGCACCCCCGAGGCCTACCTGGCCACCCCCGGCGCCACCCAGGAGATGCTCGACTACTTCACCAACCAACTCTCCCTCGGCCACAGCACCCCCACCGACACCGTCGAACGCCTCACCGGCCGCCCGCCCATCCCCTTCCACACCTATGCCACCCACGCCGCCCCCGCCTGGACCTGACCCCCACCGAGCCCTCCGTCCCGCCCCCGGAGGGCCAAGCGGTATCCGATTCGGAATCCCGCCACCCTTCCCGCTACAATCTTCCCGCGGCCCCCGGGCCACCGCCGCCTTAGCTCAGTCGGCAGAGCGTCTCACTCGTAATGAGAAGGTCGTCGGTTCGATTCCGACAGGCGGCTCCACCAGAACCCCCAGGTCAGAGGACAGTCTCCTCGCCCGGGGGTTTCTTCGTTTCCGCTGAACGGCAGACGGGAAGACGAGGGTGGCGGTGGAGGCCGCCACCCCAGAAGATGGCTGGATGAACGAGGGCGCGTCAGGACCGCTGACCGACGGCGAGCTCGACGAGATCGAACGGCGTACCGCAGCAGCTAGCCCAGGGCCTTGGACGTCGTTCGTCGAGGGCCGCGATCATCTGGGCGGGGACGACTTCATCCGCGTCAGTGACAGGGACGACGAGCCGGACCTGTACCTGTCCCGAGCAGTCACGGGTGGTGTTGTCCCGGCATCCGTCGCCGACCTCGATTTCGTCGCGCATGCCCGGCAGGACATCCCCCGCTTGCTCGCGGAGGTGCGTCGGCTGAGGGCGAGCGGTGTCCCGGAGTGACGGGCTCGTAACGAGAAGGTCGTCGGGTCTATCCGACAGGCGGCTCTTGGAGCCTCATAGCGGACGGGGGACCGCTTCTCTAGCATCGCCCCATGGCAGCGACAGCGTCTGGGGTGTTCCGGCGAACGGCGATCGAGCGGTCGGATCAGCGAGTCTCCTGGGAGCGAACGGATCAGGCCTTCTTCTCGAGCGGGGCATGCCACGTGCTGGCCTGGACGTGCCGGGACTTCTATCCCGATCAGGGGATCGCTTTGGCGGCGATGTACCTGGGTGACTTCGAGCATCCGCTGCACACGTATGCGAGGTGGGGTGCGTGGGCGTTTGATGCGTCGGGTTGGAACCCTGAGTCCGAACTCCTGCAGGTCAACAGCGACTTCGAGGGTCTCCCCGTCCGCCGGGTGGAGACGATCACAAGTGACCTCCGGGAGTTCTGTGAACAGCACGTGCATCGGCAACCGCACCAGTACTGGGCGGATCCGACAGAACGGGCACGCGCGTATGTGGGCCGATACGAACCGCCCTGGCTCTAGAGGCTTCGCTCGCACGGGGCCTGTGAAGTCGCCCCGTGCAGCCGTTCGCCGTTCCGGCTCGCCCGGCCGTCTCCCGGCATCCCCACGTCAGTAGCCGAGGCGCAGCGTGACCGCAGCGGTGGTGCCGTCGCGATACGTGACTCGGACGGGCACGGGATGGAGCCCGTCGAACTCGCTGCCGGGGACCCAGAAGGCGAAATAGCCGTTCCGTACGGATGCCTCGACCGGGCCGCGGGTCGGGCTGTCGTAGGTCACGCCGACGACGTCGGAACCGGCCCGGCCGACCGCGGTCGTCAGATACCCGTAGTTGCCACCACCGCTCGTACCCATCTGGGAAGGTGACAGCTGACGCGTCCCGACGGGGGCGCGGCCGGGGCCGTCGATGGAGCCGTAAGCCTGGCGGTGGCGAGGGTTGACGTTCGTCATGCAGGACGCCGAGAACTGGTCGTGCCCGGTCAGGATCACCAACGCCCAATCGCCCCGGCGTTCGACCATCGCCGTACCCGCACGGTTGAGCCGGTCGTCCTGGCCCATCCCCTTCAACGACTGCCGGCACTGCTTGACCGCGTCCGCACGCTCTTCTGCGGACAGGCCGGTCGGCTGCGCGGTCCATGTTGCGAACGCCAGGTCGCCGCTCGGCATCGGGCCGCCGTCTCGCGGCACAAACACGGTCAGCCCCGCGACCGCGACCGCAGTGGTGGCAATTGCTACCCGTACGAGCACGCGGCGGCGGCTCCGGTACGGCCGAACGTTTTCCGCCGGGTCGGTGGCGAGGACACGCTGCAGAGCGGCACGAGCCCGAGGGCCGTGCGGATCGATGCCGGTCGCCGGGTCGAGGGTCTTCAGGTCGGCGAACTCGTCGATGTGCTTCATGAAGTCTGCCTTTCGGTGAGACCTGCCGGCGACGCGGCAGGTGCGGCACGGTGACCGAGCTGAGCACGCAGGGCGCGGCGGGCCCTGGACAGGCGAAGCCGGTACGCGACCGCCGAGATGCCCAGAACCGCCGCTGCCTCGCGCGCCGGCAGGTCGTCGATCACCGCAAGGGCCAGAGCTTCCTGATGGACGGCCGAGATCCGTTGCCACGCCCGCGCCAGATCGACCTGGCGCGCGACGAGGTCGGCGTCGTCCGGCGACGCCGCGGACGAGGCCTCCGCCAGCCGCACGGCGAGCGCCTCCTGCCGCCGTACGCCGCGCTGTGTGTTCAGAATCGTGTTCCGCACGATCCCGAACATCCACGCTCGCGCAGCTCGCGGATCCGCTGGTACGTCGTCCAGCCGCCGCCATGCGACCAACAACGCCTCTGCCACGACATCTTCGGCCTGTGGCTCCGGCACCCGGCGCTGCGCGAACCGCACCAAGTCCACGTACGTCGCCTCGAACAGCGCAACGAACCGCGCCTCTCGACCGACGCCGCCCACCAGGTTGCTCATGATCCCTACCTGTCCACCACCCAGCCAGATGTATCGCGACAGCACTGACATCGCCGTCCTGTGGATCGGTCTAAGGCAGGGTCAAGCCGTGCGCAGGAGGTCGTGCAACCAGTTGTCGAGGCGGTTCAGCTCGGTCGCCGATCCGAACATCGGCTCCCTTCCCGGTGGTGGCAGGAATCCGACCGCGTCCATCACCAGCCAGTACTTCTCCAGGTCTCGTCCGGTCAGCGCCGCATAGCGCTCCAGGAAGGCGCAGGCGGGATCGGGTCCGAAGGCCAGGGCAAGGTTCGTCGCCGCATGCGCGGCGTCCAGCCAGGCGGGACCCGTTGATGTCTCCACCCAGTCGACAACCCCGGCGATGTCGCCACGGCTCCAAAGCAGGTTCCGGTGACTGTAGTCGCGGTGCAGGAACGTCGGCTCGTACGAAGGCGGCTCCTCCGCGAGTACGTCGAACGCGCGTAACCAGGAGCCAGGGTGCTTCGTCCAGGCGGGCAGGATCCGCTTTCCTTCCCACGCCCACGATTCGTACGTACGGAAGGGTTTCGCCGGCTTCACCTCATGGATGACGGCCAAGAGCGTCGCCATCGCAGTGACACCGACGTCGTCGACCTCAGTCGAGGGGTCGCCTGGCAGACGCGACATCAGATGGGCAGCGACGCCCGCATGCCGACCCTCTGCGTCCAACCCCAAGCTCGTCGGAGCCGGCACAGCCGTGTCCTCCAGCGCCTGCAGAGCGGATGCTTCTCGCTCAGTCAGGGCGAACCCGTGTGCCTTCCATGGTTCGTTGGTCATCAGCCGGAGAACGGATCGTCGTCCGGTCGCGTCGGTCAGTGCCAGCATGGTCGAGGTCAGACCGCCCGAGAGCTCGCAGGTGTCGGTGATCCGCGCTCCCAGCACATCCTCGCTCCATGCCAGTACGTCGTTCCGCATGCATCGCAATCTAGTGGACGGTTCGTGCGCAGCATCCGGAACGGAAGACGTCGGAGACTAGGTGAGCGTGGCCAGCCGTTGCTGGAGGGCGGCTCCGCACCGGCAGTCCGCGTCGCTGCACAACAGGGCCGCTGGGTCATTCACGATGAGTCTGGTCGCGCACGTCAGCACATCCTCGACTGCGATCAGTCGAGCGCGACAGTCGCCGATGCGTACCTCGGTCGTGACCGGTCTCAACTCTGGTTCGATCTCATCGAATCTGTGGCTCTCGCCGGAGACATTCGGCAGTTCCGCCCATGCCCCCGGTGCGACCTTGGCGTATCGATAGAACCGTGATCGACCCAGATGCTGCTCAGCAAGGTGAATCGTCGTGTTCGACGTGTGGTCGACGCCGAGGAGCAGTACATGTCCGCCTAGTTCGGCGAGTGCATCGATAGGTCCGAGCGGCCATTCGAGCCGCTGGGCCTCGATCAGCTGTCGTGCATGGGTTCCGACCGCTAGGAAGGAGAACAGCGGATGTGTACTCCGCTCGTGCGCGAAGCTCAGTCGCAGAGTCTCGGAGACCCGTCCCAGCCAGCGGTCGACTGGCAAGTCCGACATGAACGGTACTGCGCTCTCGAGCGCGTCATCGAAGGCTGCCCAGGTGTCTGCGTTGTAGTACGCGTTGTGCGGCCGCACCAGGCCAGGGGGTGCGGGTACGCCGGTCAGATCCCACGTACCGGAGATCATCATCACCGTCCCGCAGGTTCCGACCAGGGCTCGGCAGACGGCTTCAGCTCCGCCGGCGACGCGGCCGAATGACCGCAACGACGCGTGAACGAGCACCGACGAGGTCGAGTCCAAACCCAGCCGACCGAGGCCCTCGGCGATCTCGTCTTCTGTCACCTTCACGTCGCCATTCATGGGACCGGATCAGAACACCCGTGGGGATGCGCAGTCCACCACTTTTCTACGACCCGGGGACCTGCGTTGCAGGCGTGAGGCCTGGTCTCGTGTGCAATCCGTACGGATCAGATGATCGAGGCAATGGTTGTCTCCCGGCTGGTCGGACTGCCGTCGCCCGCCGCACGAGCTAGCGGGCTACTGACGCGAGGATGACCTCCTGCGCGGAGCGGACCGTTGCTGCGAAGGCGGCGGGGTCGCGGCCGATACGCTCGGCCGCCGCTCGCATCGCGCCGGACAACAACTCCACCGTCAGGGGTACGTCGTCGACCTGGCGGAACTCCTCGCGAGCGATGCCGTCCCGGACGACGTTCTCCACCTCGGCCACGACCGCGTGGAACGGCCCGACAGGCGCCTTCGCCAACTCGTCGATCAGCGGACCGGCACCCGGCCGGAACATCGGCTGCAGAGCCTGGTCGGTGGACGCCTCCAGCACCGCCTCGACGATCGCGCGCAACCGGTCCGCGGCGGATTCCGCCGTACGCGCGGCGATCGCGGTCACCTGCTCGAGCATCGGCCGGCTCGCTCGCTCGGTCAGCGCCTGGACGAGCGCCGCCTTGTCGGGGGCGTAGTTGTAGAGGGTGTTCCGCGCGATCCCGGCCTCGGCCGCGATGTGTCCCAGGTTGATCGAGTCGTAGTCGCGCTCGATCAGCAGGCGGCGCGTCGCGTCCGCGAGGTCGGCCCACACCAGTTCGTGGTGTTCCTCGAGACTGCCGCCGCGGATCCGTGGCACTTACCTGCCCTGCCCTGCCGCAGCGGCGCTCGCCAGGTGCGCGTTCTCCTGGTGCGCCGCGGTGAGCTTCACGCTGCTGAGGCGCCAGCCGTCGGCCGTCCGAACCGCCTCGTTGTCGTAGAAGCCGACCACCAGCCAGCGATCGGGTCCGTCGCCGGTGACCTCCTTGGGGAGCCAGTGCTCGGCGCGGACATGCGCGTGGATCGTCGCGCGGTCGCCGTCGATCGTGACGACGTGCCCGGTGATCGCGTGATGAGTCGCGGTGAAGGCGCCGAACGAGCCGCGGAGCGCAGCACCGTACTCGCTCAGTGAAACCGTCATCGGCGGCATCCCGGTGACCGACTCGAAGTCGATGGTCAACGGATCCGTGTGGACGAGCCGGGGCAGAGCGGTGAACTCCTTCAAGTCCGCGATATCGGCGTACCGCCCGAACAGCTCGATGATCTCGGCGCGATCGGTCTCTGCGCTCATGGCAACGCCCCTTTATTCGACAGTGTGTCGCAAAAGCAGATTACGACAGACTGTCGGGAAAACCAAGGCGCGGGCCCCGTGCTCTCGTCCCTCCGCGCCGACGCCGGTTGGCGCGGGTTTACTGGGGTCGGTGAAAGTCCAGTGGCGTGTCTTGGTCGACCATCGGGACTTCCGTCGGTTGTTCGGTGGCAACTCGATCTCGCTCCTGGGATCGAGCGTGACGACAGTGGCGTTGCCTCTGACAGCTGTCCTGGTCCTCGGCGCATCGCCGGTGCAGATGGGATTGCTGGGAGCGTTCTCGTTCCTACCGCACCTCGTCCTGGGGCTGCCGGCTGGAGTGTGGGTTGATCGGCTGTCGTACCGCCGAGTCCTTGTCGGTGCTGACCTGTTGGCCGCCGTCTCGTTGACAGCAGTGCCGGTTCTGGCCGCGACGGGACTGTTGCAGATGTGGCAGCTGTACGTCGTCGTCGTGATCACTGGGACCTGCGGCCTGTTCTCCGCGATTGCGGCTCAGTCGTTCGCACCCGTGCTGGTGCCGCGCCACGAATTGCTGGCGGCCAACAGCGCGTTCGCGCTCAGCAACTCCGTCGTCGCGACCAGCGGTAGTGCGCTCGGCGGCGTGCTGGTTCAGCTCCTCACCGCCCCAGTCGCGATCGCTGTCGATGCTGCCTCGTTCCTGGTCTCGGCCATCGCAAAGGCACGGATCACCGTCGCGGGCCGATCGACTGCCGCCAACCCGAGCAGAGAGTCGATGGTGAAGGGCATCTGGGGCGGCATGCGGGCAGCGCTCGAGCACCCGGCGCTGCGAGCCACCACGATCGCCGCCACTGTCGGTGCGTTGGCCGGTCGGATGCAGGTGGTGATCGTGGTGCTGTTCCTGGTGCGTGACCTTGGCTTGTCGGCCGGACTGGTCGGCCTGGTGATCGCCGTGGCCGGGGTCGCCGGAATCGTTGGCGCCGCCGTCGGGGTGCAGATCACTGGTCGGCTCGGCAATGGGCCGGCCTTCATCGCCGGTATGACGTTGTCGAGCCTGGCCGGGCTGGTGATGGCGGCCGCAGGAGGGCCCGCGGTACTGGTGCTGGCGGTTGTGATCATCGCGCAACTCCTGCGTGGCTGGGGCCCGACGCTGTACGGGATCAACCAGCAGACCATCCGCCAGATCCTGATCGCACCCGAACTTCTCGCCCGAACTCAGGCCACCTGGCGATTCCTGGTCTTCGGAATGCAACCGATCGGCGCTCTCCTCGGCGGTGCCCTCGGCGCCCTGGTCGGATTCCGCGCGACCCTGGTGATCAGCAGCCTGGTGATGACCAGCGGCACGGTCTTCGCACTGCTCAGCCCACTACGAACGCTGCGCGAACTCCCGGGTGCAGAGATCTCAACACACTGACAGTCCACCATTGGTGATGGGTGCTAGAGGCATCGGTTCGGCTGATCTACCAAAGCCTCACCGGGGCCGCGTAGCGCTGACGCCGACGTTCATCCGGAGGAGTGTCGGGCCTGCTTCAGGTTCGACTGGTGAGGGCCTGAGAGCCAGTCTTGGGCCAGGCGGGCGTCGTCCGCCTCATCTCCTCGTCGGAGCGCGTCGATGTACGCGCGGTCGGCGGCGAGGCGGGCTGCTATCTCAGGGCCCCTGGCGACGGCGCCGTGGCCGGGGATCAGGACGTCGGCGTGCTGGGCGGCCTCGGCGAGTCGGTCGAGTGCTGTCTCGTACGCGCTGACCTGATCCGGGCGGCGGGGGTCGAGGAGGGGGATCAGTACGTCGGACAGCATGTCGCCGGCGATCAGGACGCCGCGGTCCGCGAGGAGGATGGCGGCGTGGCCGATGGCGTGGGCTTGGTGCTCGATGATCTCACCGGGCACGGGTGCTCCGTCGGCGGGTAGTGGGGCGAGGAGGGCGACGAGGTCGAGCGGGATGTCCGACGCGTTTTCCGCGGCCGCTGCCTGCGCTCGCTCTCGGGCTTCGCTGGCGGTTTGGGCGGCTCCGGAGGTGGCGTAGCGGGGTACGTCGCCGAACCGGGGATGCCAGAGCAGGTGGTCCCAGTGGGGATGGGTGGAGAACCCGGCGACGACCGGAATGCCCAGCTGGTCCACGTCGTCGGCAAGTTGGTTGAGGTCGGAACCGTCGATGCCGGGGTCGACGATGATCAACCCCTCGTCCCCGCGTACGACGGTCGCATTGCTCCAGACCCACTCGCTCTGCCGGACCCAGACGCCGTCGGCTACCTGATTCAGCATTTGTTCACCTTGTCAGTTGTCTCTGGCCGGCGCGAGGTGCGACGGCTTCCGATTCTGGTTGGAGGCCCGA
Source organism: Kribbella sp. CA-253562 (assembly GCF_050942265.1). Taxonomy (GTDB): domain Bacteria; phylum Actinomycetota; class Actinomycetes; order Propionibacteriales; family Kribbellaceae; genus Kribbella. The sequence goes on along the minus strand of NZ_CP192049.1, from coordinate 8,091,248 downwards.
GGGTCACAGGTGGCGGGCGATCTGGTCGAGCATGGTGTCGACGGCGGATTGGTCTGCCGGGCCGGCGGCTGGGCCGGTGTAGTCGTAGGTCAGCTCGGTGCCGTCGGGCGTGGGAGAGAGCGTGATGGTGACCTCCTCGTCGTCGCCTGGACGCAGTACGACGCGGTGGGGTGGTTCGACGTCGCCGTACTGGACGGTGAAGGGGAGTTCGGTGTTGTTGTCGTCGGCAACCATGATGGCCTGGACCGACCTGCCGGGGCGGGCGTCCATTTGGACGGATTCGGTCCGGAAGCCGGGGACGACGAACCATTGCGAGAAGGGCTCTGGCTCGACGAAGAAGCGGAAGACCTGCTCGGGGGTCGCGTTGAAGGTCCGCCGGAGCTGGTAGTGGCTCATCGCGGAACCGCCTCGTACGACAGGACCACGACGCCGGAGGCGAGCGGGCGGACGCCGGCGTGCCGGAGGTGGGCGGTCAGGCCTTCGGTGTGCAGGCGGTCGTCGGCGGTGCCGACGCCGACGAGCGACGGGTGGTACCAGAGGTGCAGCTCGTCAAGGAGGCCCTCCGCGAGCAAAGTCTTGGCGACCGGGCCGAAGCCGTGCATGAGGATGGTGCCGCCGTCGGTGGATTTGAGGCGGCGGACCTCGTCGGTCAGGTTGCCTGCGAGGACCTCGGTGTTCGCCCACTTCGGGTCGGTGAGGGTCGTGGACGCCACGTACTTCGGGATCGCGTTGATGCGTTCGGCGTACTCACCGTCGCGGCCGGGCCAGGCGCCGGCGTACACCTCATAGGTGTGCCGGCCCATCAGCATCGCGCCGGCGGCGGTGATCTGCTCGAGCGCCAGCGCGTCGGAGTCGGCGTCGATGAAGTCGAAATGCCACAGGTCCATGTGGTTCATCACGCCGTCCAGGGTGACGAACGTCGAGTTGACGATCTTGCGCATCGAAGTGCCTCCTGCTTGGGCTTGTCTGTGTGTTCATCCTGGGCGAGGATCGGACACCCCTGAAGGACCGATTGCGAGGTCGCGGAGTGGACCAGTTGAGGCGGCGCCGATGACCGTGCGCTGGACGGGCGTGGTGCCGGAGCTGCTCATCGGTCTCGACCGTGCGAGCGCCGAGCCACTGGGGCAGCAGATCCAGCGACAGTTGCGGGACGCGATCCGGGGCGGTCGACTGTCGGACGAGGAGCGGCTGCCGTCGAGCCGGTCGCTCGCGGAGCAGCTGGGGGTGTCCCGCGGGCTGGTCGTGGAGTGTTACGAGCAACTCGTTGCCGAGGGGTACCTGATCACCGTCACCGGATCCGGGACGCGGGTCGCGCGGGGCGCCGCTGTACGTCGTACGAAGGCCATCGAGGTGGTCCGGCCTCCGCGGCCGCAGCCGGTCGAGGTGGACTTCGAGTACGGCATTCCCGACTTGGCCTCCTTCCCGATGCAGGACTGGATGTGGGCGCTGTCCCAGGCCGGCCGGGTCGGTCCGTCCGCGGCCATGGGCGACGAACCGGACACCGGGTCGGAGCAGCTGCGCGGGGTCCTGGTGGGTTACCACCGGCGCGTCCGCGCGGGCGCCGCCGAAGCGGCCCACACGGTGGTCGTGAACGGCTTCCGCCAAGGCCTCAACCTGGTCCTCGGCGCGCTCGCCCGCGGCGGCCACCACAGCGTCGCGCTGGAGGATCCGGGACCTCGTGAGCACGACGAGCTCGCCGTCCGGGCGGGGCTCACGCCGGTGGCGGTACCCGTCGACGAGGAGGGCGTTGACGTGGAGGCGCTGGCGCGCTCCGGCGCCCGGGCGGTCCTGGTCACGCCGGCCCATCAGTGCCCGACCGGCGTCGTACTGAGCGGGCGACGGCGCCGCGACCTGATCGCGTGGGCCGAGGAGGTCGACGGGTTGATCCTGGAGGACGACTACGACGCCGAGTTCCGGTACGACCGGCAGCCGGTCGGTTCGCTACAGGGGCTGGCGCCCGATCGGGTGGTGGTGCTGGGGTCGGTCAGTAAGACGTTGGCGCCGGGGCTACGGATTGGGTGGCTGCTTGCGCCGCCGCGGCTGGTCGAAGCGCTGACGCGGGAGAAGCATTTGGCCAGTCGTGGTGTTCCGGCGCTCGATCAGATCGCGCTCGCGGTGATGATCGAGTCGGGGCGGTTCGACCGGCATCTGCGGCGGATGCGGGAGATCTACCATGCGCGCCGGCGGGTGCTGGTGGCCGAGCTTGCCGAGCGTGCTCCGCATGTTCGGCTGGAGGGATTGGACGCGGGGTGTCATGCGCTGCTGCGGTTGCCGGCTCGGCTGGACGAGGAAACGGTGGTCGATCGCGCGGCGGCGGACGGCGTACGGGTTTATGCGCTGGGGCGTTACCGGGTACCTCCGGCGGTCGGGTCGACTGTGTTCAGTCCTGCGCTGGTGATCGGCTTCGGGAATGTGAACGAGTCGCGGATTCGGCGTGGGGTACGGATTCTGGCGGACGCTCTTGGGAATTGATGCCTGCAGCAACTAGCGACGGGATGTTCTGCGGGCGTTGCGAAGGGTGCGGAACATGGACTCGCTGCCGGTGTGGCGTCCGATGGCGCTGGTGAGCGGGAAGTCCGCCGGTGTGACAGCAATTCGCGCCAGTGGACCGACGGGGTCGGGGCTGACCCATTGGGCTGATTGCAGCAGTCCTGCAATCGCGGGCTCGACCGTGAATCCAGCTCGAGGGACCACGTAGAGCCAACCGTCGGTGAGCAGTTCCTCGTCCGGCTGGTCGGCGTCGACCGAGAAGAAGTACTGCCAGGTCGTTTCACCGCGCATCGACCAGGCGCCGTTGCGCGTGGACCGAAAGCCTGGCCCGCGCGCCAGCAGGGCGAACCACATCGCCCAGACCGGATCGTCCGAGGCGAACACCGCGCGCTGGTTACCGAACGCCGTACTGTCTTCGGACTCGCGGTCTGGTCTCAGCTCGCTGAGGTTGTCGCGCTTGCTGCCGTGGAACAGGACTTGCCGATGGTTCGCGAGCCATTGCAGGTAGGTCGTAGTGAGCCCTGGCGGTTGTAGTCGCTGCTGCGAGCCGGGTGGGTCGACGTAGCTCTTGGTGAACTCCTCGTATGCACGGTGGGTCGCATGATCCAGCGGCGGTAGCTCAGGCAGCCGAGGCAATCCCAGGATCCAGCGCAGGGCGGCGCCTGCGATGGACCGCGGGATGCTTGAGGTCTGCACATGAACATCTTCTCCCGGACCTGGGCAACGATGCTCCATCCCAGAATGAACTTCCGTTTCGCCAGCGCAGACGGCGATCATTGGTTGATGGAACGTGATGAGGTGCCGCTGCGGATGACGGCCTCGATCCCGGACGAGCCGATTCGGGTGACCGGTGCGTTCCTGGCGATCGAGACTCGGGTGACCAATGTCAGTGGTTCACCAGTGCGGCTGCTGACTGCGGCGTTCGGTGCGGAGATCTCTGTGCTCGCGGGAGGTGTCGTGGTGAGACCGCCTGGCTATCGGCCGGACATGGGTCGCATGCTCGCCCTCGAACCGGGGGAGAGTTTCGTCTACGAGTCGTCGGTGAACGTGGGTTACCCGAACGAATCGTCAGGACCGATCCATCCCCTGGAGCCGGGGACCTACCAACTCCATGCCGTGCAGAGCTTCAACCCGATGCTGGAGGACGGGTTCAGCCCGGAACCCGCGTTCGAGGTACACGGCGGGCCTTGGGATCTCCGCATCGGCTGACCTCGCCGACGGCGGGACCTCGTTGCCGGAGGCATCGGTACGGGCGGAGTACGGGCAGCGCTGTGTCGACGAGAACCCCTAGGTTCCGGTTGTTGCCTGTGAAACCTGAATCCGATGGAAGGTCTGACATGTCAGTCATCTCTCGCGCTCGTGCGCTGACGGCGCTGCCCGTCACCGTCGCCGTGCTCGCCGCGACGGTCGTGTTCTCGGCCGCGGCGCCGGCCTCCGCGGAGGCTGCGTCCTGTTCCGGTACCACCTTGAGCTACGGCAGCCGGGGGACCTGCGTGAAGCTGCTGCAGAAGAATCTGGGTGGGCTCAGCGTGGACGGTGTGTTCGGCGAGGGGACGCGGAGCCGCGTCCGGTCGTTCCAGGACGACGCCGGCCTCGGGGTCGACGGTGTCGTCGGTCCGGCGACCTGGCGCAAGCTGCGAACCTACGGCAAGGCGGTCGGATGGTTGTCCGGCGTCACCGTGTACCTGTGCAAGTCGAGTTCGACGCGCTTCCAGTACTCCGTGTGGAACAACTCCGGCAAGCTCGCCTGGTGGACGCTCGACACGGTGCGACAGGCCGACGACATGCGGTACGCGTTCAGCGGCAACAACGTCCCGGACGACCGGATCGCCGTACAGGGCAAGATCAACGCCGGGGCGCATGACAGCAGGATGCTGACGGTTCGGATCGGGACCTTCGACAACGACAAGACCACCGACAGAGTGCGCGACTTCGCCCGCAACACCTTGCCGGCCTGCGGCTAGCGAATCACGCTGAGCCGTTGGTGCCTCCGACCTTGTCGGTCACGGGCGATAGTGTCCGCGACATGCGAGGTCGGGGCGTGCCGATGGTGACCGAGGTGGCCGAGTACGGCGGGGAAGAGGTGCTCGTGGTCTCCTGCACTCAACTCGGTACGGCGTACTCGGCGGCACAGGCGCGGCGCGTGGTCGGGGAGTGGGTCGAGTTCTTCGCATCGGGGCCGAGCGGGATCCGTGACTTGACGTTCGTCTCGCGGACGCCGAAACGGCTGTTCGCGGCCCTGAGCGGGCAGACGCAGCTTCAGCGGCTGGCGGTCAAGTGGGGCGACTACGAGGATTTGTCGGCGCTGAACGAGCTGACAAGTCTTCGAGAGCTCACGTTGAAAGGGGCCTCCTGCGTCACCAGCGTCGAACCTCTTGCGCGCCTCACCACGCTCAACAGCCTCGTGGTCGAGGGTCTGCGACGAGCCCACGACCTGAGCCCTCTGGGCCGGCTGCGGGACCTCAGAAGTCTCGAGCTGGGTGGCGATTGGAAGTCGCCGCGTACGGCGCACGTTCACTCGATTGGCTTCCTGCGGCAACTCACCCAGCTCGAAGACCTGCTGCTGCACACGATCGTTGCTGACGACTTGGACTACACACCGCTCCTGGCGCTGCCGCGCCTCAAGTCCGTCCGCGTGATGGAGGTCCGGGGAATGAACCCGCCCCACGCGAGCCTCAGACGCATGCTTCCGTGGTCGGCCTGATTCCACCGGCTGTGGGCGTTACCTGGAGGTCGTGGGTTGGAGCAGGTTGGTCAACGGGGTCTTCACGTCAGCGGGGTAGAGACCCAGGCCGTCGAACTCGTCGGCCCCGGCCCAGAGCAGCTCGAAGGTGTTGTCGGGGCGGTGCGCCTCGGCTTCGGGGCCGGACAGGGTCGGTGTACCGGCGACGTCGGTCATCAGGAAGTACGACGCGGGTCGGCCGTTGTGTTCGCCGGTCCACAGAAGGCGGCCGATGCGGGCGGTGAGGGTGGTTTCCTCGGTTAGTTCGCGGACTGCCGTTATTTCGTGAGTTTCGCCTTCCTCGACGTGGCCGCCGGGGAGGACTGCGTAGTGGTGGCCGGGACATAGACCGTCGTGTCGGCCGGCGGCTTTGCACATGGGGCAGTCGCCGGCTGACGTCTTGCGCAGGTAGCGCTTGATTACCAGTGCGCGTTGACCATCGACGACCACGGCGACTGCTCTTGGGATCGGCATGCGGGCGACGATGCCAGACGGGTCCGACAAGACGCGGATCGAGGCTAGGGCTACACGGCGATGTGCAGGTGCGCGGTGACGGTGTGGCCCTCTTCCAAGGACTCCGCTTTGCGGATGGCGTCCTTGATCGGGAGCAGGTACTTGCCGTCCTTCGGATAGAGGGACGTGGTCCACTCCGTGTCGCCGATGCGGGCGGTGACGGGGATCATGCCCCAGCCGTAGCTGACCGACGTGGACGTCGCCTGGATGTCGGTCGACTCGTCGTCGGGGACGGCGACGAAGTGGTACGGGGACGGGCCGCGCCAGTAGAAGATCTCGCCGGTGAAGTGGACGTCCATAGGTGCAGGATAGGACCGAGGGGTTCCCGCCGGCGTCGGCGTCTCCTAGCGTCGGCGTATGACTCGACGTGCGCTCTGGTTTCCGTTGTTCGACGAGCTGGCCGATCCGGTGGTGGTGGCACGGATCGCGGCCGAGGCCGAGGAGGCCGGGTGGGACGGGGTGTTCGTCTGGGATCCACATCCGCTGGCGTGAGCCGGTGTCGGCCGTGGCCGATCCGTGGATCACGATGGCGGCGATCGCGACCGCGACGAGCCAACTGACGTTCGGGCCGATGGTCAGTGCGATCCCTCGGCGCCGGCCGGTCAAGCTCGCGCGCGAGACGGCGACGCTCGATCGGCTCGGTGGTGGCCGGCTCGTGCTCGGGGTGGGACTGGGCAGCGACCGGTTCGGGGAGGAGTTCTCCCGGACCGGTGAGGAGCTGAACGACCGGGTCCGGGGGCAGATGCTCGACGAGTCGCTGGAGATCCTGACCGCCGCCTGGTCCGGCGAGGTCGTGAACCACCGGGGCGAGCACTACACCGTCGACGGGATCCAGTTCCTGCCGACGCCGGTACGCCGGCACGTGCCGGTCTGGGCGGCCGGGTTTCCCGGCAACAGTCGCCCTAGGCAACGAGCCGCGCGGCTCGACGGGTTCTTCCCGGTCAATCTGAGCTCGCCGGACCAGTTCGCCGAGGCCGTCGCGCAGATCGATGCCCTGCGCAACAGCTCGGCGCCGTACGACTACGTCGCCGAGATCGAACCCGGACAGGACGGTACGCCGTACGAGCGGGCCGGCGCGACCTGGTTGCTCAGCAACTTCGACCCTGGAACGGTCACTGTCGACCAGGTCCGTGGTGTGCTGCAGGACGGACCGCGCTGAAGAAGTCGCCGACGGCCGCGGTGAAGGCGGCGGGGTCGTCCAGCCAGGGGAAGTGACCGGACGCCGGCTGGATGGTGAGGGTGGCGTTCGGGAAGAGGGCGGCGTACTGGGTGGCGAAGGGGGGAGGGGTGCCGACGTCGGTCCGGCCGGAGAGCACGAGAACCGGGTTGGCGAACGTCGCCAGCGCGGGACGAGTCTCGTCCGGCGTCAGAGCTGAGGCGTAGATGGCGGCGGCCTCCTCGTTCTGCTGGGCGGGGATCGCGGCTTCGAGGGCTTGCGCGGCGGCGTCCCAGCGGCCGTGCGAGAACGGCCGGATCGCCTGCCACAGGTCATCGGCGAAGTTGCCGGAGGTGATCTGCTCGAGGGCCGCGTAGGCGTCGTCGAACCACGGCTCGCCGACGCGCTGACGGGCCGTCTCGAGCCGCATCTCCGCGGTGATCGGGATTCCGACGGCGAACGAGCTGGGCGAGATCGGGGCGTACCGGCGTACCCGGTGAGGGTGCTGGGCGATGTACAGGGCCGCGAGGTTGGTCCCGGCGGAGTGGGCCAGCAGGTCCAGCTGGTCCAGACCGAGCTGGTTGCGCAAGACCTCGATGTCGGCGACTTGGCGATCGCACCGGTACGACGCGGGATCCGCCGGTACGGCGGAGTCGCCGGTGCCACGCAGGTCGAGCATCACCAATTGCCGCGGCAGACCGCCGAGATCGCCGAGGTAGACGGAGGCCTGCATCGGACCGCCGGGGATGCAGACGAGTGGTTCGCCGTCGCCGATCAGGTGGTAGGCGAGCTCGGTGCCGTCGTACGAGGTGAAGGTGGGCATGCCGCTGACCTTGGCAGCGTGGGGGACGAAGCGGCAACCGAGTATCAGTCGGCGCGGGCGAACCAGGAACTCGAGAGATTGGTCGCGCCTTCACGGCGCTCCGGCTGCAGAGGACCGGTGACGTCGGCCTCGGCCTCGCCCTCCCAGGTGATGCGTGCGGTGTCCCCGGCGGGCGGGCCGTCCCAGGCGCCCCACCAGACGGGCGCAGTCGCCCGCTCGCCGGGCGCCAGTACGACGTACCCGGGCTCGCGCATTTCGAGCGATACGGCCGTCAGGGTGTCGAGCGGTAGGCCGTCGGTCCCGACCGGGGTCACACCCGGCTTCCCGCTCAGGCGCACGGGACGATCGCTGACGTTCACCGCCGTCAGCTCGCCCCGCAGGCCGCCGCCGTCGGCCTCCCACCTGAGCGAGAACGCGAGCTCACCAGCAACCGCTTCGGGGATCTCGTCCGGCGACATACGTCCATCATGCCCGAGTAACTTGACCCCATGGATGCTGACGCGTTGCGGGAGATCGAGCGGGAGCGGCTGCGGGCCCTGGTGGCGGCGGACATGGCGGTCGCGGCGCCGTTGCATGCCGACGATTTCCGGATCACCACGCCGAGCGGAGTGGGGTGGTCGAAGGAGGAGTACCTCGGTGGGATCGGGGAAGGGTCGATCGACTACCGGCGGTTCGAGGCGGTGTCGGACATCGAGGTGATGCTGGACGCGGCGCTCGCCGTACTGCGGTACCGGTCGGCGATCGAGATCTCGGTGCAGGGCAATCCGCCGGCGCGGCTGTCGGCCTGGCATCTGGACGTCTACCGGCTCGGGCACGACGGCAACTGGCAGGTTCGGTGGTCCCAGGCGACGTCGATCGACTGACTGTCGGCGGGGTCTGTGAGACTTGCGTCGTGACGGTTGCGGAAATGCTGCGGGGAAGTCGGGTGGTGCTGCTCGACTTCGACGGGCCGGTGGCGGACCTGTTCCCGATGGGGAGCGGGAGCCGGATCGGGGACGCGGCGCGGGAGCCCTTGGTGCGGGCGGGCGTCGAGCTGCCCGAGGCGGTACGGCGGACGGTGGAGCACCTGGTCGTGCTGGAGTTCGCGGGCGCGTACGCGCCGGACACCGTCGAGGACGTCGAGCGGGCGTCGGTCGCGGGCGAGCTCGAGGCGGCCGGTACGGCGCCGGTGACGGCCGGGGTGGTCGACTTCCTCGCCGCCTGTGCCGAGACCGGACGGCCGGTGGTTGTGGTGAGCAACAATTGTGCGCCGTCGATCGTGCAATGGCTGGAGCGGGAAGGCCTGCAGCAGCAGGTGGCCGGCGTGGTGGGCCGGCCGTTCGGGCAGCCGGCGTTGATGAAACCGAACCCGGCGTTGCTGGACGGCGTGCTGAACGAGCTGGACGTGCCGGCCGCGAACTGCCTGATGGTGGGCGACTCGGTGAGCGACATCGAGTTCGGCCGGCGGGTCGGCGCGCGCTCGGTGGGCTACGCGAAGTCGGCCGAGCGCGGCGCGCAACTGGCCGAGGCCGGCGCCGACGCGATCACCAACGACATGGGCCGGCTCGCGGCGGCGCTGCGGGCCGTCGGCTAGAACCCGCGCTCGGCGACGCTGCAGCCTGTCGGCCAATCCCGCGATCCGCGGCGCTGCAGGTCGGTCGCCTAGGCCCCGCGCTCAGCAGCGCTGCGTTCCACGCAGAACTCGTTGCCCTCCGGGTCGTGCATCGTGACCCAGCCCGGACCCTCGGGCGATCGGTGGTCCTCGTGCACGGTCGCACCCAGGCCGAGCAGCCGGGTGACCTCCTCGTCCCGCGTGCGGCCCTCGGGGACCCAGTCGAGGTGGACCCGGTTCTTCACGGACTTGCTCTCCGGTACGGCGATGAACAGCAGCCCGGGGATCGGCGCCGGCGCCTCGAGCAGCACTTCGTCGTCGCCGGGCGCGTCGGCGGACGAGATCGGCCAGCCGCTCGCCTGGCTCCAGAAAACCGCCAGCTGGTAAGGGTTCTCGGCGTCGACGGTGATGTGTCGGGGGATCATCGGGTCACCCTAGCCCTCGCGCGCGCAGCCCGCCGAGAATTAGCTCGGCCACCTGCTCGACCGGACCCGAGGCGTCGACCAGCAGCGCGCCGTACCGGGCGTTGTCCTCGTCGATCGTCGCGGCCCAGCCCAGGACCCGGCGGACGTCGTCCGGTGTCGACCCGAACGACCCCGGCGCACGGGTCGCCAGCCGCCGGCGGATCGTCGCCTCGTCCAGGCTCAGGCTGACCACCGCGTCGAACAGGTCCCAGATCTCGCCCTCGTTCCCGACCGTGCCGCAGACGAAGGCGAGCTCCTGGGAGTGCGCCGCAGCGATCCGTCGGACGGTCTCGAGCGGCAGCCGGAGCACGTGCTCGGCGTACCAGCGATCGTCGGCGGCCGGTCCGGGCGGCGCGACCTCGCGGTCGCCCAGATACCAGCGACTCAGTCCGTCGAGGTCGGTGTCGTACGACGGATGACCGCGGCGGCGGAGTTCGGCGCCGACGGTGGACTTGCCGGCGCCGGACGGGCCGGTGACCAGAACCAGGGGCATTGGTTGTCCTAGGCAATGACTACGGAGGGGGCTGGGACGGTGACGTGACGAGGTTGCCGGACAACTGTGGGGCTGAGCCGTCGCGCCGGGGTGCCGGCGCGGTCTAGGGTGCGAAGCATCAGGCGGGCGATTCGGTCAAAGGGGAGTGTGTGATGGCGTCTCGGCTCAATCCTTACATCGCGTTCGACGGCGACGCCCGGGCGGCGATGGAGTTCTACCGCGAGGTGTTCGGCGGCGACCTGGTGATCAACACGTTCGGGGAGTTCGGCGCGCCGGAGTCGCCGGACGCGGACAAGATCATGCACAGCCAGCTGGAGACCCCGAGCGGGTACACGCTGATGGGCTCGGACACGCCGCAGGGCATGGACTACACCCGCGGCACCAACGTCTCGATCAGCCTCAGCGGTGACGACAGCGACGAGCTGCACGGCTACTGGGAGAAGCTGTCCGAGGGCGGAACGGTCTCGGTCCCGCTGGAGAAGCAGATGTGGGGCGACGAGTTCGGCATGTGCACCGACAGGTTCGGTATCGCCTGGATGGTCAACATCGGCGCACCGCAGAGCTGATTGAGCACCCTCGAGCTGCCGGACGGCCGGCAGGCGCAGTACTGGGACACCGGCGTCGGCGCGACGACCGTGTTCTTCCTGCACGGCTGCCCGGACACGCGTCGCGCGGCGTTCCCCGGAGCGCCCGCGGCGCGTGAGTACGGCGTGCGCCTGGTCGCCGTCAACCGGCCGGGCTACGGCAAATCGGACGCCGCCGCCTCCGACCACCTGTCGGTCGCCGACGACGTCGCGGCGGTTGCGGACCAGCTCGGCATCGACCGGTACGCCGTACTCGGGATGTCGATCGGTGGTCCGTACGCGCTGGCCTGCGCGGCGAGGCATCCCGACCGGGTCACCCGGGCAGCGGTCGTCGCGAGTCCGGCGATCGTGCCGGAGCTCGATCCGCCGTACCACCGTGACGACCTGGGCCCCGATCAGCAGGAGTTCTTCACCGGCCTCGCCCAGGCGGAGGTCGAGGAGTCGATCGAGCGGATCCGGCCGGACTTCGCGCAGTACGTCGCCCAGCTGGATCCGGCCGATCCCGACGACGACGCGCTCGCCGCGCGATGGTCCACAGGGCATCCGCCGCTCGACGCGGAGTGGTTCGCCCAGCAGCCGGCGAGCGAGCTGGCCGCGGCCGCGCGGGAGGCGCTGGTGAATCAAGACGGCTACCTCAGGGATGCCGCGATCTCCTTCCGGGCTTGGGGTTTCCGGCCGGAGGACGTCACCTGCCCGACCACGGTCTGGCACGGCATGGCCGACCCGCAGGTCTCGATCCGCAACGCGCGGTGGCTGGCCGAGCGGCTGCCCGACGCCCAGCTCGAACTGCGGTCGACGGCACATCTCACCACCCTGCACAGCCACTGGCCGGAGCTGCTCACCGCGCTGCGGTAAATCAGTTCAGGCGGACCGGCTGACCGGGTTAGCGTCGAAGGTGACGTCGACGAGGGGCTACGCCATGAACAACGAGGTGTTGCTGGACGCAGTACGGCACAACAACTGGGCGACGAAACAGCTGATCGAGTTCTGCCGGGTGCAGGAGTTCACGCCCGAGCAGCTGGAGGTCACCGGCGTCGGGACGTACGGCGGGATCCTGGCCACGCTGGACCACATCGTGCGCTGCGACGGGAGCTACGTCCGCCGGCTCGCGCAGCAGGAGCTGGACTTCGTGGACAGCGAGGAGCCGGCCGACTTCGACAACCTCGAGCGCTGGAACGAGCAGTGCCGGCTGGTCTGGGAGGACGTGCTGTCGAAGCCGATCGAGGTCGAGCGGGTGGTGATCATCGACGACAACACTCGCGGGACCCGCGCCGGGATCTTCATCGCCCAGGCGCTCAACCACGCCAACCACCACCGCGAGCAGGTCAACGCGATCCTGACCGGCTTCGGCATCGAACCTCCGGACACCCAGGCCTGGGAGTACGCCTGGCACACCGGCCGCATCTGGGACCTGGACCAGCCCAGCTGAGGATCAGCCCCGCGATTTCCGTACCAGCTCGGCCGACTCCTGCACCGGCGTCACCGGTACGCCGTTCTCGAACCAGCTGACCAGGTTCTCGACCACGAGCCGGCCCATCGCGTCCCGGGTGGGGATGCTGCCCGAGCCGACGTGCGGCAGCAGGACGGCGTTGTCCAGCTCGAGCAGCCCCGGGTGGACCTCGGGCTCGTGCTCGAAGACGTCCAGGCCCGCGCTGAGGATCGTTCCGGCCTTCAGCGCGTCGACCAGGGCGGCCTCGTCGACCACCGTTCCGCGGGCGACGTTGATCAGGATGCCGTCCGGGCCGAGCGCGGACAGGACCTCGGCGTTCACCAGGTGCTCGGTTTCCGCGCCGCCCGGGATCACCACCATCAGGATGTCGCTGGCTGCGGCCAGCTCGACCAGCGTCGGGTAGTAGTCGTACGGCACGTCCTTGCGATGACGGTTGTGATAGGCAACAGAGATGCCGAACGCCTCGGCCCGGTGGGCGATCGCCTCACCGATCCGGCCGAGTCCGAGAATGCCCATCCTCCGGCCGCTCAAGGTTGCCTTGGTCAACGGGTACGGGCGCTCGTGCCAGTGCCCGTCGCGCAGATACCGCTCGGCGCGGGACAGCTCGCGGGCGGTCATCAGCAGCAGGCCCATCGCGGTGTCCGCGACCTCGTCGTCCAGTACGCCGGGGGTGTTGGTCACGACGACGCCTCGCTCGGCAGCGGCCCCGGCGTCGATCTTGTCGTAGCCGACACCGAAGCTCGCGACGATCTGCAGGTTCGGCAGCTGGTCCAGGAATTCGCCGTCGATCGCCGTCCCGCCGGTCGCGACCGCGACCACGTCCTTGGCGCGCTCGGCCAGCACGGCGTCCGGGTCGTCGGCCTCCCACAGCCGGATCACCTCGAACGCGTCGGCCAGCCCGTCCGGCACCGAGCGGTTCATCGGGCCGGGCATCAACACGATCGGGCGGGCCATCGGATCTCCCTCGCTGTCGGGTTTGTCCTGGCAAGCCTATGTCCCGGTCATCTGCCTGACGAAGCAGGTTCATCCGGTGGACGACGCGCGTTCCGGCGTCCGGCGAAGGCTGCCGGAGTCCCCCTTTCCCCTCGGAGGTCTCGATGAACAAATTCCCCGCCCTGCTCGCCGCGTCGACCGTGCTGGTCGCGGCCGCGATCCCCTCGGTCGCCACCGCACGCCCGGACAGCGTCTCCACCGCTCGCGCCGGGGCCGTCGTCCAGGCCGCCGAGCCGCCGGCGTACTCGGCGACGCCGGTGAAGTCGTTCCCCGCCTTCGACGCCAACCAGGCGGTCGCGGTCGACGCGAAGTACTTCTACGCGGTGAACAACCGCACGATCACCAAGCACGACCGGCGCACGGGTGAGCCGCTGCTGCAGTTCGCCGGGGACGCCGACGGCCCGTTCGAGCACCTGGACAGCGCGGCCGTGGTCGGCAGCAAGCTGTACGCCGTGCACTCGAACTACCCCGAGTGGCCGATGGAGTCGTCGATCGAGGTGTTCGACACCCGCACGATGCGGCACGTCGGCACGCACAGCTTCGGCATCGAGCGCGGATCGCTGACCTGGCTCGACCGGTACGACGGCGCCTGGTGGGCCGGCTTCGCGAACTACGACAAGCCGCGCGAGGACGACGCGGCCACGCCGTACGGGCAGACCTACAACACCCAGGTGGTGAAGCTGAACGACAACTTCGAGGTGGTCGCCGGCTGGACGATCCCGAAGCCGATCCTCGACCGATTCAAGCCGATGAGCAACTCGGGTGGATCGTGGGGTCCGGACGGGCGGCTCTACCTGACCGGGCACGACCTCGGCGAGGCGTACGTGATGAAGCTGCCGGTGGCCGGGTCGGAGCTGCGGTGGGTGGCGACGGTTCACCTGCCGGACATTCAGGGGCAGGGCATCGCGTGGGACCGGTCGACGGCCAAGAACCCGACGTTCTGGGCGATCAGCCGGCCGGCCAAGCAGGTCCGGAGCTTCACGATGCCGGTGCGGTCGATCCTTGACCCGGTGTCGGCGGGTTGGCAGGTGTTCGGTCCGGGGCAGTTCCGGCGCTGAAGGTTGCCGGGGTAGCGGTCGTCAGCTGGCCGCTACCCTCGGCAGGCTGAGTTTCATGACTGAAACCACTGCCACCTTGCACGCCGTCCTCTCCTATCGCGACGCTCCGGCCGCGCTGCGCTGGCTGGAGAAGGCCTTCGGGTTCGAGACGACGATGGAGTTCGCCGACGACCAAGGCGGGATCATGCACGCCGAGGTCCGCTACGGGACTGGTGTCGCCTTCACGGTGTTCACCGACGAGGTCGGGTACGAGCGGCCGGCGCGCAAGGGCGAGACGGCTGGGTCGGGCCTGTACGTCGCGGTGGCGTCGAAGGAGACCGTCGACGCGGTGCACGAGTCGGCGGTCGCGGCCGGCGCGGAGTCGATCTGGGCGCCGGGCGACACCGAGTGGGGCAACTACCGCTTCCGCGTGGTCGATCCCGAGGGGTACGAGTGGACCTTCGGCACGCATGTCCCCGGGCAGCCTCAAGCCTGGTGAGCCCCGGCGGCCGGCTTGACCGGCGGGACCCCGAGGGCCGGTCCGCAGCCCGGCCTTCGGTCAGCTTGCTTCCGTCTCGAGTGACCTGACGAACTGGCGGCAGACGTGGACTCGCTGGAACTCGGCGCGCAGAGTCTCTTCGTGCTCGATCCAGGCGTGGAAGAAGCCGCTGCGGGGCATCAGGTCGGGCCGATCCGCGAACGCGGCTGCCTCCTGCGGGGTCGAGGCGTAGACGTGGAGGTAGCGCATCGCCTCGGTGAAGCCGTGCGCGTCGTACCAGGCCAGCGTGCCGTCGTCGTCGCGGGTCCAGGCGTCGACCTGGAGTGCTCCGCGCGCTGTGAGCCGGGTGCATGCCTGGTCCAGCAGGGCGCGGGCGATGCCGCGGCGGCGGTGGTCGGGGTGGACGACGATCGTCTCGATGGTCGCGTCGGTGCCGTCGATGCCGGCGTCGAGCAGGCCGACCACTTCGCCGTTCTGGATCGCGACCAGTTCGATGGCGCGGGCCGGTTTGTGGGTGGCGACGTCGTCGAAGTACGCCGTGTCGAGGAAGCCGAGGACTCGGCAGCGGAGCCAGCTCGGCTCGTCGGTGTCGGTGTAGTCGCGCAGGGTCCAGTCGGTCATCGGTCGGTGGGGCGGGCGAGTGCTTCGATCAGGGGGACGGTGCTGGTGACGTCGGGCAGGGCGCCGAGCTCTGCCTGGAGCTGCTCGGCCGCTTGCCGGTAGTTGCTATCGGCAAGAACTGTGGTGACGGCGGTGGTGACGTCGTACGGGGTGAGGGTGACCGGGTCGAGCACCTGACCGAGGCCGAGGTCCAGGATGCGCTGGGCGTTGTGCGGCTGGTCCGCGCCCAGCGGGAGGACGACCGACGGCAGACCATGGGCGAGTGCGCCGAGCACGCTGCCGGATCCGCCGTGGGAGACGACCAGGTCGCAGTGCGGCAGGAGTTCGTCCTGGGGGACGAAGCGCTCGATCCGGACGTGATCGGGTTGCGGGCCGAGAGCCGCGGGGTCGTTGCGTTCGCCGACGGTCACGACCACGTTCGCGTCGACGTCGCGCAGGCCCGCGACGACGCGGGAGAACAGGTCGCCGGTGTCCGGCTGGAACACCGTGCCGAGGGTGAAGTAGACCGTCGGAGTCTCCGACCGGGCCCGGACGACGTCCGTCGCGCGGTAGGAGAACGTGCCGGCCGGCAGCGGGAACGCCGGATGCCGGAAGCTCGGCGGGAACGGCGACAGGACCAGGTCGCGGTCGAGCATCGCGAGCTCGGGATCCGGCGCGAGGCCGTACTCGGCGCGGACCTCGCCGAGCGGTCCGGCCAGCAGCTCCCGCCGCAGCAGCGAGCCGGCCGCGAGCACCAGCACCGTCGTACAGGGGATGCCAAGCTTCTCCGCTGCGACGGCAGCACCGAAGTCGGCCTCGTCCCGCACGATCACATCCGGCCGCCACTCCCCGGCGATCTCCACGAGCGCCGAAGCATGCCGACGTGCGCCCCGCCCACCGAACGCCTCGGCGAAATGCCGTTCCTCCGCCGCAGCGTCAACCGGCTCCAACGCCTCAGGAACCGGCGCCGGAGCCCCCGCGTCCCGCGGCCCACTCGTCGCGAACGCCCGAAACCCCGCCGCCTCGACAACCGCCGTCACCTTGCCCGACCCAGCCACCCGAACCTCGTGCCCAGCCGCCTCCAACGCCCGAGCAACCGGAACAAGCGGCCGGAAATGCCCACTACCCCCGATGAACGTGCACAAGATCCGCATCCGCCGCACAGTACCGCCGCACAGGCCGACAACCGGCCGGGGTCCGGTGGCACTTGCTCAGAGCGTGCCCAGGTCCTCGAAGATCAGGGCGGTGCGGGTGCCGAGGACCTCGGGGATGGCTTGGAGTTTTTCCAGGACGACGCGGCGGAGGCCCTCGTTGTCGGCGGCTCGGACCAGGAGGATGGCGTCGAAGTCGCCGCCGACGAGGGCCATGTGTTTGATCTCGGGGATGGTCTGGAGTTGTTCGCGCAGGGCTCGCCAGGAGCTTTGGCGGAGACTCAGCGTGACGTAGGCCGACGTGGCCAGGCCGAGTTTGAGGGGGTCGACGGTGGTGGTGAAACCGGTGATCACGCCGGTCGCGGTGAGGCGTTCGACGCGGGCGTAGGCGTTGGCGCGGGAGATGTGGACCTGGTCGGCCAGGGCTCGGATCGAGAGGCGGCCGTCGCGGGTCAGCGCCTCCAGGATCTGCCGGTCGAGCTCGTCCAGCGCGGGGGCGACGACCATCTGTCCAGGCCGCCCGCTGTCGGCTGCGAGTTCTTCGGACATTCTGCTCCTCAACGACGCTGCGGCGTGGACCGATCGTCTCGCAATTCTGCAGGGTCTGGCAGCGATTGGCCAGAAGTACGACGATGAGGCATCAGTCCGTCTCCCTGCAGGAGGGCCCCATGTCCACCGTCGAGGAGCGTCTGCTTCCTTCCGCCGAGCCCGTCCGGCTGATCGACGAGCACGGCGCCGCGCACGACCACGTGCAGTACCAGTTGCCGCCCGCGGAGACCCTGGTCGACGGTTACGCACAGTTGGTCAAGGGCCGCCGGCTCAACGACCAGGCCAGTGCCCTGGTGCGCCAGGGCCGGCTCGCGGTCTACCCCTCGTCGCACGGCCAGGAGGCCTGCCAGGTCGCGGCGACGATGGTGCTCGGCGACCAGGACTGGCTGTTCCCGACGTACCGGGACACCGTGGCGATCGTGAGCCGTGGCGTCGACCCGATCGAGACGCTGACCCTGCTGCGCGGCGACTGGCACTCCGGCTACGACCCGTACGAGCGCAAGGTCGCGCCGCAGTCCACGCCGCTCGCGACCCAGCTCCTGCACGCGGTCGGCGTCGCGCACGCCGCCCGGCTCAAGGGCGAGGACACCGTGGTGATGGCGCTGGTCGGCGACGGCGGCACCAGCGAAGGCGACTTCCACGAGGCGCTCAACTTCGCGGCCGTCTGGCACGCGCCGGTCGTCTTCTTCATCCAGAACAACGAGTACGCGATCTCGGTCCCGCTGGCCAAGCAGACCGCCGCGCCGTCGCTGGCGCACAAGGGCATCGGGTACGGCGTACCGGGTGAACGGGCCGATGGCAACGATCTGGCCGGGCTGCTCGCCGTCCTGGGATCGGCGGTCGCGAAGGCGCGCGCCGGCGAGGGACCGCAGCTGGTCGAGGCGCACACGTACCGGGTCCAGGCGCACACCAACGCCGACGACGCGTCGCGGTACCGCGACGACGCGGAGGTCGCGCCGTGGCTGGAGCGGGATCCGATCAAGCTGCTCGACGCCTACCTGACCGAAGCCGGGCTGCTGGACGACGACAAGCGCGCGGCCGCCGCGTCCGCCGCGGACCAGACCGCCGAGTACCTGCGGGTCGGGCTGATGGAGGACGTCCACCCGGATCCGGCGGAGCTGTTCCAGCATCTCTACAGCACGCCGACACCGCAGTTGCGCGAACAGGCCGCGTTCCTGGCCGACGAACTGGCTCGTGAGGAGGCCTGAGATGACGCACGTGAAACTCTCCATGGCGCAGGCGCTCAACCAGGCCCTGCGGGACGCGATGCGAGCCGACGACACCGTGCTGATGTTCGGCGAGGACGTCGGCGCGCTCGGAGGGGTGTTCCGGGTGACCGACGGACTGACCGCGGAGTTCGGCGAGCAGCGGTGCTTCGACACCCCGCTGGCCGAGTCCGGCATCGTCGGAACGGCGATCGGCATGGCGATGAACGGCATGCGCCCGGTGGTCGAGATGCAGTTCGACGCGTTCGGCTACCCGGCCTTCGAGCAGGTCGTCAGCCACGTCGCGAAGATGCGCAACCGGACCCGCGGCCGCGTCTCGCTGCCGATGGTGATCCGGATGCCGTACGCCGGCGGGATCGGCGGCGTCGAGCACCACTGCGACTCGTCCGAGTCGTACTACGCGCACACGCCCGGGCTGACCGTCGTCGCGCCGGCGACGGTGGCCGACGCGTACTGGCTGCTGCGCCGGGCGATCGAGTTCCCCGACCCGGTCATCTTCATGGAGCCGAAGAAGCTCTACTGGGCCAAGGACGAGATCGACCTCGGCGCCCCGGAGCCCGGCATCGGCAAGGCCGTCGTACGGCGGGAGGGCGCGGACGCGACGCTGATCGCGTACGGGCCGACGGTGCCGGTCGCGCTGGAAGCCGCCGAGGCCGCGGCGTCGGAGGGGCGGCAGCTGCAGGTGGTGGATCTGCGGTCGATCGTGCCGTTCGACGACGAGACGGTCTGCGCCGCGGTACGGCGTACCGGGCGGGCCGTGGTGGTCGCCGAGGCGAGCGGGTTCGCCAGCGTGTCGTCGGAGATCGTTGCCCGGGTCACCGAACGGTGCTTCCACTCACTGGCCGCGCCGATCCGGCGGGTGACCGGGTTCGACATCCCGTTCCCGCCGCCCCACCTGGAGCGGCACCAGCTGCCGTCGGTGGACCGGATCCTCGACGCGGTCGACGACCTGCAGTGGGAGGACTCGTGAACACGTTCCTGCTCCCCGATCTGGGCGAGGGGCTGACCGAGGCCGAGATCGTCCGATGGCTTGTTGCCGTCGGCGACGTCGTGACGGTCGACGCGCCGATCGCCGAGGTCGAGACGGCCAAGTCGCTCGTCGAGGTCCCGTCGCCGTACGCCGGGGTGGTCACCGAACTGCACGGCACGGAAGGCTCGACGGTTGCCGTCGGCAAGCCGCTGATCACGATCGGCTCGGCGGCCGGCGAGGCGTACCGCGAGGAGGAGAAGGCGGGATCGGGCAACGTTCTGATCGGTTACGGAACGCCGGAGAACGCGGGTTCTGGGCGACGTCGCAAGCCGCGGGCCAACGGCCGGACTGCTACGGCGGTCGCCGAGCGTACCGACGGCCGGACTGCTGCGACGCTTGCCGAGCGTACCGACGGCCGCACCGCTACGGCGGTTGCCGAGCGCCCCAACGGCGCAGTGGTTGCTGAGCGCCCCGGAGTCCCGTTGGTGATCTCGCCGCTGGTCCGGCGGATGGCGAAGGACGCCGGCATCGATCTGCGCACGCTGGAGGGGTCCGGCGCGGGCGGGCTGATCGTCCGGAAGGATGTCGAGGCAGCCATTGCGGCGGCCTCGGCCGACGCTGCCCGCGTCGAGGCGCCGGTGAGGACCGGCGAGCGACAGGACGCGCAGAGCGGACTTGTCGCCTCCAGCACAGGTCATCCGCACGGCGCCCCGGCCGACGGGCGCGACGCCCGGACCGGACTGCCCGAGCTTCGGCGTACGCCGATGAGCGGGTTCCGCAAGGCGGTCGCGGCGACGCTGAGCCGGAGTCGCTCCGAGATCCCAGAGGCGACCACGTGGGTGGACGTGGACGCGACGGCGCTGGTCGAGCTCCGTGCTTCGTTGCGCACAGCAACTGATCCGGGACCGGGACTGCTCGCGCTGATGGCCCGCTTCGTGGTCGCCGGTCTGCGCAAGTATCCCGAGCTGAACGGTTTCGTCGACGGCGACGACCTTGTCCAGTACGACGGGGTCAACCTCGGCCTGGCGGCGCAGACCGACCGCGGGCTGCTCGTGCCCGCTGTTCCGAACGCGCACACGCTCACCGCCCGCGAGCTCGACGCGGAGATCCGCCGGCTCACCGCCGCGGCCCGCGACGGCAAACTCACCAGCCACGAGCTGGCGTCCGGCACGTTCACGCTCAACAACTACGGCAGTTTCGGCGTCGACGGCAGCGCGGCGATCATCAACCACCCGCAGGTCGCGATCCTCGGCGTCGGCCGGATCATCGACCGTCCGTGGGTGGTCGACGGCGAACTGGCGATCCGCAAGCTCACCCAGCTGTCGCTGGTGTTCGACCACCGGGTCTGCGACGGCGGAACGGCGGCCGGTTTCCTGCGCTTCGTCGCCGACGCTTTCGAGAATCCGGGTTCCGCCCTCGCCGATCTCTGAACGGGCGGACGTGCACCACTGACCAAGCAGCTCGCGCGCGGGGGCGCCACGCCTGGAGCGGGCTCAATCGAGGCGCTCGGCGCAGGTTGGTCGGTGGTGGACGTCCGTCTACGACAGGCGGCGTGGACGAAGGCCCACGAGGATGACCCGGAGCCCGGCTGCGAAGCGGGCCTCGGGACCGGCGGCGTCCTCGCGGGACAGGTAGGAGGTCAGCGCGCCGGCGCCCACTCCGAGCTGGTCGCCGGCGGCTTCGGCCCAGGCGCTCTCGGCCAGTCCGCTGCGGCGCACGGTCGCGATCCAGGCCGCGTCCGTCACGGCGGCGCCCACGACGTAGTGGAAAACCGCAGACACGGCCGCGTCGAGATGCACGCCCTTGAACCCGGCCGAGGCGAGGATGCCGACCATGCGCTCGGCGTAGGCCTGGTAGTTCGGGCCCAGTCCGGCGTGCGACGCGAGCAGCTGGGGTGCCCAAGGATGCTGGGCGAACGCACCGTACGCAGCCCGCGCGAGCGTACCGAGTTGGTCGCGCCAGTCGCCGTCCTCGGCCGGGACCAGCGCTTCGCCGAAGACCTCGTCGACCGCCAGCTCGAGCAGGTCGTTTTTTGTTGCCACGCGCCAATAAAGGGCCGAGGTCGCGGCCGCGCCGAGCTCCGCGGCGAGCCGGCGCATCGACAGTTGCTGCAGTCCGTCGCGGTCGAGGATCTTCAGCGCGGTCAGGACGATGTCCTTGCGGTCGAGCGGCGCGCGTGTCGGCGCCGGCTCCGCTCGCAGCCAGACCGATCCCAGGGCTGTCTTCTCGTCCGCTTCGCGTGCCATCCCGGCACCCTACTGAAACAATGTTCCGTTTCGTGGGACGCCGTGTCATTTACTACGCAGCGCAGCCGTCCGGTTGTCTTGAGCAACCGTGTGTAAAGCCTTCGGCGAGTCGCACCCGATCGGCTTGCTTCTCGGGGCGCCGACCTAGAAAGATGCGACGCGCTGTCCTGTCGGGGGTCGGCGTGGGCGGAGCTGAGGAAGACCGCGCAGCCGAACGGCCATGGGCTGATCGGGATGGCAGCGAGCACGGCCGCAGTCGGCGTCGCCGAGTGGCCGACGACATCGCCGGTCCTCAGCCGGCTTCAGACAGTGGGGAATTTTGTGAACGCATCGAAGGCAGCGCGCGTTCGGGACGCCGTCAAGGCGGCCACCGCGCGGGGCACGACCATGCTGGCCGGCGCGGGGGCTGTTGTTGTCGCTCTGGGTGGCGTCACCGTTCTGATGGCACCGTCGGCTTCGGCCGACGGCTCACCGCGGCAGGGCAATCCGACCTGCGCCGAGCTACTCCCGGGGACGAGCGAACTGAAGTTCGAGGACGCCGCGGTAAAGGACGGCTCGATGTCGGCGGGTGACCTCACGGTCACCATCGACGTCCGCGTTCTCGACGCCGACGACCCGGCGCACGACGGCAACCAGATCGGCAGCCAGGTGGTCGACTTCACCGCCACCGGCGGCACGATCCTCGGTGTCATCGTCAAGGGCGGTCCGACGGCCAACTTCTACAACTACAGCCCGGCCGGGACCACTGCTGGTACGTCGCTGCACGCTCCAGTGAACAAGTCGAAGTTCTACGACTTGAGCCACGTGTCGTTCTGCTACGGCACCCCGACCACCACGCCGACGCCGACCCCGTCGAACACGCCGAGCGACAGCCCGACGCCGACCGACACCCCGTCGGACACACCGACGCCAAGCGATACCCCGACGCCGTCGGACACGCCCACCCCGAGTGACACTCCGTCGGATACGCCGACGCCGAGCGACACTCCGTCGGACACGCCCACGCCGAGCGACACTCCGTCGGACACCCCGACGCCGTCGGACACGCCGACGCCGTCGGACACGCCGAGTGACACCCCCACTCCGTCGGACACGCCGAGCGACACCCCCACGCCGAGCGACACCCCGTCGGACACCCCGACGCCCTCGGACACCCCGACCCCGAGCGACACTCCGTCGGACACGCCGACGCCGAGCGACACTCCGTCGGACACGCCGACCCCGAGCGACACTCCGTCGGACACCCCGAGCACTACCCTGACGCCGACCGACACCCCGTCGAACACGCCGACCCCGTCGGACACCCCCTCGGACACCCCGTCGCAGACTCCCTCGGAGTCGCCGAGCGGCACGCCGTCCGAGTCCCCGTCGCAGTCGCCGTCCGGTACTCCGAGCACGTCGCAGCCGACCGCGACCCCGTCCACGTCGACCCCGGTCGTCGTACCGACCGAGATCGACGCCGGTGTGGGCGGTTCGCCGCAGCTGACCAACACGTCGGCGAACACCAGCAACCAGAACGTGTGGGGCATCGCCCTGCTGGCCGTCGGTGGTCTGCTGATGGTCGGCGCGCTGCTGAAGGGACGCCTGCGCCCGGGCAAGCACGCGCTCTGACATGACCGTTCAGCCTGATCGTCAGCACCGCCCCGGCCGTCGCCGGACCGTGGTGGCGCTGACGACGGGCGCGGTCCTGGTCGTTGCCGGCGGCTACCTGCAGTTCCGCCCCGACGACGACCAGCAAGGCCGGCAGGCCCCGCCTGCCGGCCTTGTGTCGTCCCAGCCGTCTGCCCAGCCCACCGCGCAGCCGTCGTCCGCGGCCAAGCCGTCGACCCCGGCCTCGAGCAACCCGGCGAACAAGCCGACCAGCACGTCGTCCGCCCTCCCGGAGGCCAGCGGTACGCACCGCCCGCCGGTCGGCGGTCCGCAGCGAATCGTCGTCCCGCGACTCAAGGTCTCCGCGCGGGTCCTCGGGATCCGCGCCAAGGGCAGCACGCTGATCCCGCCGTCCAATCCCCGCCTGGTCGGCTGGTGGTCCGACGGAGCGCGACCGGGTGCCGAGAAGGGATCGGCGATCATCACCGGGCACACCGTGCACACCGGCGGTGGCGCGTTCGACGACCTCGGCACGCTGCGTCCCGGCGACGCCGTGAATGTTGCTACCGGCAAGCAAACCCTGCGGTACGCCGTGGTCTCGGTCACCACCTACCGCAAACGGGCCCTGGCCAAGCAGGCGGCCCGGCTCTTCGACCAGAGCGTGCCCGGCCGCCTCGTCCTGGTCACCTGTGAGGACTGGAACGGCACCGACTACGAGAGCAACGCCGTCGTCATCGCCCACCCGGTCACATGACTCGGCGGCCGCCCCCTCCGTGGAGGGAACGGCCGCCGGAGTGACGGATCGTCAGCTGTTGATCTGGGTGGTCAGCGCGGAGGCGTACGTCGCGACCTCGGCGTACACGCCCGGGTTGCCGGCGTCGGCGCAGCCGATGCCCCAGGACACGACGCCGAACAGGCGGCCGTTCAGGACCAGCGGGCCGCCGGAGTCACCCTGGCAGGAGTCCTTGCCGCCCGCCTTGTAGCCGGCGCAGATCTCGCCGTTCGCCACGTAGCCGTCGTTGGCGTAGACCTGACCGCAGTACGAGTCGCCGAGCACCGGCACGGTCACCTTCTGGAAGGTGTCGGCCGGGCCGGTTCCCTCGGTGGCGCCCCAGCCGTAGACGACCGGCTGCGCGCCGACCGCGTCCGCCGCTCGGCTGGTCTCCAGCGGCAGGGTCGGCACACCGGTGAACGGCGTGGCCAGCGTCAGCACCGCGACGTCGTGGCCAAGGGCGCGGCCGTACAGCGGGTCCTTCCAGATCCGGGAGATCTTCGAGGTCCGGCCGGTCGTCGTGCTCAGCCGGTCGCGGCCCTGGATCGCGGTATAGGTGCTCATCGCCTTGGTGACGCAGTGCGCGGCGGTCACGATCTTGTTCGCCTTCACCAGCGTGGCGCCGCAGTACTGGCCGCTCGGCACCGGGGACTGGCTGTTGTTCAGCGCGATCGCCCAGGGCGCCTGCGCGGTGCTCGCCAGGGTGCCGCCGACGATGTTGGTGCCGGGCGTCACCCGGGCCTCGGCGGTGCTGATCGCACCGGCCGACGCGACGGCGACCATCACCGCGACCATCGCCGCACGGGTGAACTTGAGCTTTCCTGTCATGCCTCACACTCCAGGTCTCTTCGGCCGCTTGGGCGGTTGCGGCCTTTGACCGAGAAGAGTCGTCGCATCACGGTGCGTGAAGCAAGCGATTGCTCCGGCACATCGGTGACGGGTCATCCCTGTGTCACCGAACGCCGGGTCCGGCAAGGGGAAACCTCCGGCCGAGGCCGTTCGGCGGACCGGCGGTGCCGAGTTCTCCTGTCAGGCGACGTTGAACTCGTCGGGGTGCGGGCCGGTGCGCTCGTCGCGGTCGAGCTCGGCCAGGGCGGCGAGATCGGTGTCGGTCAGCTCGAAGCCGAACACGTCGAGGTTCTCGGCGATCCGGGACGGCGTAACGGACTTCGGGATCACCACGGTGCCGAGCTGGAGGTGCCAGCGCAGCACGATCTGAGCCGCGGTCCGGCCGTGCCGCTCGGCGATCGCCTGGACGGCCGGCTCGGCGAGCAGCGAACCGCCCTTGGCCAGCGGGCTCCAGGCCTCGGTCGCGATGCCGTGCTCCTCGTCGTACGCGCGGACCTCGGTCTGCTGCAGGTACGGGTGCAGCTCGATCTGGTTGACCGCCGGGACGATCGACGCGGTCTCGGCGAGGTGGTCGAGGTGGGCCGGCTGGAAGTTGGAGACGCCGATCGCCCGGACCAGGCCGTCGGCGGTGAGCTTCTCCAGCGCGCGCCAGCTGTCGGCGTACTTGCCGAGGGCCGGGGCGGGCCAGTGGATCAGGTAGAGGTCGACGTACTCGAGTCCGAGCAGCGACCGGCTGCGCTCGAAGGCCTTCAGGGTCCGGTCGTAGCCCTGGTCGGCGTTCCACAGCTTGGTGGTGACGAAGAGCTCGGAGCGCTCGATGCCGGAGTCGGCCAGCGCCTTCCCGACGCCCGCCTCGTTCTGGTACGCCGCGGCGGTGTCGATGCTGCGGTAGCCGGCCTGGAGAGCGGCGGTGACCGCGGCAGTGGTCTGATCGTCCGGCACCTGGAAGACGCCGAAGCCCAGCTGCGGCATCTCGACGCCGTTGTTCAAGGTGACGGTGGGAATCTCGGCTGGCATGGCTTTTCTGCTCCCGCTAGGTAGTCTGGTGATTAATACCCGCGTCCGCGATAGTTGCACACGCGGGCTATTAGCTCATGAAACCACTCGTGGTGGTTGAGATCAAATGCGGGGCGAGTGAGGAGGAGTTGTGGGACTACCGGACGACGCCGCGGAGGCACGCGCGCAGGGGTGGCGCACGCTGGCGGCGCTGCACGCGCGGATCGAGGACGAACTGGAGCGCGCGCTGCAGAAGCAGCACGGGCTCTCGGTCAGCGAGTACAGCGTGCTCGACGTACTGGCGCGGCAGGACGACTACCACCTGCGGATGAACCAGCTGTCGAACGCAGTGGTGCTCAGCCAGTCCGCGACCACCCGCCTGGTGAACCGGCTGGAGGACCGCAAGCTGCTCGAGCGCTACCTGTGCCCGACCGACCGCCGCGGCATCTACACCGAGGTCACCCAGGCCGGGCGTGACCTGCTCGAGCAGGCCCAGCCGACCCACGACGCGGTGCTGACCTCGGCGCTGAACACGGCCGCCGAACTGCCCGAGCTCGCGCCGCTGGTGAAGGCGCTGGCTGAGCTGTCCCTTCCCGCCAAGGTCTGAACCGGGGAGTCAGTCCTGCCGGTTGTTCGCGACGATCGCGGCGATCGGCGGCAGCACCGCGGCGACGGCGCTCATGCCGATCGCCGCGGGCACGGAGAACAGTCGCACGACGAACCAGGCCAGCACGATCAGCACCACGCAGGTGCCCATGATCCACAGATACGCCCGCTGGTTACCGGGCCGGCCGGTCATCCGCCACTTCGGCTCGGGCACCTTTCCACCGTACGCCGGGCGCCGCGGTCACACGGGTTTGGTGCCGGGGATGTCCGGCCAGGTCGTGTGCAGTACGTCGATGAAGGCGGCCGCGAGGGGATCGGCGGTGCCTCGGGTGTAGGCCGTGAGCGTGCGGCAGATCGGCGGGTCGGTGCGCAGGACGAGGCCGTCGAAGCCGGGCGGCAGGATGTTGGCGGGGACCAGGGCCGGGCCGAGTCCGGCGACGGCGAGCCCGGGGGCGGCGGCGGTCTGCTCGGTACGGACGGCGATCCGGGGCTGGAAGCCGGCTTGGGCGCAGGCATGGTCCAGCAGGTCGGCGAGGCCGTGGCCCGGCGTGTAGTGGACCCAGGCGCGGTCGGTCAGCTCCCCGAGCGAGATCGTGGGCGCCCGATCCAGCAGTGTGGAGCCCTTGCGGCGACGTTTGGGCGCGAGCGCGTCGTCGGAGGCCAGGACGACAACGAACTCCTCGATCCCCAGGCTGTGGACAGCGCCGGGCCACGTCGCGGGTGACGGGCCGATGGCGAGATCGGCCTCGCCGGTGGTCATCGCGTCGGCCAGCTCGTCGGCGTGCCGGTGCTCGAACAGGCGGATGCCGACGTCGGCGTACTGCCGGCGCCAGGCCTTCAGCGCGGCCGGCAGGATGCCGAGGCTGACCGAGTAGAGCGTGGCGATCTGCAGCTCGCCGGTCTCCAGCCCGGCGGCCTGGCGCGCGGCGCACCGGGCGCGTTCGGCGTCGGCGAGCGCGGCGCGGGCGTACGGGAGCATCGCGCGACCGCTGGGCGTGAGCCGGAGGTTCTTCGGCAGGCGCTCGAGCAGTGGACCGCCCGCCGATCGTTCGAGGGCCCGGATCTGATGCGACAGCGCCGGCTGCGTGACGTGCAGCAACTCGGCGGCGCGGGTGAAGGAGCCCTGGTCGACCACGGTCACCAGGTACTCCAGCTGCCGCAGCGTCGCCATGAGCTGAGTTTATGCACAGGCTGAGAACGATGCATTGGACTTATCCACAGACTCGCCCACAGGCTGGGGACATGACGAAGAACAAGGCCCTGGTGGTCGGCGCGCGCGGCGTGATCGGCAGCAACCTGGTCGAGCACCTGAACGGACTGCCCGAGTGGGACGTGATCGGCCTGTCGCGACGCGGCGGACCCGGCCAGCTCGCGGTCGATCTGCTCGATGCCGACGACGCGCGGACGAAGCTGGCCGGGCTGACCGACGTGACGCACGTCTTCTACGCGGCGTACCAGGACCGGCCGACCTGGGCCGAGCTGGTTCCGCCGAACCTCGCGATGCTGGTCAACGTGGTCGACGCCGTCGAGCCGGTCGCGCGCGGGCTTCGGCACGTCAGCCTGATGCAGGGCTACAAGGTGTACGGCGCGCACCTCGGGCCGTTCAAGACGCCGGCGCGGGAGGACGATCCGCCGCACCTGCCGCCGGAGTTCAACGTCGACCAGCAGCAGTTCCTCGAGGATCGGCAGCAGGGCAAGGCCTGGACCTGGTCGGCGCTGCGGCCGTCGGTGGTCGGCGGCACGGCGCTCGGCAACCCGATGAACCTGGCGGTCGCGATCGCCACCTACGCGTCGATCTCGAAGCAGCTCGGCGTACCGCTGCGCTTTCCCGGCAAGCCCGGCGCGTACGACGCTCTGCTGGAGCTGACCGACGCCGGATTGTTGGCCAAGGCAACTGTCTGGTCGGCGACCAGCCCGGCCGCGGCGAACCAGGCGTTCAACATCACGAACGGCGATCTGTTCCGCTGGAACGAACTGTGGCCGAAGCTCGCCGCCTGGTTCGGGATGGAGGTGGCGCCGCCACTGCAGATGTCGCTGCAGGACGTGATGGCGGACAAGGAGCCGCTGTGGAACCGGATGCAGACCGAGCACGGCCTCGCCGGTACGCCGTATGCCGACGTGTCGTCGTGGGGCTTCGCCGACTTCGTGTTCGGCTGGGACTACGACTTCTTCGCCGACGGCTCGAAGGCGCGGCGGGCCGGGTTCCACACCTACGTGCAGACCGAGCAGATGTTCTACCGGTTGTTCGAGCAACTGCGACGACGGCGGATCATCCCGTAGGTGTGGCATGCTCCGGGCTGTGGCTGGTCAGGGAGCGGGGCGCGTGCTCGGGCTGAACCTGCGCGCGCGGCGCGACGAACAGGGCATCTCGTTGTCGGAACTGGCGCGGCGGTCCGGCATCGCGAAGGGCACGTTGTCACAGCTGGAGTCGGGCGCGGGCAACCCCACGATCGAGACGGTGTTCAGTCTGTCGAACGCTCTCGGCGTGCCGGTCTCGGCTCTGCTGAGCGAGCCGCCGGCCTCCGACCTCGTCCTCGTGCGGTCCGCCGACACCGACGTGCTCAGCGGTGCGGCGGTCGAGCTGCGGATGCTGCGGCGGCTGGAGAGCCCCGGCAGTCTGTTCGAGGTCTACGACCAGCGGATCCGGCCCGGCCAGGTGCAGCACTCGACCGGTCATCCCGGCACCGAGCATCACGTGATTCTGACCGGCCGCGTGCGGATCACCGCCCGGGATCGCAGTCAGGAACTCGGGCCCGGGGACTACCTGGCCTTCCGGGCCGACGGGCCGCACGAGTACGAGGCGCTCGACGGCGAGGTCCGGTCGGTGCTGTTGCTGGAGTACCCGCCGGACACCGTTCCGGCCGGGCTGGAGATCCTGCACCTCGACTGACCGCCGCCCCGGGCGTTGACCTCGGCCGGGGCACGCCGTACGCTCGAAGCGTTCATTAAAGTGAACGCCGAGCCGATGGGGTCTGTGCATGCCGGACGTGGTGGTGGTCGGGGCAGGGGTGATCGGTGCCGCCTGCGCCGAGGCGCTGTCGGCGGCCGGTGTCGACGTCGTGGTGATCGACCGGGGGACACCGGCCGGTGGCACCACCGCGGCCGGCGAGGGCAACGTGCTGGTCTCGGACAAGGAGCCCGGGCCCGAGCTCAGGTTGGCGATCGCGTCGCGGCAGGAGTTCGGCCGGGTGCTTGCGCGGCTGCCCGAGTCCGTCGCTGACGTCGAGTGGGAGGCCAAGGGTGGCCTGGTCGTCGCGACGACCGATCCCGGGCCGCTGGAGAAGTTCGCCGCGCTGCAGCGGGACGCCGGCGTCGACGCCCGGGTGATCAGCCCGGCGGAAGCGTTCGAGCTGGAGCCGTTGCTGACCCGGGCGGTGACGACGGCGGTTCACTACCCCGACGACGCCCAGGTCCAGCCGGTGCTGCTGGCAACGGCTCTGCTGGCCGCCGTACGGGAGCGTGGTGGTCAGGTGCGTGCCGGAGTGACAGCTCTGGCCGTACGGCGGTCTGCTGCCGGGCGTGTGACCGGAGTCGAGACCGACGCCGGCGTGATCGAGTGCGACGCCGTCGTCAACGCGTGCGGCCCATGGGCCGGCGCGTTCGGCAAGGCGGCCGGGGGACCGATCGAGGTGCTGCCGCGACGCGGGATGATCCTGGTCACCGCTGCGCTGCCGGAGTGTGTGCGGCACAAGGTGTACGACGCGGACTACGTCGGCGCGGTCGGCAGCGGGGACGCCGATCTGCAGACCTCGACGGTCGTGGAGTCGACGCGGGCAGGGACCGTGCTGATCGGTTCGAGCCGGGAGCGGATCGGTTACGACGACACGGTCAAGGTGCACGTGCTGCGTGAGTTGGCGCGCAAGGCGGTCGGGCTCTTCCCGTTCCTGGCCGACGTCCCGGTGATGCGCACCTACGGCGGGTTCCGCCCTTACGCGCCGGACCACCTGCCGGTGATCGGGGCCGATCCGCGGGTGCCGGGATTGTGGCACGCGACCGGGCACGAAGGCGCCGGGATCGGGCTCTCGGCGGCGACCGGGCGGTTGCTGACCGAGCTGTTCATCGGCGTACCGCCGCATCTGGATCCGGAGCCGTTCCGGGTCGACCGGCCGGCCGTGGTGGGGGTGTCGTGAGTCCACATCTGCGGTCGCCCGAAGGGGATCCGGCCGAGCCTCGCTTCGGGCCGGCGGTGGAGATCACGGTCGACGGGACGCCGGTCGAGGCGCTGCCCGGGCAGACGGTGGCCGCCGCGTTGATGGCGACCGGGCGGGAGTCCTGGCGGACGACGCGAGGCGCGAGCGACCCGCGCGGAGTCTTCTGCGGGATCGGTGCGTGCTTCGACTGCCTTGTGGTGGTGAACGGGACGCCTGACGTGCGGGCTTGTCAGCGGACGGTTTCGGCGGGGGACCGGATCAGTACGCAGGCCGGGGCGATGCTTCCCTCGGACGATCGGGCCGGTGCGCACACCGGGCCGGTGCTTCCAGCGGGCGACCGGGGCGGTGCGCAGGACGCTGGAGCGGCGCAAGCGGCAGAAGCGGCGCAGGCGGTGCCAGCGGCGGGCGAGCCGCGGACGGCCGGGTTTGCGGCGTACGACGTGGTGGTCGTGGGGGCCGGACCCGCTGGACTGAACGCTGCGCTGGCGGCAGCGGAGGGCGGAGTCTCGGTCGCGCTGGTGGATGCCGGACGGGCTGTGGGTGGACAGTTCCATCGACAGTTGCCGGCGGAGTTCGGCGCCGCGCGTCCCGGACGGTTGCAGCACGGATGGGCGGGTTTCGTGCAACTGCGGGACCGGGTGGCTCGGCATCATCGGGTGACGCACTGGGCGGAGACGTCGGTGTGGGCGATCGAGCGGACCGGCGACGGGCATCGGCTGTGGGTGCAGCGTGGACCGGCCGACGCGCCGGGACGCCGCGTCGAGGCGGTCGAGGCGCGGGCGGTGGTGCTGGCGCCGGGAGCTTTCGACCGGGTGCTGCCGTTCAAGGGCTGGGAGTTGCCGGGCGTCTACAGCGCCGGCGCCGCGCAGGCACTGGCGAAGGGGCAGCGGATCGCGGTCGGGCAGCGGGTCGTGCTCGCTGGGACCGGACCGTTCCTGCTGCCCGTCGCGGAGTCGTTGCTGGGTGTCGGATCCGAGGTGGTCGGGATGTACGAGGCCAACTCGGTGCGGACCGTGGGGCGAGGATGGCTGAGCGATCCGTTGGTTGCTGGCAGCAAGCTTCGTGAAGCGGCCGGGTACGCCGCGCTGTTGGCGCGACGGCGGATCCGGCTTCAGCACGGGCGGGCCGTGATCGCGGCGCACGGCGATCGGCGCGTCGAGGCCGTCACCGTGGCGAAGCTGGATGCCGGCTGGCGGCCGATCCGTGGGTCCGAGCAGGTGATCGAGGCCGATGCGGTGTGTGTCGGGTACGGGTTCACGGCGCAGCTGGAGCTGGCGGTTGCTGCTCGGTGCGAGCTGACGGCGGGGCCGGACGGTGGCTCCGCAGTGGTGACGGATGAGCGGCAGGAGACCAGCACGGCCGGAGTCTTCGCGGCCGGAGAGATCACCGGAATCGGTGGCGCCGACTTGGCCTCTGCTGAAGGACGAGTGGCAGGTGCTGCTGCCGCACGACGTGCTGCTGGGCGTGAAGTCGTCCAAGAAGTTGCTCAGGGCAAGCGATTTGCCCGGGCGCTGGCGGCGGCCTATCCGGTGCGGGACGGCTGGCTGGAGTGGAGTGACGACGCGACGCTGGTGTGCCGGTGTGAAGAGGTCTCACGGGGGGACCTCGCGCGGACGGCCGGCGTACGAGGGCTGGAAGCGGGCCGGAGCTTGAAGCTGGCCGGCCGGGTGGGACTCGGCCTGTGCCAGGGACGCGTGTGCTCGCGGAACGCGGCGTGCGTGAGCGGGGACCGGCGCGGAGTCGTGCCGGACGACCACAGACGACCGATCGCCGTGCCGGTCCGGCTCGGCGATCTGGCTGATCAGGAGGAACTGTGAGCGAGAAGCTTGATGGCGTCATCGTCGCCACCGCGTTGCCGTACGCGGAGGAGGCGGCCGCACCGGCGGGACTGCGCCCCGACCTGGACCGGTACGCCGAGCACTGCCGCTGGGTGATCGAGAACGGGTGCCGCGGCGTCGGCCCGAACGGGTCGCTGGGCGAGTACTCGTCGCTGACCGACGACGAGCGGCGGGCCGTCGCCCGGACCGCGATCGAGGCGGTCGGTGACGACGGCATCGTGGTCGTCGGCGTGCACGGGGTCGGCGCGCACCAGGCGCGCAGCTGGGCCGAGAAGGCGGCCGAGGACGGCGCGCACGGCGTGCTGTGCCTGCCGCCGACGATGTACCGGGCCAACCGTGGCGAGGTGATCCACCACTTCACCGAGGTCGCCAAGGCCGGCCTGCCGGTGATGGTCTACAACAACCCGATCGACACCAAGGTCGACCTGACTCCCGACCTGATCGGCGAGCTGGCGCAGATCGACAACATCGTCGCGGTCAAGGAGTTCTCCGGCGACGTCCGGCGGATCCTGGAGATCCGCGAGCGCGCGCCCGAGCTGACGGTGGTCGCGGGCGCCGACGACCTGACCCTGGAGGCGCTGCTGATGGGCGCGACCGGGTGGTTCGCCGGCTTCCCGAACGTCTTCCCCAAGGAGTCGGTCCGGCTCTTCGACCTCGCGCTGGAGGGCAAGCTCGACGAGGCTCGCGCGCTGTACGAGCCGCTGGTCGCGTCGTTCCGCTGGGACTCCCGGGTCGAGTTCGTCCAGGCGATCAAGTGGGCGATGGACTACGTCGGCCGGTACGGCGGCCCCTGCCGTCCGCCGCGCGGTCCGCTCGTGCCGGAGCACGTCGCGCAGCTCGAGCAGGACATGAAGCGCGCGGTCGAGTCGCTGGCGTGATGGAGCCACGCCCTACGCTGGACGCGATCGAGCCGCTGACCGAAGGAGCGCCGGCATGAGATCAATCCGCACCCTGAGCGCGATCGACTCGCACACCGAGGGCATGCCGACCCGGGTGATCACCGGCGGGGTGGGCGTGATCCCGGGCGCGACGATGGAGGAACGCCGGCAGTACTTCCTGGCCAATCTCGACGACCTGCGGCTGTTCCTGATGAACGAGCCGCGCGGTCACTCGGCGATGAGCGGCGCGATCCTGCAGCCGCCGACCCGGCCGGACGCCGACTGGGGCGTGCTCTACATCGAGGTGTCCGGCTGCCTCCCGATGTGCGGGCACGGCACGATCGGGGTCGCGACCGTGCTGGTCGAGTCGGGCATGGTCCCGGTCAGCGAACCGGTCACGCAGGTCCGGCTGGACACCCCCGCCGGCCTGGTCGTGGTCGACGTGGCGGTGCGCGACGGACGGGCCGAACACGTGACGCTGCGCAACGTCCCGGCGTACGCGCACGCGCTGGACGCCTCGGTGGAGGTGAAAGGGCTCGGGACGGTCACGTACGACATGGCCTACGGCGGCAACTTCTACGCGATCCTGCCGCTGGACCAACTGGGCATCCCGTTCGACCGGGCGGACAAGGACAGGATCCTGCAGGCCGGGCTGGACATCATGGCGGCGATCAACGAGACCGACCGGCCGGTGCATCCGGAGGACCCGGGGATCTCGGGGTGCAAGCACGTGCAGTTCACCGCCCCCGGGCGGAACGGGAGTCACTCGCGCAACGCGATGGCGATCCATCCGGGCTGGTTCGACCGGTCGCCGTGCGGGACCGGGACGTGCGCGCGGATGGCGCAGCTGCACGCCCGGGGTGAGCTGGCGCTGGAGACCGACTTCGTCAACGAGTCGTTCATCGGCACGAGTTTCACCGGACGGTTGCTGGCGACAACGATGGTCGGCGATCGGCCGGGGGTGGTGCCGACAGTGCGTGGGCGGGCGTGGATCACGGGGATGGGCAACTACCTGCTCGATCCGTCGGATCCGTTCCCGACCGGGTTCGTGCTCTGAGGTCGCCGGGAATGGTCGACGTGCACCACTGATCAAGCCCCGTGAGCCGGGCTGTATCGCGGTGTGTTGAGCGTGAACTCGGTGGCCGCCGGGAGGTTGATCAGTGGTGGACGTCGGCGTTGCGATCAGAGGCTGCGGAAGCGGAGGGTTTGGCCGGGCCGGAGTTGGGCGCAGGCGTCCAGGTCCGGGGCGGCGACGTAGCCGATCACCGGGTAGCCGCCGGTGACCGGGTGGTCGGCGAGGAACAGCACCGGGAGACCGGACGGCGGGATCTGCAGGGCGCCGAGCTCCATGCCCTCGCTGGGCAGTTCGCCGTCCCGGGCCCGCTCCAGCGGCGAACCTTCCAGCCGGACGCCGACCCGGTTGCTGTTGCTGCTGACGGTGTAGGACTGGCCGGTCAGCGATGCCCAGCCCGCGTCGGTGAACCAGTCGCGGCGGGGACCGGGAAGGACCCGCACGGTCACCTCGCCGCCCGGCGGATCGGCGACCGGCGCCAGGTCGACACCGGGCATCGGTCCGTGGTCCTTGCCGAGGGCAATGACGTCTCCGACGGCGACCGGCGCCGGGCCGAGGCCGGAGAGCAGATCGGTCGAGCGGGAGCCGAGCACCGGCTCGACATCGACACCGCCGCGGAAGGCGACGTACGTGCGCAGGCCGGTGCGTGGCGTGCCCAGCTGCAGCACTTCGCCCTTGCGGAGAAGTGCCGGGGCGTTGAGCGGGACGCCGGCGCATGGTGCTCCGGTGATCGCGTAGACGAGGTCGGAGTCGGCGACCAGCGACAGGCCGCCGAAGGTGACCTCCAGGGCGGCCGCGTCGGGGTGGTTGCCGACCAGACGATTCGCCAGCTGGTACGACGTCCGGTCGCAGGCGCCGGACCGGCCGATGCCGAGCGCGGCCTGGCCGGGGCGGCCGAGGTCCTGCACGGTGGTGAGTGGTCCGGTCTGCAGGACCTCGAAGTGGGCGGTCATCCGTTCCGCCGATCGGAAGCGTCGACGAAGCGGACCCGACGGCCGGGGCTCAGTAGCGCTGCGGGGTCGCGATTGAGGTCGAAGACCGCGACGTCGGTGTGCCCCAGCAGCTGCCAGCCGCCCGGCGATTCGCGCGGATAGATTCCGCTGAACTCCCCGGCCAGCGCGACCGAGCCGGCCGGAACCTTGGTACGCGGCGACGACCGCCGGGGGATGTCCCAGTCCGATTCGCCGGTCAGATAACCGAAGCCGGGCGCGAAGCCGCAGAAGGCGACCGTCCACTGCTCGGCGGTGTGGCGCCGGACGACCTCGTCGACCGAGCAGCCGAGCAATCCGGCGACGTCGGCGAGATCCTCCCCGTCGTAGACGACGGGGATCTCGACCAGGTCCCCACCGGTCCGGCGGTCCTCGACGGCAACCGTCGCCAGCAGCGAGCGTTCCAGGGCCGTGAGGCTGGTGACGGCGGGGTCGACGACCACCATCACCGTCCGGCCCGCCGGCACGATGTCGACGACACCGGCCGGCGGGTCGGCGCGCAGCGCCGCGTAGTACCCGAGGACCTCGTCGAGGTTCCCGAGCTCCACGAGCAGCGCCGAGCTGCCGCACGGAAGGACACGCATCAGGCCACGCTCACCGGCGAGCAACCGCACCGGCGCATCAGGCCGCGAACGGGGTGAGCTCGACCCCGGCGTCGGTCAGGCTCTTGCGAACGCGCTGCGCGATCTGTACGGCGCCCGGGGTGTCGCCGTGCACGCAGATCGAGCCGGGGCGCAGCTTCAGCTCGCCACCCTCGACGTCCTTGATCGGGGCTCCGGTCGCCATCGCCACACACCGCCGGGCGATCTCCCGCTCGTCGTGCAGCACCGAGCCGGGTAGCCGGCGGGACACCAGCGTGCCCTCCGGCGTGTACGCCCGGTCGGCGAAGGCCTCGTGCACGACCTTCAGCCCGGCCTCCTCGGCGAGCTTGAGCCAGACCGCGCCGGGCAGACCGAGCACCGGCAGCGCGCGGTCGTAGTCGGCGACCGCCGCGACGACGGCCGCGGCCTGCTCCTCGTGATGCCCGATCGTGTTGTAGAGCGCGCCGTGCGGCTTGACGTAGCTGACCTCCGACCCGGCGACCCGGGCGAAGGCGTCCAGCGCGGCGATCTGGTAGAGCACCTCGTCGCGCAGCACGGCCGGCTCGACGTCGATGAACCGGCGGCCGAAGCCGGCCTTGTCGGCGTACCCGACGTGCGCGCCGATCGCGACGTCGCGATCGGCGGCCCGCCGGCAGACCGCACGCATGATGGAGGGGTCCCCGGCGTGGAAACCGCAGGCGACGTTGGCGCTGGTGACGACGTCGAGCAGGGCGTTGTCGTCACCCATCGCCCAACGGCCGTAGCCCTCGCCGAGGTCGGCGTTCAGATCGACGGTGTTCATGGTTCCTCCTTCAGGCGTCCGGCCGGATCAATTGAACAGTTCGATGACGGGCCGCACCGAGCGCACCGCCAGGTAGATGGTGAGCAGCCAGGCCGCGCCGCCGATGCCGAGCAGCCAGGCCGGGTACTTGTACCCGTTCAGCAGGTCCTTGCGCCGCCATGCCACCCAGAGAATCACACCGATCCCGACCGGCAGCAGCAGGCCGTTGAACGCGCCGGCGAACACCAGCAGCGTGGCCGGCGGCGTACCGATCGACACGTAGATGATCGTGGTGACGGCGATGAAGGCGACCACCAGCGCGGTGCGCAGCCGCTCGCTGGTCTTGGTCCGCGAGGTGATGAACGAGACCGTCGTGTACGACGCGCCGATCACGCTGGTGATCGCCGCGGCCCACAGCACGATGCCGAAGACCCGCAGCCCGACCTCACCGGCGGCGTGCTGGAACGCCGACGCGGCCTGACTCTTCGGGTCCAGCGCCGCCCCGCCGGCGACCACACCGAGAATCGCCAGGAACAGCACGATCCGCATCACGCCGGTGATCAGGATGCCGGTCACCGAGCCGCGGGTGATGTCGCGGATGTGTTCCGGCCCGCTCACCCCGGAGTCGAGCAGGCGGTGCGCGCCGGCGTACACGATGTAGCCGCCGATCGTGCCGCCGATCAGCGTGGTGATGGCCAGGAAATCGACCTGCTCGGGCAGCACGACGTTTTTCAGCGCCTCCCCGACCGGAGGGCCGGAGGTGATCGCGATGTAGGTGGTCAGCACGATCATCAGCGCGCCGAGCACGAACACGATCCGGTCCATCGCCAGCCCGGCGCGCTTCGACAAGAAGATGCCGATGGCAACAAGGGCGGACAGCGCGCCGCCGAGCTTCGGGTCCAGCCCGAACATCGCGTCGGTGCCCAGGCCGGAGCCGGAGACGTTGCCGATGTTGAAGACCAGGCCGCCGGCCAGCAGCAGCGCGGCCATCACCCAGCCGAGGCCGGGGGCGACCAGGTTGCCGAGCTCCTGGGCACGCCGGCCGGACACCCCGATCACCCGCCAGACGTTCAGCTGCAGGGCGATGTCGACCAGGATCGACGCGGCGATGGCGAAAGCGAACGCGGCTCCGAGCTGGACCGTGAACGTCGTGGTCTGGGTGATGAAGCCCGGCCCGATGGCCGAGGTCGCCATCAGGAACATCGCCCCGATCAGCGTGGACCGGGTACTGGTCTTCATCGCGCCGGTGCCCTCGGAGGTGGGCCGGCCGGTACGGCGTACCGAACGCTGGGAGCTGGGCTTGGTCGGCGGTTTGGACGGCGGCGGGTTGGCCATGGTGCTCTCCTGAACTCAGCAGGCGGGGTGGGAAGGGGACCGCGGCGTCAGCGCCGGACGGCCTTACCGGCGGCCTCGACGAGGGCGACGGTCTGGTCCACGACAGCCTTGCGGTCAGCCTCGAACGCGGGGCTGGTCAGTGCGCTCGCATCGGTGGGGTACTCCAGTGCCGAGATGTGCAGGTGCCCACCCGGCAGCGTCGGGTGCCCGGTACCCAGCCGAAGCCGGTTGGTGCGGTACATCGACTCGTTCGACAGGTAGTTGCCGCCCGGGGCGCTGGCCGCCCGCGAACCCGGCGACGGGTCCGGCGCGGTGCGCAGCGCGGTCGGGTCGGGGAAGGTGCCGGCCGGCCACTCGGTGATGCCCGGGTTGAGCTTGACCGGCCACGGGCCGGTGCCGGCGTCGATCATCGCCTGGTACGGCAGCGTGGTGTGGATGAACTGCGGCGACGGCTGCGGCTGCGGCCAGAGCGCGGCGGCCGAGATCGGGCCCCAGTTGATCGACCGGTTGTTGTCCGGGGAGCCGCCGCGGAAGCCGCCGGCCCACTTCTCGATGTTCATCTGGCCGCGGCCGGTCTGGCTGATCGTCATCAGCGCGTCGATCGCGCCCTGGTAGCGCGGGTCCTTGCGGTTCACCAGCCACGGGCCGAAGGCGTCCTCGACGATGCCCTGGTCGAAGTCGGTCCAGTTCACCGGGAAGACCACTGCCTGGATGGTGACCGTGCCGTGCTTGGTCTTCACCGTGCGGCCGTCGAGCTGCAGCGCGGAGGCGCCGGACGGGTTGGAGTTCCGCAGGCTGGCGTCGAGGCTGTAGGTGTCGAACCCGCTGACCAGCAGCTTGGTGCTGTTCTTCGGGAACGCCACCTGGTCGATGCCGCGGGAGGCGTAGTTGAACTGCCGCAGGATCGCCTGGCGCTGCAGGCTGGTCAGCGGGAACGGCGCCTGCCACTCGCGCACCGCCCGGCTCATCGACGTACGGGCCCAGTAGAGCGGGCGGTCGTCGTACCGGTCGATGGTGCCGGAAGTGAGCCGGCCCTGGGCGCGGTCGACGGCGGTCTTCCACAGCGCGGCGCCGGCCGCCTTGATCGCCGTACCGGCCTGGCCGACGCTCGTGTAGTCGCACAGCTTGGCGGCGAAGTCGTCGACGATGCCCTCGAAGCCGGCGGCCTCGATGAAGTCACGGGCGGCCGGGGTGGTCCGGCCGGGCAGGCTCAGCGTCGTGCGCTGCTCCTCGACGGTCAGCACCGTGCCTGGTGCGACGCAGGCCGAGGAGGGCTTCGGTGGTTCGGTTGCGGCCATCGTGGTGCTCCCTCCGGTGGCTACCAGCGTGGCGGCGGCCGCGACGTTCAGTGCGACCAGTGCGGCGGGGAAGAGCTTCTTGCGGATCATCGCAGGCTCCCAAGGGGTCTGTGGACGCATTCAGTGGGCGGTCGATCGCGTCTCGTGATTCCCGAGGGTAGATATTGTTCAACAATCCTGCAAGACTCTCGTTCAACGCGGTTTCACTTCCTGTCCCGGAGTGGGTGATGATGCGACGGTGTCCAGCTCGAGCGAGATCCGACCGCCGGCCGAACCCGGGACCGACACGTCCTGGCTGCGGGCCGTCGCGGTCGACGCGGCCCTGTTCGACCGGAGCAGCTCGGCCGAGCGGGTCGCCGACGTGCTCCGCCGCCGGATCACCGAAGGCGATCTCCGGCCCGGGACCCAGCTGTCCGAGGAGCTGCTCAAGGAAGCCCTCCAGGTCAGCCGGAACACGCTGCGCGAGGCCTTCCGCTTGCTCACCCACGAAGGGCTGCTGGTGCACCGGATGCACCGCGGCGTCTTCGTTCCCGACCTCACCGAGGACGACCTGGTCGACCTCTACCGGCTCCGCCGGGTCCTGGAGTGTGACGTCGTCCGGTCGCTGGCCGACCTTCCCGCGGACCGGCTCGAACCGCTCCGTGAGGACGTCGCCGCCAGCGAAGCCGCGGCGCGGGCCGGCGACTGGGTCGCCGTCGGTACGGCGAACATGCGCTTCCACCGGCATCTCGTCGGCCTGGCCGGCAGCAACCGGATGGACGAGATCACCGGCCGCCTGCTCGCCGAGCTGCGCCTGCTCTTCCACGTCATCGCGACTCCCCAAGCGCTGCACGAGCCCTACATCGCGCGCAACCGCTCGCTGCTCGAGCTGCTCGAAGCCGGCCGCTACGGGCAGGCCGCGGACGAGCTGCAGCAGTACATGCTCGACTCCGAAGCCGCACTGCTCGCCGCGTTCCGCGCCCGCCCTTGAGCTGACCCGGCCTCTGGGAGGTCACCGATGAGCCCGTTGCGTGTCGATCTCCGGGTTCCGGTCGGTCGGCCGATTCCGGAGTTGGCCGAGTTCGCCGTCCAGGCCGAGGCGGCCGGGCTCGACGGCATCGGCGTACCGGATCACCACCACACCGGCCGCGACGCGTACGTCGTACTGGCGGCGATGGCGTCCCGGACCCGGCACCTGTCGCTCTACCCGGCGACCTCGAACGTGGTCACCCGGCATCCGCTGGTCTCGGCCGCCCTGGCGAACTCGCTCGACGAGCTGGCGCCTGGTCGCGCGATGCTGACCGTCGCACCCGGGTTCTTGTCGGTGGAGAAGGCCGGCGAGCCGAAGGCCCGCCGTGACCGGCTGCGCGAGATCGTGCTCACCTTGCGCGGGTTGCTCGGTGAGGGCCGGGCCACGCTCGACGGTCATGATCTCGAGCTGTTCCACCGGCCGGAGACCGGCTCTCGCGTGATCGTGCTGGCGTCCGGACCGAAATTGCTGGAGCTGGCCGGTGAGGTGGCCGACGGCGTGATGATGCTGGTCGGG
The DNA here is from genome assembly GCF_050942265.1 of Kribbella sp. CA-253562. Classification (GTDB taxonomy): domain Bacteria; phylum Actinomycetota; class Actinomycetes; order Propionibacteriales; family Kribbellaceae; genus Kribbella. The sequence goes on along the minus strand of NZ_CP192049.1, from coordinate 8,050,430 downwards.
CTGGATCCGGCCGGCGTCGAGGCGGCCCGTCGGCACGTCCGGATCGGCGCGGAGCGGGCCGGCCGCGACCCGGCCTCGATCGAGGAGATCCTGATCGTGCCGTTCGGGCTCGGCGACCAGGACACCGTCCGGGCCTGGCCACGTGGATGGTTCCGCGAGGGACAACCGTGGCTGCGGTACCCGAGCGCGTCCAACCTGACCTGGCTGCGGCACGCCGGACTCGACGTACCCGACGGACCGCACGAGGACCTCGACGACGAGCTGACCGACCGGATTCTCGACGCCTACGGGCTGTTCGGGACCGCCGAGCAGTGCGCCGACCGGCTGATCCGGGCGCACGACGAGCTCGGCACGCACCGGGTGTTCCTGTTCCCAGCGCACAGCTGGGCCACGACCTACGACCTGCCGCGGGCCGAGGTGGAGGCGTTCGGCACCACCATCGGGCCCGCTCTGCGTGCCGCCGGGCTGTCCGCCGCCCGCCCTGACTTGTGAGGAGCCATCGATGACCACGGACGCCACCACCCCGGCCGGAGCCCGGGCGCTGTACCGGGACGGGCTGATCGCGCCGACCAGCGGCCATGCGCCCGGGTTCACCCAAGCCAACCTTGTGATCGTGCCCCGCGACTGGGCCTACGACATGCTGCTGTTCGGTCAGCGCAACCCGCAGCCGGTGCCGCTGCTCGACGTCACCGACGCCGGATCCTTCCGTACGACGCTCGCCCCGGACGCGGACCTGCGCACCGACCTTCCGCAGTACCGGGTCTGGCGCGACGGCGAGCTGGTCGACGAGCCGAGCGAGATCACCGGGCTGTGGCGCGACGACCTGGTCAGCTTCCTGATCGGCTGCAGCTTCAGCTTCGAGACCGCGCTGCTCGACGCCGGCGTACCGGTCCGCAATATCGAGCAGGGCCGGAACGTGTCGATGTACCGGACGTCGGTCGACTGCCGTCCGGCCGGGCGGCTGTCCGGTCCGCTCGTGGTGTCGATGCGGCCGATCCCGGCCGGGATGGTCGCCACCGCGGTCCAGGTCACCGGACGGATGCCGCAGGTCCACGGAGCACCCGTGCACATCGGCGAACCGGCCGCGCTCGGCGTGCGTGACCTCGCCGTACCGGACTTCGGGGAAGCAGTGGACAGCGAACCGGGCGACGTACCGGTTTTTTGGGCTTGCGGAGTGACACCCCAAGCTGCGTTGATGGCTTCACGGCCCCCGTTCGCGATCACCCATGCCCCCGGGCACATGTTCGTGACCGACGTGCCGGACGACGTGTACCGACAGCCTTAAGGGGAGCAGGGGCATGACTGAAGACCGGACCGAAGAGCAGCGCAAGTCCTACCGGCCGATCGACGCGAAGGGGTTCCGCGACGAGATCGGCCGCAACTGGGGACCGGTCGACCGCTCGGTGGTGCTGCCCGAGGGGCTGGCCGAGGCGGCTGCTGAACACCGCCGCCGGCTCAGTACGGCGCTGCCGGGACGGCGGATCGCGCTCGGAGCCGGGCGCGCGCCGGTGCGGTCGAACGACACCGACTACCGGTTCCGGGCCGACAGCGACTTCGTCTGGCTGACCGGGTGCCAGGCCGAGGGCGCGGTGCTGGTGATCTCGGCGGACGGCGACGCGACGCTCTACCTGCGCGAGACGGCCGGGCCGGACGAGCCGGACTACTTCGCGAACGCCCGCGACGGTGAGCTGTGGATCGGCCCGGTGCCGGGGCTGAAGGACTGGTCGGAGGCGTTGCAGATCGCCTGCCGCCCGATCGAGGAACTGCCAACGGCGCTGCGCGGCGCCGTACCGTACATGCTGTCGGTGCCCGGCGTGGAGCCGATGCTGGACGCGCTGGTGCGGACCTCGCGGACCGACGGCGACATCCTGCGCCAGTCGATCTCCGAGCTGCGCCGGATCAAGGACGACTGGGAGCTCGACCAGCTGCGGGAGGCGGTCGAGGCCAGCGTGCAGGGCTTCGCCGACGTCGCCCGGGAGTTGCCCGAGGCGATCCGCGGCGGTGGCGAGCGCTGGCTCGAGGGCACCTTCGACCGGCGCGCCCGGACCGCGGGCAACGGCGTCGGCTACGCGTCGATCGTTGCTGCTGGCAACCACGCGCCGGTGCTGCACTGGGTCCGCAACGACGGCGCGGTGCGCGAGGGCGACGTGATCCTGCTGGACGCCGGCGTCGAGACCCGGACGCTCTACACCGCCGACGTGACCCGGACGTTCCCGGCGACCGGCGAGTTCACCGCCGCGCAGCGTCAGGTGTACGACCTGGTCCACAAGGCGCAGCTGGCCGCGCTCGCGGCGGTCACACCGGGTGCGCCGTACCGGGCCTTCCAGTACGAGGCGATGCGGGTGCTGGTCGAGGGACTGCGCGACTGGGGCATCCTCGACGTCTCGCTGGACGAGGCGCTCGGGCCGGACGGGCAGCAGCACCGCCGGTACGTCGTCTGCGGGCTCGGCCACTTCATCGGCTTGGACGTGCACGACTGCGACGCGGCCCGGCCGGAGACGTACTTCGCCGCCGATCTCGAGGTCGGCATGGCGCTGGCGGTCGAGCCCGGCCTGTACTTCCACCCGCACGACGAGACCGTGCCGCCGGAACTGCGCGGGATCGGCATCCGGATCGAGGACAACGTGGTCGTGCACGCTGACCGCCTGGAGATCCTCACCGAGCCGCTGCCGATCACCGCCGACGGCCTCGAGCAGTGGGTCAAGGCGCAGCAGCCCTGAGTCGTCGGGCGGTCACCGAAAATAATCTCGTCACAGGTAGTAACACTCGGCTGGTCTGGACCGATGTAAGCAGCGGGGGAGGGTCGATCTCGGCTCGGCGCGTGGCAGTGGGGGGCCGCGGCCACGCGCCGGCCGGACGGCCCCGCCTTGGGCCCGGGGGGACCCAAGGAATTCATCGCTACGGGGGAACGGCCATGAACCTGCGGGTGCGGGTGCTCTACTGCGGCTGTGCCGGTGGTCGGCACTGGTATGCCGACATCGACGACGCGGACGACCCGCAGCCCGACGACCCGTTCTGGTACGTCGACGGCTGTGCCACCCAGTCGCAGGCGCTGGAGACCGCCTGCGGCGAACTGCTGGAACTGTCCAGCCGGGTGGTCCAGGGTGACCAGCTGTGCCGCGTGCTCGAGTCCGTCTGACACAACCGAAGCCCTCACCGGGTGGTGAGGGCTTCGGCCTGGCCGGGAATCAGCCTCGGGTCAGCGTGACCCCGTAGTAGCTCGCGGCGTCCACGACCGGCTGGTAGAACGAGTACGAGCCGGTGGCGTTGCCGCCCTGGTTGAAGCCGCAGTCGTGGCCGTCGTTCGGGCCGCCGGACGTCATGCCCTGGGCGGTCGTGCCGGAGATGTAGGCGCCGCCGGAGTCGCCGCCCTCGGTGCAGACCGTCGAGCGGGCCAGGCCGCTGGTGCGGGTGATGCTGCCGCCCGCGCCGCCGTAGTTGACGGTCAGGTTGTACTGCTGGATCGTGCCGCAGGTCCAGCCGGTGGTGTTGCCGGCCTTGCAGATCGTCGAGCCGACCGGCGCCTTCGACGATCCGGTGACCCGGGTGGTCTGCCCGTTGCGGTTGTCGATGTAGCCACGGCCGATGTCCTCGGCGTCGATGTCCATCAGGCCCATGTCGACGCTGGGCTGTCCGGTCCGGAACCGGCTCGCGATGCCCCTGCCGATGTGGGTGCCGCCGGCGTCCAGCACGTCCGGGTTGCCCTCGACGCAGTGGCCGGCGCTGAGCAGCACGTTGTTGCCGTTGCTCAGCGTGCCCGGGTAACCGAGCGAGCAGTTCGTGCCCGGCACCAGGTCCATGATCCGGCCGCCGACCACGTCGGCGGTCATCGTCAGCGTGGTGCTGTTGGTGGACACGTCGACGCCCGGGATCGCCCGCAACTGCTTGACCAGGGCAACGGTCTTCGCGGACTGCCGGCCGGGCTGCAGCACGACCTGCACACGGTCGGTCGGCAGGTCGGCGCCGATCGTCTGGACCTGGGTCGAGCCGGACCTGTCGGCCAGCGCTTGGACCTTGGTCTGCAGCGCGGTGAGCGCCTTCTCACCGCGCGCCACGGTGCGCGGCGTCAGGCCGTTGGCCTTGGCAACTTCCGCGGCCTGGGTGGTGTGCACGTTCACGACGAGCCGACGGGCGGAGTCGAAGAACGCGCCGTCCAGACCGGGCTCGGCGGTGGCGACGCGGGACGCCTTGGCCAGCTGGGCCTGCACCGCTTCGAGCGTGTCGGCCTTGCTGTGCTCGGCGTCGAGCCGGAGTTTGGCCTCCGACGCGGAGACACCCCAGCTCTTGCCGAGGACGTCGTACACACCGTCGATCGGGGCGGGGGCCGGCGCGCTGCTGGCGGTCTGGATCGGCACCAGGGCGGCGGCGCCGAGTCCGAGGGCCAGGGCAGCTCCGGCCAGGGTCTTGCGGAACTGTCGGGGACGGGGCGGGGAAACAAAGGACATGGTCACATCCGGTTCCTCTGGTGGCCTTGCCTCACAGGGCCACGGTGAGGGAATCGTTGAGGCTACGGACGATGACCACAAGGGAACGGACGGTAGTGGTTGCCCTGGACACCGGTGGTCAAGGGAAAGCCTTCGGGTGAACCACGGATCACCCCCTGTCGAACGCTGATCGACCGAGGGTGATCCTTCGTTAATCGGTTTAGCCCTCGGGTGGTACCGCGGGGCAGTGGGAACCACGATGCGGCACGCTCAGCTCGACCAGATAGTCGTCGACCGTCGCCTCCACGCACGGGCTGGTGGTGTAGCTGCCATGGCCCCAGCCCCGGTACGTGACCAGTACGCCGTCCCGTCCGAACTGCTTGGCGACGCTGCGCGCGGAGCGGTACCCGGTGGCCGGATCGTGCAGGCTGTTGATCAGCAGCGCCGGCGTTCGCAACTGGTACGGCTTGGGATCACGCTGCGGATTGACCGCGCCGGGGAGCCCGAGGCAGGACGTCACGGCCATCAACTGCCCGGGGTATCGCAGGTCCGGGTAGTCCTTGGCCAGCCGGCGCAGGTGACCGGCGTACTCGCGGAAGTCGCGCACCGGCAGGCTCATGTCGCGGCAGATCACGACGATCGGGTTCTTGACCAGGCCGGATGGCACCGGCGGCTGCGCGGTCGGCGGGGCGCTCTTCTCCAGCCGCGCGAGCGTGTCGGCGAGCCGCGTCCATTGCGGGTCGTACAACAACCGGAACACCGCGAAGCTCAGCTGGAACTGGTTCACCGGGTACGCCGGCCGCTGCGGATCGGGCAGTTCCCCGCGGCCCGCGCGGGCCAGCAGCCCGTCCCAGACGGCGTGGACGTCGCGGCCGTGCAGCGCGCAACTCGTCGTCCGGGCGCACCACTTCACGAACTCGTCGAACGAGTCCTGCGCCGCCCACGCCTGGACGTCGAGGAACTCGCCGGTGGTCGCCGAGCCGTGGTCGTAGACGCTCTCCAGGACCAGGGCGCGGACCCGCTGCGGGAAGCGCGCGGCGTACTGCTGACCGAGCAGCGTGCCGTACGAGCTGCCGTGGAAGGAGATCCGGGACTCGCCCAGGGCGGCGCGGATCGCGTCGACGTCCCGGATGGTCTGCAGCATGTCGAGGTGGTCGTAGACCGGGCCGGTGTGCGCGCGGCAGTCCGCGGCGAGCTCGCGGTTGTACTTCACGGTCGCGTCGAACTCGGCCTGGCCGCTCAGGATCGGCGACGGCTGACGGGCGACCAGCGCGGCCGAGCAGGTGACCGGCGCGCTGCGAGCCACTCCGCGCGGGTCGAGGCTGACGATGTCGAACCGGTTCTCGAGGTTCTGGCTGAACCGGCTCATGCCGGTCCGGATCCGGTCGACGCCGGAGTCGCCGGGGCCACCAGGTCCGAACACCAGGACGCCGGCGCGTTCGGTCGGCTGCAGGGCCTTGCGGCGCGCGACCGCGAGCTCGAAGGTGCCGTCGGCAGGGTTGTTCCAGTCGATCGGCACGGTGATGGTGGCGCAGTCGGAGCCCGGCAGCAGCCTGATCTCCTCGGGGGTGTCGCCGGGCTCGGGCCGGCACGGCTGCCAGTCGATCGAGCGTGAGGCGATGGGGGCGGGCGCGGGGGAGCTTGGCGTCCTGGTGGCGCCGGCCGCGGCGGTGGCCGGCACGGCGACCATCGCCGTGACGGCAGCCAGGGCCGCGATCCAGGTGCTCGTTCGTCGGTGCACGGGATCTCCTGTCGTGGGGAACACGTCGATCCTTGGCCGCCTTCACCCTGACCGGCATCCGGTGCGGACCCGGAGCGGACCCGGGCCGGAAAGCACTGTTGAGCGGCTTGTTAGGGTCGCTGTCTGATGACCGAAACCGTTGCAGCCGTGGACGCGCCGGCTGGTTCCAAGCACGCGACCTGGTTCCGCGTCGTGGCGATCGCCGAGGCGGTCTCCTGGACCGGTCTGCTGATCGGGATGCTGTTCAAGTACGTGCTGTCGGACAACGAGATCGGCGTCAAGATCTTCGGCCCGATCCACGGCGGCATCTTCGTGCTCTACGTGCTCACCGTCGCCGTGGTCCGCAAACCGCTGCGCTGGACCTGGCCGACCACGCTGCTCGCGCTGGCCGCCAGCATCCCCCCGTTGTTCACCTGGTTCTTCGAACTCTGGGCCGGGCGCACCAACCGCCTGGGCTGATCACCTGCCGCGGCCCACGCCGACGCCCCTCTCCGGATTGACGCGCCCCAGGCGTGCGCCGTACCGTCGCGGCGAGTACCACCCGCCGTATGAACCCGTGCGGGAGAGACCCGGGCCAGAAGGTGTGACGGACCCGGGCGCCGTAGGAGCAACTCTCCCCAAGAATCTCTCAGGCCCCTTCACCGCACGGGCGAGGCACCTCTGGAAGACGCTGCGTCTGACAGAGCGGGGAGGTCAACCGATCGGTCAACGACGACCGGAAGGAATCCTCCACATGGCGATCAGCGTCTTCGATCTGTTCAGCATCGGGATCGGCCCGTCGAGCTCCCACACCGTGGGACCGATGCGCGCGGCCCGCACGTTCGCCGCCGGCCTGGCCGCCGACGGCCTGCTCACCAGGACGGCGGCCGTCGAGGCGCAGCTGTTCGGCTCGCTCGGGGCGACCGGGCACGGGCACGGCAGCAACAAAGCGGTCCTGCTTGGTCTGGAGGGTGAGGACCCCGAGACCGTCGACACCCGCTCTGTCGAGCGCCGGGTCGCGGCGATCCGCGCGGCCGGGCGGCTCCGGCTGGCCGGCGAGCACGAGATCGCGTTCGACGAGAACACCCAACTGGTGATGCACCGCCGCAAGGCCTTGCCCTACCACCCGAACGGAATGACGTTCGTCGCTCGCGACGCGGCCGGCGCCGTACTGCGCGAACGCACGTACTACTCGGTCGGCGGCGGCTTCGTCGTCGACGAGGACGCGGCCGCCGGGGACCGGATCGTCGAGGACCGGACGCCGCTGAAGTACCCGTTCCTGTCCGGCGCCGAGCTGCTCGACCGGTGCCGGGAGTCCGGCCTGCCGATCAGCGAGGTGATGCTCGCCAACGAGCTGGCCTGGCGCGAGGAGTCCGAGATCCGCGACGGCCTGCTGCACATCTGGCAGGTGATGCAGGACTGCGTGCAGGAGGGCTGCGAGACCGAGGGAGTCCTGCCGGGCGGCCTGAAGGTCCCGCGCCGGGCGCACGCGCTGCACCAGAAGCTCACCCGTGATCCCTGGTCGGTGGACCCGCTCAAGGTGATGGACTGGGTGAACCTGTTCGCGCTGGCGGTGAACGAGCAGAACGCCGCCGGCGGCCGGATCGTCACCGCGCCGACGAACGGTGCCGCGGGCATCATTCCCGCCGTACTGCACTACTACCGGCGGTTCGTGCCCGGCGCGACCGAGGACGGCGTGGTCCGGTTCCTGCTCGCGGCCGCCGCGATCGGCGTGCTGTACAAGGAGAACGCGTCGATCTCCGGCGCCGAGGTCGGCTGTCAGGGCGAGGTCGGCTCGGCCTGCTCGATGGCCGCGGCCGGCCTGTGCGAGGTGCTCGGCGGTACGCCCGAGCAGGTCGAGAACGCGGCCGAGATCGCGATGGAGCACAACCTCGGCCTGACCTGCGACCCGGTCGGCGGCCTCGTTCAGATCCCGTGCATCGAGCGCAACGCGATGGCCGCGGTGAAGGCGATCAACGCGGCCCGGATGGCGATGCACGGCGACGGGGTGCACGTGGTCACGCTGGACAAGGTGATCAAGACCATGCGCGAGACCGGCGCGGACATGAAGGTCAAGTACAAGGAGACGTCACGAGGCGGCCTGGCCGTCAACGTGATCGAGTGCTGACGGGTCCTCCACGTGGGCGTTGTGCCCGAGGCCCGGCAGCGTGATCACGGTGTCGTGCAGCGCGGCGAGCTCGGCGTCGGTGTTCATCGGGTCCAGCTCACCCCGCGCCAGTACGACGTCCGCCTGGGCCTCGCGGAGCAGCCGGCCCATGGCGGGCGCACCGACGCCGAAGGCGCGCGGGTCGAGGGCGAGTCGCCAGCGGCCGTCCTGCTCGCGCAGTCCGTGGTCGACGGCGTCACTCGCCGGGTCGACGAGTCCTTGCAGGCCGGAGACCTTGAGGTAGCGCTGGGCGGCGTCGTCCCGGTGGTCGAACCAGGTCACCGGCTTGGCGGCGAGGGCGGCAGTGCGCGCCAGGTCCTCGTCGGACCAGGTCACCTTCACGCCGAGCGCGATCACCCGGTCGACGCGTACGCCGTACCGGCCGCTGGCCAGTTCGAGCGCGATCACGCCGCCGAGCGAGTGGCCGATGACACTGACGCGGTCGGGCAGGTTCTCGGCGACGGCGGCGGTGATCGACTCGAAGCTGTAGCTGTCGAGCGGATCGGCCGTGCCGTGGCCGGGGAGGTCGGGGGTGAGGGCGGCGGTCCAGCCGTCCCAGACCCGGCGGGTCGCGCCGAGGCCGTGCAGCAGCAAAAGGGTCATGCCGAGCAGTCTGCCCGGTGGCAGCACCGGCAAAAATGGTGAAGATCCGTTCCAAGACCTGTTTGAAACGTGTGTACACCCGCTACTGTGCCGGAACTGTGAGTCTGTTCTCCGAGGAAGAACAGGCAGCACCGCGGAGAACCCTGCTGAGGAGCACGAGGGTTCGCCGTACCGCCGCCTGCATTGCCCTGCCCATCGGCCTGTACGCCGCCCTGGCCGGCGTCGGCCTGCTACCACTGCCGTGGTCCGAGGCGACCAACGCGGTCGCGCCGGTCGCCGGGCCGCCGTCGGCCGTGGCGTCGGACCTGCCCTACCCGTCGATCCAGGGCGATCCCCGGCCGGAGGTGAGCCCGACGCCGGCGTACTCGACCGAGCCGCCGGGAGTCCGCCACCAGGACGTCCAGCCAGACGGTCGCTCCGGCGACAGCTCCGGCCGCCCGACTCCCGGCGCTCCGACGACGGGCACGGCGGAGGACCGGAACCGTCGCGTTCTGCCGACGATCACCGCCAGGCCTCCGGTGCTGCCGACGCCGACTTCGACCCCGAGCCCGACCGTGCCGCCGCCTCCGACTGTCCCTCCGACCACAACGCCCTCGTCGCCGCGGCCGACCAGTACGCCGTCGCCGACGCCGCCGGTCACCGACCCCGACGACCCGACGCTGGTCGACCGCCTCTTCGGCTGGCTGGACGCGCTGACGCCGTAGCTCCGCCGGCCAGCGTGCGGAGTCGCAGTACCAGGCTGTCACCGGCGTCGACGGCAATACTGGTGAGGTGTCCGAACTCGGCAAGACCCTGCACGCCTGGCGTGACCGGGTCACCCCAGCAGCGGTCGGCCTCCCGGTAGGCGGCGTACGACGGGCGCCCGGGCTGCGGCGCGAGGAGCTGGCCCAACTGGCCGGACTGTCGGTGGACTACGTCATCCGGCTCGAGCAGGGGCGTTCCTCGGCGCCCTCGGTCCAGGTCCTGACCTCGCTCGCCCGGGCTCTCCGGCTCACCGACGGCGAACGCGAGCACCTCTTCGCCCTGACCGGCCAGGCGTCGCCGTCGCCCGGGCAGATCTCGACCCACATCCCGCCCGGCGTGCAGCGCATGATCGACCAGCTCGACGGCGCACCGGTCAGCGTGCACGACGCGGCCTGGACGATCATCAGCTGGAACGCGATGTGGGCGGCGCTGCTGGGCGACGTCTCAGCGCTGCGCGGCCGGCAACGCAACCTCGTCTGGCGGCACTGCATCGGAGGTGCGGATGGGTTGCTGCCCAACTCGGGCCGGGTCGAGCAGACCGAGAAGCAGGCCCGGCGCTTCCTGGTCGGCATGGTCACCGACCTGCGCGCCGCCGTCGCCCGCTACCCCCGCGACGCGGACCTGCGCGCCCTGGTCACCGACCTCCGCGCGGCCAGTCCCGCCTTCGCCGACGCCTGGGACCAGCACCTGGTCGGCTTCCACCAGTCCGACCAGAAGATCATCCACCACCCCGAACTCGGCGCGATCGCCGTCGACTGCGACATCCTCACCGTGCCCGGCAGCGACCTGCGCCTGGTCGTCTACACCGCCGCCCCGAACTCCGAGGCCGCCGAAAAACTCAAGCTTCTCTCGGTGCTGGGCCTGCAGTCCCTCGCCTGAGCCGCTGGCTCAGAACGCGTCGACGTCGCTGGTGGAGGCGTTGCCGAGCAGGGTCGGTTGCAGGTCGATCTTCCAGGCCTCGTTGCGGCCGAAGCCGTCGTCGAACTTCTGGAAGCTGCAGCCGGCGCTGAACTGGCGGCGCTTGGGATTCCAGTCGGTGCCGCTCTTGAAGAACACGTGGTACTTGCCGCCGATCCGGTTGATCGTCGCGGTCTTCTTGGCCTGCACGTAGACCAGCAGGTGCGGCTTGCTCGGCGGTTTGCCGTCGGTGACGATCGCGACCGCGACGTCGTCGGTCGTGCCGTTGGTGACCTGCAGCCGGCCCGAGCCGCGCGGGCCGGAGCGGACCAGGACGTCGCCGTTCGACGGGCGCTGGTCGGCCGGCTCCGGGCCGAGGTCGGGCAGCGTCGTCCCGAACTTCAGCCCGAAGCGCTGCAGCGGGGCGATCGCGCCGGTCAGGTCCGCGGTGAGTTTCCGCTGCACGTTCTGCGAGGTGTAGACGACTCCGCCGCACTTGGCGTTGGTGTCGACGTTGTCGGCCTGCGTGCCGGTCAGGGACGCGGCCGCTGCGCGCAGCCGTGCCTGCAGTGTCTTGTGCGCGGCCGCGATGTTCGGCTGGACCTTGAGGATGGCCAGCTCGGCGGCGGTCGAGTTCAGCGACTCGGCGAGCGTGTCCATCGCGTCGGCGAGGTTGTCGCCGCTCTTCGCGCCGGTCAGGCCGCGCAGGTCGGTCGCGATCTGCTGGTCGATCTTCGCCAGGCTCGCCTGGTACTGCGCACCGGTGAGCGGGCCCGCCGGTTTCGGCGGGGGCGCGGGCGCGGCCGTGGTCGTCGTCGTACCGGCCGTCGGGGTTGTCACCGCCGACGTACTCGGGTCGGCCTCGCTTGCCGAACCGTCCCCACACCCTGCCGCCGTACCGAGCAGTGCCACCCCGAGCACCACCGAAACCAGCTTCTTCATTTGTCCCCACCCCAGGTCCGTGGAACCCCTTGTCCGCAAAGCGTAAGGGCCTTACGGGTCCGTCGCGACCCGTAAGTCAGCTCCGGGGTGCCGGACGGACGAACGGGAAGGCCAGCGTGGACCGGATGTTCTGCCCGGTCAGCATCATCACGATCCGGTCGACGCCGAGTCCCAGCCCGCCGGTCGGCGGCAGCGCGTACTCCAGCGCGGCCAGGAAGTCCTCGTCCAGCGACATCGCCTCGGGATCACCGGCGGCGGCCTTCAGCGACTGCTCGGTCAACCGCCGCCGCTGCTCGACCGGGTCCACCAGCTCCGAGTACGCCGTACCGATCTCGGCGCCGAACGCGACCAGGTCCCAGCGTTCGGCCAGCCGGGGGTCGGTGCGGTGCCCGCGGGTCAACGGCGACGTCTCGAGCGGGAAGTCGGTGTAGAAGGTGGGCAGCGTGGTCCGTGGCTCGACCAGTTCGTCGTACAGCTCCAGCACCAGCTCGCCGGCGGTCAGCTCGAAGCCGGCGCGTACGCCGTGTTTGGCGCACACGGCGCGCAGATGCGTGACCGGCGTACCGGAATCGATGTCGACTCCCGTGGCTCGGCTGACCGCTTCGTGCACGGTGACGACCGGCCAGTCGCCGGAGATGTCCAGCTCCTCGCTGTCGCGCTGGACGACCGGCTTGCCGAACACCGCGACGGCCGTCTCCAGCAGCAGCTCGCGGGTCAGCTCGCGCATCACGTGGTAGTCGGCGTACGGCTGGTAGGCCTCGACCGAGGTGAACTCGGGGTTGTGGGTGGCGTCGGCGCCCTCGTTGCGGAAGTTCCGGTTCAGCTCGAAGATCTTGCCCAGCCCACCGACGCCGAGCCGCTTCAGGAACAGCTCCGGCGCGATCCGCAGGAACAGCTCGGTGTCGTAGGCGTTGATGTGCGTGACGAACGGCCGCGCGTTCGCGCCGCCGTGCACCGCCTGCAGCATCGGCGTCTCGACCTCGGTGAAGCCGCGCGCCTCGAAGCCCTGGCGCAGCGCGCGTACGGCGACGCTGCGGTGGCGCAGCATCCGCAGCGAGTCCGGGTTCATCACCAGGTCGAGGTGGCGCTGGCGGACCCGGGCCTCGGGATCGGTGAAGCCCTTGCGCTTGTCGGGCAACGGGTGCAGGCACTTGGCCGCCATCGTCCAACTCGTCGCGGCGACCGACAGCTCACCGCGGCGACTCGTCACGACCTCGCCGGTGATGCTGACGTGGTCGCCGATGTCGACGTACCGGTACCAGTTGGCGAGGTCTTCGGGAGTGCTCGCGGTCAGCATCACCTGCAGTTGGTCGAGGCCGTCCTGCAACTGGGCGAAGGCCAGGCCGCCGTGGTCGCGCAGCCGGACGACGCGGCCGGTGACGGAGACCTGGTGACCGGTGTGGTGGTCGGGCGGCAGGTTCTCGTGCAGGGCGCGGATCCGCTCGAGGGTCTCCGTCCGCGGCACCGTGACCGGGTACGGATCGATGCCTGCGGCAACCATTGCGGCGAGCTTGGCGCGCCGGATCCGTTCCTGCTCGGTGAGTTTGCGGTCGGGCAGTGCCGGGCGGAGCAGCTCGTTCTCCTGCTCCTGCACGGTGACCGCGAACTTCGCGCTGTTGCCGACCGTGATCGCGTGCCGGTCCGTGCTGGTGCTGGCGTCGACCCGGGTCCACGGCCGGGGCGCGGGCAGGAACCCCTCAGCGGTGCCGGCCGCGAGCAGGACCTGCGCGAGGGAAGCGCCGCGGGAGTAGCAGATCAGCCGCGGCGACCAGCGCGGCAAGTACTTCTCGTTGCTCTGGTAGAGACTCTCCAGCTGCCAGAAGCGCGAGGCCGCGGTCAGCAACGCGTTGGTCAGGCGCAGCACCGGGCCGGCTCCGACCCGCTCGGCGTCGCTGAAGATCTCGCGGAACATCGCGAAGTTCAGCGAGATCCGGTGCACACCGAGATCGCCGCAGGCGTCGACCAGTGCGGTGACCATGAACTCCATCAGCCCGTTGACCGACTCGGGATCGCGGCGCATCAGGTCGAGCGAGACGCCGCGCACGCCCCACGGCGCGAACGACAGCAACCCGCGAACCGCGCCCTCGGAGTCCCGCGCGATGACCATCACGCAGCGCGCGTCGGCCGCGTCGCCGAGCCGGCCGAGGGCCATCGAGAAGCCGCGCTCGGTCCGGGCGCCGCGCCACTGCTCGGCCAGTTCGACGTACTGGGCGAGTTCGTCGGCGGCGAGATCGCCGTGCCGGACGACCTGCGCGTGGTACCCGGCGCGCTGGGCGCGGGTGACGGCCTGCCGGACCGGCCGCATGGTCCGGCCCTCGAGCGTGAAGTCGGCGACGTCGATGATCGCCTCGTCGCCCATCGCGAGCGCCCGCAACCCTGCCTCGACGTACGCGCGTGCGGCCTCTTCGCTGGCTGACAGCACGGCGGGGGACCAGCCGTAGGTGCGGGTCTCGGTCAGCCAAGTCCGGATCGCGGCGGGCCAGGCGGCCGGGTCGCCGAGTGGATCACCGCTGGCCAGACTGACGCCGTTGACCACCCGGTACGCGATCGCGGCGTTGCGGTCGGGGGAGAAGACGACGGCCTTGTCCCGGCGGGTGGCGAAGTAGCCGAGGCTGTCGCGTTCGCCGTACTGGAGCAGGAGACGGCGGACCTCGAGCTCCTCGGACTGGCTGAGGTAGCGCACCCGGCGCACCGAGCGGAGGAAGATCCAGAACGCGATCACCAGCGAGGCCGCCGAGATGAAGCCGACGGTCAGGCCGACCCACGGGTGTCCCTCGTGACCCGAGCCCATCCGGGCCCGGCTCTGCCCGAAGGCGGCGAAGACGGCCCAGCCGATCTTCTCCTTCTGGCCGTTCAGGGTGTTGGGGAAGACCTGGGTCAGCGTGATGCTGACCGCGATCGAGATCAGCAGCCCGGTGACCAGGGCGCCGATCGCCAGCCGGCGGCTACCGGGTGCCAGCCGGGCCGGGAAGCTGTCGCGGATCTTCCACAGCAGCACGATCATCAGCACCGGCACGACCACGCGCACGATGCCCAGCTCGAGGTCCTCGACCGAGGCCCGGCCGAACTCCGCGATCAGATCCGGATCGTTCGGGTTCGCGATCTGCACGCTGATGAAACCGAGCGCGGCGATCTGGGTGATCAGCGTCAGCCCTTCGAAGACCCACAGCACCCACAGCAGCGCGGCCCGCTTGCCGCGCAGCAGGGCGCTGCCGACCACCGCGAGATAGACCGCGGACAGGAACGTGTGCCCGGCCGGGATGCCGAAGAAGTCGATCACCGCTTCGACGTGCTTGACCACCTCCGGCGCGGCCAGGTGCAACGGCACCGCGACGAACGACCAAACGGCGGCGGTGACCACCGCTCGCCCCACCCAGAGGGCCGCCCGCTGCTGCCACTTCGGGATGGCCTGTTGCCCTGACACGCAGTGATCATCCCACTGCGCGCCTCCGGATCAGCGGTTGAGCCACCAGATGGTCGCGTTGAGCGCGGCGGCGAACGTGGTCCAGGCCCAGTACGGGAGCAGCAGCGCGGCGGCCGGCCGGCTGACCTGACGGAACGTCATCACGGTCCAGGCGATCGCTGCCCACAGCAGCACGATCTCGACCAATGCCAGGCCGATCCGGTCCGCGCCGAAGAACAGCGGGGTCCAGATCGCGTTGAGCACCAGCTGTACGGCGTACGGGACGAGCTCGCGGGACCAGCCGGTACGGCGCCAGACGAGCCAGCCGCTGACGGCGATCATCGCGTAGAGCACTGTCCACACCGGGCCGAACAGCCAGCTCGGCGGGGCCCAGCCGGGCTGCTGGAGTTCGGCGTACCGCTCGGTGGTGCCCTGGACTCCCAGTACGCCGATCAGCGCCGCTGCGGTGACCGCGACGGCGCAGACTGCCAGCGCGCCGGCGCTACGGAGTGGGCGGCTGTCGGTCCAGGTGCTCATGCCCGCTCGGTGCCCGGCGGTGTGCTCTTTATGCAGGACTGGTGAGCGCCGGGGTCGGGAGCTTGCGCTGCCAGACCTCGTCCAGCGCCATCCGCATCGCACCGGTGACGACAGCGTCCTCGGCCAGAGCGGACAGCTCCAGCTTCGGGTGGTTCAGCGTGAGCAGGCGGAGCTGGTCGGAGATGGCGTCCAGCAGGACCGCGCCGGCCCGGGCGACACCGCCACCGATGACCACCGCGGTCGGGTCGAGCACGAGCACGGCGGGGGCCAGTGCGCGGGCGAAGTCGCGGGCGACCTGCTGCACGACCGCCTGGGCGATCGGGTCGCGCTCGGCCGCGGCGGCGAACACGTCGGCCGTGTCGAGCTGGTCGCGACCGAGCTCGGCCAGCCGCGACTCGGGGTGGTCGATCACGGCCTGCCGGCCGAGGGCGGCGATCGCCTCGGAGCCGACGGCGCGCTCGAGCGGTCCGCGGCTGTCCTCGGGGTTGATCACGTCGTCCGCCGCGGTCGCGATGAAGCCGATCTCGCCCGCCGCGCCGGTCCCACGGTGCAGGCGACCGTCGATCACGATGCCGGCGCCGAGCCGCTCACCCCACTGGACGGCGAGCAAGGTGCCGGTGCCACCGCGCGCGGCGGCGATCGCGAGGGCGGCCAGGTTGGCGTCGTTGTCGAGCATGACCGGGCAGTCGAGCAGGCTGCGGACGTGCTTGACCAGGTCGATCGAGGACCAGCCCGGCACGCTCGGCACCAGCTGGACCCGCCCGGTGTGCTCGTCGACGATGCCCGGGCTGGCGGCGACCGCGGCCGCGATGTCCTCGGCCGGGACCTCCGCCTCGGCCAGCGCCTCGGTGATCACTTCACTGATCACGCCGAGCAGCTCCTGCGCACTCCAGCCCGGGCCGGACCGGCGTACGAGGGAGAGCTTGCGGCCGGCCAGGTCGGAGACGCCGACGGTGACCCGGTGCGGGCCGACGTCGAGGCCGAGCACCGGTGCCGCGCGACCACGCAGCGACACCCGGATGGCCGGCCGCCCGAGCGAGCGGTCCGCGGAGTCCGGCCCGTGCTGCTGCAGCCAACCCGCGTCGAGCAGCTCGTCGACCGCCTGCGCGACGGTCGGTCTGGCCAGGCCGGTCCGCTCGACCAACTCCGCCACCCGCAGCGGTGCCGGGGCCGAGCGCCGGACAGCGTCCAGCACAGCGGCGACGTTGATCCGCCGCAGCATCGTCGTACCGCCGCCGCCGACCGTTCCCTTGCTCATGTCCGACCCCTTGCCTGCCACTCGCCCATCCTATATAGAAAGCGAGCGTTCATAAATTACCTGCGGAATGCCGCGCGCCGCCGCTCCGGCTGGGCGGTCACCCGGAGATGCGTGCGACGACAACTATCACTGTCCGGCCGCGACACGCCCGAGCACACGCGCAGGCCCCGGGATCAGTCCTGCAACACCGTCCGCGCGAAACTACTGAGCGCCTCCCGATCCGGCTGCCGCGTCTTGGTCATCAAACTCGCCACATGCTTCTCCACGGTACGGGGAGAGATGTGCAACCGCGACGCGATCGACTTGTTCCCGATCCGGTCGACGAGCAGGAGACAGACCTCGTATTCGCGGGTGGTGATACCGAGCCTGCGCAGGTTCGCGGGGACCTGGTCAGACCCGCTGCGCCGCTGTGGAACGGTCTCGCCCCACTGCCGTAGCTGACTCCGGCAGGCGCTGGCGACCGGACCGATCTCCGCCTGGTGGAACCAGTCCTCGGCCTGCCGCAGCCAGTCGACCGGCGTACCCCAGCCGTCGGTCCAGGCGGCTTCGGCCACCAGCCGCAGGCCGAGGTGCCGGGCCATCGGGTAGATCTCGGAGGTCGTCAGTGCGTCTGCGACCTGCTGCGCTGCCTCGTCGCCCTTGCCTGCCCGGCCGAGCAAGATCGCGTGCGCCAGATGGACGAACTGCTTGTTCCACCGCATCTTGCTGGCCGAGGTGGCGCGAACGACCTCCAGGTGCTCCCAGCTGTTCCGCCCGGACAGTACGCCGAGCAGCAGACCGACGCCGTTTTTTCCGGAGGTGTGGAAGGTGGTCGGGTTCTGGGCGTCGTAGGCCAGTGCCTGCGCCATCTCCGACTCGGCCAGCTCCCGGTTCTCCTCGAGCAGGGCGCAGAACGTGCGGGCCAGCCCGTACGAGTACGGCAGCTCGTACGACGCGCGCTCGCCACCCCAGGTCGCGGCTTCGGCCAGCGCCGACTCCATCGCGGCCCGGTGGCCCTGATGCGCTTCGAGCATCGCCTTCGTGGCCAGGAAGTACGTCGCCGACCGGCCGATCCGTACCCGGCGGGTGAAGTCCAGGCACTCGTCGATGAGCCGGCCGGCCCGCGCGTGCTCGGACCGCATCACCAGCGCCTGGGCGATGGTGCCGTCCACTTCGTAGGCCAGCGAGATCGCGCCGATCCCCATCGCCTGCTGGCGGGCGCGTTCGAGCTCGACCAGGCTGCCGGTGGCCAGCAGGATCGAGCCGGCCTGGAAGATGTGCGAGCAGACCCGCTGGAAGGTCAGGTTGTTCGCCTCGGCGACCTGACGGGCCCGGTGGAAGTAGTCGATCGACTGGTCCAGGTCCTTCTCGCGGGACAGGATGCCGAGCAGCTGCAGGGCGTCGCAGGCCACCGCCGGCAGCTCGGCACGCTCGGCCGCGGCGGCCGCCCGGGAGGCCAGCTCGGTCGCGGACTTGATCCGCCCGGGACTGGTCCGCGCCAGCTCGAGATGAGCGGCGATCGCGTCGACCGGCGCGAAGTCGGCGTCGCCCGCGTCACTGCCGAGCAGCGACCGCGCCGTGGCGACGTGGGTGAGAGCAGCGGCCCATCGGCCGGCCATGTGCTCGAAGTTCGCCAGCTGCACGTACAACGAGGCGACCTTGCGGCTGTCCAAGTTGCGGTAGGCCATTTGCTCGATCGTCGCCGCGTGGGCAGCGCTGTTCTCGAACTGCCCGGTCTCGCTCAGCGCGATCAGAAGGGAACCGAGGATGTCGGCCCGGTGGCCGATGTCCGGGTCGGACTCGAGCAGCGCGGTGGCCCGCTCCAGGAGTTTGACGGCCGATTCCATCGAGCCGTTGTCGAAGGACCGCTGGCCCGCGGAGGCGAACAGCCGGCCGGCGCGGATCGGGTCCCCGCCCGTCTCGGCCAGCTCGGCCACCATCGTGCACCACTCGCCGGGCAGGCCGGGATGTAGCTGCTCGATGGCGTCCGCGCACCGGCGAGCCAGTTCGCCGCGTTCGGTCGGGGTGATGCCGGCCAGCAACGCCTCGGCGGTGAGCGGATGGCGAAACGCGTACCAGTCCGGGACCGGTTCGTCGGGTCCGACCAGTTGGGCCGCCAGCCCTGCCCTCAAGGTGGCCAGCAGCAACCGTTCGTCGGTGTCGGTCGCCTGGCGCACCACGCTCAACGGGAACCGGTGACCGATTACCGCGGCCAGCACCAGGAGGTCCCGCGACTCGGGTCCGAGTTTCTCGATCCTGCTGGTCACACTGCGCACGATCGAACCCGGTACGGAGGTGCGAAGCCCTTCGACGACCTGGATGCTCCCGTTCGGGGCCGACACCAGTTGCCCCGAGCGAGTCGCCTCCTGCAGCAACTCCTCCACCACCAGAGGAACTCCGGCGCTGTCCTGCCACATCCGGTCGATCAGGAGGTCGGGAACCTTTGATGCAGAGACCTCCAGGCAGTCGCCGATCAGCTGGCCCACCTGGTCCCGGTCGAGTGGGCGAAGCTCCACCAGGTCAGCCGTCCCACGCTGCGCGGCGATCTGCGCGAGCTCGCGGGCCGGGCACTCCTCCGCGCGCAGGGTGGCCACCAGTGCCACCGGGCCGTCGTTCACGCTGTCGACCAGGTACTCCAGCACCGCCAGTGTTTCCGGGTCCGCGCTGTGCAGATCCTCGAGGACGAGCAAGCAGCCGTTGTCCCGGCCGACCAGCTCCAGCAGCCGAAGCACCGCCTCGCCGAGAATGACCGGTGACACCGCAGCCTGCGGTGTCGCGGTGTCACTCCACTCCGGAATCACCCGGCCGAGCACCTGCCGGTACGCGCCGAGCTCGTCGGGCGACGGCATCTCACCCCGGCGGATCAGCGACAGAAACGCTTCCGTGAAAGGACGGAACGGGACCAGGGTGCCGAGCGCACCGACACGGCCACGTAGGGTGACCATGCCGGTGTCGAGTGCGATCGTGGTGGCGACCGCGGACAGCCTGCTCTTGCCGATGCCGGGTTCGCCGACCAGGAAAGCGGTGCCGCCGCGGCCCTCACGCGTCGCGGTCAGCAGGTGGTGGAGATGATCGATCTCCCCGTCCCTGCCGACCAGATGTGACGCGCGGGTCTGCATGCTTGCCAACTTTAACGACGGACAGGCCATGACGCAGTGGAATCGGCAGGTTCCGACCCGCTCACCTGGTCGCCGGCCGCGGTCACTGCTCCAGGGTCGGCCAGGTGCTGCACGCCTCGGTGGCCGCGGCGAGACCGATCGCGCCCATGCCGACCAGACCGATCAGGGCCATGGCGCGCGAGCCGATCCGGCTGCGGGCCGGTGGGAGCGGTGCTCCGAGCGGGTCGGCTTCATCGGTCTCGGGGCGGTGGTCGTGGTCGTCATGGGCGGTCATGGTGATCTCCTATCGGGGAAAACGGCTGATCGGCGAACGGGTGGACGCCGTCAGACAACTGGAGGTGGAAAGAGGAACGAAGGCACTTGCCGGTGAAAGCCCAGACGCAACAGGCCGTAGCCGATTCCGGCCAGTCCGTTCAGCAGACCGGACGACGCAACGGATCCCGGCGTCCCGCACCGTGGGCCGTGGTGCGCCAGTGCGGTCAGAACCATGCCCGCGCGGCGCCGCCGAACCGCTTCGGCCGCCGGGTACTCGTCGACCAGCCACAGCAGGGGCTCGAGAGCGCCGAGCTCGCCGTGACACAGGCTGAGATCGTCCAGCAGTGGGCGGTTCCGGGTGGTCCTGAGGTACTCATCCACGTCGATCGGTTGGCCGGCCGACCACCGGGCGAGAACTGTTCCGGCGTGCCCCGAGCACCATCCGGGCGTTGGCGCGTCGCTGCCGAGGCGGGTGGCGACGAGCGCCGCTTCGCGATGCCGCGGATCAGCGGAGCGATAGCGGCCGAGCGCCCAGGCGATGCCCAGGTGGCCACGGGCGAACCCGAGTCCGTCTGCCGGACCGACGCCGCGAGACGCTGACTGCTCGATCGACGAGGCCAGCTGATCGGCGTACTGGACGGCGAGCGAAGCAGCGGTGTGAACCCCTTCGATCGCTTGCATGGCGGCGAGACCGCCCGCGGCGCCGTCGACGAAGTTCGGAAACGCCGAGTCGGGCTCGACCTGTCCGCACAGCTCCAGTACGTCGGCCAGCCAGGCGGCGGGCGCTGGGTTGTCCAGCAGACCGGCCAACCGGTGCAGGCCGTACGCGATGCCGCCGAGCCCGTGCATCCCTACGCCGATCGCCTGTACCGCGGCCGGATCGGTGCGCAGCGACTCCAGCAGAGACGGAACGGGCTGGATCGCGTCCCACGCCAGTTCGCCGTACTTGGATGCACCGGTGAGCCGGCCCACCTGGGCGAGGAACAAGGCGGTCCCCAAGTATCCGCTGGTGAGTCCCGCGCCCATCGGAAGCACGGCCCAGTGGTGGTCGTCGAGCAGTTCGAGACCGAGCCAGTTCACTTGTCCGCCGCGATCGCCGACGGCCTGGGCGACGATCTCATCTGCGATGTCGGTCGCCGAGGCCAGCAACTGTTCGGGATCTGCCTCGGTCGTGCCGAGACCCGGTCGCGACGGCCTGGCCGTGTGCACGACAGGCCCCGGCCGAGTCGCCAGCGAGGCCGAGATGATCCAGAGCTGACGGTGCTGATCGACTTCGTTGAGTGCCGCGATCTTGGCCCGGACCCGGTCCAGACCGCTCTCGCCGAGCAGTTCAGGAATCCGCGTGCCGTCCGCTGCCCAGACATCCGTGCCGCCGGGGCGGGTGACGAAAAGCGGTACGTCGCCCGCACGAAGATCGTCGAGCTCGTGCGGGACCAATCGCCGGGTTGTGACGTCGGTCTCCCACAGCAGATCGAGCCAGGCCTCGCGGTTGTCGGCCGTTCGCAGCGCGTTCGGATGGGTGGCCTCGTCCAGCAGGCTGGTGTAGACGCGGGTCGGGCGTGCGACGTACCGAACCTCGTCGTCGGCGCAGCGCTCGATCGGGCCGTCGGGTCCGAGGAGTTCGTCGCGGTGCCGGACGATGGTGGTGTAGGCCAGCCGGAATCCGGTCGCGATGCCGAGCTCGTGGTCACGGGGTTCGGCCGCGCCCCCGTCGAGGTACGGACGGTTCCGGCCGCCGCGCGTCCGCGCCCTTCGCCGGACGAGCCGCATCGTGTCCAGTCCGGCGTCGGCCCAGTCGACGACGCTGTGTGGTGCGAGGGTGTCCGCGTCACCGCCCAGCCCGGACAGATCCGCGACGCCGTGCTCGCCGGCCAGCAGCAGTGGCAGCAACGCGGTGCGGTAGACGGAGTCGCGCAGCGCCGCGTGCGCCGGGTCGATGCCGGTCGCGGTCTCGACCGTCGTGTTCGGGTGGAACAGCGTCTCGACGTCGACGAGCACCGGTTGGTCGCCCGCGGCGATCAGGTTCTCGTAGTGCATGTCGGTGCCGTCGAGCACGTACAACAGAGCTAGTAGGGCGCCCTGCCGTTGATAGAACCGGCTCACTCCGGCGAGGTCGGTGCACGGGTGGTAGTCGATGTGCTCGAGCCAGCCGTACCCGCTCCGGGCGAGGACCCGGACCACCCTGATCGCCAGGCCGGTCCGGTCGTTCATCCACTGCACCAGGTCGTTGAAGTGCACATGCAGGTCGAGAGGCCGCGGTTTGTAGATGATCCGCCGGTTGCCGGCGAAGGTCAGGGTCGCGGTGCTGCGCCCGCCGTGGTGAAGGTCGCCGCCGGGCTGGACGCCAGTCAGCGGCCCGGGGTCCTGGCCACCGAGCAGGTCGGCGACCAGGAGCTCACGATCCTCGGCGAGGCGAGCCAGTAGTTCGAGGTGGCCCTCGACGCTCTGCCGGCACGCCTCGCCCAGGACCCGGGCCAACACCGGGTACGCGGCCAGGAAACCCGCCAGCTCGCTCCCTCCAACGAGCCGGTGGGTGAAGTCGGTGAAGCGTTCGGCCGGGGTGGCGCCGGCCAGTTCCCCGCGTTGGCGTGCGGTGTTGAGTTCGAGTACCAGGGTGCGGGCCGAGAGTTTGACCAGGCGCAGGCCCAAGCGGTGCAGGAACTGTTCGGTGACCGGGCCGCTATGGCCGGCGGCGGTCAGGTCGTCGCGGGCGGTCTGGAGCAGGGGGTGCAGGCAACGGATCACCGCCTGCTGCCAGTCGCCGTTCACCGGTTCCTGGACAGATCGCGGTGCCGTGCTGCCGTCAAGGCTGCGTTCCACGTACGCCGCCCAAGCCGGCATCGGCGACTCCGGCTCGTGCGGAGCGAGCCCCGCTGACCACCAGGCTTTCGGCTGGTCGGTCGGGGGCGCCCCGGCGGTCGCTGAGTCGAGCACGGGCACAGCGTCGCAGTCGGCGGAGCAGAAGACATGGGTATCGATCCCCCATATTTCCGCAAGCGTTCGCTTCGACGTGGGTGTCCCACAAACGCTTGTTTTGCTGCTGTCCGCGGGACGGTGACTGGGGGTTGACCGCCCCGCGGCAGCAGCGCCTGTTCCGGCCGGCCTCTGGTGGAAGGCTTGTCCGGATCAGGAACTCAGGTGTGGCAGGTGACCGTCACCGGCCCCCGCTGGTTGTTGTCCTCGTGGCCGGCCTCCCGCTGTCGGTGGATCTGCTGGAACGCCGAGAACGATGCCTGGCCGGTCGCGGGCCGGACAAGTGCCGTGGGCCCCCATCTTTGGGGGCCGGGCACCGGTCGAGAACATGGGGGCAGATCCCCCATGTGGGTCCGGCGTCCAGGTGTCACCGTGAACGGGTGTACAGCGCAGCTCCCGGCCTTCCGGTCTCAGCCCACTCGGTGCTCGACGTCGTGCCGCAGCCGGCCGGGCAGTCCGCCGCCGCCGCGCTGCGGGAGACGGTCGAGGTCGCGCAGACCGCCGACGACCTGGGCTACCGTCGGTTCTGGGTGGCCGAGCAGCACGGGGTCCGTGGCGTCGGCAGTGCGACGCCGGCCGTACTGGCCGCAGTTCTGGGTGCCCGGACGGACCGGATCCGCCTGGGTTCCGGGGGAGTGCTGCTGGGCAACCACAAGCCGCTGCTGATCGCCGAGCAGTTCGCCGCGCTCGCCGCGGCGTACCCGAGCCGAATCGATCTCGGGGTCAGCGAAGGCAGTGTCTCGGCTCCTTGTACGGCGGCCGCTCTCGGCTGGTCCGGTGACGCGCGGGAGACCTTCCCGCAGCGGCTGGACGAGCTGTGCCGGTTCCTGCGTGACGGTCTGCCCGGGCGGACGCCGGTCGGCGACGTCCGCCTCACACTGGCCGGGTTGCCGCCGCCGGTGTTCGTGCTGGCGAACCGGCCTGCCACGGCGCAGCTGGCCGCGGTACGGGGGCTGCCGGTCTTCCTGACCGCGTCGGAGGCCACGGTGGCTGCGGCGGCGGCGTACCTGGACACGTTCGAGCCGACCGGGCCCACAGGCAAGCCGTACCTCGGAGTGTCGGTCGGAGTGGTTGCCGCCGACACCGATCAGGAGGCGCTCAACCGGCTCGCGGAGTACGTACGGGTGAAGCACCGGCTCGCCAGTGCCTCGCCGCGAGCCACGCCGGCCGAGCTGCTCGAGCTGCTGGAGCCCCCGATCACCGGACGCGAGCGCGGCCGGGCCGAGCGGCTGCTGGACGACCCGGGGCACATCGTCGGCTCCCGGTCGACCGTTGCCTCCGGACTGGCCAAGCTGGCCGCCGGGACAGGCGCGGCCGAGATCATGCTCGCCCCACTCGCGTACGACGGCCTGGTGCGCTCCTCCATCCTCCGCACCGTCGCGGCGGCCCTGACCCGGGCCATTCGCACGGTGCCGCGCTCGGCACCGCACTTCGTCGCCACTGCCTGAACGCGACTGCCTAGAGTGGGTACTGCCCCCACCACCATGGAAAGGCAGAGCTGATGTCGCGCGAGCAGGAAGTCGTCCAGGCATGTCCGACCGAGCTGTTCATCGGCGGCAAGTGGCGATCGGCCGACGGCGGTAGAACGCTCGCGGTCGAGGACCCGTCCACCGGTACGACGCTCGTCGAGGTCGCGGACGCGTCCCCGGCCGACGGGCTGGCGGCGCTCGACGCGGCTGTGGCGGCGCAGTCCGAGTGGGCGGCTACCGCGCCGAGAGAGCGTGGCGAGATCCTGCGCCGCACGTACGAGCTGATGACCGAGCGGGCCGACGAGCTGGCGCTGCTGATGACGCTGGAGATGGGCAAGCCGGTCGCGGAGTCCAAGGGCGAGATCGCGTACGCCGCGGAGTTCTTCCGCTGGTTCGCCGAGGAGGCGGTGCGGATCGACGGCGGCTACCAGGTCGCGCCGAACGGGCAGGGCCGGTTCCTGGTGATGCGCCAGCCGGTCGGCCCGTGCCTGCTGATCACCCCGTGGAACTTCCCGGCCGCGATGGGCGCCCGCAAGATCGGCCCGGCGGTCGCGGCCGGCTGCACGATGGTGATCAAACCCGCCGCCCAGACTCCGCTGTCGATGCTGAAGCTGGCCGAGCTGATGACCGAGGCCGGACTGCCCGCCGGCGTGCTCAACGTGATCACCACCAGCGACTCCGGCGGCGTGATGGAGCCGCTGATCCGCGACCCGCGTACCCGCAAGCTGTCGTTCACCGGCTCCACGCCGGTCGGCCGCTCGCTGATCGAGCAGTCCGCCGAGCAGGTGCTGCGGACCAGCATGGAGCTCGGCGGCAACGCGCCGTTCCTGGTGTTCTCCGACGCCGATCTGGACAAGGCGGTCGAGGGCGCGATGCTGGCCAAGATGCGCAACGGCGGCGAGGCCTGTACGGCGGCCAACCGGATCTACGTGCACTCCTCGGTGCTCGAGGAGTTCGCGGCGAAGCTCACCGAGAAGATGTCCGCTCTGAAGGTCGGCCGCGGCACCGAGGACGGCGTGCAGGTGGGTCCGCTGATCGACGGCAAGCAGCGGGACAAGGTCAAGGACCTGGTCGACGACGCCGTCCAGCAGGGCGCGCGCGTGCTGACCGGCGCGGAAGTTGCCGAGGGCAAGGGATACTTCTATCCGCCGACCGTGCTCACCGACGTACCGAAGAGTGCCCGGCTGCAGAAGGAGGAGATCTTCGGCCCGGTCGCGCCGCTGACCGCGTTCGACACCGAGGATGAGGCGGTCGCGATGGCCAACGACACCGAGTTCGGCCTGGTGTCGTACCTGTTCACCCGCGATCTGGCCCGCGCGCTGCGGGTCTCGGAGCAGCTGGAGACCGGCATGATCGGCCTCAACCAGGGCATCGTCTCCAACCCCGCGGCCCCGTTCGGCGGCGTCAAGCAGTCCGGCCTGGGCCGCGAGGGCGGCAGCGTCGGCATCGACGAGTACCTCGAGGTCAAGTACGTCGCGCTGAACCTGGACTGATCACTCCGTCAGCCACTGCTTGATCGTCTCCTCGTCGGGGCGCGGCGAGGTGCCGATCGCGTGCGGGACGAAGCGGGCGTAGTAGTCGGTGATCGGCCCGTCGGACTCGCGGACCATCATCCCGGCCGCGGCGCCGTCGACGATCCAGCTGCCGATCACAGCCTGGTTGCCCTCGTACGACGGCAGCGGGCTCCACTCCTGGTAGACCATCGTCTCGGTCTCGTACGGGCCCTCGTGCACGTGGTCGTCCGCGCCGATGGTGTGGATCCGGATGTTGCTGCCCTCGCGCCCGTGCAGCGGCTTGGCCACCCATTCCAGCAGGTCGCCGGGGTTGTCGAAGTACGCCGGCAGCAGGTTCGGGTGGTCGGGGTAAAGCTCCCACAGCACCGGCAGGATCGCCTTGGTCGACAGCATCGTCTTCCAGATCGGCTCGATCCACTGCACCGGCTCGCGCTCGACGCCGGCCAGGATGTACCGGCCGAACTCGTCGTCGAGCATGTCCTCCCACGGGTACAGCTTGAACGCCGTCCGGATCCGCCGCCCGCCCCAGTCGACGAACGCGCGCTGCGACGACTCCCAGCCCAGGTCCTCGATCTCGTGCCCGTACGTCGCCAGGCCGGCCATCGCCGCGGTGTCGCGCAGGTACGCGACCGTCATCGCCTCCTCGCCGGAGGTCTCCGCGCCGGAGTTGAAGAAGTGCGCCTCGTTGCCCGGGAAGCGCCCGGCGGCCAGTTGCTCGGCCCACCACTTGACCAGCCGGTCGTGCACCGAGTTCCACTGGTCGGCGTCGGGAAAGACGTCCTCCAGCCAGTTCCACTGGATCACCGCGGACTCCAGCAGGCCGGTCGGGGTGTCGCCGTTGATCTCCAGCATCTTCGGCTCGACGCCGTTCCAGACCAGGTCGAAGCGCGCGTACACCGACAGGTCGTCCCGCTTCAGCGACTCCTGCACCAGCGGGAGCGTGCCCGGCGCCAGCCCGAGCTGCGCGTCGCTGAACCGGTCACCGGCCGCCATCACCTGCGCGGCGTGCTTGCACATCGCGTAGAGCTCCTCGGTGACCGCCTCGAGGTGCAGCACCTCGTCCATGGTCACCTCGTACCAGGCGCTCTCGTTCCAGTACGGCCGCTCGGTGCCGTCGGGCATGTCGGTCATCGGGAAGACCAGACCCTGCTCGACGACCTTGTCCCGCCAGTCCGGCCGGGGCTTGATCGCGTGTCGCCACATCAGCCGCCAGAGCTCCCCTTGCCGGACTTGCCGAAGCCGCCGCGGGTGATCGTGCCGATGTCGCCTCCACCCGGGTTCAGCCCGCCGCGCTTGATCGTCGGGCTCCCGCTGCCGGCCGTGCCGGTGCGGGGGATCGTGTAGGTGCCGCTGCCGGCGTTGTACCGGCCTCCGATCGGCGGCACGAACGCGCCGCCCCGGGTGGCCATGTAGAACCAGAAGAACCCGGCGCCGGACCCGTGGTACTCCCGCTCGTCCTTGCAGTTGGAGTCATCGGTGCGTTGCTCGGTCTGCGGGTCGACGCAGATCGCCGCGTAGTCGGGCTGGTCCTCGTCGTCGTTGGAGCAGCCGGTCAGCGAGGCCGCGACCAGCGCGGTCAGGCCGAGCGTGATCCCCGCGCTGCGCATCCGGCGGTCGCTCATCGTCGTCCCTCCCCCTCGGCCGGCGGTTTCATCGAGAACATCACCGCCGCGCCCACCACCATCGTCACACCCACCACAACCAGCGGCCCGGTACCCACGTCGGCCACCGCCAGTACCAGCACGGTGACGAACGAGACGGTCGCCAGCAGCGGCACCACCACCCGCTGCACGACCCGGCCGCGCAACTCGCCGGTGAAGTAGACGGGGACGGCCAGCGCGGTGGCCAGGTAGTAGAGCGAGACCAGGATGGACACCGCGGCGACGGAGTCGGCCAGTACGGCGTCCGAAGTGAGCACGAGCGTCACGTAGATCAGCACGCTGGCGGCCGCGAACACCCAGGTCGACACACTCGGCGTCTGGTACCGCTTGGAGATCCGGGCGAACCGGCCCGGGAAGGCGTCCCGCCGGGCCATCGACAGCATCGTCCGGGCCGTCGGCAGGATCGTGGTCTGCGTGGACGCGAGCGCGGACACCAGGACGGCGCCGATCAGCAGCTTGCCGCCGGCCGTGCCGAGCAGGTCCTCGCCGAGCACGGCCAGGAAGTCGTCGTCGGCGATCTCGGCCAGCGGCCCGGTCCCGGCGTACGCGACTGCGGCCCAGGCGACCACGACGTACAGGACGACCAGGATCGCGTTGGAGACCAGGGCGGCGATCGCCGGCGTGCTGCGCGGGTTGCGGGACTCCTCGTTGACGCTGAAAGACGAGTCCCAGCCCCAGTAGAGGAAGACCGCGACCAGGACTCCGGCCGCCCAGGCGCCCTCGCCGGTGTCGGAGAACGCCGGGATGCTGAGGCTGCCGGCCTCGCGGAAGGCCGCGACGACGAACCAGATCAGTGCGACCAGCTCGATCGACAGCAGGAGCAACTGGGTGCCGGCGGCGACGCGGATGCCGCGGTAGGCGAGCAGTGCCATCCCCAAAATGAACGCCGTTCCGAGGGCGGCCTGGGCGAGCCGGGAGTTCTCCGCGCCGTCCAGGCCGAGCAAGGCGTAGGTGTAGACCGAGGCGACCTGGGCGAGGTTACTCATCACCAGCACGCAGGCCATCACCGTCGTCCAGCCGACCATCCGGCCGACGCTCAGCCCGAACGCCTTCTCGGTCCACGGGAACGTCGTACCGCAGTCGGGCTCGGCCCGGTTGAGCTCACGGAAGCAGAGCGCGACCAGGACGACCGGTACGGCGCTGGCGGCCAGCACGATCGGCGCGGCGGCTCCGGTGTAGGCGGCGAGCAGCCCGACCGACACAGCCAGCGAGTACGCCGGCGCGGTGGAGGAGACCCCGATCGCCGTCCCGGCGCCGACACCCAGCGCGCCACGCCGCAGGTTACGGCCGCGCGACCGCGACTCGGTCGTCGTCACAGTGCCACCCTCTGGTTGCCGGACATTCTGGTCAGCCCAGGGTGCCACCCCGTCCGGGGCACTGGCAGCGGGCTGCCGCTTCTGACGTCCTCAGTGCCCCATCAGTTCCGTCACAGTCACCAGTTCGAGGCCCTTCGCCCGGAGCGCCTTGACGATCGGCGGGATCGCCTCGTCGGTGAACGGCGCGTTGTCGCCGCCGTGCATGTGCAGAACGACGATCGAGCCGTTGCGGGCGTGCCGCAGGACCTGGTCGACGATGGACTTGGGCGACTTGGCGAAGCCGTCGGCGCCGGGCACGTCGAGGCCGACCGCGGTGACACCGGCCGGGGCGAGCTCGTGCAGCGCCGTACCGTCGTAGCAGCCGCCGGGGAAGCGGAACCAGCGGGTGGCGTGCGGGTCGAGGCGGTCGAGCATGGTGACGGCGCGACGGACGTCGGTGAGCATCTCGGGCCGGGGGACGGTGCCGAGCGTGTAGCAGTGCTTGGTGAAGGCCCGGTGGTCGTAGGTGTGGGTGCCGAGCTCGAAGAGGGGATCAGCGGCGAGCTCGCGGGTGCGCTCCGGGTACTGCTCCATCCACAGGCCCGTGAGGAAGAGCGTGGCCGGCACCTTCAGTTCGCGCAGGTGCTGGAAGAGGGCGTCGTTGTAGTAGGACTCGACCTTGCCGCTGGTGAGCCGGCGGCGCATGGCCGCGGTCAGATCGGCGTCGAAGGTCAGCGCGATCCGCGGCTTGTCCCGCGGGCCGTGCTGCACGATCGGCATCAGGTTGGTCTGGCGCGACTGACCGGGCCGGTCCTTGGTGGCCGGTCTCTGGCTCGCCTTGGCCTTGGCCGGTGTGGCGCTGGGCGTGGTGTGCGGTTGCTGAGCCGTCGATGGCGGGCTGTCTCCGCAGCTGACCAGTAGTGCCGCCACAACCGCGCACAGCGCAGCCACCGTCCATCCCCGTGCCCCAGTCACAAGCGACGAGTATGCCTGTGGCAGGGGTACCGGCTGGTGGGCTGGGTACCTGCGCCGGATGCCGCCCACCCTGCTGCCCACCCGCTCGACCTGGGCCGGAGTCCTGATCGGCATCGGGACCGCTGCCTTCGTCGACGAGACCGTGTTCCACCAGTTGCTGCACTGGCACCACTTCTACGACCGGTCGACCCCGGCGGCCGGGCTGGTCTCCGACGGCCTCTTCCACGCTTTCGGGTGGTTCGCCGTTGTCATCGGCCTGGTGATGTACGCCGATCTGCGGCGCCGCGACGGTCTGTCCCGCCGCCGACTGACGGCTGGTGTGCTGCTGGGCGCAGGCGTCTTCCAGCTGTACGACGGCACCGTCCAGCACAAGCTGCTCGACCTGCACCAGATCCGCTACGGCGTCGACCTGACTGTCTACGACTGGACGTGGAACGTCCTGGCCGCGGTGATGGTCGTCGCCGGCGCCCTGCTGCTCCGGCGGCGCGCATGATCGGGCTGCACGCCTCGCATTCCAGCGGCACACCGGCGGCCCTCGCAGCAGCGCTCGCTGTGGCGGCGGCCTATGTCTGGGCAGCACAGCGGCTGCATCGACGAGGTGACACCTGGTCCGGCTGGCGAACCCTGTCGTTCGTGGTCGGCGTGCTGGCGCTGGGTGCGGTGCTGCAGCTGCCCGATGGCGAGTTCACCGCCCACATGGCTCAGCACCTGATCATCGGAATGCTCGCGCCGTTGCTGATCATCCTGGCACGGCCGTTCACCCTCGTGCTCCGCGTCCTGCCACCGAGTTCACCCCGCCGGGCTCTGCTCCGCGTCGTCCACTCCCGCTGGTCCGGCTGGCTGATCAGCCTCCCGGTTGTCACCCTGCTGGAGGCCGGCAGCCTCTGGGCTCTCTACCGAACCCCTCTGTTCGCCAGCACCCAGGAACACCCCTGGCTCCACGCGCTGGTTCATCTGCACGTCCTACTGACCGGACTGCTCTTCACCTTCGCCATCTGCCAGCTAGACCCAGTACGCCGCCGCTACGGCCTCAGGCCGCGCGCCGCGGCCATCGTGCTCACCGGCGCGGCGCACGCCGTACTGGCCAAGTCGCTGTACGCCACACCGCCACCCGGCACGGCCTTCACCCCAGCCGACTTGGCCGCCGCCGCAAAGCTCATGTACTACGGCGGCGACGCGGTGGAAATCGCCCTGGCCCTGGTGCTTGCCCTCCAGTGGTACCGAGCTGAAGGGCGAGCGTTGGCGCGCACGCAGGTCGTCTAGCGACGTACGGCCTCCAGATACCACCCCAATGCCGCCGCTGGACTCTCCGGCGCTGCCCAGCCGTTCACCACCGCCAGCAGTTCGAAGTAGCGCTCGCGCCGCGCGTCCGCCGCGAGTGCGAGCCGGTCGACGTCGACCTTCCCCACCGCCGCGACATAGCTGTCCGCCTCCGCCGATCGAGGGTCGATCCCCGCCGTGACGGCCGGTCCCACCACCCGTCGGATCACCGCCACGTCGTTGGCCCGCAGGCCGCTCCCGGCGTACCCGTCCACCAGCTCTCGCATCAAGTCGCTGAACTGCTCGTCCCGCACGAGCTCGACCAGGTCGGCCCAAGCGGCGATCTGCGCATCGGTCGGCTCGTCCGGCAACTCGGGCATCATCGACCGCCTGGCCGCGGCCAGCGACGGATCGGGCCGCTCGAACACCGCCGTCAGGAACTGGTCGACCAGCGCCGTCCGCTCCAACTCCGACATCCGGGCGAACTGATGCAGCCTGTCCAGCGTCCCGGCGTCCGCATCCCGCTCAGCCGCCATCGCGAGCACCGCGCGACGCGTCCGCAACTGCCGGATCTGGATGGTCAACGCCTCCGCCTGGGTGGCAGCGACCTCGGTGAGTGACCGGCGGCCGTCCAGGACCTGCTGAACGATCGCCAACGGCAGACCGAGATCGCGCAGTGTGCGGATCAGCTCCAGCCGGGCCAGCGCCTGGCCGTCGTACCGGCGGTGCCCCGTGGCGGAGCGAGTGCTGGGCACGACCCCTCGATCGGAGTAGAAGCGGATGGTCTTCACTGTCAGGCCCGTCCGCCGGGACAGTTCGCCGATCGAGTAGGTCATGCCGTCAACAATGCGGTCTCCACCCAGGGGAGATTCAAGCCACCAGGTCGTTGGCCGAGCGCAGAACCGGTACGCCGACCTCCGCCGGGGCCGAGGCGCCGGTCACGTGGAAGGTGTGCGAGTCGCCCGCGGACAAGGTGATCAGGCAGCTGTCGACCTTCGCGGCCGGGTCGAGGCGGTCGGGGAAGAGCGCCAGGTCCTTGGCCAGTGCGGTCGCCGTCACCGTGACGTCGTAGCCACCGTCGACGGCCGTCACGGACGCGGTGTAGGCGTCCCCGGCCAGCTGCAGCGACGTGTCCTCGACGAAGTACCAGTACGCCGTACTGCCGTCCGCGCCGCGTACCTCGACGTACTCCGCGGCCGGGTCGCCGGGCGTGGCGATCGACTCCGGCAGCGAGTTCAGCACCGCGGAGCGCGGACCGACCTCCAGCTCGAAGGTCTCCTGCGCCAGCACGGCGCCGCCCGCGGAGGTGCTGCGGCGCGCGACGGTGATCGACGTCGACCAGGACTCGTCGGTGTCGTTGTGGCCGGCAACCACCAGACCGTCCTCACGCGGCTGTACGGTCAGCAGGCGATCGGCGTACGCGTGCTTGAGCGCGAACCACAACGGCTTGCGGATCCCGTGCCCGTCCACGGCGGCCCAGGAGATCACCGGCCAGTTGTCGTTCAGTTGCCAGACGATCGTGCCGGTGTTCAGCGGGAACAGGCTGCGCCAGTGCTCGACGCCGTAGGCAACGGCGCGGGCCTGGTTCAGCTGGGTGGTCCAGTGCCAGTCCTCGATGTTCTTCCACAGCGGCAGGTGATCGCCGAGCCCACGCTCGAGCTTGAGGTTGCCCTCGAAGGCCTTCTGGTGCACGAGCATCTGCTCGCCGTACGGGTCGAGCGGCTCGTCATGCACCACCGAGGTCAGCGTCGACCACGCCGGCGGCCCCTGGAACCCGAACTCCGACACGAACCGCGCCTTGTACTTGCGGTACGTCGAGTAGTCGACCTGGTTCCACACGTCCCAGACGTGCATCGTGCCGTTGCGCTCGTCGTTGGGGTGGATGAAGTGGTCGTAGGAGTACGGGCTGCCCTGCGAGTACGGCGTCCGCGGGTCGAGCTCCGCGACGATCTTCGGCAGCAGGTCGAAGTAGTAGCCCTCGCCCCACGTCCGGCCCGCGAGCGGCTGCCGCCAGCCCCACTCGACGTAGCCCCAGATGTTCTCGTTGTTGCCGTTCCAGAGCGCCAGGCTGGCGTGCCGGCTGAGCCGCGTGACGGCCTGCCGCGCCTCCGCCTCGACCTCGCTGCGCAGCGGCTCCTCCTCCGAGTACGCCGCGCAGGCGAACAGGAAGTCCTGCCAGACCAGGACGCCCAGCTCGTCGCAGACGTCGTAGAAGTCGTCGGACTCGTAGATCCCGCCGCCCCAGACCCGGAGCAGGTTCATCTCGGCGTCGACCGCGTCGGCGATGCTGCGCTCGTACGTCGACCGGTTCAGCCGGGTGACGAACGCGTCGTCGGGGATCCAGTTCGCGCCGCGCACGTAGATCGGCTTGCCGTTCACCGACAGCACGAACGGGCCGCCGTGCTCGTCAGGTGCGACGTCCATCGTGATGGTCCGGAAGCCGACCCGGCAGCTCCAGCCGTCGGTCTGCTCGCCGGCCCGCAGCGCCACCGTCACGTCGTACAGGGGCTGGTCGCCGTGACCGCGCGGCCACCACTTGGCGACGTCGTCGACGGTCGCCGTGATCCCGGCCTCTTCGGTGCCGGCGGCAACCGTCATCTCGGTCGTGGTGCCGCCGACCTCGACGGTGATCGTCGCGTCGGCGGTGAACCCCTCGGCCCAGGCGAGCGCGACCTTGGTGTCCAGTACGCCGTGGTCGCCGTCGAGCCCGGCGAGCGGGCGGACGGTGTCGATCCGCACGCCGGTCCAGGACTCGATCCGGATCGGCCGCCAGATGCCGACGGTCGCGACATCCGGTCCCCAGTCCCAGCCGAAGTTGCTGGCCATCTTGCGGATCGCGTTGTACGGGTGCAGGTTCGTGTGCGGCCAGAGCCCGAGCTGCTCGGCCAGCTGGTCCGCGGTGTCCGCCGGGCCAGCGAACTCGATCACCAGCTCGTTGCGCTCGGCAACGAGCAGCGTCGTGACGTCGAACCGGTACGAGCGGTGCTGGTTCCAGGTCTTGGCGATCTCGGTGCCGTTGAGGGTGATGGTCGCGGCCGTGTCCAGGCCGTCGGCCACCAGCTCCTGCACGGCGTGGCCGTCGGGCTGCCAGTCGAACTCGGTCCGGTAGCTCCAGCGGGTCCGGCCGATCCAGTGCAGCTTGCCCTCGTTGGCGCCGTCGAACGGGTCGGGGATGACCCCGGCGGCCAGCAGATCGGTGTGGACCTCACCCGGCACGGTCGCCGCGACCGGCGCGGCCAGGATCGCACTGTGCCGGTCGGGGACCGGGCCGTCGACGGCGCGCACGGTCCACGCGGGCCCACCGTCGGTGGTCAGCGGGACATGGCGAGGAGAGGTGAGGTTCACGGGGAGTCTCTTTCGAAGAGTTACTTAACAGGCTCAATTAATCGTAGAGCCGGGATTCAGGAAAAGACAGTTCGCTGCCACAGGTCGGCCAGCAGCCGGTGGCCGGCGGCCGTCGGGTGCACGCCGTCGTAGGCGAGCGTCTCCGGGCCGACCTCCGCGGCGCGCGCGGTGAACTCGGCGAAGGCCGGGACCAGCACCGCGCCGTACTCGCCGGCCAGGCGGTGGACCACTTCGAGCTTGGGGTCGAAGTCCTCGTGCCAGCCGCGCTGGTCGTCGTCCACCGGGACGAAGAACGGCTCGACCAGCGCCAATTGCACCTGCCGCAACGGATCGAGCAGCTTGCGGTACGCCGCCTCGAACTGCTCGGCCGAGGTCGGGTCGTCCTTGTCGTACCGGCGCCAGGTGTCGTTGATCCCGATCAGCACCGAGACCAGATCGGGGGAGTGGGCGAGCACATCGGTCTCCCAGCGGGCGACCAGGTCGACGGCGCGGTTCCCGCTGATCCCGGCGTTCAGGATCATCGGGCGGCTCGGGCCCAGGTCGTCGTACAGGTTCTTCACATAGCCGTCGCCGAGGCCGGCCGGGTCGTCGCGCCGGCCGCAGTCGGTGACCGAGTCCCCGGCGAACACGATCGTCCGCCGGGGATCCAGAAGGTTGTCCGTGGTCACAGAGTGGCCGCGTTCACGTCCCAGTCGTCCGGCAGGACCGGCGACTGCTCGACCGTGCTGGTGACGTCGACGAACGCACCGGTGTCGATCGACTCGGTGATGGAGGCCATCACGTCGACGATGTGGAACGCCAGCGCGCCGGTGGCCCGGTGCGGCCGGTCGGCCCGGATCGCCCGCGCCATCTCCAGTACGCCGGTACCGCGCTCGGCCGTCGCCTCGGTGGTGGCGACGGTCTCCCAGTCGTCCCCGCCGCGGCGGCGGATCTTGATCTCACTGTCGAAACGGTTCGGGTCCGGGACGGCCAGGGTCGCCTCGGAGCCGGTGATCTCGACGAACCCGGCGCGCGGCAGCGGCGAGTCGAAGCTGAAGATGCTCTGCGACGACTGTCCCGACTCGAACCGCGCGATCGCGCTGACGTGCGTCGGCACGGTCACGTCGAACTCGGTGCCGGCCAGCGGCCCCGAGCCGATCGTGCGCTTGTCGCGCGACTTCGAGCCCAGGCCCGCGACCGCCGCGACCGGGCCGAACAGCTGCACCAGTGTGGTCAGGTAGTACGGGCCGATGTCCCACAGCGGCCCGGCGCCTTCCTGAAACAGGAACGCCGGGTTCGGGTGCCAGGACTCCGGGCCGGGCGACTGCATCAGGGTGAGCGCGGTCAGCGGCGTACCGATGTCACCCTTCTCGATGATCCGGCGCGACTCCTGCAGGCCCGGGCCAAGAATGGTGTCCGGCGCACAGCCCAGCCGCAGTCCGGCGTCCTGCGCGGTGGCGAGCAGCTTGAGGCCGCTCTCCTGGTCGAGCGAGAACGGCTTCTCGCTCCACACGTGCTTGCCCGCGGCAATCGCTGCCAGCGCCACCTCGACGTGCGCGATCGGGATGGTCAGGTTGACCACGATCTCGACGTCGGCGTTGTTCAGCACGGCCTCCGGACCCCCGTGCGCGGGGATCCCGTACTCCTCGGCCTTCGCCTTGGCCGCCTCCGGCCGCAGGTCGCCGATCGCGACGACGCTGAGATCGGGGAAGCTCTGCATGCTCTTGATGTAGGCGTCGGAGATCACTCCGGCGCCGATGACGCCTACCCCGACCGCGCTCATGCCTGGTCCTGCCCGGTGAGCCAGCGGAAGCTGCCCTCGACGGCGTCGAAGATCTCACCGGTGAAGTCGTCCAGCTCGACCACACGCAGCGCGGTCGGCGCCGCGGCCAGGATGTCGTTCACGGCGATCGTGCCGTCGCCGACCGCGACCTGGGCCTTGTTGTCCAGGGTGCCGTCGCCGTCCTTGACGTGCAGCGCCTTCACCCGGTCACCAAGCCGGCCGAGCAGCGCCGGTACGTCGGCACCGCCGACGGCGGCCCAGTACGTGTCGACCTCGAGAATGACCTCGTCGGACAGGTTGTCGGCCAGGATCTCCAGCGCGTGCACGCCGTCGATCACCGACTCCAGCTCGAAGTGGTGGTTGTGGTAACCGACCGTGATGCCGTGCTCGGCGCCTTGCTTCGCGGCGGCGTTCAGCCCCTCGGCGATCGCCTTGATCTCGTCGGCCGACTGCCACCGCGCCGGGTCGGTGTGCGGGTCGATGACCGTGCCGATGCCCAGCTTCTTGGCCGCCTCGAAGATCGGCCCGCTGTCCTCACGCAGCAGCCCCGCGTGCGTGCTCGGCGCCGTCAGACCGTACTTGGGCAGCGCGTCGGCCAGCTGACCGGCCAGATTCACCAGACCGAACGGCTCCACCTTGGTGTAGCCGATCTCCGCGATCCGGGCCAGGGTGGCGTCGAAGTCCTCCTCCAGCTTGTACCGCACCGTGTAGAGCTGGAGGGACAGGTTGTCCACTGCGACCATTCTTCTCTCCTCGTCGCCAGGGTCCCTCCGCTGCCCAGAGAACCCCCGGCCTCGCTTGACCGAACCGGTTAAGTACCGTCCGGCAGCCTATCCCACACCTCCCCCCGCCGACCAGGGTCGAATCACCCCGTGGTCACCCACCGGCAACCGCTTCCCGCAGTCCGTGTCGGTCTAGTCCAGGCATGGGAATCGCGACAAACGGAGAGCCAGAAAGACAAGGGACAGAGAAGAGAAGGGAGAGAAAAGATTCATAGTCGGACCGGCAGCCCAACCCCGTAGGTGCCCCGCTGATCGTTGCTTGCGGCGGAGAGAACTAACGGACTTCGTTGATGAGCTCGACCGCCTCATACATGCCGTACTTGTTCTCGAGGGTCTCCAGGAAATCGTCCAGCGAGATCGGGGGATTGCGGCGTCTTTCGGTCAGCTTGACGACTGCTCTCAGTGCGCGGTGAGGTGAGACGGCCACGGTGGCCACAGCTCGCAGGTGTCGAGGAGTGCGGAGAACACCGGCCGGATTCTGTCAGATTTTTCCGTTCTGCCGTCTTTGTGCGGCCCGCTGCTTCCGGATCCGCTTGAGGCGTTCGGTCACGACCGCTGGGTCGTCCTCGTCGCTCAGCTCGGGAGAGGTATCGGCGATCGCTTGGTATTGACGCTGCCGGCGGGCTTCGCGATAGGACAACAGATCGCGCAGCAGGATCTTTCGCCGGTTGCCGATCCGCTCACACGGAAGTTCGCCGGCGTCGATCAGCCGAATGACTGTGGGGCGGCTGACGCCGAGGAGATCTGCGGCTTGCTGCGTCGTCAGCTTCGGCATGGTCGGAGAAATGGTGATGGCCTTGCCTGCGGTCAGGGCGGCGACCGCTTGGACCAGCACGTTGTGCAGCGCTTCGGGCAACTCGATCTGGTCGTGCTCGTCGGCGCCCGCGAGGAGGTAGCGACGCTCCGGCTTCTCGCCAGTCTTGCTGTGGTGCGCCTCGAGGAAACTGGCCACCGAGGCCAGCTGTTCCTGCTCTTCGGGCAGATAGGTCTGCGAGTCGAGGAACTCAGCACTCATCACGACCTCCGGGATCGAACGAAACGAAACAACTTTCGTAACGTGCGAATAGTCTGTCACGACAACTCGCCTTCGAACAAGGCCGAGCGTCCGGGGCTGGTCGTCCTCACACATCGAGCGAAGTTTGATCAAATGGTCGCGCTCGGTGAGGGAGAGCGTTTACCTGCAGACAGGGAGTGGTCGGCGGCGCAGAATGAGTGCCTGCCGAGCCGCCCGTCACGGTTCGGTCCGCCCGTTCGAAGGAGGCCGGTCGTGGGCCGTGTGACCATCAAGGAGATCGCTCGACGGGCCGGGGTCTCCAAGGGTGCAGTGTCGTATGCGTTGAACAACCAGCCGGGGGTTTCGGAGGCGACTCGGGCTCGGGTGCTGAAGGTGGCCGAGGAGCTGGAGTGGATGCCGAACCGGGCCGCCCGGCAGCTCTCGGCGGCGCGGAGTGAGACGTTCGGGCTGGTGCTCGCGCGGACGGCGAAGACGTTGAGCGAAGAGCCGTTCTACATGGGGTTCGTGGGTGGGGTGGAGTCGGTGCTGGGGGAGAAGTCCTACGCGCTGGCGCTGCAGGTGGTGCCTGACCTGCAGGAGGAGATGGCGACGTACCGGAAGTGGGCGGCCGAACGGCGGGTCGACGGGGTGATCGTGGTCGACCTGCGGGTCGACGA
Organism: Kribbella sp. CA-253562; assembly: GCF_050942265.1. GTDB lineage: Bacteria > Actinomycetota > Actinomycetes > Propionibacteriales > Kribbellaceae > Kribbella. Next base: position 8,011,675 of record NZ_CP192049.1, on the reverse strand, counting down.
TCCGCGGATCCCGTTGCTCAGGAAGCTCGAACTGCCGGCCGTGGTCGTCGGCGATCCGGTGCTCGCCGACGGGTTGACCGCGGTCTGGAACGACGGCCGCTCGGCGATGAACGCCGCGGTCGAGCACGTCGCGTCGCTCGGGCACAAGCTGGTCGCCCGGGTCGCGGGGCCGCCGGATCACGGGCACGTGTGGATCCGGGACCAGGCCTACGCCGCGGCCGGCCGGCGGCTCGGCCTGCAGTTGCGGATCCGTCATACCTACTTCTCCGGTGAGGAAGGGGCCGCGGCGACGCGCGAGCTGCTGATCGCGGAGCGGCGCCCGACCGCGATCATCTACGACAACGACCTGATGGCGGTCGCCGGTCTCTCGGTGATCAACGGGCTCGGCCTGAAGTCACCCGACGACGTCACGATCGTCGCCTGGGACGACTCGGCGCTGTGCCGGCTGACCCATCCGACGCTGACCGCGATGAGCCACAACATCGTCGCGTACGGCGCGGAGGTCGCGCATCGCCTGTTCGGCCTGCTCGACGGAGCACCCGCCGAGGCGCATCTGTACTCCACGCCGGTGCTGGTGATCCGCGACAGCTCAGGCCCGCCCGCGGGCTGACGTCACCCGCACCGGTACGCCGTTCAGCACCGCCGTGCCGCCCACCGCGTCGGTCTCCGCGTCGTCCGTGACGTCGTTGACCGACGCGCCGGCGACCTGCCCGGCCACGCCGAGCCGTACGCCGGGCAGCCCGTGCCCGAACCCGTGCGGCAAGCTCACCACCCCAGGCATCATGTCGTTGCTCTCAGCAACCTCAACGGTCAGCGCGCCGGCCGCCGAGGTGACCTCCACCAGCTCCCCGTCGGCGAGCGACCGCCCAGCCAGGTCAGCGGGATTCATCAGCAACTGATGTCGGGGTTTGCCTTTCACCAGTCGCGCCGAGTTGTGCATCCAGGAATTGTTGCTGCGCAGATGCCGCCGCCCGATCAGCAGGAGCTCGCCATCGTTGTCGGGGGCAACCAATGCCGAGGAGAGTCGAGCCAGATCATCGAGGATCGACTCCTGTGCCACGTTGATCCGCTGGTCAGACGTCCGCAAGGCGCCCGGCAGAGCAGGCTGCAACGGTCCTAAATCGATCCCACCCGGCGACTTCCGCAGCTTGCGCAGCGACAGCCGGTACGGCCCGATCCGCAGCCCCAGGTCGACGATCCGCCGCGGCGACAACCGCAACCGCACCCCCGCGATCACCTTCTGCCGCGATCGCGGCATCCGCCGCAGCAGTTCCAGCCCCAGGTCGCGGAAGATCTCCCAGTCGTGTCGCGCCGCCGCGGGCCGAGGCAGCACGGCCTCGTTCCACCGCGCAGTGTTCCGTACGGCGAGCTGGTGGAACGTCAGGTCGTAGTGGTCGCGCTCCAACGGCGGTGTCGGCGGCAGGATCACGTCCGCGTGCCGGGTCGTCTCGTTGATGTACGGATCGACCGCCACCAGGAAGTCCAGCCCGGCCAGACCTTCGTCGAGCTTGCGCCCGTTCGGCGTCGACAAGACCGGGTTGCCCGCGACCGTCACCAGAGCGCGGATCTGCCCGTCGCCCGGCGTCAGGATCTCCTCGGCCAGCGCCGCGACCGGCAGCTCACCACCGAACTCCGGCAGCCCGCGCACCCGGCTCTTCCACACCCCGACATGCCCACGCCGGATCCCTCGCAACGTGTCGACCGCCGGCCGCGGGATCATCGTGCCGCCCGGCCGGTCGAGGTTCCCGGTGATGATGTTCAGCACCTGCACGGCCCACTGGCACACCACGCCGAACTGTTGCGTCGACACCCCGACGCGCCCGTAACAGGCCGCGCGATCCGCGCCCGCGAACTCCGCGGCGATCCGCCGGATCACCTCCGCCGGAATCCCGGTCGCGGCCGCCGCACGCTCCGGCGTCCACTCCGCGACCGCCTCGGTCACCGCCGCCAGCCCGTCCACGTACGGCGCCGGCCGCGCGTTGCCGTCGGCGATCACCTGGTGGATCAGCGCGAGCAGGAAGGCCGCGTCGGTCCCCGGCCGGACGAAGTGGTGCTCGTCCGCGACCGCCGCGGTCTCGGTGCGCCGCGGATCGATCACGACCACCCGCCCGCCCCGGCGCCGGATCTCCTTGAGCCGCCGCCCGAACCCCGGCGCGGTCATCATGCTGCCGTTCGACGCGAGTGGGTTCGCGCCGAGCATCAGCAGGTACGACGTACGGTCGATGTCCGCGACCGGGACCATCAACTGATGCCCGTACAGCAGGTACGACGCGAGCATGTGCGGCAGTTGATCCACCGAGGTCGCGCTGAACCGGCTCCTGGTCCGCAGCAGCCGCAGCGCCGTCGGCATGTGGGTCATCGCGCCGAGGCTGTGCACGTTCGGGTTGCCCAGGTAGACGCCGACCGCGTTGCGCCCGTGCTCGCGCTGGATCGCCGTCAGCCGATCGGCGACCAAGGTGTAGGCCTCGTCCCAGCCGATCGGTTCCCAGCCGTCCCGCGTACGGCGTACCGGTGTCGTCAGCCGGTCCGGATCCTCCTGCAGATCCTTCAGCGCAACGGCCTTCGGGCAGATGTGCCCGCGCGACAACGGGTCCGACTCGTCGCCCCGCACGTCGGTCACCCGGTCGTCCTCCACGGTGACGAGCACACCGCAGATGGCTTCACACAAGTTGCACGAGGTCCTGCGCACAGTGGCTGCCATCCCGCCAACTTACGCCCGGGTAACCGCCGGCACTAGTCGAACCGCGCTTCGTCCAGCCGGCCGAGGATCGCGTCGACGGTCTCGTTGGGGGACAGGTCGGAGTTGTCCAGCCACAGGCCGCGTCGCGGGCTGAAGGCGTGCAGCTCGTAGTCGAGCTCGTCGACCGACAGGCCGCCGAGGCGGCGGGAGATCACGTCGGGGCGCGGTGTCAGGACGACAAGGTAGCGCGGCCGGCTCTGGATGCCGTCGAGGAACTCGCGCAGCAGTTCGCCGATCACCACGTCCTGCAGGACGACGGTGAAGCCGGCCTGGGCGTAGCCGTCGGCGGCCTGGCAGGCCAATCGGTAGCGCAGCTTGAGCTGTTTCTGCGCCTCGGCTCCGTCGTCGGCCTCGGCCGAGGCCTGGCCGCTGACGATCATCCGCCGGAAGACCTCGCCGCGCAGGTGTACGCCGTACTGGAAGCGTTCGGCCAGCAGCTGGGAGACCGTGGACTTGCCGGCCGCCGTGATCCCGCTGACGACGATCACTCCCTCGGTCTGCACAGGGTGGATCGTGCCACGCGGGACAGGGTTTGCGTCAGGTCTCGACCACCGGTTGGCCGGAGTCTGCCAGCGGTGTCAGGGCCGCAGCGACAACAGGTGCGCCTCCAGCACCTGACGGACCCGCGCCGCGGTGGTCACCTCGGGCGCGAGAGTCACGTGGAAAGAGATGCCGTCGACAAGCGCGTGCAGTCGTTCGGTCTCCAGTTCGAGGTCGAGATCGGGCCGCAGGTCACCGCTGTCCGACAACGCGTGCACCAGTCGGCCGCACAGCTCGCGCAATCCCTCGTGGACGGGCCCGAGGTGCCGGCGCAGACCGCCGGCGCCGGACTCGGCCTGGGCCTGCGCGGTGAACGACAGCCAGACGTCGAACTCGGCCAGCCGTTCCGGGTCGAGCGGGATCACCTCTTCGAGGTAGCGCAGCACGATCTCGACCGGCGTACCGGTGGGCTGGAGTTGGGAGACGCGGGCGTGGACTCGCTGGGAGACCAGGTCCATCGCGAAGTTGATCAGGCCGTCCTGGTCGGGGAAGTAGTACCGCACGGCGCCGGCCGACCAGCCGGCCTCGGCCGCGACGGTGCGGACCGACGCGGCCCGGATCCCGTCCCGGCGGACCACTCGCCACAGCGCCTGCGCGATCTCCTCACGGCGGGCGTCGTGATCGACGATTTTCGGCATGGCTCTTTTTAGCACACCCGTGTTACGGTAGTTCTTGTCAACACAGTCGTGCTGAATAAACGGGAAGGTCGAGATCGTGCTGCTCGCTGTGATCGCCGCGTGTGAGGTCGGCTTCTGGGTCCTGCTCGTCGCCGGCCTGGTGACGCGCTACCTGTTCCGGCTGCCCAAGCTCGGCATGGCCTTCCTGCTGGCCGTGCCGCTGGTCGACGTCGTGATGCTGGTCGCCAGCGTGATCGACATCCGGTCCGGCGGTGAGCCGTCGTTCAAGCACTCGCTGGCCGCGATCTTCATCGGCGTCAGCGTCGGGTTCGGGCACTGGACGCTGCAGTGGGCCGACGGCTGGGCGGCGTACAAGCTGGCCGGCGGCCCGCGACCGGACAAGCCGCGCAAGGGCACCAGGGCCAAGGCCGAGTTCGAGCGCCGCGGCTGGTACCGGCACCTGCTCGCGTACGCCGTGGGCGTCGGCGTGATGATCGGTCTCGGCCTGCTGTCCGGCCAGGGGTACGACGCCCTGCTCGGCCCGGCGTGGACCTGGACGATCGTGCTGGTGATCGACGGTGTCGTCTCGTTCAGCTACAGCGCCGACGTGACCGAGGACGAGGACCGCGAGCCGCGGAAGAAGGTCGCGGCCTGAGACACGCAGATCCCACTTCGGCCCGCCCCGGCACCGTAGATTTCGGTCATGACGAAGTCCGGTGCGGGGCGGGTCCTGTTCGGGGTGACGGCGCTGGTGGTGGCGGCCGGGATCGTGATCCAGCTGGTCGTCACGGCGACCAGCACCGAGGGCTATTTCCCGGACAATCCGGACCGGGTCTTCAACGTGTTCGCGTTCTTCACGATCCAGTCCAACCTGCTGCTCGGCGGTACGGCCCTGCTGCTTGCCCTCGGCACCGAACGCGACTCGACCCTGTTCCGCACCCTGCGGCTGAACGGCGTGCTGTGCATCGCGGTCACCGGCATCGTCTACCACGTGGCCTTGGCCGGGCTCAGCGAGTTGTCGGGCGCCGCCGCCGTCACGAACTTCCTGCTGCACACGGCCACCCCGTTGCTCGGCGTCCTGGGCTGGTTGGTGTTCGGCCCGCGCGGCCGGACCAGTTTCGCGATCGTGGGCTGGTCACTCGTGTTCCCGGTGCTGTGGCTGATCTTCACGCTGATCCGTGGCGAGGCGGTCGGCTTCTACCCGTACCCGTTCGTCGACGTCGGCGATCTCGGCTACGCGAAGGTCGTGGTCAACTGTCTGCTCGTCGCGCTACTGTTCCTGGTTCTGGCGTTCGGGGCGACCCTGCTCGATCGCCGGCTGAACAGGACCGCTGTCGAGAGGTAGACCCGTGCTGGTGACATCTCGCTCGTACGCCGAGTACGAGGCGATGTTCGATCTGTCCGAACTGCCCGAGTCGGTGCTCGACTGCTGCGCCGGGGGTGCCGGCTTCACCGCCGAAGCGGCCGCCCGGGGCGTCGACGCCGTCGCGGTCGACCCGGCGTACGAGCTGGCGGCCGCGGAGCTGGTCGACACCGTACGCCGCAGCCTGCCGGCCGGTTCGGGCATCGTCGACCAGCACGCGGGCAGCTTCGTCTGGAACTGGTACGGGTCGCCCGAGCGCCGGGACGAGCTGCGCATCGACGCCGCGGACCGGTTCCTCACCGACGTCGCCGAGGTCCCTGACCGCTATGTGCCGGGCAGCCTGCCCGAGCTGCCGTTCCCGGACCAGCGGTTCGACCTGGTGCTGAGCTCGCACCTGCTGTTCACCTGGGCCGACAAGTACGACAAGGACTGGCACCGCGCGGCGCTGAACGAGCTGATCCGGGTGTCGCGGTCGGAGGTGCGGATCTTCCCGCTGGTGAAGATGGGCGCCGGTGAGCCGGTCGAGTTCCTGCCGTCGTTGCTCGAGGAGCTGGACGGCGTGGAGGCCGAGATCCGCAAGGTGCCGTACGAGTTCCAGGTCGGCGCGGACGAGATGCTGGTGCTCAGCCGCTGATCGCCGACGCGGAAAACGGTGGTGCCGATCCGCGATCGGCACCACCGTTTCGGGTGTCCCCAGCCTCAGCGCAGGAAGCGGCCGCAGACCGGCCACGGCGAGGCGCCACGCTGGGCGTACAGCTTCTTCGCGCGCATCAACTGCTCGGCGGCCGACGCCTTGGACGGCGTGCCGGTGCCGCCGACGCTGCGCCAGGTCTGCCGGTCGAACTGGAACAGACCGTGGTACTTGCCCGTCGGGTTCACCGCCCGCGGGTTGCCGCCCGACTCGCACTCGGCGACCTTGCGCCAGGCCGCGCTCATCGAGACGCTGGTCGAGCCGCGGTTCGACTCGGAGCGGCTGCTGCGGGTCTTGCGCTCGGACTTCACCGGCTTCTTGCGCTCGGACCGGTCGGCCCGCTGGCGCTCCGACCGCTCGGCCTTGGGCTTCGAACGGCGCTCGGTGACGGCGGCCTTGGTCACACCGTCGAGCTGGAGGGTCTGGCCGATCAGGATCAGGTCCGGGTTCGCGAGATTGTTCAGCTCGGCCAGCTGGTGCCAGTCGGTGCCGTTGGCCTGAGCGATCTCGGAGAGGGTGTCGCCGGGCTTGACGGTGTAGTCGGTGGCGAAGGCGGCGCCTGCGCCGGCCGCGGTGATCCCGACGCCGAGACCGGCGACGGAGAGGGTCCGGGCGATCCGGCGAGTACTTCGCCGCGGTCGCGCGTGTCGAGCTTTGGACATCAGAATCTGCTCCTCATGAGCTTGGGCATGGTGAATTTCTCCAGCCCGGCCGATTCAGCCGCGTGCGCACTTTCCCCGAGATCCCGCGGGCCGGAAGTGCGGCCGGCCGGCGAGACGATGGTGGTCGTCACCGAGTGCGTGAGGCTCGGATCATGGGCGCCGATCGCTGCCGGCGCCGTACCGGGCTCCACAGTCTGGTGAGGTACCACTCCCTTCGGGGGTGCAGGGGACGAGCACTCGAAGCGCTGCGTTCGGTTACGAGACAGCGTCCGAATGGTCACGCCCTGGTAACGGGGCGACCGAGCCATCGTGCGTGACGTCGGCGCGGAACGCAAGGGTTCTGCCGCGATCCGGACGAACTTTTTCTGGCTCTGAGGTAGCGAAAGCCCAACAACAGAACGGTTTCCAGGCGTCTCGCAGCGGGGAGACCGAACGGTTTACCGGCCCTGGCCAGGCGGGAATGTGGCCAACGGGCGTGTCATCGCCGGGCTTGGCTCGTTGTTGAGTCACGGGCCGGGAGGGCCTGTGGCTGAGGCAAACGATTGATGGGGGCGTGCGGTGATCCGAGTGGTACTCGGCCACCGCGGCACATTGGTGCGTGGAGCACTGGCCGCGGTGCTGTCCAGGGAGTCCGACCTCGACGTGCTGGCCGACGTGGACCGGTCCGACGACGTGCTGGCCGCGGTCCGGCTGCGTCCCCAGGTCGTGGTGCTCGATCCGCAGTTGCCCGGCAAGATCGGGATCGAGGACCTGTGCCGCAAGCTCACCGGGCGCGGCGTCCTGGTGCTGGTCGACCACGAGGCGATCGCCGCGACCAGCATGGCGCTGGTCAAGCAGGCGCCGCGGATCGGACTGCTAGCGACCGACGCGACCACCGAGCAACTGGTCGAGGCCGTGCGTGACGTGGCGAAGGGGCTGCCGGTGGTCGACGTCCGGCTGGCGGTCGCCGCGCTGCGGGCCGGGGACAACCCGCTCACGGACCGTGAGTGCGAGGTCCTGCGCCAGGTCACCACGGGGGCGACCGCGCAGGAGATCGCCCGGACGCTGAGCCTGAGTGCGGGCACGGTGCGCAACTACCTGTCCAGGATCCTCACCAAGACGGGCGCGCGCAGCCGGATCGAGGCGATTCGCAAGGCTCAGGACGCCGGCTGGATCTGAAGGCTCTCGCTGGGCTGCCAGTGGCCTTGCAGCTCCTGGTAGAGCGGGGAACTGCTGAGCAGGCTGGTGTGCGTGCCGAGGGTGGCGCGGTTGCCGTCCATCACCAGGATCTTCCGCGCGCGCTGGGCCGAGCTGATCCGGTGGGCGATCACGACCAGGGTGCCGCCGCGAGTCGCGAAGGCCTCTTCGGCCCGGCGCTCGGCGTCGGGGTCGAGGAAGCAGGTCGCTTCGTCGAGTACGACCAGCGGCGCCGGCGACAGATAGGCGCGGGTGAGTGCGATCAGCTGGCGCTCGCCGGCTGACAGGTCATTGGGTTTGACCTGTGCCTGGAGCCCGCCGAGGCGATCGACGAGTGCGCCGGAGCCGACGGCGTCGATCGCCTGCTGGACCTCCGACGCCGAGGCGTCCGGGAGCAGGTAGTTGAGGTTCTCCATCACGGTCGCGCTGAAGACGTACGCCTCCTGCGGGATCAGCGCCCGGGTCTGCGGCGACACGTCGCTCGCCGGTACGCCGCCGATCAGCACCTGACCGTCCGTGGGTTCGAGCATGCCGCAGATCAGACCGGCCAGCGTCGACTTGCCGATGCCGCTCGGGCCGACGACGGCGAGATGCTCGCCCTCGGCAACGGTCAGGTCGAGGCCGTCGATGACCGGTTCGGCGGCCGGGCCGTAGGCGAAGGTCAGACCGTGCGTCCGGATCGAGGACTCCGGTGGAGTCTCCGTCCTGCGGGATCGGTCCGGTACCGGCTGCACGGACAGGATTCGGCTGAGCGTGACGACGTAGCGCAGGCCACTGTCGCCGAGGGCGCTCATGACGGTGTTCAGTGCGGGCTGCAGGCCGACGAGTACGTAGGTGAGACCGCCGAGCAGCGTTCCGGTGGACACTCCACGGCCGACGAGCCATGGGCCGGCCGCCAGCAGGATCAGCAGCGGTGCCCAGCCGCCGATCGCGAAGCAGACGGTACGCAGCGCGGCGACGCGAGCAAGGGCCCGCTCGGCGGCGGCCTGGGCTTCGATCGGCCGGCCGGTGAGGTGCTCGGCGAACTCCTCCGTGCCCGTGGCGGTGATGTCCCGGACGCCGCTGAACGTCATGCCTGCTGTGGTGGCCAGATCCTCGTCGGCTTGCAGGGACGCGCGGACCCGGTCCGCGGCCAGTCCGAGCACCGCCAGCGACGCCAGGAAACCCAGCAGAAAGGGCGGTAGGACGAACCCGGCGATCGCGGGTGCCAGCGACAGCAATCCGGCCAGTACGCCGACCAGCGTGACGGCGAAGCTGCGAACGACCAGGACCAGACCCGCGAAGGTGTCCCGGACGATCTCGACCTGGCGATTCAGCCGGGCGACGGCCGCGGGGTCGCCGGTGCGCACCGCGGTGCCGACGACTCGTCGTACCAGGTCGTCGCGCAGCGGTTCGACGAGTTCGCCCAGGCGGCCGTAGACCTGGTGGGCGCCGGCCGCGCCGAGGCAGGCAGTCACCACGAGTCCGCCGAGCCAGGCGATTCCCTGCCAGGCATGGCCGGCGAGGAAGCTGTCGGTGGCCCGTGCAACTGCGACGCCGTAGATGGCCGTCGGAAGGATCTCCGGGATCGACCAGAGGGCCAGCTTCAGCGCGGATCGGTTGCGCAGGGCATCGAGGCCGTAGCCGAGCTCACGCTTCATGTGGCGGCGCCGCGGTTCATCCGAACACCTCGCGGTAGTCGGCGCGGTGCCACAGGTCGCGGTGCCGGCCGGTGGCGCGGACCGTGCCGTGATCGAGCCAGACGACCAGGTCGGCGCGGGCTGCGGTCGCGGGCCGATGCGTGACGATCAAGCGGGTTCGGTGGTGCTTGTCCTCGGTGAGGGTGCGGCTGATCTGCAGCTCGGTCGCGGTGTCGAGGCTCGAGGTGGCGTCGTCGAGCACGAGCAGGCGGCGCGCCGACCAGGCCCGGGCCAGGCCGAGCCGCTGCCGTTCGCCACCCGACATGGGGGCCTCAGGCAACGGGGTGCGGTAGCCGCGGGGGAGGCGGCTGACGAAGTCGTGGGCGTGCGTCGCGCGGGCCGCCGCCAGGGTGCGGACGGTGCCGAGCGGGTTGGGCGAGATCGCGTCGCCGATGGTCGAGCCGACCAGCGTCGGGCGTTCGAAGGCGCAGCCGACCGCGTGGCGCAGCGACCGGCGATGCACGGCCTGCAGCGGTACGCCGTCCAGCAGCACCTGCCCGTACGACGGGTCGCGCAGCCGCGCCGCGACGGCGGCGAGCACGGACTTGCCGGCCCCGCTCGGTCCGACTACGGCGACGGTCGCGCCGCCGGGCAGGTCGAGGTTCACGTCGTACAGCAGCGGGGTGTCGTCGGCGACGACTGTGACGCCTTCGAAGCGCAGGCGCCCCGGGCCGCTCGGCAGCGGGAGCGTGCCGTGCGGCATCGTGTCGATCGCGAAGACCTCGCTCGCGCGCCGGACGCCGGCCTTCGCGCGGGCGATCTCGCCGATCACGCCGGTCAGGCTGCCGAGGCCCGCGCCGAGCACGGCGTACTGGCCGGCGGCGAAGAGCTCGCCGGCGGTGATGCGGCCGGCAACGAGTTGCAAGCCGCCGACGGCGAGGACCGCGACGAGAACGAGCGGGCCGACGATCGCCGCCTGAGCGCCCGAGCGGGCGAGCACCTTCCAGGTGAGCAGGCCGTGCCTGTGCAGCTCGGGCAGCAGGGTGAGGATGCGGTGTTCCTCGCGCGCGGTGGTCCCGGCGGCGAGGATCGTGCGGATGCCGGTCAGTGCTTCGGTGAGGCGGCCGGCGATGCGGCCCTGGGTTTCCTGGTAGTCCAGGCTGATCTGCGCGGTCCGGCGGGCGAACACCCACAGCACGCCGATGACAAGTAGGACTCCGCCGAAGAACGCGGCAGCGAGCCATGGGTCGATCAGCGCGAGCAGCACCAGACTGCCGACCGGGGGCAGGGTCGCGGCGAACGCGCTGACCACAGCGGGCCCGGCCTGTGCCGCGTCGACGGCGTTGCCCGAGACCCGGCTGACCAGGTCACCGGTCTCGAATCCGCGCGAGCCTTCCGGGCCACCTCGGACGACCCGGCGGACCAGCCCGTGCCGCAGCCACGCCGTCGTACCGGCGACGCAGGCGGTGCCGGCGAAGACGTCGACCAGTGAGCAGATGATGCCTGCGGCAACCAAAGCGACGGCGATCGTGAGCCACTGATCGTAGCCGTGGCCGGCGACGATCGCGTCCACCGACCGCCCGAGCACCGACGGCAGCGCGAGTGCGACGCAACTCCCACCGATGGAGGTCAGCCCGATCACCGGCAGCCACTTGCCACCGCGCCGGACGACGTCGCCGAACGCCAGACTCATCGCAACTGCCGGTCGAGAAAGGCCAGCATGTCGGCGGCCAGGGCGACTCCGCGGCCCGCTCCGCCGGACGCGTGCCCCGCGTCGGCTTCGACCCTCAGGAGGACGGGATTGGCCGCGGAAGCATGTTGCAGCGCGGCGCACATCTTCCGTGCGTGCAAGGGATCCACGCGAGTGTCGTTGGCGAAGGTGGTGAACAGAACCGCTGGATAGTCGGTGCCCGGGGCAACCTGATGGTACGGCGAGTAGCTCAGCAACGTCTTCAACTGCAGGGGATCCGCGGCCGAACCGAACTCCGGAACCCAGCGGGCGCCGAGGCCGGTCAGCTCGTAGCGCGCCATGTCGAGCAACGGCGCCGAGCAGACAGCCGCGGCGAACAGCTCCGGGCGCTGGGTGATCGCGGCGCCCACGAGCAGGCCGCCGTTCGACTCGCCGCAGGCCGCGAGCTGGGACGGCGTGGTCCAGCCTTCGGTGATCAGGTGTTCGGCGGCGGCGAGGTAGTCGTCGATGACGTTCTGCTTGCGGTCGAGCATGCCGGCGCGGTGCCAGTCGTCGCCGCGCTCGCCGCCACCTCGCAGGGTGGCGGTCACGAAGACCCCACCGGCCTCGACCCACGCCAGCGCGAAAGCCGAGTACGCCGGAGTCAGGGACTGCCCGAATCCTCCGTAGCCGTAGAGGATCGTGGGACGCGGACTGCCGTCGCCAGGGCCGGCGACGACCAGCATGTCGAGGTCCGTGCCGTCGGCGGACCGGAAGGCGACGGGGGTGGCAGTCGCTTCGACGGTGGGAGCCACGCCCGGAGGATTCGCCCACAGACTCGTCTGACCCGTCGTCGCGTCGTACGAGTAGATCGCGGCAGGGGTGACGCTGTCGGTGTAGGAGAACCAGACCTCGTGGCCGCCCTCGGGGCGTGGCGTCAGTGAGCCGACGGAACCGCGGCCGGGCAGCGGGACTTCGCCGAGGTGACGGCCGGTGACCAGATCGTGGACGGCGATCTCGCCGATGCCGCCGCGGGTGCGGCCGACCAGCACGACCTTGTCGAGTACGGCGAGACTGCTCAGCGGGGCGTCCGGATCCGCGGCGACGTAGTCGTGCCAGACCAGCGGGTTCTCCGGGTCGCCGACGCAGATCCGGCCGGTCGGCGCGTCCTGCGTTGTGACGACGTACAGGCGGCCGTCGGGACCGACCGACATCAGCGTGATCGCGTCGCCGGGGATCGGCAGGGGGCGTGGTGCCTCACCGGTGCGAAGGTCCGCGAGCCAGAGATCGTTGGTGGTTCCGCGGGCCGCGGAGATCGTCAGCCAGCGGCCGTCGGCACTGAGATCCAGCCCGTACGACGCCTCGTCGGTGAGCACCGGCCGGTCGCCACCGCCCACCAGATGCAGGTGAACCTGGCGGAATCTCACGTAGTAGAAGGACTTTCCGTCCGGCAGCCAGGCGATCGGCGAGTAGCGGCAGCCGTCGATCGGCTCCTCGGTCAACGCTCCGGTTGCGACGTCGAGCACATGCAGCACGGACTCTTCGGAGCCGCCCCGCGAGACCTGGAAGGCAACCAGCGAGCCGTCCGGCGAGGGCTGCCAGGAGTCCAGCGTGGTCAGTCCGGTCGGGTCGAGCTTGGCCGGATCCAGCAGCTCGGCGCCGTCGACGGTGAGCACGGCGTGGTCCTGTCGCGGCTCGCGGCGGAGAACGAAGCAGCGGTCACCGCGCCAGACCGGTGCGGAGACGGAGCCGACCGCGGACAAGGCCTTCACGCGACTGCGGAACGTGTAGCGGGTGGGCAGCGTGGCGGCGTAGGCGAGCCAGAGCTCGTCCTGCGCGGCCTGCCACTGCCGGGTCTGCGGGCTGTCGGCGTCTTCGAGCCAGCGGTAAGGATCGGCGACGCTCTGCCCGTGCAGCTGCTCGACCAGCGCGAGCCGTTCGGCGTACGGGTAGTCCATCACTGCCCTCTCCATGAACGAAGCTCGGCCCGGGGCGGGTGTTGCCGCCCGCCCCGGGCCTTGGAAGCCTGAAAGGAGCTGGGTGCCTCGCGCGGAGGCACCTGGCCCGATCAGTGGCAGAGCAGAAGGCTCAGGTTGCTCGGACGCTGCGAACCGCAGCCGAGCACGGTCAGCGTGGAGCCGCCGTGGTGGTGACCGCCGTGACCGTAGCCCGGGGTCTCCAGACCCTGGAGGTCGAGAAGTGCCATGTGTTTACACCTCCTTCGAAGGACGTCGTCGGGACAGGGACTCGGACCACTGGGGAGGTCCGAGGAACGGGAGGGACACCGGCCGCTCGTGCAGCGCGGTTCCCAGGGCCAGCAGGACGCCGGCCGATCCGGTCGCCAGGTCCGTCGAGAGCCGGAGCAGCTGGTTGCCGGGGAAGATCAGTCCGCCCTCGTACGGCAGCGCGTGCCAGCCGAGTCCGCGGACCAGGGCGTCGGTGTTTTCGCCCAGCTCGGCGGCGGCGAGCAGCATCCCGGCGCGACCCATCAGGAGGCCGGGCTGCACGTAGTACGAGCAGCGAGTGACCAGGCGGAGCTCGGCCAGCGCGGCGGCCAGCTCCTCGTCCGGCCGGTGCTGCAGGTAGCGGCTGAGGACCAGCGCGATGCCGGCCGAGCCCTCTTCCAGGTAAGGCAGCGAACGCCAGCCCTGGTTCACCTGGAGCATGCCTTCCGGCGTCCGGACGCAGCGCCGCAGATCCTGCCGGATGGCGGTCTCCGCGAAGTCCAGCAGTCCGGTGTCCCCGGTCTTCTCGAACGCCGTCAGGAAGAGCAGCGCCGGACCGGACGAGCCGTACATGAGTCCGGCCCGCGGCTTCCCTTCGCCACTCAGTTCCGGTACGTCGGTGACGTCGCCGAGCCGGTCCGCGACCAGGTCGAGCACGCGGGTCGCCGTACCGCGCAGCCCCGGCTCGTCGAAGTGCAGCAGGTTGAGCCCGATCCCGGCGAGACCGGAGTGCAGCCCCAGCTCGCGGCTGTCGAGGTCGTCGGCCAGTGTCAGCTCGATCGCGTCGAGCGCGTCCTGGCGGTGCCCGAGCTCGTCGAGCACGTGTGCGACGCCGTGCAGCCCGTCGTACAGGCCGGGGCCGATCTCCGTGGTCCGGGCGCGCTCGCGCAGCCAGTCCTCGTACGCCGGGAAGCGGCCCGCCTCGGTCTTCGCCAGCGCGTAGAGCACGCCGGCCGCCCCGGTCGCCAGGTTGATCCCGCCACCGGACCGGAACTGCGCGATGTCGCCGGGGAACAGCCGATCGTCCCGCTCCGGGGTTGCGCTGGCCACGATCGCCTTCGTCAGTGCGGCGCGGACCTCGGTCCAGGGCGCGCGGCCGGGCAGCGGCAGCGACGCCATCGCCGGGTCTTCGTCGACGTCGGTGCCCACGATGGTCCGCACCGCGGTGTCGAGCGTCGCCCTGGGCACGCCGAAGGTCTCGTGCACCATGTCGGCGAGCTGGAAAGCCTTACCAGGATGGAGATTCAGCAGCATTGTTGCCTGCGGCGCGAACAGGCCGAGCGTGATGCAGGCCAGCGCGTAGAGGTCGACGTCCGCGCCCTGCCGGTCGCCGGGTGCCGCGTAGCCCGGGTGGGCGAGTGCGGATCGGGCCTGGTCCTCGGCAAGCGTCGCGACCTCGAAGTCGATCAGCACAAGGCGATCGCCGGTGCCCAGCAACACGTTGTCGGGGTGCAGGTCGCAGAAGACCACGCCGCGGCCGTGCAGTTCGCCCACCGCCCGCTGGACCTGTCCGACCATGTCGGCCGCCCATTCGGCGTACGCCGCGAGCTCGGCCTCGGTCGCGTCCGGGCGGGTCAGCGGGTAGCGGCGGACGAGCTCACGCTGCAGGGGGTTCGCGTCGACGAACTCCTGGACCAGGAAGTGGTGGTCGCCCAGCGTGAAGTAGTCGTGCAGCTTCGGGACGACGTCGAGGCCGTCGAGGCGCTGCAGGATGTCCCGCTCGTGCCCGATCCGGGCGACCGCGTCGCGACCGGCCATGTCGAGCCCGGCCAGCGGGCGGCCCTCCTTGAGCACCACCCGGTCCTGGGTCTCGTTGTGGTGGCCGACGTAGACGCCGCCGCCGTTGGAGAACTGGATGACGCCCTCGATCGTGTACGCGAGGTCGTTGGTGGTGACCGCGTTGCGGGCGTCCAGGTGCGTCTGCAGGAACGACGGCAACGTGACCCACGGCGGCGTGCTGAAGGTCGGCCCGCGGTGGTCCGGGACGAGCCGGCCGCGGTCGTCCTCGATGGCCAGCACGCGCTCACCGGCCGGGTCGAGCGTGTAGCGGCTGACGAAGGCGCCGTACCGGACGAAGAGCGGGCCTTCGGCGTACCGGAGGTCGCTGAGGATGTACGGGCCCTGGACGCCGTCGAGCAGGTCGTCGAGCTCCTTGAGGACCAGTTCGAGCTGGTCGTCGTCGGTCGGGTAGATCGTGACGAGCTTGCCGCTTGAGCCGCGCGGGGCGGACTTCGAGTTGACCATCACCAGGACCGGCTCGTTGCGCAGGAACTTGAACGCGATGCCGCGCGGGACGCAGTAGTCCCAGATCGCGGCCAGCGTGCGCTCGGCGTCGGCCAGGCCGGCCGAGACGTGGATCTTCCAGCCCTGGGCCGGCAGCTTCAGGCCGCTCGGCGCGTAGTGCATCCACATCTCGCCGGGCACGTGGTCCCAGCCGTCCGGGACCGGACGGGAAGCGAGGGCGAAGTCCGGATGGGTGTCACCGCTGGACGGGGTGTCGTAGAACCGCCGGTCGGCCAGGCAGTACAGCTCGTAGCTCTCCATGGTGGTTCGTCCCCCTCTCTCGTCGGTGCCCCGGAGAATCTTGGGCAGTGGGAGAGGGGTCGGCGTAGTGCATGACGTCACCAGTCGACCGTGAAGAACTCACGTGCTACGAGTGAGTAAATAAACACTCTTCGTGACGTCGACGCGACTTTGAGCGGGGAAAGCGCCGTTACATCATGTCGATGCGTGCCGACCAGGTAACAGGCCGTAACTTTGCGTGGATTTGATCGTGCCGGAGTTTCAGTGGGCGTGACGCTGTTGCTGGCTGGCGAAGTACGCGACCTTCCGGGCCCGCATCACCTCGCCGAGCGGACGGTGCTCGGCCTTCGCGTTCCAGGGGTCGAAGACGGCGGCGTCGATCTCCTCGGCGAGCGCCGGGTCCGGTTTCTGCCGCGGGAGGGTGAGCCGGCCGACCGTCTCGTACGGCGCGTCCCAGGCGACCGAGGCGTCCTCGATCGGGGTCCGCCGCTCGTCGACGAAGAACTGGACCTGGACGTCGTAGTCGAGCGGAGCGGCGGCCAGCCGGTTGAAGATGTCGGCGGCCCAGTCGGTCGCGTCGGGATCGGCGACGGTGGGTGGCGGCTCCCGGTCGGTGTCGGTGTCGTCCGCGAGCGCCTGCAGCCGCACGCGGACGGCGTACGGGCCGAAGGCGATGGGTGCGGCGCTGAAGAAGTCCTGGGTGGCGAACCCGGAGAACGGCACTCGGAGCGCGTCCCTGACCTTCGTGAGCCGCGGCAACAGACTCGGCTTCTTGACCAGCGCCGAGAACAGCCGGCCCTTGGTCTCACCGGCCAGCGTGACGATCGTGGTGAACTCCTCGCTGGTCGCCGAGCTGAACCGCTCGTGGTTGATCAGCGCGAAGTCCTGGCACACCGCCTCCCCACCCAGCGCCGCCGGCCCACTCGTCCCGAACACCTTGATCGAGAACCCGCGAATGTCCGGGACACTGTCCGGCGCCCGGTTGAACCCGCCGTTCGACAACCGCACCCACGCGTCGTACTTGTCCGGCACCCGGAACAGCCCCTGCCGCGCGTACTCCGGCAGCTCCGCCGGCACCGTCAAAGTCGCCCGCAACGCCGCCACCTGCTTGCGATGCAACGCCCGCCCGCCCCCGAACTCCGCCGACTTCCGCGCCTGCAGCTCCCCGAACAACTCCGCCTGCCGCCGGTGCCGCTCCTCCTCGTCCGCCCCCACCACTTCCCGCCACCCGACACTCGGCACGCTCACGACGCTCCTCCTCCCGCCACGACCCCGGTTCACCCCAGTATCCGCCGATCCCACTGTTGCGCTAGGCAACAACTTCGTGAACGGTGCGGCGCAGTGGGTACAGGCGGACAGCATCTGAGCTCGATGACACACTTCGGACATGGGTGACCAGGTGCTCGAGCAAGCGGCCGCCCTCGCGGCTCTCCAGGCAATCACTCCGGGGTTCGGCCTCGACAGCTCGGCGGCCGAGCTGATGGGTCCGGTCGCCGACAACGCCGTCTTCCGGCTGCCGGGGCAGATCGTCGCCCGGGTCACGGCGTCCGCGGACGCGGACCGGGCCAGGCGGGAGGTGGCTGCCGGGCGATGGCTCGCCGCGCAGGGACTGCCCGCAGTCAGGCCGGTGGAGTCGATCGAGCAGCCGGTGATCGCCGCGGCGTACGTGGTGACTTTCTGGCATGAGGTGCCCGAGGCGGTCATGGCCAGTACGGCGGAGCTCGGCGCGTTGCTGCGGCAGCTCCACGATCTGCCGTTGCCCAATGACTTCGAGATCCCACCGCTCGACCCGTTCGTCCGCCTGGATGAACACCTCACCGCGGCGGGAACCGAACTGACCCAGGAGGATCGCACCTTCCTCGCCCACCGACTCCTTCGGCTCCGCGACGACTACACAAAGGTGACCATTGACTCGGTCTCCCGCGTGATCCACGGCGACGCCAACCGCAAAAACGCCATCCGCGGCGCCGACGGTGTGGCCGTCCTGCTCGATCTCGAACGCTTCAGCGTCGGCCCGCCCGAATGGGACCTGGTCGTCCCTGCTGTGTACCAACGACTCGGCTGGTACTCCGACGCCGAGTACGACGCTTTCGTCGAGGCATACGGCCGGGATGTCCGGCACTGGACCGGATTCGGGGTGTTCGCTGCCCTGAGGGAGTTCCGCATGACCGTCTGGCTCCTCAGCCGCCTCGCCCGCGAGCCTCGCCTCCGGGCAGAGGCAGAACGACGCATCCACTCCCTCCGCCACCCGGCCACGTCCAGAAGTTGGACGCCGGGCGCCTGACGCTCAGGCGACCGGAGCCAGAATCGTGCGAGCGCGTTCCCTGAACTCGCCGATCGACCTCTGAGCCCCGAAGGCGTCCAGCCGCCGATCGAAGACCCGGACGTACCGGCGAACCCGCGCCGACTTGATCCGGCCGGCCGCGGCCAACGCCTCACTGGCGGTGGCACAGGCCTTCGGAACCTCACCCGCGTCGAGGTAGGAAGTGGCGAGCGAGATGCGGCAGAACGTGCGGCTTCGCGGGTGCATCTCAGGATCCTCACCAAGAGCGAGAATCGCGTGCCGCTCGGCTTCACGCGGCGCCCGCAACGCCGTGAAGCAATGGGTCAGTTCGTCCTGCAGTTCGGCGTGGTCGAAGTACCCGATCCAGTCCGGCTCGTCCGCCTCCGTAGACTTGGCGAAGTCGGTTTCGGCCGCCTTCATCATCCGAAGACAGCTGCGTCTGTCACCGAGGCTCGCCAGCCCGCGGGCCTGCATCGCGGCGTACATCGCCCGGACCCGCGGGGTGGCCGAAGTGCTAGCGCCCAGTGCCGCCGCTCTCGCGAAGTCCACAGCTTCCTGATACTCCCCGAGGAAGTTCGCCTGATGACTCATCAGAGCCAGCACCTTCCCTCCGAGCGGCCGATCACCGGACACATGCGCCAGGTCGAGTGCCTGGACGAAGTACCGGCGGGCCAAGCCGTGCAGTCCGACGTCGTAAGCCATCGCTCCGGTCTTGTAGGTGAACTGCGCAGCGACCGAGAACAGTTGGCGCCCGGTCACGTCGGTGTAGCTCGCGTGAAGAAGCGGGGTCACGGCGTCGGTGAGGTACTGGACCGCGGCCGTGCGGGCATGCCCACCACCGAACTGGTGATCGAGCCGCTCGAAGAGGTGGAGCGTCGCGCGTACCGCCTCGACGTCGTCCGAACCGACCCGCCCGGTGCTGCCGCTTCGGTACGGCGGGTCGGTGGGTGGCGCCAGCAACCACCGCGCCATGGCGGTGGTGAGCATGCCGCCGGTGACTGTGGCCCGAAGGAAGTCGGAGCGTTTCAAGTCTTCCGTCCAGAGCGTACGTGTGGTCGACACCGCCGCGTCCCGAGAACCCGAGAAGCTCAGTGCCAGCGTCAACGGCGGGCCGTCGGTGAATCCCAGTTCACCGGCCGTCAACGCCCGGCTCAGGCGGCGACCGAGCGCCTCCGAGACCAGAGCAGGTTTCTGACCCCGGGGGATCATCCCTTTCAGCCAACGGCCGACATCCACGTGGTCGCAGCGCACATCGGTCAGCCCGCGGGCCGCGCCAAGCTCGCGAACGTCTCTGGCCAGAGCGCTCCTCGAACAGCCGGCCTCAGCCATCACCGCGGCGAACAACTCGTTGGGCGAATTCATGCACCTCTCCGCGTACCAGGATCGTCTACTCACAGTAGCCGGACGACGCCTCCCGATGCAGCCGTGGCGGCGACGACTTCAGCGTGGAGTGCACGGGTTCTGCACGGATCGATGCCGACTGCACGGTCTTTGCACCTGACCGTGGATCGGGGCCGGCGGTTGACTGAGCTGTGTCCTCCTCGATCGGCGGGGCCGGCGTTGTGAACAGCCCTGCAACCGGCGCCGGCCCCGCCCACCACGAAAGGGTCAGCTGTCATGCAGCCTGTACGTGTCGCCCGCCCCTGGGGACTCACCCGGATGCGTCCGTTCGTGTCCACCGGCCGGTTGATCCCGGCGGGTTACGCCGTCGATCCGCAGACCCAGTTGGGGATCTACTTCGACGCCACCGGTGAGATCGTCGCCGGACCGAAGCATGGTTCGATCCGCAACACTCGTACGCCGCGGATGACCAATCTCGACGGGCGTCAGACCCAGGACGGCACCGATCCCGACGCCGAACGGGACTGAACATGCTGCGTGACACGGTGCTGGTCGTCACCGGCGAAGACACCACCGCGGACCTGGTCATCGGCGAGCTCAACGAGCGCCGGGTGCCCGTGGTGCGTTTCGATCTCGCCGACCTACCGCGGTCAGTGGCGTTGACGGCGCACTTCGGCCGTCCGCCGGTTGGTGGATCGTTGCGAACAGGGTCCCGCGAAGCCGACTTGTCAGCTGTTCGAGCCGTCTACTACCGGCGTCCGTCCTTGCCGCGATTCGAGGAACTCAGTCCCCAGGATGCGCTGTTTTCGAAGGACCAGGTCAGATTCGGTCTGGGTGGTGTGCTGGCCGCGTTGCCCGGCTGCCGCCAGGTCAATCACCCACGTCGGCAGATGGCGGCGGAGTACAAGCCGGCACAGCTGGCGGCGGCCTCGGAGTTGGGTTTCGCGGTACCGCCGACCGTGGTGACGAACCGTCTCGACGACGCACGGCAGTTCGTCGAGGAACAAGGTGTCGCGGTGTACAAGCCTTTGTGGTCGAGCGACTACCAGGAGGGCGAAGAAGCGCGAACGATCTGGGTTCGCGCCGTCTCGGCGAGCGAGTTGGACGAGTCCCTCGCGACGACGCCGCACCTGTTCCAGGCACGCGTGGACAAAGCCGCCGACGTCCGGGTCACGGTGGTCGGACGAACCGTCTTCTGCGTACGGATCGACTCTCCGCTGACCGACTGGCGGGAGAACTACGACCTGATTCAGCGATACTCCGTGGTCGAGCCACCAGTTGGTCTGGCCGATCTGCTCACGAAGTACTTGGAGCGGTTCGGTCTGGCGTACGGGTGCTTCGACTTCGGCATCGACGCGCTCGACGGGACGTGGTGGTGGTACGAGTGCAATCCAGCCGGAGAGTGGGGCTGGATGGCGTCCGAAACAGGACTGCCGATTGCCAGTGCTTTTGCCGATCTGCTCGTAGCTTGAACAGGAGGAGCACTCACCTATGGAGGACACCGATTCGAGTCTCAAGCTTCGTGGGCAGCTGGCCGAGCGGCTGGCACGAACGGGAGACCTGCGAACTGCCGAGTGGCGTACCGCGCTGGAGCGCGTGCCCCGCGAGGTGTTCCTGAAGCAGTACTTTCGGCAGGTGGCCGCTTCGGGCGGATCCATCTGGGAGCCGGTGCTCGACGACGGCGCCGCCCCCGAAGGGCGACTCACGGAGATCTACGCCGACGACTCGCTCGTCACGCAACTCGATGGATCGATCCGGCCGGAGGACACTGCTGTCGCGGTCCCGGGGACGCCCACCTCGTCGGCCACGATGCCGAGTCTCGTCGTACGGATGTGGGAGAACCTGCCTGTCGACGACGGTTCAGCAGTGGCCGAAGTCGGCACCGGCACCGGATATTCCACGGCGCTTGCGTGCGAGCGGCTGGGGGCGGATCGGGTGACGTCGATCGATGTGGATCCGGTGGTTGTCTCGAATGCCAGGAGCGCACTGTCGCAGGTCGGATACTTCCCGAGGCTGGAAGTCGCTGACGGTCTGGATGGGCTGCCCGAGGGGCCTGGCCGGGGCTACGACCGCGTGATTGCTGCCTGCTCGCTGAGGCATGTGCCGCGACCGTGGATTTCGTCGACCAAGCCGGGCGGGAAGGTGTTGCTGACCCTGTCGGGTTGGCTCAGCGCGTTCGCACTTGCTCGTCTTGACGTCATGGGAAACGGCCGTGCCGAAGGATGGTTCCTGGACGACCCGGCATCGTTCATGCCGGCCCGACGCCACGCGCCCCCGGGAGTCGCGGAGATTCGGACCGGCCGGCCGGACGAGGTTGTGTCCGACGTCTCGATCTCGAGCGCGATCCTCGACGAACGGGTGGGACGGCTGCTCACGCAACTCTCGGTCCCGAACGTCCAGCAGGCGAGCGGGATGGACGACCAGGGACTACCGCTGATCTACCTCGTGGACAGCGTGAACGATGCCTACGCCGTCGTTTCGGTTGCCGAGGGCACCGTCGTACAGGGCGGGTCGGCAAGATTATGGGATGCCGTTGAAGGTGCGGTGAAAGCCTGGCGCGATGCTGGTTCGCCTGGTGTGGAGGCTTTGAAGATCACCGTCACACCCGACCGTCAGACCGTTGGGTTTGTGGATGCCCCTGATCTCTGGCTCCTGCCCGAGCACTGATTTGGGATCGCTCAGCTCGGGTACGTCTGGGTTTCGGTGGCTTTGAGGGTGGCCCAGAGGGGGTGGCCGGGGGTGAGGGCGAGTTCGGCGACGGCGGCGGGGGTGACGTCGGTGAGGAGGTCGGTGGGGGCGGGGGAGCCGGGGGCGGGGGAGAGGCGGACGCGGACCGTGTGGGCGTGTTGTTCGATGCCGGTGACCACTACCGGCCAGGTGTTGCGGGGGCTGCCGGTGGGGCGGTCGGGGTAGAGGCTGATGGCTGAGGGCGGGAAGGAGATGTGGACCGGACCGGTGGCGGGGGTGGCGATGGTGACCGTGCCGCCGGTGGTGAGGTGGACGGTGTGGCCGTCGGCGGTTCCTCGGTAGAGGTTGAGGCCTACGAGCTGGGCGACGTAGTCGGTGCGGGGGCGGTGGGCGACCTCGCTGGGTGAGCCTTCTTGAACGACCTGGCCGTGTTCGACGATGACGAGGCGGTCGGCCAGGACCATCGCGTCGAGGGGGTCGTGGGTGACCAGCAGCGTGCGGCCGGCGTAGCGGGACAGGTGCTGGCCGAGCTCGGCGCGGATGTGGAGGGTGGTGCCGGCGTCGAGGGCCGCGAGCGGTTCGTCCAAGAGCAGTACGTCGGGGTTGGTGGCGAGCGCTCGGGCCAGAGCGACGCGTTGGGCCTGGCCGCCGGACAGGGCGCGGGGGCGTGACCTGGCCTGGTCGGTCAGGCCGACAGTGTCGAGCCAGCGGGCGGCTTCGGTGCGGGCGACGCGTTTGTCGACGCCGCGGGCGCGCAGGCCGAACGCGACGTTCTCCAGCGCGCTCAGGTGGTTGAAGAGCAGATAGTCCTGGAAGACGACGCCGATCGGGCGCTGGTCGGCGGACAGGAACGTCCCGGGCGGCTCGTCCCAGACGGTCCCGTCCAGCGTGATCCGCCCGGCGTCGAGCGGAAGCAGCCCGGCCAGGGCGCGCAGGGCCGTGGTCTTGCCGGCGCCGTTCGGGCCGAGCACGGCGACGACCTCGCCGGGCTCGACGGTCAGGTCCAGTCGCAGCTCGAAGCCGGTACGGCGTACGTGCAGCTCGGCGTGCAGCGTCATCGCAGACCACTGATCCAGCGTTCGCGCAGACTCGCGAGCACGACGACCGACACGATCAGCAGCACCAGGCTCAGCACGACGGCCACCTCGGGATCGGTCTCCAGCGCCAGGTACACGGCCAGCGGCATCGTCGTCGTCCGGCCGGGGAAGTTGCCCGCGAACGTGATGGTCGCGCCGAACTCGCCGAGCGCGCGCGCCCAGCACAGGACCGCGCCGGCCACGATGCCCGGGGCGATCGACGGCAAGGTCACCCGGCGGAAGGTCAGCCATCGGCCGGCCCCGAGGGTCGCGGCGGCCTCCTCGTAGCGCGGATCGGCGGCCCGCAGCGCGCCCTCGACCGAGATCACCAGGAACGGCATCGCGACAAACGCCTCCGCGACGATCACGCCGGCCGTCGTGAACGGCAGGCTGAACCCGAACCACAGATCCAGCCGCTCACCGATCAGCCCCCGCCGGCCGAGCACGAGCAACAACGCGACCCCGCCGACCACCGGCGGAAGCACGAGCGGAACGGTGACCAGTGCGCGCAGCAGACCCCGACCAGGAAGCTCGGAGCGAGCGAGCAGCCAGGCCAGCGGGATGCCGAGGAACAGGCAGACGACCGTCGCGACGCTGGCGCAGAGCAACGACAGGCGCAACGCCTGACCGACCTCGGCACTGAAGAGCCGGGACGGCAACGTCGACCACGGCGCTTCGGCAAGCAATCCGGCCAGGGGGACGAGCAGGAACGCGAGCCCGAGCAGAGCGGGCAGCAGCAGGACCAACGGCAGCCGGCCGCCTGTCCTTCGCCTGCCGCCCGTCCTCGCGCGGGCTCGCGCACTCACGGCGCTTCGAAGCCCGCGTCGGTCAGGACCTTCCGGCCCTGCTCCGACAGCACGAAGTCGACGAAGGCCTTGGCGCCGTCGGCGTTCGGTGCCTTGGTCAGCGTGGCGATCGGGTAGTCGTTGACCGCCTGCGTGGCTTCGGGGAAGTCGATGCCCTCGACCTTGTCCGCGGCTGCCAGTACGTCGGTCCGGTAGACCAGCGCGGCGTCGACCTCGCCCAGGCTCACCTTGGTCAGCGCGGCCTTGACGTCCTGTTCAAGGGTGTCGGGCTGCGGTGTCAGCTTCGCCGCCGCGAACACCTTCTGGGCGGCCGCGCCGCACGGCACCTGCTCGGCGCAGAGCGCGATCTTGCGGTCGGCGTCGGTGAAGTCGGCCAGCCCGGTGACCTTGCCCGGATTGCCCTTCGGGACCGCGATCTCGAGCTTGTTCCGCGCGAACGTCGTCGCGGTGCCCTTCTCGGTCACCTGGTCCAGGTTCTTCGGCGCGGCCGAGGCGAAGACGTCGGCCGGTGCGCCCTGGTTGATCTGCTGCGCGAGCGCCGAGCTGCCGCCGAAGTTGAAGACCACCTTGACGCCGGGGTGGGCCGCCTCGAAGTCCTTGCCGAGCTGGGTGAAGCTGCCGGTCAGCGAGGCCGCGGCGAACACGTTCACGGTGCCGGACACCGAGGCGCCGCCGCTGGCCGAGCCGGCCTGGGAGTCGGAGCCGCAGGCGGCGAGCCCGAGGGCCGCGACCGCGACCAGCCCGGCGGCGACAGTACGGCGTACGGCCGCTGCGCTGGTACGACGCGACATCTAGCCCTCCGGGATCTCGACGACGACATGGGTGGACTTGATCGAGGCGACCGCGACGACGCCCGGCTCCAGGCCGAGCTCGTCGGCGGCCTCGCGACTCATCAGCGAGACGACCCGGAACGGCCCGGCCTGCAGCTCGACCTGGGCCATCACGCCGTCCTTGACGACCCGGGTGACGATGCCGCGCATCCGGTTGCGCGCCGAGGCGGCCGTTGTCGTCCCGGCCTCCGGCGAGTCCGCGAGCTCCTGGGCGAACGCGGCCAGCGCGCGCCCGTCGACCGCCATCCGGCCGCCCTGCTCGGTGGCCGGCAGCCGCTTGTTGTCGATCCAGCGCCGGACGGTGTCGTCACTGACCCCGAGCAGCGCGGCGGCCTCACTGATCCGCAAATTCGGCATGCCTGCCATTCTAGAGCCGCAGATGCGGTAACTCACTCCCGATTTTCCTGAGCTTTCGGCAACCCTCGGCATAGGTTGGACCCATGACCGGGCTGCGCGAGTACTTGGACGGGCCGCACAAGGCCGCACGCGACGTCGTACGGGACGGGCTGGCGAGCCACGCTTCCCTGCTGGACGCCGGACTCCGGCTGTCGCGCGACGAGTACCGCGACCAGGTGCTGGCCACGCTCAAGGAGATCGCCGCCGAGGGACACCCGTCGCGCGGCTTCCCGAAGGAGTACGGCGGCCAGGGCGATCTGGGCGGGTTCATCGCCGGCTTCGAGACGCTCGCGTACGGCGACCTGTCGCTGATGGTGAAGGCGGGCGTCCAGTTCGGCCTGTTCGCCGGCGCGATCCTGCACCTGGGGACCGAGAAGCACCACGACCGTTACTTGTCCGACGCGCTCACCGGCGACCTGCTCGGCTGCTTCGCGATGACCGAGACCGGCCACGGCTCGAACGTCCAGGCGCTGGAGACCACCGCGACGTACGACGCGGAGACCGGTGAGTTCGTCGTGCACACGCCGACCCCGTCGGCGCGCAAGGACTACATCGGCAACGCGGCCCGGCACGGCAAGCTGGCGGCGGTGTTCGCCCAGCTGGTCGTCGGCGGCCGGACGCACGGGGTGCACTGCCTGCTGGTGCCGATCCGCTCCGACGACGGCGAACCGTTGCCCGGGGTCACGATCAGCGACTGCGGTCCCAAGCTCGGGCTGAACGGCGTGGACAACGGGCGGATCGTGTTCGACCAGGTCCGGGTGCCGCGCGAGGCGCTGCTCGACCGATACGCGCAGGTGGATGCCGATGGCACCTACCGCAGCGAGATCGAGAACCCGGACCGGCGGTTCTTCACGATGCTCGGCACGCTGGTCCAGGGCCGGGTGTCGGTCGGCGGCGCCGCGATCAACGCGAGCAAGGTCGCGTTGACGATCGCGATCCGGTACGCCGACGGCCGGCGGCAGTTCGGCGCGCCGGGAAGCGCGGAGGAGGCGCTGCTGCTCGACTACCGGATGCACCAGCGCCGGCTGCTGCCGCTGCTGGCCCGGACCTACGCGCTGCACTTCGCGCAGGCCGAGCTGGTCGACGAGTTCGCGCGGATCTTCGGCGCCGACGAGACCGATGCCGTCCGCGGCCGGACCGGAGACACCGCGGACGGCGAGAACGGCCGGGTCGGGCCGGGCGAGCACGACCGCCGCGCGCTGGAGGCGCAGGCCGCCGGGACGAAGGCGCTCGGGACCTGGCACGCGACCGAGACGATCCAGATGTGCCGCGAGGCGTGCGGTGGCGCGGGCTACCTGTCCGAGAACCGCCTGTCCGCGCTCAAGGCCGACACCGACGTGTTCACCACGTTCGAGGGTGACAACACGGTCCTGCTGCAGCTGGTCGCGAAGGGACTGCTGACCGACTACCGCGAGTCCTTCGGCAAGCTCGACCCGCTCGGCACCGCCCGGTTCATCGCTGGGCAGGCGGTCGAGATCGCGGTGGAGAAGACCGCCCTGCGGATGCTGGTCGAGCGGCTGCGGGACGTCGTACCGAACCGGTCGGACTCCGCCGATCCGGACGCCGGGCTGCGGGACGACGACTACCACTCCGGGCTGCTGCAGTTCCGCGAGCAGCACATGCTGGCCGGGGTCGCGCGCCGGCTGCGGGCCGGCATCGACGCCGGGGACGAGGCGTTCGAGGTGTTCAACCGGTGCCAGGACCACGTGATCGCGGCCGGCCGGGCGCACGTCGAGCGGGTCGTGCTGGAGGCGTTCCAGCACGCCGTACGGGCTGCGCCGGAGGGGGAGGTGCGGGACCGGCTGAAGGAGCTGTACGACCTGCACGCGCTGTCCACGATCGAGAACGACCGGGCCTGGTTCATGGAGCACGGCCGGCTGTCCGGGCCGCGCTCGAAGGCGATCACCGCGCTGGTGAACGAGCTGTGCGGGCGGATCCGGACGTACGCGACCGACCTGGTCGACGCGTTCGGCGTACCGGGCGCGGCGGTCGAGGTGCCGATGGTTGTACGGTCGCAGCATGAGTGAGCCGCTTGAGCCCGCCTCCGCCGCCGAGGCCGCCCGCGAACTGGCCAAGGTGCTGCTGGCCCAGGCCGACGCCCTCGACCTGCACGACCTCCGGGCGACGACGGCGATCGAGAACGTCCGCGTGCAGGCCCGGGTGCTGGCCGAGGCGGTGCACGAGCGCGGCTGGGGCGACATCTTCCTGGGCATCGACTCCTACGACCCCGACGAGCTGGACGACGTGCCGCTCGGGCCGGACGACTTCGACGACCCGGCCGACTACCGCGAGCTGGTCGAGGGCGTCGCGGACCTGGACGAGCCGCTGGTCCCGGAGAACGGGCTGCGGCTGAGCTACCAGGCCCGCTACGACTTCGTGGTGACCGACCCGGAGGCGTTTGTCGCCTACGTGCGCAGCCGGGCCGACGAGGCGCAGAACGACGACGTGATCGACGACATCGAGGACGCCCGGTCGGCGTTCGAGCTGCTCGGCTACCTCGACGGGCTCGGCTCCAAGGACTACGACACGGTCGGCCTGAGCCCGGCCGGCGGTGAGGAATCCCACAAGGTGGTCGAGTTCTCGCTGTGGGACATGGACCCGACGCGGCGCGACGACACCTACCCGTACTGAGCTCAACCGCCTTGCTGGGCGGGGATCCCGCCCAGTCAGGTCATCAAGCACACAAGCTTTTTACTTGTTGCGACAGGCAACATCTGCACGCTCGGTGACTGGATGTATACAGTCTGTCGCCTTCTGAAAAGCCAATGCAAATGTTTGATCCGGGGGATGGTCCCGCTCCGGGCTCGCGTGACAACGTTCAGTTGTCGGCGACGGACGGGTCGCCGGCACAGGCTCTTGGTGGAACCCGCGAACTCCCGTCCGCGACCGGAACTGTACCTCCCCTGCCGGCCGCGGAACGAGAACTCGGTCCACCATCCTTCGGGCCGACCGCCCTCTCGGGGCACAGATATACGCCGGTCGTGCCGCACAGGGCGCCGGTCGCCAGTGAGGTGGTGACCGACGCCCGGCACGGCCGGCGTTTTCTTGTCCCGGTGGTACCGGTGCGACTGGGGACCGATACCACCGGGGCAAGGCCCTGCGTGAGCGCGCCGTCACAAGTGAACGGCGACGCCTGCCGAATTCGGTGATCGTTCACCGCCGGCCTCTGGTGTAAGTAGGTTTCGGATTGTTGACTGATCCGGTCAATCGTTCACGACCGGAGGTCCGTTGTGCCTGCCCTGTCCCGTCTGGTGGCCGTGCCGATAGCGCTCGCGCTGGCCACCCCGGCGCTGCTGCTCCCGGCGTCCGCCGTCCCCGCGGCCGATCCCACCGCCGCGCCCACCCAGCTGCAAACCTACGAACGCACCCGTCCGGTGGCGCCCGGAGTGACCGCCGGATCGTTGGAGACGTTCGACGATCGCGGCTGGCAGCAGGGCAACACGTTGTCGGTCGACCTGACCAAGGGCGCGCGGATCGACTACCTGTCGTCCGGCAAGGTCAGCGCCACCAAGCCGATCGACCAGCAGGCGAACGAGGCCGGCGCGGTCGCCGCGGTCAACGCCGACTTCTTCGACATCAACAACTCCGGCGCTCCGCTCGGCCCGGCCGTCGCGAACGGTCAGCTGGTGAAGTCGCAGTCCGAGGATCCCTACACCGCGGTCGCTTTCGACCCGCAGGGAGTCGGCCGCGTCCTCGAGGTGCTGTTCGACGGGACCGCGGGTCCGTATCAGCTGGACCGGCTGAACAGCCCGGTGATCCGCAAGGACGAGATCGGCGCCTTCACCAGCCTGTGGGGCAGCTACTCACGTGCGCACGCGGTCGCCGACGCGACGAAGGTCGCCGAGGTCGCCGTCGCCGGTGACCTCGTGACGGCGGTCGGAACCACCGCCGGCACCGGCGACATCCCTGCCGGTACGACGATCCTGGTCGGCCGCGAAGCGGGTGCGGACGAGCTCGGCCGGCTGAAGGTCGGCGACCGGGTCCCGGTCTCGTTCACGCCGCGGACGTCGGACGGCAGCACGGTCCGGACCGCGGTCGGCGTGCACACGCTGCTCGTGAAGGACGGCAAGCCGCAGCCGGTCGACGACGTGACGTACGCCGGCCGGACCGGCTTGGGCTTCTCGGCCGACGGCAAGAAGATGGTTGTCGTCAGCATCGACAGCAACCGGCTGACGCACAGCCGTGGCGCGACGCTGGCCGAGATGGGCAAGATCCTGGCCGCCCGCGGCGCGTACGTCGGCGTCGAGCTGGACGGTGGTGGCTCGACGACGATGGTCAGCCGCCGGCCCGGTACGACGAAGGTCCAGGTGGACAACGTTCCCGGCGACGGAGTCGTCCGGCCGGTGCCGAACGGCCTGGCCGTGATGGCGCCCAAGGGCAGCGGCAAGGTCCACGGCCTGTGGGTCGAGACGGCCGCCGACGGGCGGACCGCACCGGGCGACGCCCCGGTACCTGGTGGACGTCCGGATCGCGTTTTCGCCGGCACCACCCGCACCCTGACCGCCACGCCGTACGACGAGGTGTACGGCGCGGTGAAGCAGGCGCCGAAGATCAACTGGTCCGCCTCGCACGGATCGATCCGGGACGGCGTGTTCCGGGCCTCGATGCCGGGCCGGGCGACGGTACGCGCGACAACCTCCGGCGGGCGAGGCAGTACTGACCTGGAGGTCCTCGGGCCGGTGCAGCGGGTGGCCCCGACGAGCGCGACGCTGAACCTCACCACCACCGGGACCTTCGGGCTGGTCGGATTCGATGCCTACGGCAACTCCGCGCCGGTCGAGCCGGCCGACGTCCGGCTGTCGTACGACCAGAGCCTGCTGCAGGTCGAGCCGACCGCTGACGGCCGGTTCGAGCTGACCCCGCGCAAGGAGTCCGGCGCCGCCGTGATCACCGCCCGGATCGGTGGGATCGAGACGTCGGTCGCGGTCTCGGTCGGGGTCGAGAAGCGGGTGCTCGACACCTTCGACACTGCCGAGCAGTGGCGGGCCGGGTCGGCCCGCGCCGCCGTGTCGGTGAGCAAGGTGGCCGAGGGCGAGAACGGTGCTGGGCTCAAGCTGAGCTACGACTTCAGCCAGTCGGCGCTGACCCGGAACGCGATCGCGATCGCGCCGCAGCCACTCGGCGGCACCGAGCAGGCCCGGGCCTTCGGAGTCTCGGTGTTCGGGCACGGCAAGGGCGAGTGGACCGCGTTCGGCGTCGTCGACGCGACCGGCCGGTCGTCAACGATCTATGGCCCGTACGCCACTTGGAACGGCTGGCAGGCCGTCGAGCTCGCCGTCCCCGAGGGACTCGCGCAGCCCGTCCGGCTGACCCGGATCTACACCCTGGAGACGAAGGCCGCGGCCCAGTACGCCGGTGAGGTCGTGCTCGACAATGTCTACGTCAAGGCCGCGCCGCAGGTGACGGCCCCGGCCGCGCCGCCGGTCCGCGACGGGCTGGTGCAGACCGCCCGGTCGGTGGACGGCCGGGACTGGCGGTTCGCGGTGATGTCCGACGCGCAGTTCGTCGCCCGGGACCCGAACTCGTCGCTGGTTCAGGCGGCCCGCCGGACCCTGCGCGAGATCAAGGCAGCCAAGCCGGACTTCTTCGTGATCGCCGGCGACTTCGTCGACGAGGCCACCGAGGCCGACTTCCAGCTGGCCAAGCGAATCCTCGACGAGGAGATCGGCACCTCGGTGCCGTACTACTACGTGCCCGGCAACCACGAGGTGATGGGCTCGGCGATCAGCAACTTCACGAAGTACTTCGGTGCGACGCAGCGCGTGTTCGACCACCAGGGCACGCGGTTCATCACCTTGAACACGGCCAGCGGAACGCTGCGCGGAGGCGGGTTCGACCAGGTGGCGATGCTGCGGACGGCGCTGGACGAGGCCGCGAAGGACCGCCGGATCGGTTCGGTCGTGCTGATCGAGCACCACCCGCCGCGCGACCCCACGCCGGCCAAGAACAGCCAGCTCGGTGACCGGCACGAGGCGGCGATGGTCGAGCGGTGGCTGGCCGACTTCCAGCACGACACCGGCAAGGGCGCCGCCTTCATCGGCGGGCACGTCGGAACGTTCCACGCCTCCCGGGTGGACGGCGTCCCGTACTTGGTGAACGGCAACTCCGGCAAGGCGCCGGCGACCGGGACCGACGACGGCGGCTTCACCGGCTGGTCCCTGCTCGGGGTCGACAAGGTGAGCGCCGGCGAGCAGGCGCAGGCCCGGTGGCGTCCGGACCGCGGCGGACCGAACTGGCTGTCCGCGCAGATCCGCCCGCACGTCGACGAGCTGACGGTCTCCGCCCCGGCGACGCTTCGCCGCGGCGCCACGGCCAAGGTCTCGGCGACGCTGACCCAGAGCGGCCGGACCGTCCCGGTCGCGTACCCGGTCAGCGCCGACTGGTCCACCAGCCACAACCTCCGGTACGACGCGGCCACCGGCACGCTCACCGCCACCGGGACCGGACCGGCCACGCTGTCGGTGAAGGTCAACGGGACGGTGAAGACGGTCGCGCTGCAGCTGACCCGCTGACCGGCGAACGAACGACGACGAGCGAGGCCGCCGGTGCGGGGCCTCGCTCGTCGTCGTGGTGCAGGTTGGTCAGGCCAGTTCGAGCTCGCCGAGCGGCCGCTGCGGGACCTCGCCGTACGTCGTGGTGCGCTGCCGGGCCGGACGGCCGGCGGCGGTGGCCATCGCGGTCAGCTCCTCGATCGACTTGCGGGAGCCGTGCTTGGAACCGGCCATCCGGCTGATCGTCTCCTCCATCAGCGTGCCGCCGATGTCGTTCACGCCGCCGTTGAGCACCGCGACGCAGCCGTCGGTGCCGAGCTTGACCCACGAGCACTGGATGTTGTCGATCCGGCCGTGCAGCATGATCCGCGCCATCGCGTGCACCGCGCGGTTCTCGTCGTACGTCGGGCCGGGGCGGGCGACGCCGGCCAGGTAGATCGGCGAGTTGGTGTGGATGAACGGCAGCAGCACGAACTCGGTGAACCCACCCGTTTGGTCCTGCACCGCCGCGATCGTGCGCAGGTGCTGGACCCAGTGGTGCGGCGAGTCGACGTGGCCGTACATCATCGTCGAGCTGGACGGCAGACCGACCTTGTGCGCGGTCGAGATGACCTCGATCCAGCTTGCCGTCGGCAACTTGCCCTTGGTCAGGATCCAGCGCACGTCGTCGTCCAGGATCTCCGCCGCGGTGCCGGGAATGCTGTCCAGCCCGGCCTCCTTGACCGAGATCAGGAACTCCTCGATCGACAGCCCGGTCCGGACCGAGCCGTTCACGATCTCCATCGGCGAGTAGGCGTGCACGTGCATCTCCGGCACCCGCTGCTTGACCGCCCGGACCAGGTCCGCGTACGCCGTACCGGGCAGGTCGGGGTGGATGCCGCCCTGCATGCAGACCTCGGTCGCGCCGATCACCCAGGCCTCCTCGGCCCGCTGGGCGACCTCGTCCATCGACAGCGAGTACGCGTCCGCGTCGGTCCGCCGCTGGGCGAACGCGCAGAACCGGCAGCCGGTGTAGCAGACGTTGGTGAAGTTGATGTTGCGGTTCACCACGTAGGTCACGTCGTCGCCGACCACGGCCTTGCGCAGGTCGTCGGCGATCTTCGCGAGCTGGTCCAGCGCCGGACCTGTTGCCGTCATCAACGTCAGCGCCTGGCTGTCGGACAGCCCGGCCGGGTCGCGCTCGGCGGCGGTGAGCGCTTCCTTCACGTCGCCGTCGATCCGCTCCGGAGCCTTTCGCTGGGCAACGTCCTCACGAAGGACGTCCCAGTCCCCGTACGCCGCGTCGAAGTCCGAGCGGGTCTCGGTCCGCCGTCCCTCGGTGTCGATCGCGGTGTGCAGGTCGGTCCGGCCGACCGAGTCCCAGCCGCCGTCCGGCTCCTGCCAGGGCAGGCCCTTCGGCATCGCGGCCTCGTTCGCCAAGCCGGTCGCCGGGTCGACCAGCGCCTCGACGTGCGAGATCAGCCGCGGGTCGAGCCAGGGCTCGCGCAGGTACTCCGGGTGGGCGGTCAGCCGCTCGCGCAGGGTGAAGCCGGCGTCGGCGGTCAGCTTGGCCAGATCGTCCAGGTGCGGCCACGGGCGCTCGGGGTTCACGTGGTCCGGAGTCAGCGGGGAGACGCCGCCGAAGTCGTCGATGCCGGCGGCCAGCAGCAGCTTCGCCTCGTCGAGGTCGACCAGGTTCGGCGGCGCCTGGACCCGGGCGCGCGGGCCGAGCACGACCCGGGTCACCGCGATCGCGGCGAGCCACTCGTCCAGCGGGACATCGGCGTCGTTGCGCATCGCGGTGTCGGGCTTCACCCGGAAGCCCTGGATGATGACCTCCTGGATCCCGCCGTACTGGCGGGCGATCCGGCGCAGCGCGAAGATCGAGTCGGCCCGCTCCTCGATCGTCTCGCCGATGCCGATCAGCAGGCCGGTGGTGAACGGCACGTTGGAGCGGCCGGCGTCCTCCAGCACCCGGAGCCGGACCGACGGGTCCTTGTCCGGTGAGCCGAAGTGCGGCTGGCCCTTCTCCTCGAACAGCCGGCGCGCGGTGGTCTCCAGCATCATGCCCATGCTCGGCGCCACCGGCTTCAGCCGCTGCAGGTCCTGCCAGGACATCACGCCCGGGTTCAGGTGCGGGAGCAGACCGGTCTCCTCGAGCACCCGGACCGCCATCGCCCGGACATAGTCGAGCGTGCTGTCGTAGCCGGCCTCGTCGAGCCACTGCCTGGCGGCGTCCCAGCGGTCCTCCGGCGCGTCGCCGAGCGTGAACAGCGCCTCCTTGCAGCCCAGGGCCGCACCCTGCCGGGCGATCTCCAGCACCTCGTCCGGACTCAGGTACGGCGACTCGACGCGGCCCGGGGTGGTCGCGAACGTGCAGTAGTGGCACCGGTCGCGGCACAGCCGGGTGAGCGGGATGAAGACCTTCTTGGAGTACGTGACGATCCCGCTGCGACCGGCGTCCTCGAGGCCCTGGTCACGGACCCGGGCGGCGGTCGCCATCAGGGTCTCCAGCGCCTCGCCGGAGGCGGTCAGCAGGACCTCCGCCTCGGCCTGGTCCAGGGTCTTGCCGTCGTTCGCGCGCTTGAGCGCTCGGCGCATCGCCGTACTGAGAGTCGAGGTCACGGAATCCGAGCCTAGGCGCTGAAACCGGCTCGATCTGCCGAAATCCGGGGGCAAAAACAATCAGTACGTCTGTCCTGGTAGTTTGCCGTTTGTGCAGGTCAGCAAGGGTGTGGAGGGGAACAACCGACGCCGCGGGCGCCGAGGGCCGGGTGGGACTGACGCTGAGCGGGCGCCGGGTACGCAGCGCCGGAGCGACGGTCGGCGGGTGCGGGGCGCCTTGCGGCGCGACGAGCTGCTGCGGGCGACCGTGGCGGTGATCGAGCGGTCCGGGGTCGCGGGCGTGAGTCACCGGGCCGTCGCGGCCGAGGCCGGGGTGTCGGTGGCCTCCACGACGTACCACTTCGCGACGCTCGACGACCTGCTGGTCGCGGCGCTCACCGGTGCCGCCGAGGACCTCACCGCCGAGCTGCACGAGCGGGTGACCGAGCTCGGCGCGCGACCCGCGGACGAACTCGCCAGACTGGTCGAGCACCTGCTGGTCTACCGCCGCGGGCGCACGCTCGCGGAGTACGAGCTGTATCTGCAGGCGGCCCGTCGGCCGGAGTTGCGGGACGCGGCCGCGGCCTGGCTGCAGCCGCTGACCGAGATCGCCCGCACGTTCACCACCAACCCGCAGAAGGCGAGTCTGCTCGTCGCCGCGCTCGATGGGCTCTTGCTGCAGTCGCTCGTCCGGGCGCGGCCGTTCGCGCAGGCCGACGTCGCCGCTCTGCTCGCGCACCTGAGGTAGCGCGCGCACTACCCGCGATCGGGTGCTGCGGCCCGTGCCGCGCAGGCGTCGAGCCGCTTGGCTGGGTGCATGTTGAGGATGTCGCTGGGGGCAGTCCGGGATCGATGGCACCTGTTCGCGGGGGCGTTGGTGGCCGTCGCGTTCGGGGTCGGGCTGGTGCAGTCCGCGCTGCAGGTGATGGCCGCGACGGACCAGCCGTCGTTGCCGCCCGGACTGTCCGGGCTCGAACGGTCGCGGATCCGCGACGGGTACGCCGGTGCCGCCACGCTGCTGGGCCTGTCGGTGATGCTCGCCGTCTTCCTCACGGTTTTTGTGGTCAGTACGACGTTCGGTTTCGCCGTGGCGCAACGGCGGCGCGAGCTCGGCCTGCTGCGCCTGATCGGGGCGCAGCGCGGACGGCTGCGGCTGATGTTGTTGCTCGAAGCCACATTGCTGGGACTGCTGGGAACCGCGGTCGGGGTGCCGGTCGGGCTGCTCGGCACCTGGGCGCAGTCGACGTTGCTGATCGAGGTGGGCATGTTGCCGCCGTGGTTCGAGGCGCCCTGGGTGCAGGGCACGGTGTGGGTGGCCGCCTTCGTCGGAGTGGGCACGGCAGTGGTCGGCGCGTCGGCGGCTGCCTGGCGAGCGTCGCGGGTCAGCGCCCTGGAAGCGATCGGCGACCTGCCGAGATCGTTCCCGGTGATGACCGGGTGGCGGTGGTTCTGGGGGCTGTCGGCGGCCGGGTTCACGGTGCTGATGGTGATCGCCGCGCAGGCCGCGGGCGACTTCGTGGCCGCGCTGATGATCGCACTGGTGGTGATGATCAGCGGATCGGTCGCGTTGAGCCAGTTGAGTCCGATCGTCGTACCGGTGGCCGGGCGGTTGCCGTCGCTGCTGCTGCGCGGTCATGTCGTCACGGACCTCGCCCGGGCCGGGGTCCTGCACGCCGTACGGCGAAGTGCCGCGACCGCGGCGCCGTTGATCGTGCTGGTCGGGCTGCTCGCCGGGTTGTGGGGTGTGTTCGGGTCGCTGGCGAAGGCGGTGGGGGAGGAACAGCGGCAGCTGATCACGGCGGAGCTGGTGGTTGGCGGACGCGTCGCCGACGGGCCTGGTGTCGCGGCGAGATCGGAGCAGACGACGGTGCCGGTGACGATCATGACGACCAGCGGCAAGAAGAAGCGGACGACGTACTCGGAGGCGGTCGGGATCGATCCGGCCGGCTACCAGCGCACGCACGCGCTGCGGCCGCGCAAGGGGTCGCTGGACAAGTTGTCTGGGGCAACGATCGCGATCGGGCCGGGGATGGCGGTCGAGGGGTACAAGCTCGGTCAGTCGGTGACCGCGACGATCGGGACCCGGCAGCAGGTGCTGACGGTGGTGGCGATCATGCCGGAGACGCTCGACGTGACCGAGAACTTCTTCGTGCCGCGCAGCCTGACGGCGGGGGTGGCGGGCAGCACCGAGACGATCGTGCGGGTCGCGCCGGGGACCTCGGCGAAGGAACTCGCCGAGCGGCTGCGCGCGCAGCCCGCGGCTGGTACCGGCGAGCCAAGCGCCGGGCGGGAGGTGCGGACCGTCCAGGAGTGGGCGGAGGCCAAGGCGGCGCACGAGCAGCGCGACGACACCGGGATCTTCGCCGTGCTGATGGGCCTGGCCGGCGTCTACGCGGCTGTTGCCGTGGTCAACGCCGTCGTGATGGCCGCCGCGGACCGGCGCCGCGAGTTCGCCCTGGCCCGGATGGCCGGACTCACCCGCCGACAGGTCATCGGCATCGCCACGGTGGAATCCCTCACCGTCGTCGTGGTCGGCGTACTGCTCGGCACGGTCGTCGCCGGAGCCGCCCTCGCGGGCATCGCTGCCGGCACCGCGCAGACGTACGGCGTCGTCGTGGTCGCCGTTCCGTGGCGGCTGCTCGGGCTCCTGCTCGCGGGTTCGCTGGCCGTGGTCGGCGGCGCGTCGGCCATCACCGCCTGGACCACGACCAGGTTCCGCCCGGTCACCGTGCTCAGTGGTCGCGAGTGACCTCGGGCCGATAGGTGAGAAAGGCAAGGTTTTCGCCGATGGTCTCGCTCTTCACGAGCCGGAGCGGCGTTCTGGCGCTGGTCTGGTCGAAGAGGCGCCGGCCGGCGCCGAGCACGACGGGGAAGACGACGAGTCGCAGCTCGTCGACGAGACCGTGCTTCAGGAGTCCGCGGGCGAGCTGAGCACTGGCGTAAACGAGGATCTCGCCGGCCACGGTCTGCTTGAGCTTCGAGACCTCGTCGACGACGTTGCCGCTGACGACCGTCGCGTTGGTCCAGACGGGCTGTTCCGAGCGCGACGAGACGACGTACTTGGGCAAGCTGTTGAGCCGGTTCGCCAGCTCGGTGCTCCTGGTGGTCCACCGGCGGCCGAACCACTCGTCACTGCGCCGCCCCAACAGCAGCGCCTCGGCGTGCAGCGCCTCGGCTGTCGCGACCTCGAACCATGCGTCGAGATCCGCGCCGCCGTTCTCGGCGAACCATCCGCCCAGTGCGAAACCCTCTTTGCCGTCCGGATCCTCCACCACGCCGTCGAGCGTGGCGTTGGTACTGATCACAACCTGTCCCATCCGAGTTCTCCTTCGTCGGTGTCCTGGTGAGGTGGACACCGACGACCGCGCAAAGGGGTCGCCCGGCCGCCTCCTCGAAGGGGCGGCCGGTGTCAGTACGAGCAATACGATGAGAGATAGGAGGGACAGTGGCAGCCGACTTGCTGGTCAGGGCACGCGCCGGGGACGGCGACGCCTTCCGCGAGCTGACCGAGCCCTACCTGCGGGAACTGCAGGTGCACTGCTACCGGATGCTCGGGTCGTTCCAGGATGCCGAGGACGCCCTGCAAGCCACGCTGCTGTCCGCCTGGCAGGGACTGGACGGCTTCGAGGGACGCGCCTCGCTGCGGACCTGGCTCTACCGGATCGCCACCAACCAGTGCCTCAACGCGCGGCGTTCGGCCGGTCGGCGTCCGGCGCAGGCGTGGAACGTGCCCGGCGTCGAACCGCCGTCGCCGACGAGGCTCGGCGAGGTCGTCTGGCTCGAGCCCTTTCCCGACGCGCTGCTCGACGGTTCGTCCGGCGTACCGCTCGGGCCGGAGGCGCGCTATGAGCTGTCGGAGTCGATCTCGCTGGCGTTCGTGACCGCACTGCAGGTGCTGCCGCCGCGCCAGGTCGCGGTCCTCGTCCTGCGAGACGTGCTGGGCTTCCGCGCCGCCGAGGTCGCCGAGTTGCTGGACACGAGCGTCGAGTCGGTCAAGGGTGCACTCAAGCGGGCCCGGGCCAACCTGCGGCTCGCGACGGGTGAGAAGCCACCCGCCGCTGGCTCGTCGGCCGAGGACGCGATCGTGGCGCGATTCGTCCACGCGTGGGAGTCGGCCGACGTCGACGCGCTGGTCGCGCTGCTGACCGACGACGTGTTCGTGTCGATGCCGCCGATGCCGTTCGAGTACGAGGGTCGCGACCTCGTTCGCCGGTTCTGCGCGAGCATCTTCGGCGCGGGCCGGAGGTTCGAGCTCGTGCCGGCGCGGGCCAACGGTCAGCCGGCGTTCGGGGCCTATCTGCGCGGCCGGGACGGGATCAGTCACGGCGCCGGCCTGTACGTACTCACCCTCGCCGGTGACCGGATCTCGGCGATGACCCGCTTCGAGAACACCGTGCTGCCCTCGTTCGGCCTGCCGAGATCCGTCCCAGGCCGCTGAGGATCAGGCGTCGGCCATTGTGACCGCGTCGGCCTCGGCCTTGGAGTGTGCCGACGGCATCCGCAGGTGGGCGAGCGGCTTCCAGCCGGTGGCCAGGGCGCCGACCGCGAGCAGCACCGCGAAGGCGCCGACGTAGAAGGGCAGCTGGATGCTGATCTCCTCGCCGAGCTTGCCGGCCAGCCAGGGCGCGACCGCACCGCCGGAGAAGCGGACGAAGCTGTACGCCGCGGACGCCGTACCCCGCTCGACCGGAGCCGCGGCCATCACGGCCTCGGTGATCAGGGTGTTGTTCACGCCGAGGAACAGGCCGGCGACGACCACGCCCACCGCCAGTACGCCGCGGTGGTGGGCGTACAGCCCCATCACCGCCAGGTCGGCGGCGAACAGCAGCAGCGACGTCATCACGACCGGCAGTGTGCCGAAGTGGCGCTGCAGCCACGGCGCCGCGAACACCGAGGTGAGCGCGAGGCCGATGCCCCAGCCGAAGAAGATCAGGCCGATCTGCCGGGCCGACATGGCCAGCGGGAACGGGGTGAAGGCGAGCAGCGTGAAGAAGCCGAAGTTGTAGAGCAGGGCGGTCACGGCGACGGTGGCCAGCGACCGGTGCCGCAACGCCTTCAGCGGTTCGAGGATCGACGTACGGCGTTGCGCCGGCGGCGAGGCGGGCAGCAGGAACGCGGTCGCGGCGAGCGCGATCGTCATCAGTACCGCGACGCCGAAGAACGGACCGCGCCAGGAGATCGTGCCGAGCTCACCGCCGACCAGTGGGCCGGCCGCGATGCCGACACCCAGCGCCGCCTCGTACAGGATGATCGCCTGGGCGACCGAGCCGGCCGCGGAGTTCACGATGGTGGCCAGCGCGGTCGCGATGAACAGCGCGTTGCCCAGGCCCCAACCGGCCCGGAAGGCGACGACGGCGCCGATCGAGTTGGACAGGCCGGCCAGCGCGCTGAACACCACGATGATCGCGAGACCGATCAGCAGAGTGCGCTTCGCGCCGATCCGGCTGGAGACCGCGCCGGTGATCAGCATCGCGACACCGATCACGGCCATGTAGCTGGTGAACAGCAGCGACACCTGCGACGGGCTGGCGTGCAGCTGCTCGGCGATCGGCTTGAGGATCGGGTCGACCAGGCCGATGCCCATGAAGGCGATCACACAGGCGAAGGCGACCGCCCAGACGGACTTGGGTTGCTTGAGGAACGAGCTGCTGGTGCTGCTCACCGGGGGGTGTCCTCCGTCGGTTCGAGGGTGAGGATCTTGTGCAGGACGGTGACCGCGGCCTCGAGCGTCCGGACGTCCTCGGCCGGCAGCTGGACCAGGCGCCGTGCGACAGCGTCGCCCGCCTCGCGCCGGGCCCGGTCGAGCTCCGCGCGGCCGGCGTCGGTGAGGCTGATCAGACTGGCCCGGGAGTCGGCCGGATCGGCATCCCGCCGGACCAGGCCGCTGTCTTCCTGCCGCTGCACCAGCGTCGACATCGTCGGCTGCGAACACCGGTCCGCCTTGGCCAGCTCGCTGATCCGGGTCGGCCCGAGCTCGTCCAGCCGTCCGAGCAACCGCATCGCCGCGTGCGGCAAGGCGCTCACGTCCCGGCTGGCCAGCCGGGTGAACCGGGCCGCCGCCACCACCGCGTCGACACCGAGCGTGGACAGGTCTGTCGCGATCACTCTTCCGAGATTACATAGGAGTGCTATGCATCTCCAGGCGGTGAGGCGCGGATCACGCCGCCGCGGACCGCAACGCCGCGTCCGGCCCGGCGGTCGTCATAGAGTGGCGCCGGAACACCCGTGAACCACCGAGCTGCAGAGAAGGGAGCCGACGATGGCCTCCGAATCCTCCTTCGACATCGTGAACAAGCTCGACCGTCAGGAGGTGGACAACGCCCTCCAGCAGACGGCCAAGGAGATCAACCAGCGCTTCGACTTCAAGGGTGTGGACGCGGGCATCAAGTGGGCCGGTGACGCGGTCGAGATCCAGGCGAACAGCGACCAGCGCGCGCTCGCCGTCCTGGACGCGTTCAAGGGCCGGCTGGTGAAGCGGCAGGTGTCGCTGAAGAACATCGAGGCCGGCGAGCCGCACGCGTCCGGCAAGCTCTACAAGATCACCGTCGAGATGATCAACGGGATCACTCAGGAGAACGCCAAGAAGATCTCCAAGCTGATCCGCGACGAGGGCCCGAAGGGCGTCAAGGCGCAGGTCCAGGGCGACGAGCTCCGGGTGTCGAGCAAGAGCCGCGACGACCTGCAGCAGGTCCAGGCGCTGATCAACAAGCAGGACTTCGACTTCGCCGTCCAGTTCGTGAACTACCGCTGACCGCTTCGTTGCCGACGGCATCACCGTGAAGCTGGTCGCCAGGTCCGTGCACGGACTGGAGTGGGTCTGCGCGGCCGAGATCGCCGAGTCGCTGGACACGGCGAGTGGGATCCGGCTGGCCCGGCGGGAGATCTCGTTCGAGCTGCCGGACGCCGATCGCCGGGTGCTCGGCCTGCGGTGTGCCGAGGACGCCTTCCTGGTGGTCGGAACCGTGGCCGGGACGGGGACCACCAAAGCCGCGCTACCAGCCCTGGCCACCCAGCTGGCCGAGCTCGAGTGGGACGCCGCGCTGGCGAGCCTGCGAGCACTGCGCGACCTGCGCGGCCGCTTCACCTTCGACTGCGTCGTGAGCATCGAGGGCAAACGCACCTACAACCGGTACGACGTCGAGGGCGTCGCCGGCCGAGCCGTCGCCCGCCGGCTCGGCGGTGAGTTCCTGCCGCGGGATCCCCAGGGTGGTCTCAGCGCGACGCCAGATCTGACCGTGCGGTTGTTCCTGCGTGGCTCGGAGACGATCGCCGCCCTGCGGCTGGCGTCCCGACCGCTGCACCGCCGCGACTACAAGCTCCAGACCGGGCCCGGGACGTTGCAGCCCCCGGTCGCGGCCGCGCTGGCCGCCCTGGCCGGACCGTTGCCTGGGGCCACGATCCTCGACCCGTTCTGCGGCGACGGGACGATCGCGATCGAGGCTGCGCTGACCTGGCCGACGGCGCGCGTGCTGGCCGCCGACCTCGATCCCGACCGGGTCGCGAACACGCGCGCGAACGCCGCCGCGGCCGGCGTCTCCCTGGGGATCTCGCAGGCGGACGCGGGGGCACCGGTCGAGGGTCGCCCGCCGCTCGACGCGGTGCTGACCAACCCGCCCTGGAACGTGGCGGTGCAGTCGCAGGGAAGCCTGGGCAGGTCGCTCGACAAGTTCTGGCGCCGCCTGCCCGCCGGGCTCGATCCCGCGGCGAAGATCTGCCTCGTCGGTGACGTCGAGCTCGACCTCCCCGCGGTCCTCGAACGGCGTGGCTACCGGCTCGGGCTGCAGACCCAGCTCCGGCTGGCCGGGCGCCTGGTCCATCTCGTCCTGGCCCGCGGCCCTGCGGGCGACGTACCGGAACTGCCGGAGAACCTCTGGACCTGGCGGCGGCGAGCGATTCGGGAAGGGGTTGTCACCGAGGCGGGCTTCTAGCTGGCCGCTCCGGTGCAGGCCTGCAAAGTTGCACGGAAAACAATTTGCACCCACTGCAAATTCGCGCCTACCGTAGACGGCGTGATGCAGACCGACGACGTCGCGGCCGGTGGCCGGCGTGAGCGCAAGAAGCGGGAGACGCGCCAGGCGCTGGCCGCCGCGGCGTTGCGGCTGGCGGTGGAGAAGGGGCCGGACAACGTCACGGTCGAGGAGATCAGTGAAGCCGCGGACGTGTCCGTGCGGACCTTCTTCAACTACTTCCCGCACAAGGAGCACGCGATCCTCGGGCGCGATCCAGAGGATCTGGAACGGGCGCTGACCCGGCTGCGGGAGACACCGGCCGAGTACTCGCCGCTGACCACGATGCGCCTGCTGATCACCCGGACGCTGGCCGAGTTCGAGGACGAGCAGGGCGACCGGGCCCGGCAGGTCGGGCTGATCTTCGAGTCGCCGGCGTTGCTCTCGCAGTTCGTCCTGCTCGGCGCCGAGGACGAGCGGGCGCTGTCCGCCGAACTGGCCGAGCGGATGGGCGCTCCGCCCGGTGCGATCGCGCCGGCCCTGATCGTGTCCACCGTCATCGCGGCGATCCGGGTCTCGGCCGAGAAGCTCAAGCAGGCCGGGCCGGAGCTCGCCGGCCGCACGCTCAGCTCACTGGTCGACGAGGGGTTCCTGATGCTTGCTCACGGCCTCGATCCCGACTACGACCCGCACGCCCTGTCCCGAATCGACCAGGAAGGTCAGTCATGACAACGACCTCTTCGCCCACGCCGTCCGACGCGGGGGGCGAGGTCCCGGTATCCACTCCGCCGGAGCAGGCCGCCGCACAGGTCGCCACGCTCACCCCGCGGCAGACCATCCAGGCCATCTCCGGCCTGATGATGGGCATGTTCGTCGCGATCCTGGCCGGCACCGTGGTCTCGACCGCGCTGCCGCGCATCATCCACGACCTCGGCGCCAGCCAGTCGTCGTACACCTGGGTGGTCACGCTCGAGCTGCTCGCGATGACGGCCACCGTGCCGCTGTGGGGCAAGCTCG
Organism: Kribbella sp. CA-253562; assembly: GCF_050942265.1. GTDB lineage: Bacteria > Actinomycetota > Actinomycetes > Propionibacteriales > Kribbellaceae > Kribbella. The sequence goes on along the minus strand of NZ_CP192049.1, from coordinate 7,968,392 downwards.
CCGACCTCTACAACAACAAGCTGCTGGTCCAGCTGTCGCTGGGCTTCTTCGTGGTCGGTTCGCTGGTCGCGGGCTTCGCACCGAACATCGAGGTGCTGCTCGGCAGCCGGGTGCTGCAGGGCCTGGGCGCTGGTGGCCTGACCGCGCTGGTGCAGATCGTGATGGCCGCGATCATCCCGCCGCGCGAGCTCGGCCGGTACTCCGGCATCTTCGGCGCGATCTTCGCCTCGGCGACGGTCGGCGGACCGCTGCTCGGCGGTTTCCTGGTCGACTCGCCGCTGGGCTGGCGGGCCTGCTTCCTGGTCGGCGTGCCGTTCGTACTCGCCGCGATCGTGCTGCTGCAGCGCACGCTGAAGCTGCCGACCGTACGCCGTGACGTGAAGATCGACTGGTGGGGCGCGTTCCTGATCACCGCCGGGGTGAGCACGCTCCTGGTCTGGTCGTCGTTCGCCGGCAACAGGTTCGAGTGGGCCTCGGGCTGGAGCTTCCTGCTGGTCGGCGCCGCCCTGGCCGCGCTGGCGGCCGCGGTGATGGTCGAGCGCAAGCACCCCGAGCCGATCATCCCGATGGACCTGTTCCGCAACCGCACGGTGACGCTGTCCATCGTCGCCAGCGCCCTGGTCGGCGTGGCGATGTTCGGCGGCTCGGTGTTCCTGGCGCAGTACTTCCAGATCGCGCAGGGCTACTCGCCGACCAAGGCCGGGCTGATGAGCCTGCCGCTGATCCTCGGCATGATGGTCGCCTCCACGATCGCCGGTGGGCTGATCACGAAGTACGGCAAGTGGAAGATCTACCTGGTGGTGGGCAGCGTGCTGCTGCCGGTCGGGCTGGGCCTGTTCGGCACGATCGACGCGCACACCGGCAAGGCCACGCTGTGGGGCTTCATGGTGATTCTCGGCGTCGGCATCGGCCTGGTCATGCAGAACCTGGTGCTCGCCGCGCAGAACGACGTCCCGGCGCGCGAGCTCGGCGCGGCCACCTCGGCGGTCAGCTTCTTCCGCAGCATGGGCGGCACCATCGGCGTCAGCGTGCTCGGCGCGATCCTGGCCAACCAGGTCACCGAGACGCTGAACCCCGGCGGTTCGTCGTCCGGCGGCAGCACCGTGCCGAACATCGCCGAGCTGCCGGAGCCGGCCCGGATCGTCGTCGAGAACGCGTACGGCGCGGCGACCGCGGACCTGTTCATGATGTCGGTGCCGTTCGCGGTGCTGGCGCTGGTCGCGGTGCTGTTCATCAAGGAGAAGCCGCTGCTGACCACCAGCGGTGCCGAGCGCCGGGCCGACGAGGAAGCGGCCGGCCGGCTGCGGCAGGACGACGTCTGAGACCGGCTGATCACCGCCGGGCTGGTTAGCTGGAGGCATGATCGTTGCCTTCAGTATCAGCCCGGCCGGCGGGGACGAGACCGGTGGCGTGAGCGAGGCGGTCGCCGAGGCGATCCGCGTCGTACGCGCCTCCGGCCTGCCGAACGAGACCAACGCGATGTTCACCAATCTCGAGGGGGAGTGGGACGAGGTGATGGCGGTGGTCAAGCAGGCCGTCGACGCCGTCGCCGCGGTCTCACCCCGGGTCAGCCTGGTGCTCAAGGCTGACATCCGGCCGGGGTACACGGGGCAGCTGACCGCGAAGGTCGAGCGCCTGGAGCAAGCCCTCGGGGAGCAGCTTCAGTCCTAGTGGTCGCTGTTGTTGAGCGTGGTGAAGGTCTGCTCGAAGCGGTTCTCCAGCTCGGAGTCGCGCAGGAACTTCACCCGCTCGACCAGGATCTCGTCGGCGTCGGGCTGGTCGGCGAACAGCTGCACCGACTCGGTCAGGAACTCGTCCAGCGGCATCCACTGCGGGCTCGGCTCGCGGCCCTCGAGCAGCGTGGTCTGCACCGCCGGCGGGACCAGCTCGATCACCTGGACGCCGGTGCCGGCCAACTGGTGGCGCAGGCTCACGGTGTAGCTGTGCACGGCCGCCTTCGTCGCGCTGTAGGTCGGGGTCATCGCCAGCGGCGTGAACGCCAGCCCGGACGACACCGTGACGATCGCCGCGTCGGGCCGGCCGAGCAGGAACGGCGTGAACGTGGTGAGCGCGCGAATCGTGCCGAGCAGGTTGATCTCGATCGTCTCTTCGGCTGCGGCCAGATGTCCGGGATCGCGCAGGTCCTCCGCGCGCATGATCCCGGCCATCGCGATCAGCACGTTGGTCTCGGGGTACGTGGCGGTGACGGTCTCGTACGCCGCCTGGAGCGAGGCCGGGTCGGCGACGTCCAGCTCGATCGTGCCGAAGCCCTCCTCCGCAGCGAGCTGGTCCAGCAGCCCCTTGCGCCGGCCGCTGATGATCACGGTGTTGCCGAGGTCGCGGAACTTGCGGGCCAGCCCGAGGCCAATGCCCGAGGTGCCGCCGGTCATGAAGATCGTGTTGCCAGTCGTTTTCATGGCTCCAGCTTTGGCCCGCCGCCACTCGGTAACCAGGCTGAGCTCAACCACTGCTCGGCAAGCAGTGGTTGAGCCGCCCGGACCCTGCGAACCTGGACCCATGGAGTACGGCGAACTGTCCGATTTCCTGCGCAAACGCCGGGAAGCCCTGCAACCCGAGGACGTCGGCATGCCCCGCGGCCGGCGCCGTCGTACGCCGGGACTGCGGCGCGAGGAGGTCGCCGCGCTGGCGTCGATGTCGACCGACTACTACAGCCGGCTGGAAGGGGGCCGAGGGCCACAACCTTCGGCGGAGATGCTGTCGGCGATCGCGCGGGCGCTCCGGCTCACGCTGGCCGAGCGGGACTACCTGTTCGTGCTCGCCGGGCACGGGACGCCGCCCCGGGTGACGCGGCTGGATCACGTGAACCCCGGCCTGCTGCGCATCCTCGACCGGCTGGACGACACCCCGGCGGTGGTGCTGAACCGGCTCGGCGAGACGCTCGCGCAGACCCGGGCGCACGTCGCGTTCGAGGGCGAGCAGACCAACTACGACGGGCTGGACCGCTTCGCCGTCCACCGGTGGTTCATGGGGGACAAGGGCAACTACCAGGAGCGCGAGTGGGCGAACCACGGCCGGATCCTGGTCTCGATGCTGCGTGAGGTGTTCGCCGCCGACGGGCCGAAGTCGCAGGCCGCCACGATCGTCCGCGTGCTGTCGGAGCGCAGTCCCGAGTTCGCGGCGCTGTGGGCGGCGCACGAGGTCGGTCACGCGCACACCCAGACGAAGTGGTTCCGGCACCCGGTCGTCGGTGAGCTGGAGTTGCACTGCCAGGTGATGTCGGACAGCGACCAGCAGCAGACGTTGCTGGTTTTCACCGCGACGCCGGGCAGCGAGAGCGCCGAGCGGCTGCGGCTGCTGACCGTGGTGGGGAGTAACGAAGGAAACTTCTGGAAAGGGCTCGCGGACTCTGGACAGGCTTAAAACTGAAAGTTAGTTTAAGTCTTGAAATCGGGCTGTGACCGCCCGATCACCGCGCGGATCGCCCCCGTCCGCGCGGTTCACGGAAAGGACCGCCCCCATGCCTTTCGTCCGACCTGCCGTCATGCCCAGATTGCTGGCCCTGATCCTCGGTCTGGTGCTGCTCGCCTCGGTGCCCGTCGCCGAGGCCAGGGTCCAGCAGGACCAGAAGCTCCAGGCGAGCTTCAACGTGCTCGCGTTCTACAGCGGGACCTGGGACGCCGCCCACATCGATTTCGTCAAGGAGGCGAACGAGCGGTTCCCGCAACTGGCCGCGCAGAACGGCTTCACCTACACCCCCACCAACGACTGGAGCCGGCTGAACAACCTCAGCGCTTCGCAGTACCAGGTGGTGATGTTTCTCGACAACGCGCCGACGAACGCCACTCAGCGGGCCGGGTTCCAGCGGTACATGGACAACGGTGGGGCCTACTTCGGCTTCCACGTGACGGCGTACAACGACGCCAACACGCCCAGTTGGCCGTGGTACTACCAAACGCTGCTCGGGACCGGCCGGTTCACCACCAACACCTGGGGTCCGACCGCGGTGACGCTGCGGACCGAGAACCGCACTCACCCGGCGCTGGCGAACACCGGCGCGACGTTCCGGTCGTCGGTCAGTGAGTGGTACGGCTGGCAGAACGACCTGCGCAGCAATCCGAACCTCCAGATCCTGGCCGCGATCGATCCGGGCAGTTATCCGGTCGGCACCGATCCGAACCAGACCTGGTACAACGGCTACCACCCGATCATCTGGGCGCACAAGAACTACAAGATGATCTACGCCAACTTCGGCCACAACGCGATGAACTACGACACCAACACCCGGCTGTCGTCGACCTTCGACAGCGCCGCGCAGAACCAGTTCATGATGGACGCGCTGAAGTGGCTCGACGGTGGCGGCACCCCGCCGGTCGACCCGCCGACCGGTCAGCCCGAGCCCACCACCTGGTACTCGGCGACCAGCAAGGCCACCGGCAAGTGCGTCGACGCCCGCGCCGCCGGTACGGCGAACGGCACGGTCGTCCAGCAGTACACCTGCAACGCTTCGACCGCCCAGCACTTCCAGTTCCAGCCGACGTCCGGCGGCTTCACCCGGATCAACAACCGCAACGACGCCGGCAAGGTCGTCGACGTCACCAACGTCTCCGTGGCCGACAACGCCGGCCTGCAACTGTGGACCTACAGCGGCGGCAACAACCAGCAGTGGCAAGCCGTTGCTGAGGGCAACGGATACTGGCGCTTCGTCAGCCGGCACAGCTCCAAGTGCCTCACGGTCCCCGGCGGCTCCACCGCCGACTCGGTCCAACTGGTCCAGCTGACCTGCAACGGCACCGCGTCCCAGTCGTTCAAGCTCACGCCCGCCTAGACAGCGGTCCGGCCGGGCATCGTCTCGTTGCCCGGCCGGACGCCGCGGCGGCTCAGGTAGTAGGCGAACAGGGCCGTCGGGAAGAACATCACGATGCCGTAGACAGCGACTGGGATCGACATCTCGCTGTTGTCGAGCAGGGACGGGCTGAGTGCGATGGTCAGCGCGAGCGTGGCGTTGTGGATGCCGATCTCCATCGAGCAGGCGATCGACTGGCGTTCGGCGAGTCCGGTCAGCCGCGGTACGGCGTACCCGATGGTGAGGCTGAGCACGTTGAGCAGCAGCGCGATCAGGCCGACCTCGACCAGGTAGTCGAGCACGTTGTCGCGTTCGGTGTAGACCGCGGCGAAGATGACCAGCGCGAGCACGACGATCGAGCCGAGCTTGACCGGCCGGGTCATCCGGTCGGCGAACGCCGCACGGCGGGCGCGCACGAGCATGCCGAGCGCGACCGGGACCAGCACGATCGCGAAGACCTGCAGCATCTTGGCCGGTTGCAGGCCGATCTGCCCGTCGCCGAGGAAGTGGTTCAGCGACAGGTTGACCACGATCGGCAGCGTGATCACGGCCAGCACCGAGTTCACCGCGGTCAGCGTGACGTTGAGCGCGACGTCGCCGCCGGCCAGGTGGCTGAACAGGTTGGCCGTCGTACCGCCGGGGGAGGCGACCAGCAGCATCATGCCGACGGCGAGCGCGGGCGCCAGGCCGAACACCTTGACCAGGCCGAAGCAGATCACCGGCAGCAGCACAACTTGGGTGCCCAGGGCAACCAGTACGGCGCGCGGCATCCGCAGGACCCGGGTGAAGTCCTGGACCGTCAGCGTCAGGCCGAGGCCGAACATGATCACCGCCAGGGCGACCGGCAGCAGCACCGAGGTGAGCACGGAGTCGTTCAACGCAGGCCTCCTTGGGGCACGGGTGCTCAGAGTGACAGTGGGGCCGGAGCGGCGGCAAGGGCTCGTGCTCGGCCGGGTGGTGTATTAGCTTTGCCGGTCATGAAGACCCTGCGCATCGCCGCGCTCGCGGCCGGAGTTCTGCTCGCCACCAGTCAACTGCTTCCGGCCCACGCGGCCGGTGCCTCGGGCGGCCACCGGCCGTCGTACCAGTGGGAACTGACGCCGACGGGCAGTACGTCGCAGTTCCGTGGGCTGGCGGCGGTGAACAAGGACGTCGCGTGGGTCGCCGGCAGCGCCGGGCAGGTGCTGCGCACAACCAACGGCGGCAAGGCGTGGCAGAACGTGAGCCCGCCCGGTGCGGAGACGCTGCTGTTCCGCGACGTCGAGGCGTTCGACGCCCGGCGCGCGGTGGTACTGGCGATCGGGCCGGGGGAGGACTCGCGGGTCTACCGGACCGAGAACGGCGGCCGGAGCTGGACCGAGACGTTCCGGAACACCGATCCGAACGCGTTCTACGACTGCCTGGACTTCAACAACTCCCGGCACGGGCTCGCGCTGAGCGACCCGGTCGACGGCAAGTTCCGGATCGCGGAGACCTCGAACGGCGGCAAGTCCTGGCAGATCCAGTCGACCAAGGGCATGCCGGCGGCGCTGCCCGGCGAGTTCGCCTTCGCGGCCAGCGGGACCTGTCTGGTCGCCGGACCCGGCCGGACGGCCTGGTTCGCTACCGGTGGCGCTGACCGGCCGCGGGTCTTCCGGACCGTCGACGGCGGCCGCACCTGGAAGGTGAGCGACTCGCCGATGGCCAGCGGCCCGGCGGCCGGGATCTTCAGCCTCGCCTTCCGTGGCCCGCTGTACGGCGTCGCGGTCGGCGGCGACTTCGAGAAGCCGGACCAGGCGGTCAAGGCGGCCTCGGTGACGTACGACGGTGGCCGGACCTGGCGGCTCGTCCCCGCCGAGCAGGCGCCGAAGGGCTACCGCAGCGGATCGGCGTTCGTGCCCGGCACGCTCGCGACGGTGGTCGCGGTCGGGCCCTCGGGCAGTGACGTGAGCCTGAACGGCGGACACAGCTGGACCCAGTTCTCCGACGCGAACTTCGACAGTGTCGAGTGCGCCGGTCACGGCCCGCAGGCGGGATGCTGGGCCTCGGGTGCGAAGGGGGCCGTCGGCCGCCTGACCCGGTGAGACGGTTTGTTCAACTCGGCGACACCCGGACGACGTGCCGGGGTCGCACCGGTTCGACCAGGATTGAGGTCATGCGCATTCTTCCCAAGAGCCTGATCGCCGCTGTCGCGGGACTGCTGCTGGTGCTGCCCACCGCGGCTGCGGCCGGCCCGCGGAACGACGAGCGGGCGCTGACCGTGATCACTTACAACATTCACCACGGCGCCGGCGTGGACGGCGTACTGGACCTCGAGCGGATCGCCACCGTGATCGAGAAGTCCGGGGCGTCCGTGGTCGGGCTGCAGGAGGTCGACAACCACTGGAGCGAACGCAGCAACTGGGTCGACCAGGCCGCGTGGCTGGCGCGCCGGCTGAAGATGCACTACCGCTACGCCCCGAACCTCGACCTGCCGCCGGTGAACGCGGGCGAGCCGCGGCGCCAGTACGGGACGGCGGTGCTGTCGCGTTTCCCGATCAAGGACTTCCACAACACGCTGCTGCCGAAGGCTCCGGCCGGCGAGCAGCGCGGGCTGGCGGTCGCGACGCTGAAGGTCCGCGGGCAGGAGCTGCGGTTCGCGAACACGCACCTGACCCACAACAACAACGCCGAGCGGTTGGAGCAGGCGCAGAAGGTGGTCGAGGTGCTCGATGGCTCGAAGCAGCCGACGCTGCTGGTCGGTGACCTCAACGCGGCGGCCACCACGCCGGAGATCAAGACCCTGACCGCGGTCTGGCGCGACACCTGGCCCCAGGTCGGCTCCGGCCCGGGCAACACGATCGAGGCGAGCAACCCGACCGCCCGGATCGACTACCTGCTGCACAGCGCCGCGCTGCGTCCGACGTCCGCGTCGGTGCCCGTGACGCTGGCTTCCGACCACCTGCCCGTGGTGGCGAGCTACACCTTGCGCTGACTTTCGCCCAGTTCGACCCGGCGTCCTCCGCTCGCGGAGGGCGCCGGTTTTTCGTTGCCCTGGCAATCGGTTGCCTCGGGCGACTACTTGAGTGCACGTGAATTACAAGCTTGTAGTTTGTCAAGCCGACACGCACGTGCAACAAAGTTATTCGTGTGAAAACTGTTCCCAATGGGGCTGAAGGCAACTAGTGTCACGTATGAGGTCCAGAAGGACCAAAAGATCGCGAACTCTGGGGAAGGAGTTCGCGACCGGCGGAAGGAAGTACCCGATGCGGACGCCCTCAGGGGCGACGTCCGGCAGCCGGGTCGTGGGCACTGGGAAGACCGGCAGAGTTCTGCTCTCCGGGGTGCTCGCGGTCTGTCTGGCCGGTTCAGTCGCCCTGACCACCGTGCCGGCCCAGGCCGATCCCCAGCCACCGGTCATCCCGTCGCAGTCGCAGGTGGACGCGGCGAAGAAGGCCGCCGCCGACAAGGCCGCGCAGGTGGCCGCCATCGAGCAGCGACTCGCCGGGGCCAACGCGCGGCTCGAGCAGCTCGGCCGGCAGGCCGGCATCGCCGCCGAGAAGTACAACGGCGCGCTGTACCGGCTTCAGCAGGCCAAGACCGAAGCCGCAGCGGCCGCGGCCCGGGCGAAGAAGGCCGCCCAGACGCTCGCCGAGCAGCGGCGCCAGATCGGCCGGTTCGCCGCGGCGTCGTACCAGGGTGGCGGGGACGTCGCGCAGCTCGCGCCGCTGCTCAGCGCCGACGGGCCGCAGGCGCTGCTCGACTCGGCCGGCGCGGCCCGGTCGGTGTCGCAGGCGATGCAGGGGTCGTACCTGCGGTTCACCGCGACCCAGGTGGTCAGCAACGCGTTCAAGGTGCAGGCCGACCAGGCCGTCAGCAAGGTCCAGGCCGCGACCGACGACGCGGCCGCGGCGAAGAAGGCCGCCGAGGCCGCCGAGGCGAACCAGGCCTCGGCCGTCGCGGCGATCGGTGCCGAGCGCAAACAGCAGATCGGTCTGCTGGCGAGCTTGCGCAACACGTCGTACCAGGTGGCCGACCAGCGGCAGCGGGGACTCGAGGAGCTTGCGCGCCAGCGAGCCGCCGCACTCGCCGCGAAGAAGGCCGAGGAACTGCGCAAGCGGATTGCCGCGAAGGAGGCCGCCGAGCGCGCTCAGGCGGCCGCCGCACGGGCCGAGGCCGAGGCCGCGGCGGCGGCCGCGCAGGCTCGCAAGGAGCGCGAAGAGCGTGAGGAGGCGGCCCGGCGGGGCACCAACCCGCCGAAGCCCCCGAAGCCGCCGAAGAAGAAGCCGAAGCCGAGGATCGAGCGGCCGGGCAACGGCGGCGGCAACACCCCCAGCCGCCGGGGCGCGGCAGCCGCGATCGCCTTCGCGCTGTCCCAGCTCGGCGAGCCGTACGTCTGGGCCGCCGCCGGTCCGGACGCCTGGGACTGCTCGGGCCTGACGATGAAGGCCTGGAAGAAGGCGGGCGTCGACCTGCCGCACTACAGCGTCGCGCAGTACGAGCAGGTCCGGCACATCTCCGAGGACGAGCTGCGTCCCGGCGACCTGATCTTCTGGGCCGAGAACGCCAACGACCCCGGCACGATCTTCCACGTCGCGATGTACCTGGGCGGTGGCCGCATGGTGCACGCGCCGCGCACCGGCCGCCCGGTCACCATCGACAGCGTCTACTACTGGGAGGACCCGGACTTCTTCGGTCGTCCCTGAATCCCGTCGTTGAGCGGCGGCGGTCTGTCCCGGCCGCTGCCGCACCCCGTCAGCCCGCCCCTGACACCGCACCTGAGCCGATGCCCAGCAGAACGGTGGTAGCTGATGACCCCAACCCGCAGCAGAACCCGACTCGCCGCAGTCCTCACCCGGCGGCGCCCCGCCCCGGCCCCGAAGCAGGAGGCCGCCAACTGCTCTGGCGGGGCCACCCGGCCTGACAACGCGCCGGTCGACCAGCCGGCACCCGAGCCCGAGTGCCGGCAGCCCCGCTCCTACTCGCTCATCGGTTGGTGAGGTAGTCCGGGACGCGGTGAACGCCGTCGAAGCTGTAGCCGTCCCAGTCCCAGGCGCTGGTCCCACCGATCAGGAGGATCGCGACTGCCAGCACTGCGACGGCGTTGAGTGGCACGAGCAGCCACAGCCAGCGCGGGTCGGACTGGGAGAGCCGGCCCAGCTTGATCGACACCAGTACGCCGGCGAGCGCGGCCGCCAGCAGCGGACCGGCTTCGGTGGTTCGTGCGAGCACTCCGCACAGAGCCACTCCGGCCAGCGCGCCGCGTAGCACTCACCACACCGGCTGGCCGATCACGACCAGTTCCCGGCGCAGGCCGGCCGGCAGCGCCGAGTGGAGTCGGTGCAGCCGCTGCTCGTACCGGATCCAGACCGGGGTGCTGGTGACGACCGACGGATCCTGGTTGCGCAGGGCAAGTAACCCGAGGATCGCGGGCAGCAGGCCGGCTGCCAGCCAGCCGAAGACGGCGGGCGACGAGTCGAGGTCCCGGGCGAACCACACGATCAGCAGCGCCGGGGTGAGGACCGTGGACACCGCGAGCCAGCCGAGCGCCGCGGTGCCGCGATCGGCCGGCCCGGAGTTGCTCGCCTGGGGCGGATAACCGGCCGCGGCGCGGAGCTGGGCGGCGTACTGCTGCGGTGTGCCGAGCCGAGCCTCCAGGAGTTCAGGGGTGCGGAACTCCTGGCTGAGCTCGGTCAGGTGTGCGGCGATGTCGTCCATCACCTCTTCCAGCTCGTACGCCGGTAGGTCGGCGAGTTCGGCGCGGACGCGCCGGAGGTAGCCGCTGGCGGTGTCGGTGATCGTCACAAAGCCTCCCGGAGGTGTTCTGCGGTAGAGGCTACTGTGCAATGTGTAATACCGGAAGTCACCAGCGCGCGGTGGGTTCCAGGGGTGCTGGGGTTCGGGTGGTCAGGGCTGGGTTGTTGGCTGGGCAGTGGGTGCCGTCGGTGGGGAGGGTGAGGTCGAGCAGGTAGTTGTCGGCGGCGGCTCGGGTGCAGGGGGTGCGGGAGTAGACGACGTGGCCGGCGCCTTCGTAGGTGACGAGGACGGCGCCCTTGCCGAGTTGGTGTTTCGCGTTGAGCGCCCAGGCGTAGCCGGTGGCCGGGTCGTGCAGGCCGTTGAGCATCAGGATGGTCGGGGCGCCCTTGACCTGTAGGCGGTGCTGCGGGTTGTTCACGGTGCCGGGGACGCCGATGCAGGAGGTGATCGAGGACAGGGCCAGGACGGACGCGCGCATCCGCGGGGCGACTTTCAGGCTCGTCTTGTACATCGTGTCGAGCTCCTGGAAGCCGCTGATCGGGACCGACCAGTCCTGGCAGAAGTGCGGCCGCACGTCTTCGACCAGTTCGTCGGCGGTGCGGTTGGGGGTGGTGCCGCGGGCCTTGGTGAGCTCCGACTCCGCGGCGCGCAGGGTGGTGGCGGTCGTGGTTCCGCTGTGCAGCGACGCGAGCAATTGGCCGAGCTGCACCCAGCGGGGACGGTTGAAGTAGAACTGCGTCACGTCCAGCAGCGACCAGGTGTCCACCGTCGAACCGTCCGCCGGGTCGACCAACTCGCCGGCGTCCGCCTTCGCCAGCAGTTCGGCGTACACGGTGGAGACGTTCTGGCCGTTGAGCGCGCAGTTGGCGCTCTGGGCGCACCAGTCGGCGAACTGCTGGAACGAGTCCTCGGCGAAGGCGCCCTCGCTGAGCAGGAACGCCCACTTGCCGAGGCTGTGGTCCATGTTGCCGTCGTTGACCATGCTGCGGATCCGGTGCGGGAACAGCTCGGCGTACATCTGGCCCATCAGACTGCCGTACGACGCGCCGTACCAGTTCAGCTTGTCGGCGCCCAGTGCGGCGCGGACCGCGTCGAGATCGCGGGCGACGGAGACCGAGTCGACGTGGTCGTACAGCGGGCCGGTCTGCTTGCGGCAGTCTTCGGCGAGCTGCCGGTTGTATTTGGTCAGCGCGGTGAACTCCTCGGGAGTGCGCGGCAGGACGGTGAAGCCGGGCTGGTCGAGGGCGGACGCCGAGCAGACCACCGGATGGCTGCGCGCGACGCCGCGGGGGTCGATGCCGATGATGTCGAAGCTGCGCAGGATCGCCGGACTGAACAGGTTGCCCGCGGTGAAGGCGTAGCTGACACCGGAGCCGCCGGGGCCGCCCGGGTTGATGAACAGCGGGCCCTTCGACGACGCCGGGTCGTCGGCGGGTCGCTTGGCCAGGGCCAGCTCGAAGGTCGGCCCCTGCGGTTGGGCCCAGTCGACCGGGAGGGTGATGGTGCCGCAGGAAAGAGCCGGGGCCTCGGCGCACGGCGTCCACTCGATGGTGCGTGTCGGCTGCTCGGCTCCGGCCTGGGCAGAGGCTGTCGATTGAGTGGCGAGGCCTGCTGCCAGGAGGAGCAGGGCGGTGCCGGTCGCGGCCGGCCGGGTCAGGCGCTGCCAGTTCATGTGGGTGCTTCCCTCCGTCGGGCGTACGGACGCAGGGCAACCTACCCGCCACGGTCGGTCATCGGTGAAGCTCTGCAGCTACTTGCAGAAGCTGCCCGGAATCTCCTCCGGAGCGACCGCAAAATCTGTGCTGGCGAGATTAGACATTGCTCGGTGGGGTGTGTAGAGTTTCTGGTGTTGACGGAGAACGAACAGCGAAGCTGACGTGGACAGCTGACGATCTGTCCGAGAAGTGAAGAAGTACGTCGGCGGACTCCGCCGGGCCGATCAGTGGAAGGGCTCGGGTTTCACGCCGTGCTCCGGATCAGAGTCGCCAGGGCCAGTGGTCGAAAAAGGTCCGCGGCTTGACGGAGCGAGCAGTTGCAGTACGAAGCAGTTGGTAGTTGCAGTAGCAAGTAGAAGTACCGGCAGTTGCAGTACGTAGTCAGTTGCAAGTTGTAGTTGCAGTTCCGTACAGCAGTACCAGTTGTTCGCAGTACCAGTTGTTCGCAGTACCAGTTGTTCGCAGTACCAGCAGTTGCAGTCAGTTTGTCCGCGAGTAAGGAGGATGGATTCACCGTCGGATCGCCCGCCAGTGCCAGTACTTCGCCGGGCGGGTGCCGTAGTTCCATCGTGATGGGAAGGTGGTCTTCGGTTACGCATTCAGCGATCCCCGCAGTGACGGCCTTCAGTTGGCGTGCTGCGGATGTGTTTGACCGGCTTCACGGCCGGAGATGGTGACAAAATCCAACCTCGGGCCCCGGTGCTACGGCACCGGGGCCCTTCGACATGGAGTCCGATGACGTTAGATTCACCCACGGAGACACCGATGAGTTCAGCCCAGAGCACCGGGCCGGCCCACTTCGACGACGACGACTACCCCGCCTACACGATGGGCCGGGCCGCCGAGATGCTCGGCACCACGCCGGGGTTCCTGCGCAGCCTCGACGAGGCGAAACTGATCACCCCGCAACGGTCGGAGGGCGGCCACCGCCGGTACTCCCGCTACCAGTTGCGGCTGGCCGCGCGGGCCCGCGAGCTCGTCGACCAGGGCACGGCGCTCGAGGCGGCGTGCCGGATCATCATCCTGGAGGACCAGCTCGCCGAGGCGCTGCGGATCAACGAGCAGATGCGCGCCAAGGAGCAACCGCCGCAGGACTAGCCATGCGGCGCCTGGCCTCGCGGCGCCCCACCGCCGTACGCCGAGACAAACGTGTGATCGCCAAGACGACCTCCGCTGATCCCAGCGGAGGTCTTGTGCTGTCCCCCGGCGGACCCGCCGGGGAAACGATCAGTGGCCTTCGATCTTCAGGCGCTCGAAGGACGCGGTGATCTCCGCCTCGGCGTCGGCGCGGCCGACCCAGGTGGCACCCTCGACCGACTTGCCCGGCTCCAGGTCCTTGTAGACCTCGAAGAAGTGCTGGATCTCCAGCCGGTCGAACTCCGGCACGTGGTGGATGTCGCGCAGGTGCTCCTGACGCGGGTCACCGGCCGGCACGCAGAGCACCTTGTCGTCCGGGCCCTTCTCGTCGGTCATCCGGAACATGCCGATCGCCCGGGCGCGGATCAGGCAGCCGGGGAAGGTCGGCTCGGGCAGCAGCACGAGCGCGTCCAGGGGGTCGCCGTCCTGACCGAGGGTCTCCTCGATGAACCCGTAGTCGGAGGGGTACTGAGTGGACGTGAACAGGGTGCGGTCGAGCCGCAGCCGGTTCGTCTTGTGGTCCAGCTCGTACTTGTTGCGGGTGCCCTTGGGGATCTCGATGAAGACGTCGAACTCCATACGGCAGATACTGTCACGGTTCGGACCGACCAAATGACAGGAGCAGCCTGGTGGCCCGTCCTCTCCGTGCGGTCTTCGTCACGCTGACCGCCGGCACCGCGCTCACCGGACTGGTCGGCGGGGCCCAGGCAGTGCCCGCGTCACCGCAGGGCGCCACCACCGGTACGGCAGCGCCCGTCGTGCTCGCGCCGGCGAAGGCCGAAGGCGTCGTACCCACCGCGGCCGGCGTACGGAAGGTGCTGGCGCCCGCTCTGGCCGACCCGTCGCTCGGCAAGCACTACGGCGCCACCGTGTACGACGCGTCGCGCGGCAAGACGGTCTACTCGGTCGGTACGACGCGCCCGTACGTCCCGGCCTCGACGCTGAAGCTGCTGACGACCGTGGCGGCGCTGGAGACGCTCGGACCGGACCACTGGTTCTCCACCTCGACCGTGCGGAGCGGGAGCTCGCTGGTCCTGGTCGGCGGCGGCGACCCGTTGCTGACGCTCAAGCGATCCAGTGACCCGCTGGAGTTCCCGGTCCGGGCCACGCTGCAGGACCTGGCCACCAGTACGGCGAAGTCGCTGCGCGAGCAGGGGGTCAGCTCGGTCACGCTCGGGTACGACGCGACGCTGTTCACCGGCCCGGCGGCCAACGCCAAGTGGCAGCCCAACTACATCCCCGAAGGCATCGCCGCGCCGACCTCCGCGTTGTGGGTGAACGAGGGCCGGATCACTCCGGGCCAGGCGAAGCGCGCCGCGTCGCCGTCCGCCGCGGCCGCCGCGTCGTTCGCGACGCTGCTGCGGGCGGCGGGCATCAAGGTCGCCCCGGGCGTGAAGCCGCTGGCGGCTCCCGCCACGGCCCAGAAGGTGTCCGAGGTCAGGTCGGCGCCGGTGGGCGACATCGTCGAGTACGTGAACCTGCACAGCGACAACGACGGCGCCGAGGTGCTGCTGCGGCACGTCGGGCTGTCGACCGACAACGGCGGCTCGTACGCCGGTGGGCTCAAGGGACTGCGGACCACGCTGACCAAGCTCGGGCTGAACGTGAGCAAGGCGCGGATCGAGGACGGCAGCGGGCTGTCGCGGACCAACCAGGTGCCGCTCGACGTGCTCGCCGGGGCGGTCCGGGTCGCGGTGAGCCGGCCGGAGTTGCGGCACCTGATCAGCGGGCTGCCGGTGGCGGGGTTCACCGGGAGCCTGGAGAACAGGTTCGCCGCACCGGGTACGTCGGCCGGGACCGGGCTGGTGCGAGCCAAGACCGGCACGCTGACCGGCGTGCACTCGCTGGCCGGGCTGGTGAGGAGCCGGACCGGCTCGCTGCTGGTCTTCGCGGTCGCCACGGACGCCGTACCGGCGAACAAGCCGCTGGAGGCCAGAGCCGCGCTGGACCGGGCGGTCGCCGCGCTGGCCACCTGCGGCTGCGCTGCCTAGCGGAACACCCTTCTGCTGGGGCGCTGTCACCCGCGTTCCGGGAGCGCATGTTGGAACATGCCACTAGGGTCGGACTATGAGTACGGCTGAAGGTGGAACCACGGCCGAGATGGTCGATTGGCAGCTGGCGACCGGTGTGGCCCGGAAGCTCCTGCGGCCGGGCCCGGTGGTCAGTCGCGCGGAGGCGGACCAGGTGGTCTCCCAGCTGCGGCAGTTCGCCGCGGACTCCGAGCACCACGTCCGGGACTTCACCGGACTGCAGGCGACCTCGGCGACCGCTCCGGTGGTGATCGTCGACCGGCCCGGCTGGGTGCAGGCCAACGCCGACGGCTTCCGGACCGTACTGGCGCCGCTGGCCAACAAGCTGCGGGAGAAGCAGGAGAAGACCGGCGGGCTGTCGTCCGCCGTCGGCTCCCGCGTCACCGCGATCGAGGCCGGCGCGCTGCTGGCCTTTCTCTCCTCCCGGGTGCTCGGGCAGTTCGACCCGTTCTATCCGTCCCAGCCCGACCCGGACCGTCCTGGCCTGACCGGGCGGCTGCTGCTGGTCGCGCCGAACGTCATGCACGTGGAGAACGAGCTGGGCGTCGTACCGCGGGACTTCCGGCTCTGGGTCTGCCTGCACGAGGAGACGCACCGGGTGCAGTTCACCGCGGTGCCCTGGCTGCGGGACCACCTGCGGTCGGAGATCGCGCTGTTCCTGGACCAGGCCGAGCTGGACGCCTCGGCGTACGCGGCGATGTTCCGGGAGGCGCTGCAGCGGCTGGGCCGATCGGTCAAGGGTGAGGCCGAGCTGAGCCTGGTCGACCTGATGCAGTCGCCGGAGCAGCGCGCCGTCCTGGACCGGCTGACCGCGGTGATGTCGCTGCTCGAGGGCCACGCGGACTTCGTGATGGACGGGGTCGGACCGTCGGTGATCCCCACCGTGGACACCATCCGGTCCAAGTTCACCGCGCGCCGCTCCAGCGGGAACCCGGTCGACCAGCTGCTCAAGCGGCTGCTCGGCCTGGACGCCAAGCTGAAGCAGTACCAGGACGGCGCCGCGTTCGTCCGGCGGGTCGTCGACCGGGTCGGCATGGAGGGCTTCAACAAGGTCTGGACCGGGCCGAACACGCTGCCCACCAAGAACGAGATCGCCACCCCGGATGCCTGGATCAGCAGACTTCACGGCTGAGTCCGCCGAGGAGCTGGTGGACAGCAGACGAGGGAAGCTCCATCCGGCGGTCGCGCGCGTCCGGGAGGGCGTCCGGGCCGCGCTCGCCGATCTGCCGGCGGGCACGACGGTCCTGGTCGCCTGCTCGGGTGGAGCCGACTCGTTGGCTCTGGCTGCTGCCACGGCCTTCGAGGCACCGAAGCTGGGGCTGCGCGCCGGTGCGGTCATCGTGGACCACGGGCTGCAGGCGGACTCCTCGCAGGTGGCAGCTGTTGCAGCTGACCAGTGCCGCTCGCTGGGGCTCGACCCGGTAGACGTGCGGGCAGTAGAGGTCGGTAGCGACGGCGGACCCGAGGGCGCCGCCCGCACCGCCCGGTACGACGCACTGCGTGACGCGGCCGACGCGGTCGGTGCCGACGTCGTACTACTGGGCCATACCCGCGACGACCAGGCGGAGACCGTCCTGCTCGGGCTGGCGAGGGGGTCCGGTGCGCGGTCGCTGGCCGGGATGGCTGCGGTCGCCGGACTGCTGCGGCGGCCGCTCCTGGAGGTCCCGCGCGCGACCACGGCCGCTGCGTGCATCGCTTCCGGGCTGCGGCCGTGGCACGACCCGCACAACGAGGACCCGCAGTACAGAAGAGTGCGGGTGAGGCACGAGGTGCTCCCGGTGATCGAGGAGGCGCTCGGCCCGGGAGTGACCGAGGCGCTGGCCCGGACCGCCGGGCTGCTCCGGGCGGACGCCGACGCGCTCGACGCGCTCGCCGCCGACCTGGCCGAGACCGCAGTACGCCGTACCGGCGAGGAGGTGGTCTGCGACCTCGGCATGCTCGCGGCGGAGCCGCAGGCGATCCGCACGCGGGTGCTGCGCCAGGCCGCGCTGGAAGCCGGTTGCCACGCCACCGACCTGACCGCCGGTCACGTCGCCGCCGTCGACGCGCTGATCACCGACTGGCGGGGCCAGCGCTGGATCGACCTGCCACAAGCGATCCGGGCCGTCCGCCGAGGCGGATTCATCCATCTGGCGCGGGGTGTGTCAGGCTAACCGTGTGGACGCGTCGGACATCGAGAAGGACCTGACCGAGATCCTCCATACCGAGGAGGAGATCCTGGCCAAGCTCAAGGAGCTGGCGGCCCGGATCGAGGCGGACTACGAGGGCAAGGACCTGCTGGTGGTCGGTGTCCTCAAGGGCGCCGTGATGGTGATGGCGGACCTGGCCCGCTCGTTCAGCCGGCACGTCGAGATGGACTGGATGGCCGTCACGTCGTACGGCTCGGGCACCAAGTCGTCCGGGGTGGTGCGGATTCTCAAGGACCTCGACACCGACATCTCCAACCGGCACGTGCTGATCGTCGAGGACATCATCGACACCGGGCTGACGCTGAGCTGGCTGGTCAGCAACCTGCAGTCGCGCAAGCCGGCCTCGGTGGAGATCTGCACCGCGTTCCGCAAGCCGGACGCGGCCAAGATGGCGGTGCCGGTCAAGTACGTCGGCTTCGACATCCCCGACGAGTTCGTGGTCGGCTACGGGCTGGACTACGCCGAGAAGTACCGCAACCTGCGCTGCGTGGCCACGCTCGCGCCGCACGTCTACTCCTGAGCCGCGCCCGTCTGCTCCTGAGCCGCTCGGCGGCTGTTCCCAAGCGCTGTCCAGGCGGGACTTGGTGACAGGCTGTACAACGGACCGTACCGTCGTCAGGTGACCCTCGTGGTGTGTTGTCTTGTGCGACACGAGACACTTGGACTGGTGTTACCGTCGAAGGCCCCCTCACCCGGGCCTGCTGAGCTAGGAGGGACGGGGCTCGAGCCTCGATCATGGACGTGAAGCGCATCTTCCGCGGACCGCTGTTCTGGATCGTCGTCGCCTTCCTGGGCGTGCTGGTGATCGGACAGCTCCTGACCGGCTCGACCGGGTACAAGACCGAGCCCACGGGCCAGGTCGTGCAGCTGATCCAGCAGGCCACCACCTCGTCGGACAAGACGATCAAGTCGGTGACGCTGATCGATCCCGACCAGGAGATCCGGGTCGAGAAGACCGACGGCACCAAGGTGCGGGCGCACTGGGTCGACGGCCAGGCCAACACTTTGGGCACGTCGCTGCAGACGCTGTTCCAGCAGGGCAAGATCGAGCGGTACGACGTGGAGAACCCCAAGCCGAGCTTCATCGGCCAGGTCTTCTCGACGCTGATCCCGTTCCTGCTGATCGCGGTCGTGTTCATCTTCTTGATGAACTCGATGCAGGGCGGCGGCTCCCGGGTGATGAGCTTCGCCAAGTCGAAGGCCAAGCTGGTCACCAAGGACACCCCGAAGACCACCTTCGCGGACGTGGCCGGGGCCGACGAGGCGATCGAGGAGCTCGGCGAGATCAAGGAGTTCCTGCAGGAGCCGGGCAAGTTCCAGGCGGTCGGCGCGAAGATCCCCAAGGGCGTGCTGCTGTACGGCCAGCCCGGTACGGGCAAGACGCTGCTGGCGCGGGCGGTCGCGGGTGAGGCGGGCGTTCCGTTCTACTCGATCTCCGGCTCGGACTTCGTCGAGATGTTCGTCGGTGTCGGTGCCTCCCGGGTGCGCGACCTGTTCGAGCAGGCCAAGACCAACGCGCCGGCGATCATCTTCATCGACGAGATCGACGCCGTCGGGCGGCACCGTGGTGCGGGCCTGGGCGGTGGCCACGACGAGCGCGAGCAGACGCTGAACCAGCTGCTGGTCGAGATGGACGGCTTCGACGTCCGCGGCGGTGTGATCCTGATCGCCGCGACGAACCGGCCGGACGTGCTCGACCCGGCGCTGCTGCGGCCGGGCCGCTTCGACCGGCAGATCCCGGTCGACGCGCCGGACCTGCCGGGCCGCGACAAGATCCTCAAGGTGCACGCCCGGGGCAAGCCGATGGCCGAGGACGCGGACCTGACGGCGGTCGCCCGCCGGACGCCGGGCTTCACCGGTGCCGACCTGGCCAACGTGCTGAACGAGGCGGCCCTGCTGACCGCCCGGCTGAACAAGCAGCAGATCGACAAGCACGCGCTCGACGAGGCGATCGACCGCGTGATCGCCGGTCCGCAGCGCCGGACCCGGTTGATGTCGGACAAGGAGAAGGTGCTCACGGCGTACCACGAGGGCGGACACGCCCTGGTCGCCGCCGCGCTGCCGCACTCCGACCCGGTGCACAAGGTGACGATCCTGCCGCGCGGTCGCGCGCTGGGGTACACGATGGTGCTGCCGGACGAGGACAAGTACTCCACCACCCGGTCGGAGATGCTGGACAAGCTGGCCTACATGCTCGGCGGCCGCGCCGCCGAGGAGATGGTGTTCCACGACCCGACCACGGGCGCGAGCAACGACATCGAGAAGGCGACCGCGCTGGCCCGCGCGATGGTCACCCAGTACGGCATGACCGAGCGGCTGGGCGCGATCAAGTTCGGCCAGGACTCCGGTGAGCCGTTCCTGGGCCGCGACCTGGGCAGCCAGCGCAACTACTCCGAGGAGATCGCCGCGGCGGTCGACGAGGAGGTCGGCAAGCTGATCCTGAACGCGCACCAGGAAGCCTTCGACATCCTGGTCGAGAACCGTGCGGTGCTGGATCACCTGGTCGAGCAGTTGCTGGAGAAGGAGACGCTGGACAAGGGCGAGATCGCCGAGATCTTCGCGCCGGTGCGCAAGCGTGAGCTCCGGCCGGCCTGGACCGGTTCGTCCACCCGGGTGCCGTCGGAGCAGCCGCCGGTCAAGCCGCTGCCGAGCCGCGGTGAGCAGAACGGCTCGCTGTCCGACGTGATCCCCGGCGGCTCGGTCGGCCCCGACGAGGCGGCGCACGGCCCGAACTACGGCGGCGGCGCGACCCCTCCGGCGGAGTAACCCGGTGACATCCCCCACGTTCGACCACGAGCGGGCCGAGCGGGCCGTTCGCGAGCTGCTGATCGCGATCGGCGAGGACCCGGACCGGGAGGGCCTCAAGGAGACCCCGGCCCGGGTGGCCCGCTCGTACGCGGAGATCACCGCCGGGCTGGGGCTGACCGCGACGGACGTGCTGACCACGACGTTCGATCTCGGCCACGACGAGATGATCCTGGTCAAGGACATCGAGGTGTGGTCGATGTGCGAGCACCACCTGGTCCCGTTCACCGGCGTCGCGCACGTCGGCTACATCCCCGGCCCGGACGGCCGGATCACCGGGCTGTCGAAGCTGGCCCGCCTGGTCGACGTCTACGCCAAGCGCCCACAGGTGCAGGAGCGGCTGACCACGCAGGTCGCCGAATCCCTGGTGGAGATCCTCAAACCGCGCGGCGTGATCGTCGTGATCGAGTGCGAGCACCTGTGCATGACCATGCGCGGCGTCCGCAAACCCGGCGCGAAAACCATCACCTCCGCCGTCCGCGGCCAGCTCCGCAACCCCTCCACCCGCGCCGAAGCGATGAGCCTGATCGTCGGCTGAGACCGGAGGGGTGGCGCATGGCGATCACGGTTTCGGCGGCTCGGCGCAACCTCCTTCCACTGATCCGGCAAGTGAACAATGACCGCACTCCCGTGGAGATCACGTCTACGGCTGGTGACGCGGTTCTGCTGTCGATGGACGACTACCGGGCGCTTGAAGAGACGGCCTACCTGCTGCGCGTGCCGGCGAACGCCCGCAGGCTGCTGGAAAGTCTGTCGCAGGCGCAGAGTGGTGGACGGGCTGAGCACGAGCTGACGTGAGCTGGTCTTCGGCTCATTGGTAAGCCGTTTCGGGTGTTTGCGGGTCGAAGGCATAGCCCGGGAGCGTTCAGGTCGTTGAGAACTCAGAGGCTGTTTCCCATGGACATTCCGTGGTTGAACGTTTACGTTCCGTAGTGGCGTTCCGACTCGGGTGCGGGGCGCCTTCGTGAGGAGGAACGTATGTCAGGGCGTTGCCGGGTGGGTGCCGCAGTTGCCGGAATCGTTGCTCTGACGGCGGCGGGACTGGTCGCGGCGAACGGTGCGCAGGCGGAATCCCGCGCGGGACAGGCGGGGACGGGCAGCACGGTCGACGCGCAGGATGTCGAGCTGCTGCAGCACCAG
Organism: Kribbella sp. CA-253562; assembly: GCF_050942265.1. Classification (GTDB taxonomy): domain Bacteria; phylum Actinomycetota; class Actinomycetes; order Propionibacteriales; family Kribbellaceae; genus Kribbella. Next base: position 7,946,857 of record NZ_CP192049.1, on the reverse strand, counting down.
GAGATCCTCAAGGCCAACGCGGTGGAGACCCGGCTCGGGTCCCGGATCGTCGGCAGTTACCTGGACGACGCGGGTGAGCTGGTGGTCGCTGTCCCGGACGAGGCGACCGCGGAGCTGGTCCGGGCGGCGGGCGCGATCCCGCGGTTGGTCCGGTTCACCGCGGCGCAGCTGCAGGCGGTCCAGCGGGACCTCGACAAGGTCGCCGTCGGCTCGACCGCCGGCAAGGTGAAGTCCTGGTACGTCGACCCGATCACCGGCACGGTCGTCGTCACCGTGCCCGACGGCGCCCGGGACGTGCTCACCCAGCGGTTCGTCCGGCGGGCCGAGGCGAACGGCGACCGCGTGACGATCCGCAGGTCGCCCGGCACGGTCCGGCCGACCGCCGACGACTTCGGCCTGCGCGGTGGCGTCCAGGTCGACAAGAACACCGGTTACACCTGCTCGCTGGGCTTCAACGCCCGCGCCGACGACGGCAGCCGGATCTTCCTGACCGCCGGGCACTGTACGGCGGGCCGGCCGTCGTTCTCCCGCAACGGCTACGTGCTCGGCGAGACCCGCAGCTCGAGCTACCCCGGCAACGACTTCGGCACCGTGCGGGTGATCGACGGCTGGGACCAGCGCGGCGAGGTCGAGCGCTGGAACGACGGCGACGTCCGGATCCAGGGCACGGCCGGCGTGACCGTCGGCGCCTCGGTCTGCAAGTCCGGCAAGACCACCCGCTGGTCCTGCGGCCGGGTAGTGGCCAAGAACGTCACCGTGAACTACGGCAACAACCAGATCGTGAAGGGCCTGTATCAGCACACCGCCTGCGTCCAGACTGGCGACTCCGGCGGCGCGAACCTGAGCGGCAGCTACGCGCTGGGCATCACCAGCGGCGCGGCGCTGATCAGCGGCGAGTGCCTGCAGAAGCACGGCCAGGCCAACGAGTCGTACTCACAACCGATCGGTGAGGCGCTGTCCGCCAGCAACGCCTCATTGGTACTGGGTTAGCGACCCCCGGCAGGCGCTCGGGAGTTGATGGGGGCCTGGTACCTAGGTGGGGCAGTTCGGCCGGGACCACTACGGTGGTCCAGTGCGAACTGCCCCACCGAGTCATGTTCAGGGACTGCCCACACCGGACCGCGCGCTGGTGATGGGCGTCGTCAACGTGACTCCGGACTCGTTCTCCGACGGCGGGGAGTGGTTCGAGCCGGCCGCCGCGATCAAACACGGGCGGGAGTTGCTCGCCGAGGGCGCCGACCTGCTGGACGTCGGTGGTGAGTCGACCCGGCCGGGGGCGCAGCGGCCCGAGCCGGCCGAGGAGATCCGCCGGGTGCTGCCGGTGATCGAGGCGCTGGCCGCCGACGGCGCGCTGATCTCGATCGACACGATGCGCGCCGACGTCGCCGCCCTGGCGCTCGACGCGGGCGCGGTGATGATCAACGACGTGTCCGGCGGCCTGGCCGACCCCGACATGCTGCCGCTGGTGGCCGAGCGCGGTACGCCGTACGTGTGCATGCACTGGCGTGGCCACTCCGCCGACATGCAGAACCGGGCCCGGTACGACGACGTGGTGGCCGAGGTGATCGCCGAGCTGGCTGTCCGGCTGGAGGCGATCGCCGCCGCCGGGATCGACCTCGCGAAGGTGGCGCTCGACCCCGGACTGGGCTTCGCGAAGAACGCGGACCACAACTGGGAGGTGCTGCGCCGGCTGCGCGAGTTCGCCGTACTGGAGCGGCCGTTGCTGATCGGTGCCTCCCGCAAGGCGTTCCTCGGTAGGCTGCTCGCCGACGAGGAGACCGGCGAGCCCAGGCCCGCCGTACGACGAGACGACGCGAGCGCTGCTGTTTCCGCCCTGGCTGCCGCGAGTGGAGCCTGGTGCGTCCGGGCCCACGCGGTGGCACCGAGTGCGGACGCGGTCCGGGTGGCGAGCAGGTGGGGAGCGGTATGACCGAAGAGCAGCCGAACCAGGACCAGCCCGGCGCGCAGCAGGGCGCCCGGGAACAGTCGGCCGGGCGGGGTCCGTCGGCCGAGACCAGCGTGCTGACCGCGAACACGGCGTTCTACAACGCGTTCGAGGCCGGCGACCTGGACCTGATGGCGGCGGTCTGGCTGCCGGAGCCCGATCCGGTCTGCATCCACCCGGGCAACGCGGCGATCTCCGGCTACTCGGAGATGATGCGGGCCTGGGCGATGATCTTCGCGAACACGCCGTACATCCAGTTCTTCCTGACCGACGTCCAAGCCCGGGTCGACGGCGACGTGGCGTACGTCACGTGCACGGAGAACGTGCTGTCGTCCGGCGAAGGGGCGCCGGAGGAGGGCTTCGCGGGCGGCAAGGCGCTCGCGACCAACGTGTTCCGCAAAACTTCGTCCGGCTGGCGGTTGTGGATCCACCATGCCTCCCCGGTACTGTCGTCTGGGGGTCGATCGGAGGAGGCGCAATGAGCGGTCCCGTGGTGCCCCCTGACGTGATCGAGATCCGCGGCATCCGGGGCTTCGGCCGGCACGGTGTGTTCGACCACGAGCGCGCCGACGGGCAGGAGTTCGTCGTCGACGTCCGGCTCGAGCTGGACACCCGGAAGGCGGCGGCCTCGGACGACCTGGCCGACACCGTGAACTACGGCGTGGTCGCCGAGCAGGTGCACGCCGCGATCGAGAACGACCCCGTCGACCTGATCGAGACCCTGGCCGAGCGGATCGCCACGATCTGCCTGGCCGACCCGCGCGTCACCGGAACCGCGGTGACGATCCACAAACCCTCGGCGCCGATCACCGTGCCGTTCGACGATGTTGTCCTGACCGTGCAGCGCAAACCCGGAGATACCCCGTGACTGAGACCCCTAGTCCCCACGTCATCGACGCGGACACCCTCAGCGGTGGCCTCAAGCCGATCCGCCAGGTGATCCTGTCGCTCGGCAGCAACCTCGGCGACCGTGAGGCGAACCTGCAGGGCGCCGTCGACGCGCTCCGGGACACCCCCGACGTCGTGGTCGTCGACGTCTCGCCGGTCTACGAGACCGCGCCGATCGGTGGGCCGGAGGAGTCCGGCCCGTACCTGAACATCGTGCTGCTGGCCGACACCACGCTGGCCGTCGAGACGCTGCTGGACCGCGCGCACGCCGTCGAGCAGGCGTTCGGCCGGGAGCGCAGCGTGCCGGGCGCGCCGCGCACGCTGGACGTCGACCTGATCACGTACGGCAAGAAGACGATCGAGTCCGACGAGCTGACCGTGCCGCACCCGCGGGCGCACGAGCGCGCGTTCGTGCTGGCGCCGTGGCTGGACATCGAGCCGGACGCCGAACTGCCGGGCCTCGGCCCGGTCGCCGACCTGCTCGCGAAGGTCGGGACGGCGGGCGTCACCAAGCTCGACGAGCCGACCATCGAGCTGCAGTAGTGGTGTCTGGCAGTCCCGGGCCGGGCCGGGCGCCCGGCAAGGAGCCGCCGCGGCCGGGCTCGGTCCGGCCGACGTCCCGGCGCCTGCTGATCGCGATCGCCGTCCTCGGGGCGGCGATCGGGGTCACCATGGTCAAGGCGATCGAGTCCGGCGGTGGCGTCGCGCCCACGGTGTCGTGGCTGACGCTGGTCGCCTGGGCGTTCCTGGCCGCGCTGCTGTTCGTTGCCGCGCGCAACACTCACCAGCGGGTCCAGGTCCGGCGGGAACGGATCGAGCCGTCGCGCGCGGTTTTCCTGCTGATGCTCGGAAAAGCCAGCGCGTTCGTCGGCGCGTTGTGCACCGGTGTGTACGCAGGGTTCGCGTTATCCTTCCTGGACGCCGTGGGCTCCAGCGGGCCGCGGAACCGGGTGATCACAGCGGGTGTCGCCGCGGTGATCTCAGTGCTGGTCGTCACGGCCGGATTGCTGCTCGAACGTGCGTGTCGTATCCCCGAAGACCCCGACGAGACCACCTAACATGTCCGTCCATGGGGTCAAGGGGTAGCCGCCGTCGAACCAGGACCACCGTTCTCACCGCCGCCAACAGTCTGCTGATCGTCGTCTGCCTGGCCGTCAGTGTCGCGTTGTTCGCCCAGAACGCGTGGATCCTGCGTGCCGCCGCTGTCGTCGCCGTACTGGTCGCGATCGGCTGTTCGCTGCTGATCCGCCACCAGCTGCTGGTCGAACGTCTCGCGCACAGCGACGAACGCGCGCAGGTCGCCCAGGAGTACTCCCGGATCACCAGCGCCCGCGTCGTCGAGAACGCCGAGTTCGTCGACCTGATGCAGCGCCGCCTGGACAAGATCGACCAGCGCCTCGACAAGATCGACGAGGAGGTCGCCACCGTGGTCGCGGCCGGCGACAAGCACTCCCACGCCGACGCCCCGACAGTCGTCGACCTGAAGCTCCGCGGCCTCGCGGCTTCCTGATCCTCCCCGCGGTTAGCGTGAGGCAACGCGTTGGCGGCTGGAGGTAGCTGATGGGGATCCTGGTGCGGGCCGAGTTCGTCGTGCGGGATGGGGCTCAGGAGGAGTTCTCGGCGGCGGTGCGGGCTTTGCTGGGGCGGGTGGCTGAGGAGCCGGGCACGCTGCGGTACGACTGGTTCCGGGGGCCGGGGCACGTGGTGGCACTGGAGGAGTACGCCGATTCGGCGGCTGTGCTCGCGCATCAGGAACATGTGGGGGACGTGCTCGCGCAGGTCTTCGAGCTGGCGGAGCTGACTGTGCTGCAGGTGCACGGTGAGGTTTCGCCGGAGCTGCGTGAGCTGTTGGACTCGATGCCGATGGCCGAGGTGTTTCCGCCGCTCGGTTAGGTTGCTGGTACCGACCGCTGCTGAGGAGACGCCTGTGACCGACCTGCGCCGTTTGCTGGAGATCGCCGAAGGGGCGGTGGCGATCGCCGCTGATCTGGTCGAGTCGCGTGAGCCGGGTGCGCTGCACGCCAAGGGCGACCGGGACATGGCCTCCGACACGGACATCGCGGTCGAGCAGGCGGTCCGGGAGCATCTGGCGAAGGTGACGCCCGAGATCGCGTTCCTGGGCGAGGAGGAAGGCGCTCGTCCCGGCGAGGGGCAGCTGTCCTGGGTCCTCGACCCGATCGACGGCACCGTGAACTACGTGCACGGTGTCCCGCTGTGGGGCATCTCCCTGGGCCTGGTCGACGGCAACCGGCAGGTGGCCGGCGTACTGGACTTCCCGATGTTGGGGACGCGCTACCTGGCGGCGGACGGCCTCGGCGCCACCCGCAACGCCGAAACGATCCAGGCCGCCAAGACCACCGAGCTGTCCGAGGCCTTGGTGATGGCCGGCGACTTCGCGGTCGGCGAGAACGCCGCCGAGAAGAATCGCGCCCGGTTCGCGCTGATCGAGCTCCTGGTCCCGCGCGTCCAGCGGATCCGGATGCTCGGCACGGCCGCGCTGCACCTGGCGCTCGTCGCCGACGGAAGCCTCGACGCCGCCGTCATGTTCAGCAACAAACCGTGGGACACCAGCGCCGGCGCGGTCATCGCCCGCGAGGCCGGCGCGGTCGTGGTGGACCTCGACGGTTCACCCCACGACGTCGCCTCGAGCGTGACCATCGCGCTGGCACCCGGCATCGCCGAGGACCTGCTCCCACTGATCCAGCAGGCCGTCAAAGACTGACGCACGGTGCCGACGACCCGAGGACCGGATCGTCGGCACCGCAGCGGTTACTGGCCGTAGGCCTTCGCGGTCCAGCCGAGGGAGCCGAGCGAACCGCCCTTCATGTCCGTGGCGACGCCGTCCTTGCTGTTGGCGTCGAAGTGCACCGAGGCCCTGCCGTCGGCGGTGATGGCCAGCAGCGGCCGGCCGTTGGGGTGCGCGTCGCAGAAGCCGGTGCTGAGGCTGGTGAAGGATGCCCACCCGCTCGTCCGCAGCGTCTTGCCGGAGATCTTGGTCGGGGTGGTGCGGTTGATCTGCCACTCGCGCAGCTCGCCGTTGGCCTTGGTGCCGATCAGTACGTCGACGGCGCTGGTTCCCGTTCCGCGCGTGCCCTCGTACGTCAAGGTATTGACTCCGCCCCAGCCGGTCGCCAGGGTCACCGGCGCCGAGTACGTGAAGACCCCGTTGACGTACTTCTCCTGGTACCGGTAGAGCGTGCTGCCCGCCACGCGGTACAGGTACGGCGAAGCCGTCGCGAGGATCCGGGTGTTGGCGAACCCCGTCGCGAGGTGGCTGGAGCTCGACGACATGATCGCCCAGGTCCCGTCCTCCTGCAGATGACCCTCGCGACTCAGCTTGTACAGCCGGCCGTCCATCGGGTGAGCGGCGATCTCGGTACTGCGGAAGATCGTGTCGTCGCCGGAGCCGCCGAGCTGCTGATGCGCGGTCGGCACCCAGCCGAGGTCGTCGTTGCGGTACTGCTTGGTGCTGGTCCGACCACCGTCGTACCCGTAGGTCAGACGCTGGCCGTCGGAGCGGTACGCCGCGGTGAAGACGCCGCAGTCGGCGGGCACGTCGCCGACCGCCGCGGTCGCCGACCGGGCCGTCCCGACCAGGCCGGCAACGCCGAGGCCGGTCGCGACGACGGTCAAAGCGGTGGCGGCGGCCACGATGGATTTACGCATCCGGGGAGTTCCTCCAGGGGTCGGGTTCGGCGGGCGGCGGTGCCCACACACATCGATGCCACCGGCATCCTTTCCGACCTCGCTGACACCCCGCTGCCCGTACTCCGCCCGTACCTGCCGCCTCGCTCGGGCATAGTTGCCGCGAGCATCTTTCCCCGGGGTGGCTACTTGTCGATGTCGCCGACGACGAAGAACATGCTGCCGAGGATGGCGATCATGTCGGCGACGATGGTGCCGGGCAGCATCTCGGGCAGGACCGAGATGTTGTTGAAGCTGGCCGAGCGGAGCTTCAGCCGCCACGGGGTCTTGTCGCCGCGGGAGACCAGGTAGTAGCCGTTGATGCCCAGCGGGTTCTCGGTCCAGGTGTAGGTCTGGCCCTCGGGGACCTTGAGGATCTTCGGCAGCCGCACGTTGACCGGACCGGCGGGCATCGAGGCCAGGCGGTCGAGGCACGCGTCGACCAGGTCCAGGGAGACCTTGACCTGCTCCAGGAGCAGCGCGAAGCGGCCGAAGCAGTCGCCGTCGGAGCGGGTGACGACGCGCAGCACACCGTCGCGCAGCAGTTCGTCGTACGCGAGGTACGGCTCGTCGCGGCGCAGGTCGGCGTCGACGCCGGAGGCCCGGGCGATCGGGCCGGTGACGCCGTACGCCGCGATGAGCTCGGGTGACAGCTTGCCGACGCCGACGGTGCGGGCGCGGAAGATCTCGTTGCCCAGTACGAGATTCTCGATGTCGGGCAGCCGGCCCCGGACGGCGGTGGACGCCGCGGCGGCACGACCGAGCCAGCCGTGCGGGAGGTCTTCCTTGAGCCCGCCGACGCGGTTGAACATGTAGTGCATCCGCCCGCCGGACAGTTCCTCCAGCACGGCCTGGATCGTCTCGCGCTCGCGGAAGGCGTAGAAGACCGGCGTGATCGCGCCGAGCTCGAGCGGGTAGGAGCCGAGGAACATCAGGTGGTTCAGCACCCGGTTCAGCTCGGCCAGCAGGGTGCGCATCCAGACCGCGCGGACCGGGACCTCGAGCCCCATCATCCGCTCGACGCCCATCACGACCCCGAGTTCGTTGGAGAACGCCGAGAGCCAGTCGTGCCGGTTCGCGAGCACGATGATCTGCCGGTAGTCGCGGACCTCGAACAGCTTCTCGGCGCCGCGGTGCATGTAGCCGATGATCGGCTCGCAGGCGACGATCCGCTCGCCGTCCAGGGTCAGCCGCAGCCGCAGGACGCCGTGCGTCGCGGGATGCTGCGGCCCGATGTTGAGCACCATGTCGGTGGTCGGCAGCTCGGACCCGGCGCCGGTACCCCCGCGCTCGTACAGCGGGTCCAGCCCGGCTGCTCCCGCGCCGATTCCCACGACTCTTTCCGCACTCATGCCCCCTATCGTGACAGGCTTGACCCGTGGACGACCTCTTCGCACCTTCGGATGTCAGCTGGACGCCGGTCTCGCCGAAGCTCGCGGCGGTGCGCCGGGTGACGTCGGCGATCTTCTTCGGGCTGGTCGCGATCGCCGGCCTGTTCGCCTTCGGGCTGATGCTGAGCTGGCTGTACGCCGGGTTGTGGGTGCTGCTGGTCGCGGCCGGGTTCGCCTGGTCGTGGAGCCTGATCGGGCGCAACCAGCGGTCCTGGAAGTACGCCGAGCGCGAGGACGAGCTGCTGGTCAGCCACGGCATCATGTTCCGCCAGCTGGTGGTCGTGCCGTACGGGCGGATGCAATTCGTCGACGTCGCGGCGGGTCCGCTGGAGCGGTCGTACGGGATCGCGACGGTCGAGCTGCACACGGCGACGCCGGCCACCGACGCGAAGATCCCCGGCCTGCACCCCGACGAGGCGAGCCGGCTGCGCGACCGGTTGTCCGCCCTCGGCCAGGCCCAGGCGTGGGGCCTGTGACCGAGCCGAACGCCCCATCCGGAGGGCACCAGCACGCCCCAACCCCGCCCGAGGACGGCACCAGCCCGCCGCTGTACGGTGCGCCTCCGCCGTCGCACACCGCGCCTCCACTCCCGTACGGCGCAAGCCCGCCGCCCGCACCGGTCACCGAGCGCGAGGGCGACCGGCTCCACCCGCTGACGCCGTTCGTGAAGGGCTGGGGGTACTTCGTCGTCGCCGCCTTCGCGATGGCCAACAACGAAGGACTGCGCAGCAACCTCAAGATCGCGGGGATCGCGCTGGCCGGCGTACTGGTCGGCGGCATCCTGCTCGGCGCGTTGTCCTGGTGGTTCACCAAATGGCAGCTGACCGACGACGCGATCCGGGTGGACAGCGGGTTCCTGTTCCGCCGGACGCGGATCATCCGGTTCGACCGGATCCAGGCGATCGACGTGGCCCAGCCGTTCGTCGCGCGGCTGTTCAACATGGCCGAGCTGCGGATGGACGTGGCCGGCGGCAGCCGCAGCGACGGCAAGCTGAGCTACTTCACCTCCGAGGAGGCCGCCAAGCTGCGCGGCACCCTGCTGGTTCGGGCCAAGGGCAGGGAGGCGGCCGAAGAGGCGGCGCAGCCGGAGCAGGAGCCACCACCGCTGCTTGTGGTCCCCACCGGCCGGTTGCTCGGTGCGACGCTGCTGTCGTCCACAGTGCTCGGCAGTCTGGCCGGTCTGATCTGGCTGATCGTCGCCACCACGGTGTTCGAGTTCCACGTCGGTCTGTTCGCCGGTCTGCCGCTGCTGCTCGGTGTGGTGCAGCCGATCTGGAAGCAGGTGGTCGGCAACCACCGGTTCACGCTGGTCGAGAGCCGGGACGGTCTGCGGACCAAGCGCGGCCTGTTCGACCTGCAGCGCCAGACCGTTCCGCCCGGCAGGGTCCAGGGCCTGCTGATCACCGAGCCGCTGATCTGGCGTCGCCTCGGCTGGTCCCGCGTCGACCTCGACATCGCCGGCGTGGTCGGCGGAGTCTCCGGTGACGGTGAGGAGGACCAGAACGGCGTCCAGCTCCTCCCGGTCGGCGAGCGCACCGAGGTGGCCGGCGTACTGGCCCGGGTCCTGCCCGGCTTCGACCTGTCCCGGATCGAGCTGCACCAGGCGCCGAGCCGGGTGAAGTGGCTCCGGCCGGTCGGCTGGCGCTACCTGGCGTACGGCGCAGACGACCAGGTGCTGGTCACGCAGCGCGGCTGGGTGAGCCGCAAGACCTCAGTGGTCCTCCACCACAAGACCCAGTCGGTCCGTGTCCAGCAGGGGCCGATCCAGCGCCGCCTGCGGCTGGCGAACGTCCACATCGACACCCCGCAGGGCCCTACCGACGCCATCGCCCTCCACCGCGACCTGGCCGACGCGGCCGACCTCCTGGAAGCTCAGACCACCAGAGCCCGCGAGGCCCGCCGTACGACGTCCGCGCCTCTGCCGGTCCAGACCCAGCCGAACGCGCCGAGCCCGGAGGGGTCCAGCAGTTCAGCGGCCTCGCCGGCGGAGGACAGGCCGGCGACGTAGCGCAGGGGGTCGCTGCGGGCCAGGTCGTTGCCGGGGCGGTCGGCGGAGACGCCCAGGGTGAGCAGCGCGACTCGCTGGGTGGTGATGGTGCCGCCGAGCGAGTCGAGCGCGACGTGCGCGGTGAGGTCGCAAGTGCCGTCCGGGACCGGGTCGCATTCACGGCCGCGGCGGAAACCGGTCAGTGTCCCGTACGGCGGCCGCCCGTCGCGCAGGTGGCCGTAGTCGATCGCGATCGCCAGGCCGGTCCCCAACCGGTCGAGCACCCCGGCCCACGCGGCGTCGCGGGTGGTCCCGATCTCGGCCCGGTCGCCGGGCTCGGCCAGCGGCCACCACTGGTCGAGCCACGCGCGATCGTTGCCCTCGACAACTGGACCGAGGGAGAAGTCCTCCAGCAGATAACGCGGTACGCCGTCGTCGTCCAGCTCCGCCAGCTCGCACGGGATGTTGTCGAGCCACTCGTTGGCGATCACGAGCCCGTTCAGTGTGGCCGGCAGTTCGTCGTCCAGTTCGATGCCGGTGACGGTCAGATCCGGGTCGAGCGCCGCGACAGCCGCGCCGAGCTCGCCGGAGCCGGAGCCGATGTCAGTGAGGTGAGTGGCGCCGATCTCCCGCGCCAGCCGGATCAAGGCGCCGGCGAAGAGCGGGGAGGCGTGCACCGAGGTCCGGAAGTGAGCAGCCGGTCGCTCGCGGCGGTAGAACCCGTCGGCGCCGTACAGCGCCTCGTCCCAGGCCTCCCGGAAGCTACGCACGGGCGACTCGGGGGACGAACGCGCTACACACGAGCGCCCAGAGGCACCGAGCCGGTCAGCTGCCAGACGCCGTCGTCGCTCTCCCGCCAGATCGTGAGGTCGTCCAGCCGGACCGACGGCGGCGGCGACACGGCCAGCGCCTCCTCGGCCTCCGCGACGACCGCCGGACCGCCCGGGCCGGGCAAGGCGATCGTCAGGTGCGGGTGCGGGTCCAGGTGCTCACCGCCGTACGGCGGGCACTCCGGGAAGGCGAACAGGACCGCGTTGACCAGGGCAAGCACCTCGTCGTACGGCTCGGGCAGCAGCCAGGTGGTCCCGTTCTCGAACTGCCCGGCCGAGCGGAACGACAGCTCGAACGGCGCGACGTCCGCGACCGCCTCGGTCAGCCGCAGCACGTCCTCCGGCGACGGGTCCTGCAGCCAGGGCACCAGCACGGTGACGTGCGGCGGGACCAGCGCGTTCAGGGGCAGCTCGGGCCGGGTCGACGAGTACGACGCCGAGCGCCACCGATCGGTGAACGCGGCCAGCTCCGGTACGGCGATCAGGATCGCGGTCCGGCCGGTCGGCTCGGGCCAGGGGTCGGCGAATCTGCTCACCGCCTCATGCTCCCACCTGTGACGCACGACTCCACCACGTGCCGCCGATCCGCCGTACGCTGGTCCGCAACCGCACCAATCGTCTGGTACCTCGCGAGAGGACTGGAACGTAGAGAGTGGACATGGAACGTATCGGCATCATCGGAGCCGGTCGGGCCGGCAGCGCCGTGGGAGCAGCCTTGGCGAGCGCCGGACACCCCGTCACCGGCGTCAGCGCGCGCTCGCGAGCATCGCTCGACCGGGCCGCCCGTCTGCTTCTCGACGTCCCCGTGCTGGCTCCGGACGAGGTCACCCGCCGTGCGGACGTCGTCCTGCTCGCCGTACCGGATGATCTGATCGGATCCGTCGCGGCCGCGTTGCCGCTGACACCTGACCAGTACGTCGTGCATTTGTCGGGCGCGCACGGCCTCGCCGTGCTCGGAGCCAGTGCGGCGACGCCGGTCGCGCTACACCCGCCGATGACCTTCCCGGGCGGTCCGGTCGACCTGTCCGGCGTGACGTTCACCGCCACGGCGCCGGCCGCCGCCACGGACTTCGTCGAGCGGCTGGTCAAGGGGCTCGGCGCCGGCGTCCAGTGGGTCGCCGAGGAGCACCGGGCGCGCTACCACGCCGGTCTGGTGCACGGGGCGAACCACCTGACCACGCTGGTCAGCCAGGCGTACGACGTACTGCTGGAGGCCGGAGTCACCGATCCGGTGGCGGCACTTCGGCCACTGCTGTCCGCAACTCTCGACAACACGCTGCGGTCCGGTCATGATGCGCTCACCGGGCCGATCGCGCGCGGCGACGTGGACACGGTGGCAGCCCACCTGGCCGTTCTCCGGGGCCGCACAGCGAGCACGTACGCCGAGCTGGCCCGGGCCACGGTGGAACGGGTGACGCAGGACCAACGGATCGACGCGGCGACGGCGGAGCGCTTCGCTCAGCTGCTCGACGCACAGCAGGACCGACTGGAGCAGGACCAGCGGGAACAGGTGCTGGAGCGGGACCGGACAGGGGAGGCACCGCGATGAGACTCACCCAGACCAAGGCCGAACTGCGCGCCGCGGCGGCGGTCCGCCCACGCGCGGTCGTGATGACGATGGGCGCGCTGCACGACGGGCACGCCGCCCTGCTGGCCGAGGCCCGCGAACGGGTCGGACCCGACGGCAGCGTGGTGCTGACGATCTTCGTGAACCCGCTGCAGTTCGGCCCGACCGAGGACTTCGACCGCTACCCGCGCACGCTGGCCAGCGACCTGGCGATCGCCAAGGCCGAGGGCGTCGACCTGGTCTTCAACCCGTCCCGCGACGAGCTCTACCCCAACGAGCCGTCGATCACCGTGCATCCTGGGCCGCTGGCCGACGAGCTGGAGGGCATGGTCCGCCCGGGTCACTTCGGCGGCGTCCTGACGGTGGTGGCGAAGATGCTGCATCTGACCTCGCCGGACCTGGCGCTGTTCGGCGAGAAGGACTACCAGCAGCTCACGCTGATCCGGGAGATGGTCTGCGACCTGGACTGGGACGTCGACATCGTGCCGGTACCGACCGTGCGCGAGCCCGACGGGCTGGCGCTGTCGTCGCGGAACCGGTACCTCGACGAGACCGAGCGTGACGAGGCGCTGGTGCTGTACCGGGCGCTCACCGCGGGGGCGAAGGCGGGCATGAACGGGCCGGACGCCGTACTGGCCGCGGCGCATGCCGAACTGGAGTCCGTACCGTCGGTGAAGATCGACTATCTGGCGCTCAGGGCGCCTGATCTGGGCCCGGTGATCGGTCCTGGGGAGGCCCGGATGCTGATCGCGGCGCGTGTCGGCACGACGCGTCTCATTGACAACATTTCCATCACTCTCAGATGAAATCCATTGATACGGTCGCGGAATGACTGCACCCGCCGTTCCGCAACGGCTAGCTGCGCCCGCGCCCGGATGGACCGACACGGTCGACGTCGTCGTGATCGGCTCGGGCATCGCCGGGCTGACCGCCGCGCTCAGGTTGCGCGAGTTCGGGTCGGTGCTGGTGGTGACCAAGGACGTCGTCGCGTCCGGCTCGACGCAGTGGGCGCAGGGCGGGATCGCGGCCGCGCTCGGGCCGGGTGACTCGCCCGAAGACCACCTGCAGGACACCCTGGTCGCCGGGGCCGGGCTGAGCGACCCGGCCGCCGTCCGGGCGCTGGTGACCGAGGGACCGGAGGCCGTGCACGACCTGATCGAGCTGGGCGCCCGGTTCGACACGCTGGCCGGCGGCGATCTGTCGCTGACCCGCGAAGGCGGCCACCACCGCAACCGGATCGCCCACGCCGGCGGCGACGCCACCGGCGCCGAGATCGAGCGGGCCCTGGTCGCCGCGGTGAAGCGGGCCGACGACATCCGGCTCGTCGAGCACGCGCTGGTCCTGGATCTGCTGCTCGCCGACGACGGCGCGGTCGCCGGCGTCACGCTGCACGTGATGGGCGAAGGGCAACTCGACGGCGTCGGCGCGATCCGCAGCCGGGCCGTCGTACTGGCGTCGGGTGGGCTCGGTCAGCTGTACGCCGCGACGACGAACCCGAGTGTCTCGACCGGCGACGGGATGGCGCTGGCGCTGCGGGCCGGGGCGAAGGTGCGCGACCTGGAGTTCATCCAGTTCCACCCGACCGTGCTCTGGCTCGGCAAGAGCGCGAAAGGCCAGCAGCCGTTGGTGTCCGAGGCCGTCCGCGGCGAGGGCGCGTTCCTGGTCGACCACGACGGCAACCGGTTCATGCAGGGTCAGCACGAGCTGGCCGACCTGGCGCCGCGAGACGTGGTGGCGAAGGCGATCATGCGGCAGATGCTTGCCACAGGCAAGGACCACATGCTGCTCGACGCCCGGGGTTTCGGCGACGAGAAGTGGCGGGTGCGGTTCCCCACCATCCTGGCGTCCTGCCGCTCGCACGGCATCGACCCGGTCCGCGAGCTGATCCCGGTCGCGCCGGCCTGCCACTACTCCTCCGGCGGAGTCTGGACCGACCTGCACGGACAGACCTCCGTGCCAGGCCTTTACGCGTGTGGCGAGGTCGCCTGCACCGGCGTCCACGGCGCCAACCGGCTGGCGTCGAACTCGCTGCTCGAGGGCCTGGTGTTCGCCCGGCGGATCGCCGCCGCGCTGGCCGACGACCTGCCCGACCTGCGCGAACCGGCCGACGACGGTAGGGTTCCCGGCTTGGTGAACGCGGACGTCGTACCGGAGCTGCAACGGGTGATGACGGTCGGCGCCGGAGTGATCCGGAGCGCGACCGGGCTCGCGGACGCCGGTGACCGCCTCGGCCGGTTGATCGAGCAGCCCGCGGGCGAGCCCGGAACGCCGAGCTGGGAGGCCACCAACCTGGTCACCGTCGCGTCCGCCCTGGTCGCGGCGGGCACGGCCCGTGAGGAGAGCCGCGGCTCGCACTGGCGTGAGGACCACCCGGATCGTGACGACACGGTGTGGTCGGGCAATCTGGACCTCACACTGGCGGGCGACGGGTCTTCCGCCCGGCCGGCCACGGCCTTCGTGGCGCTGAAGGAAGCATCGGAGGGGAAGTAGCGACATGGATGACACGCTCGACAGGCGGTGGGTCGAGGACCTGGTCCGGGCCACCATCGAGGAGGACCTGGCCGGCGGTGTCGATGTCACCACCACGGCCACGGTCGACGAGGCGCAGGTCTCGGTCGCCGAGCTGGTCGCTCGCGCCGACGGAGTGGTCGCCGGGCTGGAGATCGCCGAGCTGGTGCTGCGACTGGTCGCGGGCAGCGACGAGATCGAGGTGGAGCACTCGGTCACCGACGGTACGCCGGTCAAGGCCGGCGCCGTGCTGCTCACCGCCCGGGGCAAGACGCGTCAGCTGCTGACCGCCGAGCGCACGATGCTCAACCTGGTCTGTCACCTGTCCGGGGTCGCCACGCTGACCCGGCGCTGGGTCGACGAGGTCGAGGGCACCGGCGCGGTGATCCGCGACACCCGCAAGACGATGCCGTTGCTGCGCTCGCTGGAGAAGTACGCCGTGCGCTGCGGCGGCGGCCAGAACCACCGGATGGGCCTGTCCGACGCGGCGCTGATCAAGGACAACCACGTGATCGCGGCCGGCGGCGTCGCCGAGGCGTTCCGGCTGGTCCGCAAGGCCTACCCCGAGATCGCCGTCGAGGTCGAGGTCGACTCGGTCGACGACGCGCTGATCGCGCTGGAGTCCGGCGCGGACCTGATCCTGCTCGACAACATGCCGGTCGAGCAGTTGCGCGAGGCGGTCGAGAAGATCGCCGGCCGGGCGCGCCTCGAGGCGTCGGGCGGTCTGTCCCTCGACGTCGCCCGCGCGGTCGCCGAGACCGGCGTGGACTTCCTGGCCGTGGGCGCGCTCACCCACTCGGCTCCCGTCCTCGATCTCGCGCTGGATCTCCAGGAAGCCTGATGCTGCTGGCCGTCGCGGTCGAGAACAGCCGCACCCTCGTCGGACTCGTCTTCGAGGGCACCGTCAAGCGGTACTGGTGGGTGGGCACGGACCCCCGCCGTACCGCGGACGAGTGGGCGGTGCTGCTCGAAGGTCTGCTGGCCGGTGAGGCGCCGGTGTCCGGTGTCGCGGTCTGCTCGGCCGTGCCGCATGTCCTGCACGAACTGCGCGACGTCGTCTCCCGCTACTACCGCGACGTGCCGAGCGTCGTCGTCGAGCCCGGCGTGAAAACCGGCCTCCCGGTGCTGGTCGACAACCCCCGCGAGGTCGGCACCGACCGGATCGCGAACGCGCTCGCCGCCGTCAACCGGTACGGCGCCCCTTGCGTCGTGGTCGACATCGGTACGGCGACCACCGTCGACCTGGTCAACCCGGCCGGCGCCTTCGTCGGCGGATCGATTGCCCCCGGCATCGAAACCGCGACCGACGCGCTCGGCGTTTCGGCCGCCCAGCTCCGCCGCGTCGAGCTCACCCGCCCACGCGCCGCCGTCGCCAAGAACACCGTCGAAGCCCTCCAGTCCGGCGCGATCTTCGGCTTCACCGCACTGGTCGATGGACTGGTCACCCGCATCCTCACCGAGCAGTCCCTGACGCCCGGCGCCGTCCCCGTCGTCGCGACCGGCGCCCTGGCTCCGCTGATCGTCCCGGAGTCCAACCTGATCACCCACCACGAGCCGTTCTTGCCGCTGCTGGGGCTCGATCAGGCGTTCACGCGGAACCACTGAGCCCGCCGGCCGGGCTCGTGCTGACGCACGCCCGACCTCCGATGCTCTCTGTGTGCGCTGGTTGACTAACCGTGTTTTCTTGACTGATTCCAGATTAGCTGCCAAGCTCGGGGCATGACCTCGGTGGATGCGGTGCAGCGGCTACGGGCCGCCGGACTGCGGGTCACCAGCCAGCGGGTCCAGGTGCTCACCGCGCTGGACCGGCTGCCGCACCCGGACGTCGACTCGATCGCGGGCGCGGTTCGGGATGAGCTCGGGACCGTCTCGACCCAGGCCGTGTACGACGTACTGCGGGCCTTCGACGAGGCCGGGCTGGTCCGGCGGATCGAGCCGGCCGGGCACTCGGCGCGGTTCGAACCGCGGGTCGGGGACAACCATCACCACCTGATCTGCCGCGCCTGCGGACGGATCGAGGACGTCGACTGTGCGCGGGGCGAGGCGCCCTGCCTGCACCCGGTCGACGCGGCCGGCTTCGTGGTGGAAGTTGCCGAGGTCAACTACTGGGGGCTCTGCCCGTCCTGCGCGACCCCCTGAGCACCGCGCGGCGTCCAGGCGTGCGGTACCGAACTTCTTAGGAGAGTGACATGACCGAGGTCTCGTCCGGTTCGACGACGTCGACAGGTGCACCAGCACCGAGCGACCGCAACTCCCTCACGCTGGGAGCCAACGGCCCGCTGCTGCTGCACGACACGCACTTCCTCGAGCAGATGGCGCACTTCAACCGTGAGCGCGTCCCGGAGCGCAACGTGCACGCCAAGGGCAGCGGCGCGTTCGGTGTCTTCGAGACCACCGAGGACGTCAGTGCCTACACGAAGGCGGCGCTGTTCCAGCAGGGCGCGACGACCGAGATGCTGGCCCGGTTCTCCACCGTCGCCGGCGAGCTCGGCAGCCCGGACACCTGGCGGGACCCGCGCGGATTCGCGCTGAAGTTCTACACCAGCGAGGGAAACTACGACCTGGTCGGCAACAACACGCCGATCTTCTTCATCCGCGACGCGATCAAGTTCCCGCACTTCATCCGCTCGCAGAAGCGCCGCGGCGGCTCCGGCCTGCGCGACAACCAGATGCAGTGGGACTTCTGGACGCTGAACCCGGAGTCCGCGCACCAGGTCACCTACCTGATGGGCGACCGCGGCATCCCGAAGTCGTACCGGCACATGAACGGCTACGGCTCGCACACCTACCTGTGGATCAACGCCACCGGTGAGAAGCACTGGGTCAAGTACCACTTCCACACCGACCAGGGCGTCGAGCACCTGACCGGCGAGGAGGCCGCCCGGATCGCCGGTGAGGACGCCGACTTCCACCGTCGCGACCTGCACGACGCGATCGAGCGCGGCGAGCACCCGTCGTGGACGCTGTCGGTGCAGCTGATGCCGTACGAGGACGCCAAGACCTACCGGATCAACCCGTTCGACCTGACCAAGATCTGGCCGCACGCGGACTACCCGCTGGTCAAGGTCGGCACGATGCGGCTGACCAAGAACCCGGACAACTTCTTCGCCCAGATCGAGCAGGCCGCGTTCGCGCCGTCGTCCGTCGTGCCCGGCATCGGCTTCAGCCCCGACAAGATGCTGCTCGGCCGGGTCTTCGCCTACGCCGACACGCAGCGCTACCGGATCGGCCCGAACCACCTGCAGCTGCCGGTGAACCGCCCGAAGGCCCCGGTGAACAGCTACACCTTCGACGGCCCGATGGCCTACGACCACGCCGGCGACCTCCCGGTCTACGCCCCGAACACCGCCGGCCGCCCGTACTCCGACCTGACCGGCCCGGCCGAGGACTGCTGGGAGGCCGACGGCGAGTTCGTCCGTTCGGCGTACGAACTGCGCGCGGACGACGACGACTTCAGCCAGGCCGGCACGCTGGTCCGCGAGGTCTGGAACGACGCCCAGCGCGAGGAGTTCGTCCGCACCGTCGCCGGCCACCTGCTCGGCGGCGTGCACGGCGAGGTGCTCGAGAAGGCCTTCCAGTACTGGAAGAACGTCGACGCCGACACCGGCAAGCAGATCGAGGAACTGGTCCGCGCGGGCAACGGCGAGCCCAACCCGGGCACCGAAACCGAGGCCGCCCAGGCCGAGGCCCACTGACCGCCGTACTCCTGAGGCCCGCTCCGGCAACTTGCCGGGGCGGGGCTTCGTTTTTGCAGCAAAGTGCAACTTTGTTGCCAACCACAACCCCCGTACTGAAGAATGCGCTGGCTGGGCCGTGGGGGATCATGGCCCCTTCACCGTGGGGACTCCATGAAGCGCCTGTCTGCCGCCCTGCTGCCTGCCGCCCTGCTCGCGGCTGTCGTCGTCACCCCGGCCCACGCCGCCGAGCCGGCGCCGACGAACGTCACGATCCGGTGGGTCGACGCCAGTCACCAGGCGATCCGCCTCAGCTGGGACGAGACGTCGCCGCAGCCGAACTGGGTCATCCTGCAGGGCAAGGAGAACACGACGCCGATCAGTCAGTTCTGGGTCACCGCGGACGCCCCCAATCAGGTGGACATCCCGGCCTCGTCGATCTCGGCGGGCGCGCAGGACCTGCGGATGGCCGTAGCGGTCGGCAGCAAGGACGGCGGCGAAAGCAGCCCGCTGACCGGGAGCCCACGCTTCGACACCGACCTGCCGCCAGTGCCCCAGCTCGTCTCGTCCGCGATCTCCGGCAGCAGCACCTTGACGGCCCAATGGAAGTCCGGCCCCGCCGTCCCCGACACCACTCCTGACGACCCGCTGGACCTGACCGGTCCGGCGGTGTTCCAGGCGTCGTACCAGGTCGGTGCGAAGGACCCGGTCACCGTCGGCCCGGCCGGTTCGGCGACGAAGCTGACGTTCACCGCCCCCGGCCCTGCCTTCGCCTTTTCGGTCGCCCAAGTCAACGAATGGGGAGCGTCGACGGCCAAGCTGGTCGACGCCGCGGCGAGCGCTCCGACGCTGACGGTGCCGCCGTGGTCCGTCTACGACAACCTGCTCGACCTCACCGGCAAGATCCTCGGCACCGACCGGCGTCCGGTGATCCTGCAGGCCCGCAACAGCCCGGCCGGCGCCTGGTACACCGTCACGTCCCGGGTGAACACCGCCGGCTCGTACCGGTTCACCTTCCAGTTCACTCCGTCCCGCCAGTACCGCGTGCAGGTCCCGAACACCGCCTCCGGCGCCCGCGTCTGGTACGGCGGCTACAGCGCCATCGGGACGAACAACGTCCAGCACAAGGTGTACGGCGTGTTCTCACGCTCGACCATCAAGCGCGGCGAGACGGCCCGCGCGGCCCTGACGGTCCGCCCCGGCTACAACGGCACAGCGATCCTCCAGCGCTACAGCGGCACCGCCTGGACCACCGTCGGCCCGGTCAGTTTCACCAACGGCATCGGGAGCGGCTACGTCCGCAGCACGACGCCCAGCCGCATCTCCTACCGCTACTACGTGCCCACCGCGACAGTCGCCGGTGGCACGTACCACGCGGCGTACTCCCCGACCTTCGTTCTCACCACGACCTGAACAGGACCACATGAAGACCTGGCCGGCACTCGCGGTCACCGGCGCCCTCGCCGCATCCCTGCTCACCGCCACCCCCGCCATGGCGGCGGACCCCGCGATCAGCAACGTCCGGCTCGCGTGGAAGGACAGTAGCTTCCGGCACGTCACCGTCACCTGGGACGAGCAGTCGACCGATGCGGCGCTGGTCGTCGTACGGCTTCGCGACGACCCGGGGACCCGGATGAGCTTCAGTACGCCGGCTGACCAGCCGAACCAGCTGGACCTCGACGCCGACCTGCTCAACGCGTTCGAGTCGTCGTACTTGAAGCCGATGGAGATCGCGGTCGTCGCCGGCAGCGGCGTCGCACCGGGCGTCTCGCTGCCGTTCGACGCGTTCGCGCCCGATCCGGTCGCCCTGGTCTCGTCGACGATGTCGGCGTCCGGGACGAGCACCGTGCGGTGGAAGCCGAACCCGCGGACCGACACGACCCCGAACGACCCGCTGGACCGCAACGTCCCGCTGACGTACCAGGTGTCGTACACGCCCGTGAGCACGAAGCAGCCGGTGAACATCGGCACGCGAAGCACGGCCGCCCAGACGACGTACACACTGCGGTCGGAGTACACGCTCCAGGTCCTCGCGTACAACGAGTGGGGCGGTCAATGGCCGGCCGACCTGGTGACAGCCAGGGCGACCCGGCTCACGGCGAAGGTGCCCGCCTGGGCGGTGTACGGCGAGATCAACCCGGATCTCACCGGAACCTACTCGCCGGCCCCTGACCAGCGCCCGATCGTGCTGCAGGCGCGCAACAGTGCGACCAGTCCCTGGTACACCGTGGCGTCGCGGCTCGGATCCGACGGCCGGTTCGCGTTCAGGATGGGCACCGGCGGGAGCAGGCAGTACCGCGTGACGACACCGAGGGCCCTGCTCCACAACGGATCCAGCATCCTCTACCCGGCCTCGACGGCCCCGGCGTCCTCGACCACCCAACTCGCTGCGTACGGCAAGTTCTGGTGGACCCAGATCACCTACGGCCGGACCAACGAGGCGCGCCTGAACGTCTACCCGGCCGTGAACACCACCGCCACACTGCAGCGCTGGACCGGCAAGACCTGGACCACCGTCGGCCCCGTCGCAGTGCGGAACGGGTACGGCGTCGGCCGCATCGTCACCGCGAAGCCGAGCCGGGTCGCCTACCGGTACTACGTCCCCGCCACCACGTACGGCGGCCTGCGCTTCGCCGCGGCGTACACCGAAACCTTCGTCAATGTCGTCGTCCCCGCCTGAAAGGCTCTCCATGACCAAGTGGCTCGCCGCAGCCGCGTCCGCCGGCCTCCTGGCCGTCGTCCTGCCCGTCCCCGCGGCCCACGCTGCCGAACCGGCCCCGACAGATGTCGAGATCAGCTGGAAGGACAGCACTCACCAATACGTGCACGTGACGTGGCGCGAAGACTCCGACCGGCCGAACCGGATCGTCGTGCGAGCACGCGGCGAGTCGACGGACCGAGTTGTCCGGCACGTTCCGGCCGGTGCCGCGAACGAGATCGACCTGCCCAAGAGCGCCGTTCGGCAGGCGGGGACCGCCTACGAGGTGCTGCAGATCGGAGTCTCCGCCGAGAACGTCGACGGGACGGCCGCAGGCGCTGTCGGGCTCTCTGCCGCCTTCGACATTCTCTATGCCGCTGAACCCGTGATCGAGGGATTCAGCCCGTCCGGGAGTGCGGCGGTGCGCCTCGACTGGCGGAACTGGCCGCGGCAGGATCGCGACACCCTCGGTGACCCGTTGGACGTCGACGCGCCGGTGCTCTTCCAGCCCATGTATCGGGTGGGCACGGCCGCGCCGGTGGACGTCGGCCGGCCGACGACCGCGGCGGGGAGCACCTTCGCCGTCCCGAAGCCGCCGTTCGAGGTTGCTGTCCGGGCGCAGAACGAGTGGGACGCTGGACCCCCGAGCGATTGGGTCCGCGGCCGGCTGGTTGCGTTCACGACGTCGATCCCGCGATGGGTTCTGGCGGACTCGCCGACAGTTGTCAGTGGCACCTTCTCCGGTCCGCCGACCGTTCGGGTCACTCTGCAAGCCCGGAACACGGCGGCGAGCGCCTGGTACGCCGTCAGCTCCGCGGACTTCTCCGGCGGCCGTTACCGATTCTCCCTGGCCAGCCGTGGAACCCGTGAGTACCGCGTCGCCGTCGCGAACACGGTCACCTCCACGCCCAGCACTGTCTGGTACGGCGGGTACAGCGCGCCGGTCACCACAACCACCCAGATGACTGTCTGGCCGACGGTGTATCGCGAGCCGGCACCGGTGGGCAGCGGCCCGGCACGGATCGGCCTCAGCGTCATGCCGGGTATCGACGGCCGGGGCGAGCTGCAGCGCTGGAACGGGAAGGCGTGGACCTTGGTGGGCTACGTGTACACCAAGCAAGGCTACGGCGACGCGTATCTCAGCACCAACGTCGCCAACCGCTTCGCGTACCGCTTCTACGTGCCGACCCACCGCTTCGGTGCGGTCACGGTCGCGGCGGCCTACAGCGCGACCTTCTATCAGACCATCACTCGCTGAAAGGCTTTCTGCCCATGAAGAAATGGCCAGTACTGGCATTGTCCGCCGGTCTGCTCGGCTCGGCGCTGACCGCGACCTCGGCCTTCGCGGCCGACGCGGCGCCGAGCGGTGTCACGATCGGGTGGAAGGACTCGACGCACGAGTTCGTCCGGGTGACGTGGACCGAGGAAGGCGACCTGCCGAACAAGGTCGTGCTCCGGACCGGTACGTCGACCACCGTTCTGCCGGTGTTCGTTCCGGCGGGCGCGGCGAACGTGGTCGACTACCCGGCTACCCGGCTGGAGCCGTACAGCGGATCGCTGCAGTTCGACGTGTCGGTCGGAACCGAGGCCGGAGAGACCAGCCCAGCCGGCATCTCCCCGCGGTTCGACACGATCGTCGCCGCACCCGCCGAGCGGGTCTCGGTCACGTTGTCGGGGACCAGCGGTCTGCGGGTGCAGTGGAAGGCCGGGTTCTCCGAGTTCGACCGGACTCCCGACGACCCGCTGGACCTGGTCGGCTCGACGCGGTACACGCCCCGCTTGGTTGCCGGAAGCAAGGTCAGTGACCTCGCCGCCGCGTCCTCGGCGACCTCGGTGACGGTGGCCGGCCACGCGTTGCCGTACCAGATCGACGTCTTGGCGAGCAACGAGTGGGGCACCGTCAGCAGGCGCCTCGGCGGTGCCTCCGCCAGCGGTCTCAAGGCTGTCATCCCGACCTGGGTGAAGTCCGGCACGGCGACGTCGCAGCCCACGATCACGGGGACCGTTGCCGCCCGCAACGCTCCGGTCTACCTGCAGGCCCGGAACACCGCGACCAGCCCCTGGTACACCGCCTCGTCGCAGCAGGCCGTCAACGGAACCTTCAGGTTCCCGCTCGGCGCGTCCGGCTCGCGGCACTACCGGGTGCTGGTGCCCAACTACACGGACAGTGCCGGCATCGCCTACTTCGGCAGCTACAGCGCGGCCGTGGCGATGACGGTCCAGGTGAACCCCTTCGGTGCCCGCTTCACCTCCGCCACGGTCCGGCGCGGACAGACCGCGACAGCCGAGGTTCGCCACTCGCCCACGTGCAGCTACGCCGTGGTCCTGCAGCGCTGGACCGGCAAGACGTGGAGCACGGTCGGATACGTCAGGAGCAACATGGGCGTCGCCCGCGGCTACGTGAAGGCCGCCGCCGTCGGACGGGTGGCCTACCGCTACTACCTCCCGGCACTCACCCTGAACGGCTACAAGTACGCCGCGGCGTACTCGGCCAACTTCGTGCTCACCACCACGGCCTGAGGGATCACCATGAAGACGCATGCGCTGGTCGTACTGTCCACGGGGCTCGTCCTGGGCGGGCTCGCCGCCTCCCCGGCCGTGGCCGCTGATCCTGCGCCGATCGACGTCAAGATCGCCTGGAAGGACAACACCTTCCAGGCCGTTCACGTCAGCTGGGACGAGGCCGGTGACCGCTCGAACGTGATTCGGGTGCGGAGCCAGACGAGCACCTTGTGGTCGACGGTCGTGCCGGCGGGGACGGCCAACGTCGTCGACGTCCCCGCGAACCTGATTCCTCGGGACGCCGGCCCTCTCGACATCGCGGTCGCCGTGGGCGATGCCGAGGGCGACACCAGCCCGGTTGCCGCGTCGCCGCAGTTCGACACCGACGCACCGGTCACCTGGCCGGACCTCGGTCGACTCACGCAGTTGGCCGACGGCCTCACCGTGGAATGGACGCCTCCGGTGGACTGGGGAGACTCGACACCCGGCGACCCGCTCGACCGGCCCGACGCGATCCGGTATCTGCCGCAGTACGAGGTCGCCGGGCAGGTGAAGCCGCTCGGTGGGCCGATTACGGCGACCGCCCTGACCTTCACCAACCCCGTTCCGAAGTACGACTTCGGCGTGCGGGCGCGCAACGAGTGGGGGACCGGACCGGTGGGCGCCAAGGTGAACGTCAGCTCGGCCCAGCTGACGACCAGCGTCCCGGCGCGGGTCCTCTACGGACAGCCGACCGTCATCAAGGGAAACGTCGGGCACCCCGGCGGCGAGTTCATGGTGGTTCTCCAGGCGCGGAACTCGGCGACCTCTGCGTGGTACGTCGTCGGCACCACAACGACGTACTGGAACGACAGCAGCTTCAGCTTCCAGGTAACCGCGGCGGGAACCCGCCAGTACCGCGTGGCGGTGCCGGACCTCTCGGTGCAGACTTACGCCTGGTTCGGCGGCTTCTCGGCGCCGGTCACCACCACGACGGGGCAGCGGATCACGTCCGCTGCCTTCGCAGCGCCAACCGTGAGGCGTGGGCAGACCGCAACGGCCAACCTCACGGTCGAGCCACGCTTCACCGGTCGAATCCACCTGCAGAAGTGGAACGGCACGACCTGGGTGCATGTGAAGGACGTTCTGATCAACGCCGGCCGCGCCAGTGGTCAGTTCGTCAGTACGGCCCCGGGGCGGGTCGCGTACCGGTACTACGTCCCCAACATCACCTACAACGGTCTGCTGGTCGCCGCGGCGTACTCGCCGAACTTCGTGCTCACCACTGTCTGAGAACTAGCTCGCTGACCAGCCGGTCCACTTGTCGACGTTCGCGACGATGAAGGGGCCGGCTGGTGGGTTGTCGGCGTACTGGGAGTACTTCGCGGCCAATGCCTCGATCGGATGCTCTGGTACGACGTGCGCCGTGCAGTCCGCGCGGATCCACCACAGGTGGGTCCAGTCGGGGGAGTACTGGTCGATCAGCAGCGTGGCCCGGGGGTTCTCGGTCAGATTGCGCAGGCGGCGCAGGTTGCGGGTCGTTTTGGGTTTGTGGTCGACGGCGATCACGATGGTGTCGCCGGTCAGGGCGAACGTGACGGGCACCACATGCGGGCGCAGGTCCAGACCGGTGGTGGCCAGGAAAGCGCGCTCGGCGGTGGCGAAGCGTGAGCGGCAGACCTCGGTGGGGAGTATCACGATTCGGCCCTCCGGCTAGGCAGTGCGGGGTGTCGGCTGGGTATGGTCATCGCGGTTCCAGGTTGTCCTAGGTCGGTGAGGTGCGATGGGCAGGGTGCGGTCGCCGCTTGCCGTCGTGGCCGTGGTGCTGGTCGCGGGGACCGCCCTGACGGCGTGTACGTCGGACCCGGTCCCGACCGGCGTCTCGGTCGGCTGGGACGACGCGCGGTCCGCGGTCCAGGTCAGCTGGAAGGACGACAACGCGCCGAACCGGATCTCGATCGAGGGCGTGGTGTCCAGCAGCCCGTCGTACGTGAAGTACGTCGCGGCGCACGAGCCGAACACGTGGTCGATCCCGACCTCGGCGTTCCCGCCCGACGGCAACTACCGGATCGCGGTGGCGATCGGGACGTCGCGCGGTGGGGTGACGAGCAAGCCGGCCCGGTCGCCGATGTTCGACACCGACGGGCCGTTGCGGCCGGCCGAGGCGGTCGCGCGGCCGTCCGGCAAGAACGTCGTGGTGAGCTGGAAGGTGCCGCCGCCGGAGCAGGACTTCACGCCGAACGACCCGCTCGACCTGCCGGCCGGGAGCCAGGTCTACACGCCGGTGATCGGCGTCAACGGGCAGCCGTTCAAGCCGGTCGGCGCGGCTACGACCAAGTCGAGCCTGGTGCTGAAGAACATCCGGCCGCCGTACTACTTCCAGCTACGGGCGAAAAACGAGTGGGCCTCGCTGGCCGGCGCCGAGATCGCCGGGCGGACGACCAGGACGACGGCCGCCGTGCCGACGTTGTGGACGTTCGGCAAGCAGATGCTGATCCGCGGCCGGACCATCCAGCAGGAGATCAGCTGCGGCGGATCTCGTTGCTCGGTGCAACAGTCGACGTCGGCCGGGCTGCCGGTCGTGGTGCTCGCGCAGAACCGCGCGGGCGGACCGTGGGTCCTGGCCGGCCGATCGACCACCCAGCCGGGCGGGCACTTCGAGGTCCGGGTGAACACCGGCGGCACCCGCTCGTACCGGGCGTACGTGCCGGTGCACAGCCGGGCCGGTGCGCTGTCCAGTGCGTCGAGCAGCAAGAGCTACCTGACCCGGAGCCGGCTGCTGATCCAGGGCGCCGGCTACGCGGGCGGCAACGTGCACAACCGCAACGAGGTGATCAACGCCGCGGTGGTGGTCCGCCCGGCGCTGAACAGCACCGCGATGCTGCAGTTCTGGAACGGCCGGGCCTGGGGCAATGTCAAGGCGACCCCGATGCGCGGCGGCCGGGCCACGATCAGCTTCCGGGCGACCAGGCCCGGGGTGTTCGCCTACCGCTTCCTGGTCCCCGGTACGACGTACCAGGGAACGCCGGTCTACGGAACGGCGACACCGAGCCTGGTGCTGCGGGTTCGCTGACCTACTGGGCGTCGGCCGGCGCCGGGCTGACCAGCTCCTCGCCGGTCCGCCGGCGCTGCCGCAGCTTGTAGATCGCGTACGCCGTGACGGCGGCCGCGGCGACCAGGGCCAGCGCCCAGATCGACAGCTCGCCGAAGATCTTGTCCGCGTTGTCGCCGATGTTGTACGCGACGACGCCGATCGTGACCGACCAGGCCAGGCCGCCGGCCGCGTTCGCGACCAGGAATTTCGAGTACGGCATTCGCAGCATGCCCGCCATCGGGCCGGCGAAGATCCGCAGCAGTGCGACGAACCGGCCGAAGAAGACGGTCCAGACGCCGTACTTGTGGAAGTACCGCTCGGCCCGCTCGATCCGGTCGGCGGAGAAGTGCTTCGAGCGCCGACCGAGCCGCTCGAACAGCCCGCGGCCCGCCCGGCGCCCGATGTAGTAGCCGATCGAGTCGCCGACGATCGCCCCGGTCGCGGCCGCGCCGATCACCAGCACCAGGCGCAGGTCACCCTGCGACGCGAGCAGCGCGGCGGCGATCAGCGTGGTCTCACCGGGCAGCGGGATGCCCATGCTCTCGATGCCGATGACCAGTCCGACGACCAGGTACGCGACCACCGCGAGTCCCCCGGTCGGTACCGCGATCGCCAGCGCGTGAAGTTCCCCCATACGGCAATCGTGGCACTGCCGGGCAAGCGTTTTACTGATCTGTGAACTATCCGGCGGACGGAATTTCCGGGCCGGTCGCGGTGTTGCCGAGCAGCTGAGCGCGGCCGGACCGGTCGGTGGGCGGGGAAACGATTCGGTCTCGAAGGCGGTCAGTCACTAGCCTTTGCCCTATGACTGAGCCACGTGAGACCCCGGTGACCCCCGACAGCGGGCAGGACGACCTGCCCGAGCAGATGCGGGTCCGCCGGGACAAGCGTGACCGGCTGCTCGCCGAGGGGGTGCAGCCGTACCCGATCTCGGTGCCGCGCACGCACCTGCTCAAGGACCTGCGCGACCGGTACGACGGTCAGGAGCTCGCGCCGGACACCCGGACCGGCGAGCAGGTCGCGGTGGCCGGCCGGGTCATCTTCCTGCGCAACACCGGCAAGCTGTGCTTCGTCCGGCTGCGCGAGGGCGACGGGACCGAGCTGCAGGTGATGCTGTCGCTGGCCGATGTCGGCGAGGAGGAGCTGGCCCGCTTCAAGGCGCTGGTCGACATCGGCGACCTGCTGTCGGTGCAGGGCGAGGTGGTCACCAGCCGGCGCGGTGAGCTGTCGGTGCAGGCCACGTCCTGGCAGATGGCGGCCAAGACGCTGCGCCCGCTGCCGAACGAGCACCACCCGCTGAGCGAGGAAGCCCGGGTCCGGATGCGCTACGTGGACCTGATCGTGCGCCCGGAGGCCCGCGAGATGGTCCGGACCAAGGCGGCGGTGCTGAAGTCGCTGCGCAAGACCTTCGACGACCAGGGCTTCGTCGAGGTGGAGACCCCGGTGCTGCAGTTGACCAACGGCGGCGCGGCGGCCCGGCCGTTCCGGACCCACCTGAACGCGTTCGACCAGGAGATGCTGCTGCGGATCGCGCTCGAGCTGGACCTCAAGCGGGCGATGATCGGCGGCGTCGACCGGGTCTACGAGATCGGCCGGACGTTCCGCAACGAGGGCCTGGACTCCACCCATGCCGCGGAATTCTCGATGATCGAGGCCTACCAGGCCTACGGTGATTACGACACGATGGCCGACCTGCTGCAGGAGCTGATCCGCAACGCCGCCCGTGCGGCCGGCCGGCCGGAGGTCACCGCGCGCGACGGTTCGGTGATCGATTTCGAGCAGCCGTTCCGGCACGCGACGCTTTTCGGGCTGCTCTCCGAGGCGGTCGGCCAGAGTGTGGACCAGACCACCGAGCTGCCCGCGCTGCTGAAGCTGGCCGAACAGCACGAGGTCGAGCTGCAACCGGGCAAGAATGCCGGTGAGATCGCGGTCGACTTGTTCGAGAAGCTGTGTGAGCACACCCTGATCCAGCCCACGTTCGTGCGCGATTATCCGGAGTCGGCCCGGCCGCTGGCCAAGCGGCACCGCGACGCCGCCGGCCTGGTCGAGGCCTTCGACCTGTTCGTCAACGGCGTCGAGCTCGGCGTCGCCTACACCGAGCTGAACGACCCGGTGATCCAGCGCGAACGCCTGGTGGCGCAGTCGTTGCTGGCCGCCGCGGGCGATCCCGAGGCGATGGAGCTGGACGAGGACTTCCTGCGCGCGATGGAGTTCGGGATGCCGCCGGCCGGTGGGCTCGGGATGGGGCTGGACCGGCTGATCATGCTGTTCACCGGGGCCGGGATCCGGGAGACGATTCTGTTCCCGTTGCTGCGTCCGGAGTGAGCCGGAAACGGGCCCGGGCGGCTGTTGCATAGCACAACCAACGGCCATATCCATTCCCGGGTCCATTTCCGCGTCCGGCGCATACGCGGAGTGACGTGAATACCCTTCGTCACGAACAGTGCACGAGATCGCGCCGGGGCGGGTGTTTAGTCACATCTTTCCCCCACATTCCGCCTGTTGAATGACAACTCCAGGGTTTGTGCGGTACAAATCAGGTGGAAGCCCGAAAAAGTGGGGGATTGTGCCCGGTGGCGGGCGCGGAAAGGACTGTCATCGATGGCGCAAAGGGTCCAGGTAGTTCTCGAGGACGATCTCGACGGTGGTAAGGCCGACGAGACCGTGACCTTCGGATTGGACGGCACGACGTACGAGATCGACCTGTCCAAGAAGAACGCCGCCAAACTGCGCGACGCGCTGTCCGGATACGTCGGGGTGGCGCGCAAGGTGACCGGCCGTGGCCGGGGTACCACCGGCCGGGCCGGTCGCAGCCGGGGCCGGTCGTCGACCGACTCCGCCGACATCCGCGCGTGGGCCAAGGAGAACGGCTACGAGGTGAGCGAGCGCGGCCGGATCTCGGCCGAGGTGCGCGCGGCGTACAACGAGGCGAAGTAGTCACCCCCTGAGGATTCGAACGGTCCCGGTGCCTGAACCAGGCGCCGGGACCGTCCGCATTCCGGTTGTTTCACACTGTGGACACTTCGCCGGCGGTCGTTCCGGGCCGGTGCCTGAGAAGACAGCTATCGCGGCGAATTCGCTGGTGGCGAACACCGGGCGCGCCGGGAACACCGTGGGTACCGCGGAGGTTGTTCCCTTGTGATCCCCAGTGGGCGGCCGGACGAGAGGTCGTCGCTTGTTCGCTGAGAGCGAGCCTGTCGATGCCGGGGACTAGCATGCATGTACGGGGGTCGGCCTACACGGCACGTCCGACTCCTCTGAGGCAAGGAGCGCTTTGGCGATGTTTGAACGATTTACGGACCGCGCCCGTCGGGTAGTCGTCCTGGCTCAGGAAGAGGCCAGGATGCTCAGCCACAACTACATCGGGACCGAGCACATCCTGCTCGGCCTGATCCACGAGGGTGAGGGTGTCGCCGCCAAGGCTCTCGAGAGCCTGGGTATCTCGCTGGAGGCTGTCCGTTCCCAGGTCGAGGAGATCATCGGCCAGGGACAGCAGGCTCCGAGTGGGCACATCCCGTTCACCCCCCGCGCCAAGAAGGTGTTGGAGCTCTCCCTGCGTGAGGCCCTGCAGCTGGGCCACAACTACATCGGCACCGAGCACATCCTGCTCGGCCTCATCCGCGAGGGTGAGGGTGTCGCAGCGCAGGTCCTGGTCAAGCTCGGTGCGGACCTGAACAAGGTCCGGCAGCAGGTCATCCAGCTGCTGAGCGGCTACCAGGGCAAGGAGACGGCCACGGCCGGCGCCGGGGCCACCGAAGGTGCTCCCAGCAGCTCCCTGGTGCTCGACCAGTTCGGCCGGAACTACACCCAGTCCGCCCGCGAATCGAAGCTCGACCCGGTGATCGGGCGCGAGACCGAGATCGAGCGGGTCATGCAGGTGCTGTCCCGCCGGACCAAGAACAACCCTGTCCTGATCGGTGAGCCGGGCGTCGGCAAGACCGCGATCGTGGAGGGTCTGGCCCAGCAGATCGTCCGCGGTGACGTCCCGGAGACGCTCAAGGACAAGCAGATCTACAGCCTCGACCTGGGCGCCCTGGTGGCCGGTTCGCGCTACCGCGGTGACTTCGAGGAACGCCTGAAGAAGGTGCTCAAGGAAATCCGCACCCGCGGCGACATCGTGCTGTTCATCGACGAGATCCACACCCTCGTCGGGGCCGGCGCGGCCGAGGGCGCGATCGACGCGGCGAGCATCCTGAAGCCGATGCTGGCCCGTGGTGAGCTGCAGACCATCGGCGCGACCACCCTCGACGAGTACCGCAAGTACGTCGAGAAGGACGCCGCGCTGGAGCGCCGCTTCCAGCCGATCCAGGTCGCCGAGCCCTCGATCGCGCACACGATCGAGATCCTCAAGGGCCTGCGCGACCGCTACGAGGCGCACCACCGGGTGACCATCACCGATGCCGCCCTGGTCAACGCCGCGCAGCTGGCCGACCGCTACATCTCCGACCGGTTCCTCCCGGACAAGGCGATCGACCTGATCGACGAGGCCGGCGCCCGGTTGCGGATCCGCCGGATGACCGCTCCGCCGGACCTGCGCGAGTTCGACGAGAAGATCGCGAACGTGCGCCGGGAGAAGGAGTCGGCGATCGACGCCCAGGACTTCGAGCGGGCGGCTTCTCTGCGCGACGACGAGAAGAAGCTGATCAACGCCAAGGCCGAGCGCGAGAAGCAGTGGAAGGCCGGCGACATGGACGTCGTCGCCGAGGTCGACGAGGAGCTGATCGCCGAGGTGCTGAGCACCGCGACCGGCATCCCCGTCTTCAAGCTGACCGAGGAGGAGTCCTCGCGGCTGCTGGACATGGAGAAGGAGCTGGCCAAGCGGTACGTCGGCCAGACCGACGCCGTCAAGGCGCTGTCGCGGTCGATCCGGCGTACGCGCGCCGGTCTGAAGGACCCGCGCCGGCCGAGCGGCTCGTTCATCTTCGCCGGCCCGTCCGGTGTCGGTAAGACCGAGCTGTCCAAGGCGCTGACCGAGTTCCTGTTCGGTGACGAAAGCGCACTGATCAGCCTCGACATGTCGGAGTACTCCGAGAAGCACACGGCCTCGCGGCTGTTCGGTTCGCCTCCCGGGTACGTCGGCTACGAAGAGGGCGGTCAGCTCACCGAGAAGGTGCGCCGCAAGCCGTTCAGCGTGGTCCTGTTCGACGAGGTCGAGAAGGCCCACCCGGACATCTTCAACTCGCTGCTGCAGATCCTGGACGAAGGTCGCCTGACCGACGCCCAGGGCCGGGTGGTCGACTTCAAGAACACCGTCATCATCATGACCACGAACCTGGGCACCCGGGACATCGCCAAGGCCGTCAGCCTCGGCTTCTCCCAGGCCAGCGACACCTCGGGTTCGTACGAGAAGATGAAGGCGAAGGTGACCGAGGAGCTCAAGCAGCACTTCCGGCCCGAGTTCCTGAACCGCGTCGACGAGATCGTCGTCTTCCACCAGCACGGCAAGGAAGAGATCGTCCGGATCGTCGAC